>NZ_JAPENL010000003.1:0-601251 GCF_026342015.1 Micromonospora lupini
CTCCCTCCACAAGGGTTGGGCCACCGGCTTCGGGTGTTGCCGACTTTCGTGACGTGACGGGCGGTGTGTACAAGGCCCGGGAACGTATTCACCGCAGCGTTGCTGATCTGCGATTACTAGCGACTCCGACTTCACGGGGTCGAGTTGCAGACCCCGATCCGAACTGAGACCGGCTTTTTGGGATTCGCTCCACCTCACGGTATCGCAGCCCATTGTACCGGCCATTGTAGCATGCGTGAAGCCCTGGACATAAGGGGCATGATGACTTGACGTCATCCCCACCTTCCTCCGAGTTGACCCCGGCAGTCTTCGATGAGTCCCCGCCATAACGCGCTGGCAACATCGAACGAGGGTTGCGCTCGTTGCGGGACTTAACCCAACATCTCACGACACGAGCTGACGACAGCCATGCACCACCTGTGACCGCCCCCGAAGGACCCCCCATCTCTGGAGGTTTTGCGGCCATGTCAAACCCAGGTAAGGTTCTTCGCGTTGCATCGAATTAATCCGCATGCTCCGCCGCTTGTGCGGGCCCCCGTCAATTCCTTTGAGTTTTAGCCTTGCGGCCGTACTCCCCAGGCGGGGCGCTTAATGCGTTAGCTGCGGCACAGGGAACCGGAGAGGCCCCCCACACCTAGCGCCCAACGTTTACAGCGTGGACTACCAGGGTATCTAATCCTGTTCGCTCCCCACGCTTTCGCTCCTCAGCGTCAGTATCGGCCCAGAGACCCGCCTTCGCCACCGGTGTTCCTCCTGATATCTGCGCATTTCACCGCTACACCAGGAATTCCAGTCTCCCCTACCGAACTCTAGCCTGCCCGTATCGACCGCAGGCTTGGGGTTGAGCCCCAAGTTTTCACGGTCGACGCGACAAGCCGCCTACGAGCTCTTTACGCCCAATAAATCCGGACAACGCTCGCGCCCTACGTCTTACCGCGGCTGCTGGCACGTAGTTGGCCGGCGCTTCTTCTGCAGGTACCGTCACTCTCGCTTCGTCCCTGCTGAAAGAGGTTTACAACCCGAAGGCCGTCATCCCTCACGCGGCGTCGCTGCATCAGGCTTCCGCCCATTGTGCAATATTCCCCACTGCTGCCTCCCGTAGGAGTCTGGGCCGTGTCTCAGTCCCAGTGTGGCCGGTCGCCCTCTCAGGCCGGCTACCCGTCGTCGCCTTGGTAGGCCATCACCCCACCAACAAGCTGATAGGCCGCGAGCCCATCCCAAGCCGAAAAACTTTCCACCACCAGCCATGCGGCCAGAAGTAATATTCGGTATTAGCCCCGGTTTCCCGGGGTTATCCCAAAGCTTGGGGCAGGTTGCTCACGTGTTACTCACCCGTTCGCCGCTCGAGTACCCCGAAGGGCCTTTCCGCTCGACTTGCATGTGTTAAGCACGCCGCCAGCGTTCGTCCTGAGCCAGGATCAAACTCTCCAACAAAAAATTAGTTGAACAGCATCCTGACAACAAACAAATGTTGCCAAAGGAATCCCAACCAGCCAGAAAAACTGACCAGTCCGGGGTATAAATCATAATTGGCACTGGCTTTACAAGCACCCTGTTGAGTTCTCAAAGAACAACCACACACCGATCAAACAACCCAACCAGTGGGCCACCATCCCGGGGCTTTTCGTTCACGTGCTCGGCGCTTTCCAGCGCCAGGCACTTTTACTACGTTACCCGCTGGTTTCTGCCGTGTCAAACCGGTGTTTCGCGGTTCGTCGTGCTTTCTTCCGTGTTGCGGGCACCATGTCTCGATCGGCTTGCGCCGCTCTCGTCACGGTGGTGGCAGGCCGGCCGCAGCGGTTTCCCGCTTGCTCGCCCGTTTCCCTGCCGGCTGACAACCTTACCCGGTCGGTTCCGCCGCACCAAATCCGCCTCGCGGCGTTTCCATGGGCACCACCCGATCGGGATCCGGCCGGCGAACCCGCCCGACCCCGAGGTCGTCGCCGCGCTCCGGCCGCTTCAGGCTTTCGCCTGTTTCGTCCGTTCCGCGCTGGCAGAGAGAAAGTTACGCGTCCGGCCCGATGATCGTCAAATTCGCCGGACGCGTCCCCCGTCACATCGTCGACAACCGACTATTCGCCCAGCTCAACGCCTGCGAATGACCGCTTGCCCCGGCGCAGCACCAGGTACCGACCGTGCAACAGGTCGTCCACCGACACGGTGGCGTCCACCTCGGTCACCCGGTTGTTGTTCACGTAGGCGCCACCCTCGGCGATCACGCGCCGCGCCTCCTTGAGACCCGTCACCAGCCCGGAGTCCCGCAGCAGGCCCGCCACGTCCGGCAGCTCCCCAGGGATGCGCACCAGACCGGCCTCGGCCAACGCCGCGCGCAGTGTCTCCGGTGCCAGCTCGTCAAGCGAACCGCGCCCGAACAGCGCCTGGCTGGCGGCGACCGCCTGCCGGGCCTCCTCGGCGCCGTGCACAAGCGTGGTCAGCTCCTCGGCCAGCGCCCGCTGGGCCAGCCGGGCCGCCGGCCGCTCGGCCGTCGCCTTCGCCAGCTCCTCCAGCTCGTCTCGGGAGCGGAAGCTGAAGTACCGCAGGTAGCGGTCGACCTCCCGGTCGTCGACGTTGAGCCAGAACTGGTAGAAGGCGTACGGGCTGGTCAGGGTGGGGTCGAGCCAGACGGCGCCGCCCTCGGTCTTGCCGAACTTCGTGCCGTCGGCCTTGGTGACAAGCGGCGTGGTGAACGCCTGGACCGGCCCCGCACCGCGCCGCCGGACGTAGTCCACGCCGGCGGTGATGTTGCCCCACTGGTCGGACCCACCGAACTGAAGTTGGCAGCCGTGGCGGCGGTGCAGCTCGAAGAAGTCGTTGGCCTGCAACAGCTGGTAGCTGAACTCGGTGAAGCTGATGCCCGTCTCCAGCCGGGCGCGCACCACCTCCCGGGCGAGCATCTTGTTCACCGGGAAGTGCTTGCCCACATCGCGGAGGAACTCGACGACCGACATCTCGCCGGTCCAGTCGAGGTTGTTGACCAGCTGCGCCGCGTTCTCACCCGTGTACGACACGAAGGGCGCGAGCTGGTCGCGAATCCGCTCGACCCAGCCGGCGATCACCTCGGGCGGGTTGAGCGTCCGCTCGGCGCTCTCCTTCGGGTCGCCGATCTGCCCGGTCGCCCCGCCCACCAGCAGCAACGGGCGGTGACCCGCGAGTTGCAGACGGCGGGCCGTGGTGACCTGCATGAGCGAGCCGACGTGCAGGCTCGGCGCGGTGGGGTCGAACCCCACGTAGTAGGTCGCGGCGCCCCCGCCGTCGAGCAGCTCACGCAGCTCGTCGAGGCCTGTCGAGTCCTGGATGAGGCCACGCCAGAGCAGGTCGTCGGTCAGGGAGTCCCGCCCGGACGGCGGGCGGCTGCTGTCGGTCACGGTCACCGATTCTCCCCCATCGCCGGCACCGACCCGTACCGGGTTTGGCGCAACCCGCCCCGGTTAGGCTGGCGGCCCGTTGATCGAGGAGGGTTTCGCCGTGGAGATGCCGGATCTGACGGGTGGTTTCGTCGCCCTGCTCGGCCTGAAGTTCGAGGAGGCGACAGCCGACCAGGTGGTCATCAGCTGGCAGGTCCGCCCGGAGCTGCACCAGCCGTTCGGCATCCAGCACGGCGGCGTGTACTGCTCCGTGGTGGAGACCGCTGCCAGCGTCGGGGGGTCGCTCTGGCTGGCCGACCGCGGCACTGTCGTCGGGGTGTCGAACCAGACCGACTTCCTGCGCGCCGTCCGCGACGGTGAACTGCGGGCGGTCGGCACGCCCGTGCACAGGGGTCGCAGCCAGCAGCTCTGGCAGGTGGAGATCACCGACGCCGACGGGCGGCTGGTCGCCCGTGGTCAGGTCCGGCTGCAGAACCTGTCCCGGGACTGAGCCGGTCAGCCGCAGGCGGTCAGCTGCGAGCCTCGTCCAGCACCGGCTGGACGGCCTGGTCGGCGTCGTCACCGTTGTCGTCGGCGTCGTCGGTGGAGAGCTGGCTCAGGCGTACCTCGGTGATGGCCCGGTGGTCGATGTCGGCCACCGTCAGCACCCAGCCGTCCAGGGTGACGTCCTCACCGGCGACGGTGGGGATGTGCCCGAGGCGGGCCAGGACCAGCCCGGCGACAGTGGTGTAGTCACCGGCCGGCCGCGAGGGCAGCTCGACGCCGATGTCCGGAAGGTCGTGCACCGGGAAGGTGCCGGGCAGCACCACGGTGCCGTCCGGCTCGCGGCGCACCGAGTAACCGTCCCGGTCGGTCTCGTCGTAGATCTCCCCGACGATCTCCTCCAGGATGTCCTCAAGCGTCACGATGCCGTCGACCGCGCCGCGCTCGTCCACGACGAGCGCGATGTGCTGACGCTCGGCCTTGAACTGACGCAGCGCGTCCACCACCGGCAGCGAGTCGGGCAGCAGCATCGGCGGCCGGGCGATCTCGTCGACCGGCCGGTCGTCGGGCACGCCGACCAGGTCCCGCAGGTGGATCACACCGGCGGTGTCGTCCAGGCCGCCGTGACGCACCACCGGCGCCCGGGAGTGCCCGGTGGCGGCCAGCACGAGCCGCGCGGCCTCCGCGGTGGTCCCGCTGTCGAGCGTGAAAACCTGCAATCGGGGTACGAGCACAGCCCGCAACCGCCTGTCGGCGATCTCCACGGCGCCCGCGATGATGGTGCGCTGCTCCTTGGTGAACCCGTGGTTGCCCGCGACGATGTCACGCAGCTCGTCCGGGCCGATCTCCTCCGGCTGGTGCTTCGGGTTGAGCCCGACCAGGCGTACGACCAGGTCGCTTGTGGCGCCGAGGGCCCAGACGGCCGGGCGGGTGAGACTGGCGAGCAGGTCGAGCGGGCGGGCCACAAGCAGCGCCCACCGCTCGGCGGACTGCATGGCGATCCGCTTGGGGGCCAGCTCGCCGAAGACCAGGGTGACGAAGGTCAGCGCGAGGGTGACCACCACGATGGCCACCGTCCCGGCGGCGTTCCCGAACATCCCGAGCAGCGGAACGAGGGGCTTGGCCAGGGAGACCGCCGCGGCGGCGGAGGCCAGGAAGCCGGCGAGGGTGATGCCGATCTGGATGGTGGCGAGGAAGCGGTTCGGGTCCTTGGCGAGCCGGGCCAGCACCCGTCCGGCCCGGCTGGTGCGCTCCAACCGCTGGATCTGGCTGTCCCGCAGCGACACCAACGCCATCTCACTGCCGGCGAAGAGCGCGTTGATGACGACCAGGATCCCGACCAGGGCCAGTTGGCTCCCGTAGCTCTGCACGCCCGGTTCGCTCCCTCACGGTGGTGGCGCCGGCCCGTACGCACGGCGCCCGCCGGTCGGCGAGCCCGCCCGGCGTACGCGCTTCTGTGCCCCGTGCGGCCTCGGCCGAATCCTGCTCGGGCGACGCTACGCCGAATCGGTGGCCGGTGACGCGGGCAGGTCGAGGACGTACGAGTCGCCCTGGGGGCGGAAGCCGAGCCGATGGTAGTAGGGGGCCACCATGCCCGGCGGGCTGACGACCCGGTGGAAGCCGCGCTCGGTGAAGAGGCGGCTGCGACGGTAGACGAACTCGCCGGGGGTGAAGTCGCGGAACTTCGGGGTCACGTAGTCCAGGTCGATCTGGGCGACCCCGCGCGCCTCGGCGTGCGACAGCACCACCCCGACCACCTCGTCCGCGGTGACGACGAGGAAGGCCGACCGGTCGCTGGCGGTCGGATCCCAGTGGAAGTCGGGGTTGAACCGGGCGATGTCAGGCGCGTGGATCCGCAACGTGTGCGCCAGGAACTGGTCACCGACGCCGACCTCCACCACCTGGTAGGTCTGCTCGTCGTGGCGGGTGGCGAGCATCCCCCGCAGGTACCAGATGTTGATCACCGCGAGGACGATGTTGAGCCCGACCATGGGCCAGACCTCGATGGCGGCGTTGTAGCCGATCAGCACGACGCAGCCGACGAGGTTGAGCGCGCGCAGCCGCAGGATGCGCGACTGCAACAACGACCAGACCAGCACCGCGGAGCCGGCCCAGCCGACCAGATCCCACCAGTTCACCAGGCGAGACTAGTGCCCGCCCAGGTCAGGGGCGTCGGCGGGCAGCTCCAACAGCCACTCCTCGACCTCGGCGCCGCGCCCGTTGGCGTACCCCGAGTCCTCACCGACCACGACGAACCCGCACTTGCGCAGCACCGCGAGCGAGGCGGCGTTGTCCTTGGCGGCGCGGGCGTGCACCGGCCGGGGAAGCTCGCGCAGGAGGGCGGCCAGGGCCGCGGTGGCGTGGCCCCGGCCCCAGCGGGCCGGGTCGATCCAGTAGCTGACCTCGGTCTGGTCGTCGACCGGGAAGGCGCTGACGTAGCCGACCACCTCGCCGTCTGCCTCGACGGTGCGGACCCGGTTCGCCGGGTTGGTGAGCACCCGCGCCCAGTGCCTGGCGAACTCGCGGTGGTCGGACGGGTCCTCGGGGCCGAACGCGGCCATCCGGTTGGCTTCGGGGTCCTGCTGGTGCAGGAAGAACTCCACGAGGTCGTCCTCGTGGACCGGGCGCAGCCGCACATCGGAGGTCATCCGGCGAGGGTACGCAGCGCCGGTGACAGTCTGGGGCGCACCGGCCCGGCCCGTTCGGCGCCACCGCGGCCTCTCGCCGCCGACAATGAGTCGACCGACCCAGGGAGTGCCGATGGTCAGACCTGTCGTGGTGGGTGTGGACGGATCGCCGTCCAGCCTCGTCGCCGCGGAGCACGCGGCCCGTGCCGCCCTGCTCCGGTCCCGGCCGCTGCACCTGGTGCACGGTTACCTGCACCCGCTCGGTTACGGCGTGCCCCTCAACCCGTACGACCTCGGGGTGCCGGCGCCCTCGGAGGAGTCGCGGACGATTGTGGAACGGACGGCGGCCGACCTGGCCGACAGGTGGCCCGGCCTCGCCGTCGAGGCCCGTCAGGTCGCCGGCGGGCCCGGCGCGACGATTGTCGAGGAGTCCCGACGGGCTGATCTCGTCGTGGTGGGCAGCCGCGGGTTGGGCGGCTTCGCCGGGCTGCTGCTCGGTTCGGTAGGCGCGCAGGTGGCCGCGCACGCGCACTGCCCGGTGCTTGTGGTCCGCCCGGACGAGCAGCCGATCGACACGGACGCGCCGGTGCTCGTCGGCGTGGACGGGTCCGCATCGTCGCGGGTGGCCGTGCGCTACGGCGCCGCCGAGGCGGCGTTACGGGACGTGCCGCTGGTGCTCGTGCACGTCGGCCCGCTGGACGGGGACCGGCCGCTGCCGGACGAGATCGAGGAGGCGCAGGCCGCGTACCAGGCCGAGTCGGTGCGGCTGTTGGCCGAGGCGTCCGCTGTCGTCCGGGCCGAGCATCCCGAGCTGGTGGTGCGGGAGCACCCGATCCGGGCGACTGGCGCGGCCCGGGGGCTCATCGAGGCGAGCGGCACGGCGTCGCTGCTTGTCGTGGGCACCCGGGGCCGGCACGGGTTCACCGGTCTGCTGCTCGGCTCGGTCAGCCAGGCTGCGATTCAGCACGCGCACTGCCCGGTGCTTGTCGCGCACCCGTACGACCCGCCGAGGTGACCGGAGCGTCGTCGCCACCGCCGAGCATCTGCAGGAAGTCGGTGGTGAGGGCGAACGGGTCGGCGGGGCCGCTTGCGGGCAGCCGGTGCTCGACCTGGTCGGCCAACTCGCCGGCGGCGCGTCGGATGCGGCCGCGCAGTGCGCCGTCGGCGGTGCCACCGGACCAGTCCTCCGGGGCGGCGAAGACCGAGGTGGGGACCACCACCGCCCGCAGGTAGCTGAACATCGGGCGAAGGGCGTGCTCCAGGGCGAGGGAGTGCCGGGCGGTGCCGCCGGTGGCGCCGATGAGCACCGGGCGGTCGACGAGCGACTCGGCCTCCAGCACGTCGAAGAAGGACTTGAACAGCCCGTTGTACGACGCGTTGAAGATCGGCGTCACGGCGATGATGCCGTCCGCCCCGGTCACCGCGTCGGTGGCCTCGCGCAGCGCGGCCGGCGGGAACCCGGTGAGCATGTTGTTCACCACGTCGTGGGCGTACTCGCGCAGGTCGACGACCCGCAGCTCCACTTCGGCGCCGCGCCGGACCAGCTCGTCGCGGGTCGCCCCGGCGAGCTGGTCGGCGAGCAACCGGGTGGACGAGGGCTGGCTCAGCCCCGCCGAGACCACGGCGAGCGTGCGGCGGGTCATCGGGTCGCCCCCTCCGGCGCCTTGCCCGTCACGTCGTCGACGGCGTGCACGGTGCTGTCCTTGCCGCCACCCGCGGCGGCGACCAGGGAGGCGTGGGTCGGCGCGTCCGGCACGTGCGCGGGACGCAGCGCCTCGAACTCCTTGCGCAGCACCGGCACGACCTCCTCGCCGAGCAGGTCGAGCTGCTCCAGCACCGTCTTCAGCGGCAACCCGGCGTGGTCCATCAGGAACAACTGCCGCTGGTAGTCGCCGACGTACTCGCGGAAGCCGAGCGTGCGGTCGATGACCTGCTGCGGGCTGCCCACGGTCAGCGGGGTCTCCCGGGTGAACTCCTCAAGCGACGGCCCGTGCCCGTAGACCGGGGCGTTGTCGAAGTACGGCCGGAACTCCCGGACCGCGTCCTGCGAGTTGCGCCGCATGAACACCTGGCCGCCGAGGCCGACGATTGCCTGGTCGGCGGAGCCGTGACCGTAGTGCGCGTACCGCTGGCGGTAGAGCCCGACCATCCGCTGGGTGTGCTCCTTGGGCCAGAAGATGTGGTTGGCGAAGAAGCCGTCGCCGTAGTAGGCGGCCTGCTCGGCGATCTCGGGGCTGCGGATCGAGCCGTGCCAGACGAACGGCGGCACACCGTCGAGCGGGCGCGGCGTCGAGGTGAAGGACTGCAACGGGGTGCGGTACTTGCCCTTCCAGTCGACCACGTCCTCGCGCCACAGCCGGTGCAGCAGGTCGTAGTTCTCGATCGCGAGGGGGATGCCGGCGCGGATGTCCTTGCCGAACCACGGGTACACCGGGCCGGTGTTGCCGCGGCCCATCATCAGGTCCACCCGGCCGTCGGACAGGTGCTGGAGCATCGCGTAGTCCTCGGCGATCTTCACCGGGTCGTTGGTGGTGATCAGCGTGGTCGCGGTGGACAGCAGCAGCCGTTCGGTGCGGGCAGCGATGTGACCGAGCATGGTGGTCGGGGACGACGGGACGAACGGCGGGTTGTGGTGCTCGCCGGCGGCGAAGACGTCGAGCCCGACCTCTTCGGCCTTGAGCGCGATGGCGACCATCGCCTTGATCCGCTCATGCTCGGTCGGCTCCCGACCGGTGGTCGGATCGACCGTGACGTCACCGACGGTGAAGACTCCGAACTGCATGACCAGCTCCTCGCGTGTCAACCGGGTGCCGTCGTGGTACCCGGACGCAGCCCACAACTTATTTGACGAGTCAACTATTCCGTCGGCGGCACGTCTCGCAGTGGCGCCGGTCACCTCCGGGAATCAGCCGCCGGCGACCGAGGGCAGCACCTGCACCTGGGCGCCCTCGCCGACGGGCGTGGCAAGCCCGCCGGAGTGCCGGCAGTCCTCCCCGTCGACGTAGACGTTCACGTAGCGGCGCAGCTCGCCGCGCTCGTCGCGGATCCGCCGAGCCAGCCGGGGATGGTCGGCGGCCAGCTCGTCGAGGACGGCCCCCAGCGTGCCGCCCGCGTCGACGCTGAGCCGGCTCGCCCCGCCGGCCTCGCCGCGCAGCGGGCCGGGCAGCAGCACGGTCACCACTCAGACCACCGCCGCCCGGACGCACAGCACGTCGGGCAGGTGTGCGGCCACCTGCGACCAGGAGTCGCCCTCGTCCCGGCTGGCGTAGACCTCGCCGGAGCGGGTGCCGAAGTAGACGCCGCCCGGAGTGGCGTCGTCGGCGCACATCGCGTCGCGCAGCACCGCCGGATAGAACGGGCCCTCGGGCAGGCCCACCGACAGCGGCTCCCACTTGCCGCCGGCGTCGGCGGAGCGGAACACCCGGCAACGGTGGTCGGTGGGGAACCGCTCGACGTCGGCCACCAGCGGGAACGTCCACACCATCCCGGGTCGGGCGGGGTGCGACACCATCGGGAAGCCGAAGTCGCTGGGCAGCCCGTCGGCGATCGACGACCAGGTGCGGCCGTCGTCGTCGGAGCGGTAGACGCCGAAGTGGTTCTGCGCGTACAGCCGCTCGGGGTTGCCGGCGTCCCGTGCGACCTTGTGCACGCACTGGCCGAACTCCGGCCACTCGTCGGCCAGGCCGGCGGCGCGGATGCCGACGTTGCCCGGGGCCCAGCTCGCGCCGGCGTCCTGCGAGCGGTAGACCCCGCCGGTGGACATGGCGACAAGCACTCGGGCCGGGTCGCGCGGGTGGGGCAGCATGGTGTGCACGGCCTGGCCGCCGAACCCGGCCTGCCAGTGCGGGCGGTGGGGATGGTCCCAGAGGGCGCGGACCAGCTCGAAGCTGCGGCCGCCGTCGGTGGAGCGGAACAGCGCCGACGGCTCGGTGCCGGCCCAGACCACGTCCGGCTCGTCGGCGCCGGCCGGCATGAGTTGCCAGACCCGCCCCAGGCTGGCACCGGTGTCGGCCGGGAACGCGACAGGCGCGTGGTCCGGGTCGTCCCAGGAGGCGCCGAGGTCGTCGCTCGTCGCGACGCTGGGACCGAAGTGTGAGCTGGTCACCCCGGCGAGCAGCCGCGGGGTGGCGCGGCGGGTGTCGAGCGCGACCGCGTAGACGCTCGTCTGCGGGTGGTGCGGGCCGCTGACCTCCCAGGTGCGCCGGTCGTCGGCGCTGGTGGCGAGGAACAACCCCTTCGCGGTGCCGATCGCGAGCAGCGTTGCCATGGACGTCCTCCGAACCGTCGGTGGGCAGATGGGGTGATTATGGCCACACCCCCCGACAGGCCCGCCGGCCACACGCCGGGAGCCGCGCTCAGCGGCGGACGCGGGGCACGTGCCGCCGGTACGCGCTGACCGTCGGATCGCCGTCCAGCCAGAACCGCCACGGCAGATCGTGCGCGCCGGTCACGCCGACCCGGGGCCCCGCCACCACCGTCTCGTCCGGCACCTGCCGCACCGGCGGGCGCAACCGGACCGGGCCGTCGCCGAGCAGGTACGCGCCGTACACCGCGCGGTCGATGCCGAGCGTGGCGCAGAGCCGGGCCGGCCCCCGGGCCAGGTCCACGTCCCGCCGCACCGCCGGCCGGCGAGCCCGCGCGGTGTCCAGGCCCTCGACCACCGCACCGGCGCGCAGCAGCACGGCGGCGGCCTCCCCTTCGATGCCGGTGACCACGTTCATGCACCAGTGCATGCCGTAGGTGAAGTAGACGTAGCCGTGCCCGGCGGGGCCGAACATCACAGCGTTGCGCGCGGTGCGGCCGCGGTGCGCGTGCGAGGCCGGGTCACCGGCCGTGCCGGCGTACGCCTCGACCTCGGTGATCCGGACGGTGACCTCGCCGGCGGACAGCCGACAACCCAGCAGGCCCCGCGCGGCTGGCAGCAGTGGACCGGTGAGCAGGCTCGCCAGCGCCTCCCGGTCGGCGTCGGCGCTGCCGTCGTCCGGCGCGAGTTCCATGACCCGAACGGTACCCAGACCGCACCCCGAGCACCCTGTCGACCGATCCCGCCGGCCACCGCGAGGCCCACCAGGGTTCACCTTCTCGCCATCCGATCCGCCGAAACCCGCCCGGCGGCCGGCGGGTGTATCGGGTGTCGTCGCAGGGCGCGGCGGCACATCGGGAGAGGAACCACCATGACCGTACGCACGATTCGCCGCCCCCTTCTCGCCATCGGCCTGGCCGCGGCCGGGGCCGTGCTGGCCCTCGCTCCGTCGGCAAGCGCCAGCGCCCCGTCGCAGGTGGGCGCCGCAACCGACGGCGCTCCGCTGACCGCAGTCGTGCTGGGCGGCATCGGCAAGATCGACGCCAGTGGGGCGGCCGTCTTCGTCCCGGTCACCCTGACCTGCTCGCAGCCGACGCAGGTGGACCTGACCGTGAAGGTCGCCCAGGCGATCGGGGACACGATGCGGACCGGCACGACCACCCGCAAGGTGGCCTGCGACGCCACCACCCAGAAGGTGCGGATCGCGGTGACCGCCACCGAGCGTCCCTTCGCGCCGGGTGTGGCGTTCGGCGTGGTGACCGGGAACTCCTGCGACGCGCTGTGCAACTCGATCACCGACGAGCACCGGTTCGACCTGGCGCTCTGAACCGTGGCGTGGCGGCACGGCACGGCCGTGCCGCCACGCTTCAACAATCTGTTGACAATTTGACGTTGATGGGGTGTGCTCGGGACATGACGACCGAGGAGCTGTTCACCGCCCCCGACCCGGCCCGCGCTCGCGCCCACCGCACCCACGAGGCGCTGCAACGGATCAGCGAGCGGCACGCCGGCTCCGACGCCCGGCGGGGACGCTGGGCCCACCCGTACGTGCTGGACCCGTGGGAGGCGGTGGCCCTGGTCACCGCCCTCGCCGCAGGTGGCGCCGAGCGGGAGCCCACCGAGGAGCCGGTGGACGCCGCCGACCTCACCGCCGCGCTGACCCTGCTGCCGCACGTCCGCGCCGAGCTGGACGCCCTGGAGGCGGGGCTGCTGACGCTCGCCCGCGACCGGGGGCTGACCTGGCAGTCCATCGCGTACGGGCTGGGGCTGGGCAGCGCGCAGGCCGCCCGGCAGCGCTACGAGCGGGTCGCGGCCCGCTCGTCCGAGCAGACCCCCTGATCCACCCGGCACCGACGCGACCCACTGGTCCGCGGCGAGCCCGGCGATCGGATCGGCCGGGGACCGGCGGATCGGCCGCCGGACGGGCAGACTGTGCGCAACGCGAGGAGGCACCCATGGAGCGCGCGGAGATGCTGGCGTACTGCCTGGCCAAGCCGGGAGCCTGGCTGGACCGGCCGTGGGAGGGCGACGAGGTGGTGAAGGTGGGCAGCCGGATCTTCGCGTTCCTCGGCGACGGCGACGGAAAGCCCACTGTCGGCATCAAGTGCGGCCAGACCCGGGAGATCGCCGACGAGTGGCTGCACCGCCACCCCCACGACGCCCGGGTGATGGCCTACATCGGTCGGTCCGGTTGGAACACGCTGCGACTCGACGGCGGCATCGACGGCGACGAGCTGACCGAGGCTGTCGACGCCTCGTACGACATGGTCGTGGCGAAGCTCCCCAAGCGGGAGCGCCCGGCGGCCTGAACCGACAGTGGCGCCGGCGGCTCGCGCCGACGCCACGGTGACCTCAGCGGGGTACGACCCGCTCGGTGGCCCAGTCCCGCCAGCCGGCCAGCCGGTCCGCCGCGGCGGCGAGCTGGTCGGCGACCGGGCCGGGGCCTGTCGAGCCGGGGGTGGTCCGGGCCGCGAGGGCCGACTTCACCGAGAGCACGTCGCGCACCGACGGGTCGAGGTGCTCGCTGACCGCGGAAAGGTCGGCGTCGGAGACGTCCTCCAGCTCACACTCCCGGGCCGCGCAGAGCGCCACCAGCCGGCCGGTGATCTCGTGCGCGTCGCGGAACGGCACGTTGCGCCGGACCAGCCAGTCGGCAACCTCGGTGGCCAGGGAGAACCCGACCGGGGCGGCGGCCACGAGGCGGTCCACCCGGACCGTCATCGTGGAGATCATCCCCGCCAGGGCCGGCAGCAGCAGCTCCAGGGTGTCGACCGCGTCGAAGGCCGGCTCCTTGTCCTCCTGCATGTCCCGGTCGTAGGTCATCGGCAGGCCCTTGAGCATGGTGAGCACGGTCACCAGCCCGCCGACCAGCCGGCCGGACTTGCCCCGCGCCAGCTCCGCGATGTCCGCGTTCTTCTTCTGCGGCATGATCGACGAGCCGGTGGCGAACGAGTCGTCCAGCTCGACCCAGCCGAACTCGTGCGAGGTCCAGAGCACCACCTCCTCGCCGAGGCGGGACAGGTGCACCCCGATCAGCGCGGTGGTGAAGAGGAACTCGGCGACGAAGTCCCGGTCGGCGACCGCGTCCATCGAGTTGGCGAACGACGTCCGGAAGCCCAGCTCCTTGGCCACGGCCACCGGGTCCAGCGGAAGCCCGGAACCGGCGAGCGCGCCCGCGCCGAGCGGGCTGACCGCCGCCCGGTGGTCCCAGTCGCGCAGCCGCTCCAGGTCGCGCAGCAGCGGCTGCACGTGGGCGAGCAGCCAGTGCCCGAAGGTGACCGGCTGGGCGTGCTGGAGGTGGGTCATGCCGGGCGCGGCGGTGTCGACGTGCCGCTCGGCCTGCTCGACCAACGCCTCGGCCAGCTCGACGAGGCGGCTGGCCACACCCCGCGCGTGGTCACGCAGGTAGAGCCGCAGGTCGGTGGCGACCTGGTCGTTGCGGGACCGGCCGGCGCGCAGCTTGCCGCCGAGGCTGCCCAGGCGCTCCAGGAGACCCCGCTCCAGCGCCGTGTGCACGTCCTCGTCGTCGACCGTGGGCCGGAACGCCCCCGAGGCACAGGCCGCCTCCAGGTCGTCCAGGGCGGCCAGGATCCGGCCCAGCTCCTCCGGGTCGAGCAGGCCGGCGCCGGCGAGGACCCGGGCGTGCGCCCGGGAACCAGCGATGTCGTACGGGGCCAGGCGCCAGTCGAACTGCACGCTCACCGACAGTCGGGCGAGCGCCTCCGCGGGGCCGCCGGCGAACCGGCCACCCCACAGGCTCGTCCGGTTGGTGCCGGCGCTGTTCTCGGTGAGGCTCTTGTCGTCCACCCCGCCCATTGTGGTCCCCATGGTCGTCACCCGCCCAGCCGGGCGTCGCGCGCCGCGGCCATTCCGCTCGGCAGACCCCACAGACGCACGAAACCCTTCGCCAGGGACTGGTCGAAGGTGTCCCCGGTGTCGTAGGTGGCCAGCCCGAAGTCGTACAGGCTCTCCTCGGAGCGCCGACCGGTGACGGTGACCCGGCCGCCGTGCAGGGTCAACCGCACCTCGCCGCTCACGTGCCGCTGCGCGTCGTCGATGAACGCGTCCAGCGAGCCCTTCAGCGGCGAGAACCACAGGCCGTCGTAGACCAGCTCGCCCCAGCGCTGGTCGACGCTCTTCTTGAACCGGGCCAGGTCCCGCTCGACTGTCACCGCCTCCAACTCCTGGTGGGCGGTGATCAGGGCGATCGCGCCGGGCGCCTCGTACACCTCACGGCTCTTGATTCCGACCAGGCGGTCCTCGACCATGTCGAGCCGGCCGACGCCCTGCGCGCCGGCACGCCGGTTCAGCTCCAGGATCGCCTGGTACGGGGTGACGGTCTCGCCGTCGATGGCGACCGGTACGCCGCCGTCGAAGGTGATCACCACCTCGTCGGGGTCGCGGGGCTCCGCCGGGTCGTCGGTGTACGAGTAGAGGTCCTCGATCGGCGCGTTCCAGATGTCCTCCAGGAAGCCCGTCTCGACGGCGCGGCCCCACAGGTTCTGGTCGATCGAGTACGGGGACTTCGCCGACACGTCGATCGGCAGCCCCTTCTCCTCGGCGAACGCGATCGCCTTGTCCCGGGTCCAGGCGAAGTCGCGGGCCGGGGCGATGATCTTCAGGTCGGGGGCCAGGGCGTTCAGGCCCACCTCGAACCGGACCTGGTCGTTGCCCTTGCCGGTGCAGCCGTGCGAGACGATCGTCCCGCCGTGCCTGCGCGCGGCCGCCACCAGGTGCGTGACGATCAGCGGCCGGGACAGCGCGGACACCAGCGGGTAGCGGTCCATGTAGAGGGCGTTCGCCCGGATGGCCGGCACGCAGTAGTCGGCGGCGAACTCGTCGCGCGCGTCGACGACCTCGGACTCGGCGGCGCCGCAGTCCAGCGCGCGCTGCCGGATGGCGTCGAGGTCCTCCCCGCCCTGCCCGACGTCGACCGCCACCGCGATCACCTCGGCGCCGGTCTGCTCGGCCAGGTAGGGAATCGCCACGGAGGTGTCCAATCCCCCGGAGTACGCGAGGACGACCCGCTCGGTCATGACGTGGTGTTCCCTTCGACTGTGTCGTCCCGGCGGGCCCAGCCGGCGAGCTTGTCACCGAGCGCGGCCCCGCCGACGGCCTCACGGGCCACGACGAGGATGGTGTCGTCGCCGGCGATGGTGCCGACGATCTCGGGCAGGCCCGCCCGGTCCAACGCGCTGGCCAGGTACTGGGCTGCGCCCGGCGGGGTACGCAGCACGGCGATGTTGCCGCTGGAGTCGACCCCGTTGAGCAGTTCACGCAGCAGCCGCACCAGCCGGGCCGGCGCGGCCTCGGCGTCGCGCAGCGGTCGCTGGCCGTCCTCCGGGATCAGGTAGACGGCCGGACCGTCGCCGCCGCGCACCTTGACCGCGCCCAGCTCCTCCAGATCCCGCGAGAGGGTGGCCTGGGTGACGACGACGCCGTCGGCGGCGAGCAGGTCGGCCAGCTCGGTCTGCGACCGTACGGGCCGGTCCCGGATCAGCTCCACGATCCTGGCGTGCCGGGCGGCGCGGGTCAGCGGGGAGGTCATCGCGTCGTCCCGGTGGCGGTGTCGCCGGTCGCGGCGCCTCCCGTCGCGGCGCCCAGCAGGAACGTCAGCAGGGCCTTCTGGGCGTGCAGCCGGTTCTCCGCCTGGTCGAAGACCGCGCTCTGCGGGCCGTCGAGCACCTCGTCGGTGATCTCCTCACCCCGGTGGGCGGGCAGGCAGTGCAGCACGATCGCGTCCGGCGCGGCGTGGCCGAGCAGCTCCTTGTTGACCTGGTACGGCAGGAACGGGGTGACCCGGTCCAGTCCGTCGGCCTCCTGCCCCATCGACGTCCACGTGTCGGTGGCCAGCACGTCGGCGTCGCGGGCCGCCTGAGCCGGGTCGGTCAGCACCCGTACCGACCCGCCCGTGCCGGCGGCGATCTCGCCGGCCCGCCGCACCACCGCCGCGTCCGGCGCGAAGCCGTCCGGCCCGGCGATGCGAACGTGCATCCCGGCCGTCGCCCCGGCCAGCAGGTACGACTGCGCCATGTTGTTGGCGCCGTCGCCCACGTAGGTGAGGGTGCGGCCGGCCGTGCCACCGCAGCGCTCCCGGATGGTGAGCAGGTCCGCCAGCAGCTGGCAGGGGTGGAACCCGTCGGTGAGCGCGTTGATCACCGGGACGCTCGCGCCGCTCGCCACCTCGGCGATCCGGTCGTCGCCGTGGGTACGCAGGACGACTGCCGCGACGTAGCGGGACAGCACCCGTCCGGCGTCCGCGAGCGTCTCGCCCCTACCGAAGTGGGTGACCTGCGTGTCCACGACCAGCGGGTGCCCGCCCAGCTCGGCGATGCCGGCGTCGAACGAGATCCGGGTGCGCAGGCTCTGCTTGTCGAAGAGCACCGCCACCGAACGGGGGCCGGCCAGCGGCTGGTAACCGAAGCGGTCGGCCTTCATCCGCGCCGCCAGGTCGAGGACGCTTGACTGCTCGGCGGGCGAGAGGTCGTCGTCGCGCAGAAAGTGCCGGATCATGCGGTCGTTCCCGTCGTGGTGGTGGTCGGCGTGCGGTCGGCGGTCGCCGGGGCGGTCGCGTCCAGGGCGGCGGGCAGCGCGGCGAGGAAGGCGTCGACCTGGGCGGCGGTGAGGATCAGCGGCGGGACGAGCCGGACCACACCCGGCTGCACCGCGTTGACCAGGAAGCCGGCGTCTCGCAGCGCCTCGGCGAGCACCGGCGCCACCGGCGCGGTGAGCGTCACGCCGAGCAGCAGCCCCGCACCGCGTACGCCGTCGATCAGCGGATGGCCCAGCGCCTCGACGCCCCGGCGCAGCCGTTCGCCGACGCGCTTGACGTGGTCGAGCAGCCCCTCGTTGGCGATGGTGGCCACCACGGCGAGCGCGGCGGCGCAGCTCACCGGGTTGCCTCCGAACGTGGTGCCGTGCGAGCCGGGGGTGAGCAGGTCGGCGGCCCGACCGAAGGCCATCGTCGCGCCGAGCGGCAGCCCGCCACCCAGCCCCTTGGCCAGGGTCACCACATCGGGCTCCACGCCCTCGGCCTGGTGGGCGAACCAGTGCCCGGTACGGCCGATGCCGGTCTGCACCTCGTCGAGCACCAGCAGCGCTCCGTGCCGCGCGGTGATCCGACGCGCCGCCGCCAGGTAACCGGCCGGCGGGACGACGACGCCGTTCTCGCCCTGGATCGGCTCCAGGATCACCATGGCCGTGGCGTCGCTGACGGCCGCCTCGAGGGCGGCGACGTCGCCGTAGTCGACGTGGGTCACCTCGCCGGGCAGCGGCCGGAACGGGTCGGCCTTGGCGGGCTGCCCGGTCAGGGCGAGGGCGCCCATGGTGCGACCGTGGAACGCGCCGTTGGTGGCGACCACGTGCGTGCGGCCGGTGCGCCGGGACAGCTTGAACGCGGCCTCGTTCGCCTCCGCACCCGAGTTGGCGAAGAAGACCCGGCCGGGCCGGCCGGCGAGCGCCAGCAGCAGCTCCGCCAGGGCGACAGGCGGCTCGGCGACGTAGAGGTTGGAGACGTGCCCGAGCGTCGCGACCTGCTTGGACACCGCGGCCACCACCGCCGGGTGAGCGTGACCGAGGGCGTTCACCGCGATCCCGCCGACCAGGTCGAGGTATTCGCGGCCGGCCTCGTCGACCACCACCGCGCCCGCGCCGGAGACCAGCGCCAGCGGCGGCGTGCCGTAGTTGTCCATCATGGACTGCGTCCACCGCTGCACCAGGCTGCTCATGCCCCGACCATCCCGTCCTGAAGCACCACCATCGTTCCGAACCCTTCCGAGGTGAAGACCTCCAGCAACGTCGAGTGCGCCACCCGACCGTCGACGACGTGCGCGGCGGGCACACCCCCGCGCACCGCGCGCAGGCACGCCTCCATCTTGGGCACCATCCCCGACTCGAGGCTGGGCAGCAGCTTGGCCAGGTCGTCCGCGGTGATCTCGGAGACCAGGCTTGTGGTGTCCGGCCAGTCCGCGTACAGGCCGGCCACGTCGGTGAGCACGACCAGCTTGCGGGCCCGCAACGCGACGGCGAGCGCGGCGGCGGCGGTGTCCGCGTTGAGGTTGTGCAGCACACCGTCGACGTCCGGCGCGACAGTCGAGATCACCGGGATCCGACCGGCGTCGATGAGGTCGGTCACCGCCGACACGTCCACCGACTCGACGTCGCCGACCTGACCGACATCGACAGGCAACCCGTCCACGTACGCGGGGCGGCGCACCGCGGTGAACAGCCGGGCGTCCTCGCCGGAGAGCCCGACGGCGAACGGGCCGTGCGAGTTGATCAGCCCGACCAGCTCGCGCCCCACCTGCCCGACCAGCACCATCCGGACCACGTCCATCGCCTCGGCCGTCGTCACCCGCAGGCCGCCCCGGAACTCGCTGGCGATGCCGAGCCGGCCCAGCATGGCGGAGATCTGCGGACCGCCGCCGTGCACCACCACAGGCTTCAGGCCGGCGTAGCGCAGAAACACCATGTCGGCCGCGAACGCCCGTTGCAGGGCCGGCTCGGTCATCGCGTTGCCGCCGTACTTGACCACCACTGTCGAGCCGGAGAAACGCGCCAGCCACGGCAGGGCCTCGATCAGCGTCTCCGCCTTGATCTGGGCGCGCGTGAGATCACCACTGAGACTCATGTCGAGTAGGCCGAGTTCTCGTGCACGTACGCGTGGGACAGGTCGTTGGTCCAGATCGTCGCCACCGCGTCGCCGACGTGCAGGTCGATCCGGATCGTCACGTCCCGGCCGGTGAGGTCGACCTTCGAGCGGTCCTCGGCGGCCGCGCCACCCCGGCACACCCACACCCCGTTGACCGCCACGTCCACCTCGTCCGGGTCGAAGGCGGCGGTGGTCGTGCCGACCGCGGCGAGGATCCGGCCCCAGTTCGGATCGTTGCCGAACAACGCGGTCTTGACCAGGTTGTTGCGGGCCACCGAACGGCCGACCTCGACCGCGTCGTCCTCGTCGGCGGCACCGACCACGTCGATGGCGACCTGCTTGGTGGCGCCCTCGGCGTCGGCCACCAACTGCTGGGCGAGGTCGTGGCAGGCAGTGGTCACCGCCGCGGCCAACTCGGCAGGGGTCGGCTCGATCCCGCTCGCACCGCTGGACAGCAGCAGCACCGTGTCGTTCGTGGACATGCAGCCGTCCGAGTCGACCCGGTCGAAGGTGACCCGGGTGGCCGCCCGCAGCGCCTCGTCCAGCGCCGCCGGCCCGGCCACCGCGTCGGTGGTGAGCACGCAGAGCATGGTGGCCATGCCCGGCGCGAGCATGCCGGCGCCCTTGGCCATCCCACCGACCGTCCATCCGCTGCCCCGGGCCACAGTCGTCTTCGGCCGGGTGTCGGTGGTCATGATGGCCTCGGCGGCGGCCGGACCGCCGTCGCGCGACAGACCCCGGATCGCCGCACGGACCCCGGGCAGCAGCTTCGGCATCGGCAACCGCTCACCGATCAGGCCGGTGGAGCAGACCGCCACGTCCCCGGCGCCGAGGAGCAGCCGCGGACTGACCGCGCTCAGCGCGGTTGCCGTGTGCTCGGCCGTGGCGTGCGTGTCCTGGAAGCCGGCCGGGCCGGTGCAGGCGTTCGCGCCACCGGAGTTGAGCACCACGGCACGGACCACACCGCCCTGCACGACCTGCTGGGTCCAGCGCACCGGCGCGGCCTTGACCCGGTTGGTGGTGAAGACACCGGCGACACCGGCGTCCGGGCCGTCGTTGACGACAAGCGCGACGTCCGCGCCGCCGCTGGCCTTCAGACCGGCGGCCACGCCGGCCGCCCGGAAACCCCGAGGGGTGGTGACGCTCATGGTGTGACTCCCCAGACGGACAGGCCCGTCGTCTCCGGCAGGCCGAGCATCAGGTTGGCGTTCTGCACGGCCTGACCGGCGGCACCCTTGCCCAGGTTGTCCAGGGCGCTGAGCACGATCAACCGACCGGAGTCCACGTCGACGGTGGCCTGCAGGTGGCACGAGTTGGAACCCAGCGTCGCGGCGGTGTGCGGAAAGCGACCCTCGGGCAGCACGTGCACGAACGGCGTGTCCGCGTACGCCCGCGCCAGCACCTCCTGCGGGTCGACGCCGCGCGCCGGCACCGCCGTGACCGTGGCCAGGATGCCGCGCGGCATCGGCGCCAAAACCGGCGTGAACGACAGGCCGGTCGCGCCGGTGGCCTGCTTGATCTCGGGTACGTGCTGGTGGGTGCCGACCCGGTACGGCGACAGGTCCCCCAGCACCTCGCTGGCCAGCAGGTGGGGCTTCGCCGCCCGGCCCGCGCCGGACGTGCCGGAGGCGGCGACCACCACCACGTCGGCGGGGCTGGCCGCGCCGTCGGCGATCAGCGGCGCCAGCGCCAGGGTGATCGCGGCGGCGTAACAGCCGGTGTTGGCGACCCGGGTCGAGCCGGCGATCAGCTCCCGCTGGCCGGGCAGCTCGGGCAGCCCGTAGGTCCACTGACCGGCGTGCGTGCCGCCGTAGTACTGCGCCCACGCGTACGGGTCGGCGAGCCTGTGGTCGGCGCCCAGGTCGACGATGCGCACCTGGGGCGGCAGTTGGGCCGCGAGGGCCGCCGACTCGCCGTGCGGCAGCGCCAGGAAGACCAGGTCGGCGTCTGCCAGGGTCGACGGGTCGGTCTCGCCGAGCACCAGGTCGAGCCCGGTGAGCTGCGGGTGCACCACGTCGACGCGGTGCCCGGCCTGGCGGTGCGCCGTGGCGGCGACCAGATCGAACTCCGGGTGCCCGGCGACCAGACGCAGCAACTCACCTCCGGCGTAGCCGCTCGCTCCGGCGACCGCGACTCGGATCCCCATACTCACCTCCGCATGACTATGCAGCGAAGATTAACAAGGACGACTCACAAGTGCAAGTTCATGCAGAGCAGTGCATGCTAATGAGCGGATGGACGTATGGTGTTGTACCCCGACCCGGCGAGCGGGAAGCCCTTCATGCTTCCGGCTCCTCGGGCTGTGGAGAGCCGATCGCAGTCGTCCGGTCGGAGCGGGTGTGTCGGGCGGGCCAGCCAAGGAACCGGTCGAACATGTCACTGGCGCACCCGGTGGTGGTGGGGTTGAGCTTGTGCAGGTCGTCGATGGCGTCATGGAGCAGACGGGCCAGGTAGAGGAACAGGCTGACCCGGTTGCCGTCGTACTCGGTGACGAGAGCGAGCTTTGCCCGGCCACAGGGCCAGGGTTGGCCGCAGGCACGGCAGAGCCAGATCGGGCGCAGCGGAGTGTGCTCTCTGGGCTCGGAGTCGAGGCGTCGGGCTTGGGTAAGGCGCGTGGGCTCCTCCTGGGGCCGGGCGGCAGATGACGGTCCGGTGGCATCGAGCCGGTCTCGCTCCTGGGCGCTCACGTCTTTCCCCACTCAGTAGGTCGGGCTTGGAATGGCTGCGGAACGGGCGGGAGCTGACGTAGTCGCCACGCCTTGCACAGCGGCTTCTGCTCTCACCCGTCTCGGCCATGCGTCTACACAAGCCCCGACGGTCGCTGGTGCCCAGCGCGGCAACGACGCAGAACTGACGCATCCCCATTGCGTCACAGGATGTGAGCTGGGTGAATGGACCGTGACGAATGGCGGCGAAGGGAGGCGGCACGTGGCGGATAGGCGTCGGCACCGGCTGGCCCAGCGCCGCAAGACGATCGGCCTGAGCCAGGAACGCCTCGCCGAAGCCCTCGGCGTCGACCGCTCCACAGTCGTGCGGTGGGAACGGGCGGAGACTGACCCGCAGCCCTGGCACCGGCCGCGCCTCGCCGCGGCCCTCACGCTGTCGATCGAGGAGCTGGCCGACCTCCTGGCCGACGTCGGCCAGACACCGGCACCGCCCGCCGAGCGTCTCGGCTACGTGCTGCGCAACCCTGGCCGCGTCGACCTGATCGCTGTGGCGCACCTGAGGGAGCGCGTGCGGCGCCTCGACGAGCGCTACGACCAGACACCCTCGACGCTCCTGCTCGCCGAGGCCGGCCAACTACACGGTCAGACAATCTTCCTTCGCCAGCACGCCAACAACGGGCCGGTTCAGCGCGAGTTGGCGGCAGCAGTCGCCGAGTCCGCGACGCTGATGGGCCAACTCGTCTGGGACGCCTCGCAGCGGCGCGACCATGTCGCCAGCGCCGCCTACTTCGACCGGGCGATCAGCGCGGCCCAGGAAACGCGAGACCCGGTCACCGAGGCCAACGCGTTGCTCCGTAAGAGCTACGTCGCCCTCTACGGCACCAAGCAACCCAACACCGGTCTCGTCCTAACGATCCGCGCCGCCGCCGTCAGTCACAACGACAGTCACGTCATCGCCGGCCTCGCCCAACTGCACCGGGCTGAGGCACACGCGATGCTCGGTCAGGCCGAGGATTGCTCCGACGCTCTCGGTGCCGCTGAAGCTCACTTCACCGCCGTCGACGCCCGAGACCCAGCCACCGACATCTTCTGCCCCAGCCACTACACGAGACTCGCGGGCTCCTGCTGGCTCTCCCTCAACAAGCCCGACCAAGCAGTGCCAGCGCTGGAGAACGCCCGACAACTGATCGCCGCACGCCGCAAATCCACGGCCGTCATCCTCGGCAACCTCGCCCTCGCCAGCATCCTCCAACGCGACGTGGACGCCGCAACGTCCTACCTGCAGCAGGCCATCGACGTCATCGAGACAACCCGTGCCGGCGGCGGACTCAACCTCGCCTTCGCCGCCGCGAGACAGCTACGCCCCTGGCGCAACGAGCCCTCGGTCCAGGACGTGAACGACCGACTCCTCACCCTCATGAACCCGTAGGAGCACCAACGTGACCGACATCGACCGCGCCAAACACGCCGTTCGGCACCACGTATGGGACCTCCTCGAACGTCAGGGCGCCGCCCCACCCGGCGTGCACGGTCACATCCCTGACTTCGTCGGCAAGGAGGAGGCCGCAGCCCACCTCGCGGAGCTGGACATCTGGAAGAACGCCCGAGTCATCAAATGCAACCCGGACCGGGCCCAACTTCCCGTCCGGGTACGAGCCCTGAGGGAAGGCAAACTGCTCTACATGGCGGTCCCGAAACTCGCCACCCCAAAGCCCTTCTATTTGCTCGACCCCGCCAGCCTCACCGCACCAATGGAGACCGCAGTTACCAGTAGCGGCGCACCGCAGGTCGCTCCCACCGTGGGACCCGACGAGATGCGTCCGGTGGACCTCATCGTCTGCGGCAGCGTCGCTGTCAGTCGCCACAGCGGCGTGCGGGTCGGCAAGGGCGCCGGCTACTCCGACCTGGAGATCGCCCTCCTCACCGAGGCCGGACTCGTCACCGCCGAGACCGCCATCGCCACCACGATCCACCAGACCCAACTCCTCGATGACGAGCTGCCCCATGCGGACCATGACTTCAGCGTCGACTTCGCGATCACGCCGAACGAGGTAGTGACCTGCAGACCCGACCGGGGACGACCGCCCAGCATCATCAGATCAAACCTTCGTCAAGATCAGCTCGACAGCATCCCGATACTGCTCGCCTAGCGGTTGGAGGCGACCTGGCCGGTGTAGCTCGAAGCTGCTTAGCCAGGGCACCCCTGTCGGTGTCATGAGAGAACGGGCGTCGGTGCGGGACATTTGTGCAACGACCACGATCTCGCTTTCTGTACCGGCGTATCACCCGGCCATGGGAGCCCGCCCCGCTATCCGAGGCTCAATAGGCATCGCAACCGCCGTGCCAGATGACGGAAGAGACTTTGCCGACAGGAGAACCGTCTCGCGTGGCCGGCGGCGTTCGCCGGCACAGCACCAGTCCCTCCATACCCGACGCTGGCCGATGCTCCCGAGGGTCCGCCGAGCACCCAACCAATGACAATGGATATTGAGAAGGCCCCCATCTGACGTATAACGCAAGGTCAGGACCTTCTCAACGATATGCCGCTAGGGACTTGATTCCCAAACCCGAGGATTAAGAGATCGCGGGGCGGGGACGGGTCTCCGATTACGCGCCGCGCAGGGTCGCGCCGAAGCGTTCCGCCGCCACGGCGACCGCCGCGTCGCGGGCCGCCAGCGCCTCCTCGACCGTGAGCGTCCGGTCCGGCGCACGGAAGGTGACCGGCGACCCGCGCCGAGCTGCGCGCCCGCGTACACGTCGAACAGCCGCACGTCCTCCAGCAGCTCACCGGCGCCCGCCTCCAGCGCCCGGCGCACCTGCTCGGCCGGCACCGAGTCGTCAAGCACCAACGCCACGTCGATAAGCGCCGGCGGGAAGCCGGACACCGTCGGCGCGGGCGTCACCGGGGTCGACGGCAGCGCCCCGAGGTCCAGTTCCAGCGCGCAGGTGCGGCGGGGCAGCTCCAGCGCCGCCACCACGGTCGGGTGCAGCTCGCCGGCGTGCCCGACTACCGCACCGTCGACCTCGCCGTGGGGCAGCGCCAGAAGACCAGGTCGGCGTCTGCCAGGGTCGGCGGGTCGGTCTCGCCGAGCACCAGGTCGAGCCCGGTGAGCTGCGGGTGCACCACGTCGACGCGGTGCCGGCCTGGCGGTGCGCGGTGGCGGTGCCCGAGGGTCCGCCGAAAAGGACTCGACTGAGTGGCCACTCAATCGACTAGCATCATTCCCTGACGGTGGTGGGCCGGCTCGTCCGGTCCGCGTGGGGGCACCTGACGGAGGACGCGATGGCGCTGTCGTTCGAGATCCTCGGTCCGGTCCGGGTGCGTCGCGGCGAGCAGACCCTGCGGGTGCCCGCCGGCCGACCCACCGCCCTCCTGGTCACTCTGCTGCTGCAGGCCGGCGTGTCGGTGCCTGTCGAACGGCTACGCGAGGAGCTGTGGGGCCGGCGACCACCGGCCTCCGCCGTGGCGAACCTGCGCAGCCACGCCAGCGGGCTACGTCACCTGCTCGACTCCCCCGGCCACCCGGCCCGGCTGCCCACCGAGCACGGCGGTTACCTGCTGCGGGTCGAGCCGGGCGAGCTGGACGCCGCCGAGTTCGAACGGCTCGCCACCGAGGGCCACGCGGCACGCATCGGCGGTGAGCCCGAGCTGGCCGCCACCCTGCTGGGCCGCGCGCTGGCGCTCTGGTCACCGACCGACCCACCCCCGGCGTACGGGCCGGCGACCGCGGCGGCCTTCGACCGTCTGCGCGAGCGGCGGGCCGGCGCCCGGGAGACGTACGCGGCCTGCCGGCTGGACCTGGGCGACCGCGGCACGCCGGCGCTGCTGACCCTGCTCCGCGACCACGTCGGCGAGCATCCGCTGCGCGAGCCGGCGTGGGCGCTGCTGATGACAGCCCTGCACCGCGCGGGCGACCAGGCCGGCGCGGTGCGGACCTACCGGGCGGCGTGCCGGGCCCTCGACGGTGAGTTGGGCGTCGCGCCCGGGCCGGAGCTGACCGACCTGTACCGCGAGGTCCGCGGGCACATGCCGCGGTCGCCGGTTCCGCAACGGCGGCGCGTCGCCCCACACACCCGCGACCGTCCGGTCGATGCGCGCGGGCCACGCGTACCGCACGAGCTGCCCTGCCCCGCGGCCCCGTTCGTGGGCCGGCGGAGCGAGCTGGCCCAGCTCCGCGACGCCCTTGCCGTTGCCCGGCAGCAGCCGGTCACCGTCGCGGTCTTCGGCATGGCCGGCACCGGCAAGTCGGCCCTCGCCCTGCGCGCCGCGGCCGAGGCGCTGGACGCCTTCCCCGACGGCCAACTCCACGTCGACCTCGGCGGGTCGGTCGCCGACACCCCGCCGCCCCCGTTGCAGGTCGCCACGCGCGTGCTGCGGGCCCTGCACCCCGGCGCCGACGAGCCGGAGCCGGCCGGCCTCGCGGAGGCCCGGGCCCGCGTCCGGTCCCTGCTGTTCGACCGCCGGGTGCTGCTGGTGCTCGACGACGCCGCCGACGCCGCCCAGGTCGACGGCCTGCTGCCGGTACGCGGCGGATGTGCCCTGCTGGTGACCAGCCGCACCCCGGTGACCACCGGCGACGCCCCGGCACTGCGGCTCGACCCGCTGCCGGCCGCCGAGGCGTTGGCGCTGCTGCGGGCGACCGCCGGAGACCGCCCGGTCGACGAGGAGCCGGAGGCGGCGTCGGCGGTGGTCAACCTCTGCGAGCGGCTGCCGCTCGCGCTGCGTACCGCGTCCCGTCGGCTGGTCGAGGGGCCACACTGGTCGTTGACCCGGCTGGCGCGGCTGCTGCGCGACGAGCGGTACC
This sequence comes from Micromonospora lupini, assembly GCF_026342015.1. Lineage (NCBI taxonomy): Bacteria > Bacillati > Actinomycetota > Actinomycetes > Micromonosporales > Micromonosporaceae > Micromonospora > Micromonospora lupini. Next base: position 26,900 of record NZ_JAPENL010000003.1, read on the forward strand.
GGCTCGCCGAGACCGGGCTGGGGCCTCGGCTCGGCGCCAGCTACCGCCGGCTCGGCTCGGCGGCGCCGATCTTCCTCCGGCTCTGCCGGGCCCGCCCCGGGCCGGTCACCGCGGAGCTGACCGCCGCGCTGACCGGAGCGCCACGGGAGGACGCGGCACGCGCGCTGGACCGGCTGGTCGCCGCACAGCTCGCCGAGCCGGCCGGGCCCGGCCGGTTTCACATCGGCGACCTCGTGCGGCTCTACGCCGCCGAACTCGCCGCCACCGAGGCGTGCGGGGACCGCACCGGTCAGGCCGGGGCCGGCGCGTCCTGGCGGTAGCCACGGGCCTGGAGGGTGAACAACCGGGCGTACCCGCCGCCGGCGGCGAGCAACAGGTCGTGGTCCCCGCGCTCGACGACCTGCCCGTCGGCGAGCACCACGATGGCGTCCGCGTCCCGCACCGCGTTGAGCCGGTGCGAGATGAGCAGGCTTGTCCGACCCCGGCGCAACTCCCGCAGCCGCTGGTTGAGGTCGTGCTCGGCCTCGGCATCAAGACCCGAGCTGGGCTCGTCGAGGATGAGCAGATCCCGGTCGGCCCGCAGGAACCCCCGCGCCAGCGCCACCCGCTGCCACTGGCCACCGGAGAGCACCACCCCGGCCTGCGGGTCGTCCCGGTCCGGGCCGTCGAAGAAGATCCGGGTCAGCAGGGTGTCGTAGCCGCGGGGCAACGCGGCCAGCGCGTCGTCGATGCCCGCGTAGCGGGCGGCGGCTCGCAGCCGCTCCGGGTCGTCGCGCGCGCTCAGGTCGCCGAGCGCGATGTTCTCCGCCGCGCTGAGGTCGTACGGCATGAAGTCCTGGAACACCGCGCCCAGCCGCGCCCGCAGCGCCGCCGGGTCCAGCTCGCGCAGGTCGACCCCGTCCCAGAGGATGCTGCCGCGCTCCGGGTCGTAGAACCGGCAGAGCAGCTTGACCAGGGTGCTCTTGCCGGCGCCGTTGAGCCCGACCAGCGCGGTGGTGGTGCCGGCCGGCAGGTGCAGGTTCACGCCGCGCAGCACCCACGGATGCTGCGGTGAGTAGCGGAACCAGACGTCGCGCAGCTCGATGCCCTCGCTCAGCGGCGGCACCGGTCGGGGGGTGGCCGGCACCGGCAGGTCCGGCTCGACGTGCGCCACCTGGTCGTAGTGGTCGAAGAGCAGCAGCGCCTGGTGCATCGCGCCGAGCTGGCCGACCAGGCTGCCGAGCGCGCCCTGCACCCCGGGCACGGCGGCCAGGTAGATCACGACGTCGCCGGGGGTCAGCCCGCCGGATCGGGCGACCGAGATCGTGTAGATCACCCCGATGCCGGCCACCGTCGCGCCGAGCAGGCCGAGCACCGCCTGAGCGCGTACCTCCCGACGGTCGAGTCGTTGCTCCACCCGATGCATGCCGTGCAGCTCGTCGAGCATCCGGTCGCCGAAGAACCGGCCCAGACCGAACAGCCGCACCTCCTTCGCCGCCGGTACGCCCACCAGCAACTGGGCGAAGAACAGGTCCCGCCGCTGGAAGTGCTCCAGCCGCAGCACCATCGCCGCGCGGGCCCGGTTGAGCCGTAGCTGCATCCACAGGGTGGGCAGCGCGGCGAGGAGCACCAGCGCCCCGATCAGCGGGTTGAGCACCAGCAGCACGCCGAGGAACCCCGTCATCGCCAGCACGCTCTGCACCGCGCCGAACGCGTTTCCGGTCAGCTGGGTGGGGCCGATGTGGCCGGTCTGCTGGGCCGCCTGCAACCGGTCCTGAAATTCCGGGTCCTCAAGCCGGACCAGCCCGATCAGGCGCTGCACCGCGTCGTACAGCCGGCGGCGCACCAGCCGTGACACCGCCCGGGTCCGCTCCGCCGCCACGTACGTGCGCAGGTGCGGCAGGACCGTCCCGAGCGCGGCGGCGACCGCCAGCCCGGCGCCGAGCGCGGTCAGCGGGACACCGCCCCCGCCTCCACCGGTGAGCCGGTCCAGCAGCAGCTTCGTCAGGCCGGCCACGAGGACCGGGGTCAACCCGGCCAGGATCGCGAGCACCAGGTCCGCCGCCGTGCCGGCCGGAGCCGCCCGCCAGGTCAGGCCGAGGGCCGCCCGGGCGTGCCGGGCGGCCCGTCGCGGTACCAGCCGGAACCCGGTCACCGCGCCACCGGCAGGTCCAACCGGGCGATGCCGAACGCCGTCGACGCGACGATCCCGCGCTCGTCGAGCAGGCCGAACGCCGGGAAACCCTTGACGCCGAACGCGAGCGGAAGCGCCCCGGTGCCGGGTTCGACGAAGACTGTCGCCAGCCCGGCGAACTGCTCGGCGTACGGCTGGGTCTCCGGGCCCTTGCCGACGACGACGATCCAGACGTGCTCGGTCCCGCCGGGCATCGTCCGGGCCCGGTCGACGAGCACCGGCAACTGCTCCTCGCAGTGCTCACAGCTCGGCGAGAGGAACGCCACGAGGGTCATCGGCGGCAGGTCGGCGCGCGAGAACACCCGACCGTCCACGGTGGACGAGACGAAGTCGCCGGGGATCGAGCCCACCTCCAGCATGACCGCCGGCGGCTGGCCCTGCTGGTCGCTGAGCAGGTCGGAGTGCTCGCGCAGCCGGCGGATCACGCCAAGCATCAGGACCAGGTTGAGCAGGCCGAGGACGGCGACGAGGACGACGGCGACGGTCAACAGCGCCATGAGGGCTCCTTCGGGGTGCGGGGATGCGAACCGGGGTCAGTGCCGCCCGGCCGGGCGGGTCGGCCGCGACGGTGTGGGAGCGAAGAGGGCGGCCAGGTCGTCGAGGCGGACCACCACGGCCGCGAGCGGGACCGCGACGCCGACGGCGAGCAGCACTGTCGGCCCGGACGGCGACGACCCGGCCGCGGTGGCCCCGCCGAGCAGACCGAGCAGCGCCACCACCGCGAGGACGACGTTGCGGATCACGTGCCGCGCGCCGATCGGCGCGGCACCGACGCCGAAGCAGCGGCAGGCGGGCCGGGCGCCGCGGCGCAGCGCCCCGACGATCGCGGCGGTGAGCACACCGAGCAGCCCGGCGGCGAGCACCAGCCCGGCGGGGGCCGTCCGCCCGACGGTGAGCAGCACCACCACGGCGGCCTCGGTGGCGACCGCGAGGCGGGCGACCGGCGACGCCCACCGGGTGGGTACGCCGAACTGGCCCACCGAGCCGACGAACTCGGCGAAGCCCGCTCGGGTCCGCAGCTTGCCGACGACCGCGGCGAGGAACACGAGGGCCAACAGCAGCCGCGCGGTCAGTTCCAGGGCTCGCATCCGTGTGCCACCTCCTTGCCGGGAGGCCCACGCTAGGAGCGGCGGATACATCGCGAATACATCGATGGACATCGACGGAAGTGTCGACTGTACAGGCGGTGTACCGACCCGCCGTAGCGTCCCGGCATCGATCAGTATCGGGAGGAGGTGAACGGATGTTCCGTCGACTGGAGAGCCTGGGCGAGCGGATGCTCGGCGTGTTCGTACCCAAGGTGACGGCGGCCGCCGGCTGTCCGCCGGACCCGTGGTGCGCGCTCTGTGGGACGTGCTACTTCAAGCGGTGCAGCCAGAACGGTGCCTGCAAGACGACCTGCGGAAGCTGCGGGTACTACTGCAGCGCGGGCGTGAGCACGATGAGCGCTCTCTGCTGAGGCGCTGACGGCGTGCCGACCGGCTCTCGGGCCGGACGGCACGCCGTTCCCGTGCCATCGACGCGGGGCTCAGGCCGCCGACGTGGGGCTCAGTCCGTGCCCAGTCGCGGCCGGACCACCACGCCGAGCACGTCCGGTCCGGGGATGTAGCCGCACTCGCGGGAGTCGTAGCTCTGCGACGGGTTGTCCCCGAGCACCACAAGCCGGTCCTCCGGCACCACGCCCTCACCGCCGTGACGCAGCAGCGGCACCCGATCCACCGGCACCGGGTCACCGGGCACCGCGTACGCCCGCTTGATCAGCAGACCGGGCGTGCCCGGCGCGTCCGGACGGCTCGGATGGCCGGCGGTCATCCGGGCCGGAGCCACCACCACGACCACGTCACCGGGCCGGATCCGGGCCAGCGGCACCCGCCGGGCCAGCACCCGGTCACCTGAGCGCAACGTCGGCTCCATGCTGCGCCCCACCACCGCGACCAGCAGCAGGTGCCGGCGAGCCCAGAGCAGGCCGGCGGTGGCCACCGCGAGCACGGCGGCCACCGCGAGCCATCCCAGCACCGGCATCGCTCAGGCGCCGCGCAGGGTGGCGCCGAAGCGTTCCGCCGCCACGGCGACCGCCGCGTCGCGGGCCGCCAGCGCCTCCTCGACGGTCAGCGTCCGGTCCGGCGCACGGAAGGTGAGCTTGTACGCAAGCGACCGGCGACCCGCGCCGAGCTGCGCGCCCGCGTACACGTCGAACAGCCGCACGTCCTCCAGCAGCTCACCGGCGCCCGCCTCCAGCGCCCGGCGCACCTGCTCGGCCGGCACCGAGTCGTCAAGCACCAACGCCACGTCGATAAGCGCCGGCGGGAAGCCGGACACCGTCGGCGCGGGCGTCACCGGGGTCGACGGCAGCGCGTCGAGGTCCAGTTCCAGCGCGCAGGTGCGGCGGGGCAGCTCCAGCGCCGCCACCACGGTCGGGTGCAGCTCGCCGGCGTGCCCGACGACCGCGCCGTCGACGCGCAGCTCGGCGCAGCGGCCCGGGTGCCAGGGCGCGTACTCGGCGGCACGCACCTCGACCCACTCGTCGGGGATCCCGGCGGCGGCCAGCACGTCACGGGCCGACTCGATGGCGTCCGCCCAGCCGGCCGGTCGACCCGCGCCCCACCAGCCGGCCGGATCGAGGTCGCCGGCGAGCACCGCCGCGACGTGCACCGGCTGCGCCGGCACCACGGCGTCGGCGGCGGCGAACTCCGCGTCGGTCGGGCGGCGGTCCACGCCCATGGCCGGCGGGCTGCCCGCGCCGAGACGCGGGTGGAAGACCGCCCCGATCTCGTAGAGGGCGAGGTCGCGGTGACCCCGGCCCAGGTTGCGCTTGAGGATGCCGAGCAGCGGGCCGAGCAGCGTGGTGCGCAGCAGCGGCTCCTCCTCGGACAGCGGGTTGGCCAGCCGCACCGCCGGTCGGCGCGGATCGTCGGCCGGCAGGCCGAGCTGGTCGGCCAGCTCCGGCGACACGAAGGGGTGCGCGAGCACCTCCACGTACCCCCGCTCGGCAAGCGACCCGGCGACGGCCCGACGCCGGCGCTGGCGCGGGGTCAGCCCGCGACCGGGCGGCGCGGTCGGCAGCACCGACGGCACGCGGTCGTACCCGTCGAGGCGGACGACCTCCTCGACCAGGTCGGCCGGGTCGGTCAGGTCGGGTCGCCAGGTCGGCGGGGTGACGCTCAGCGCCACCCCCGCGCCGCTTGCCACGCCGACCGCGCCCGGGTCCTCGGACAGCCGGTCCGCGCCCTGCGCGACGGTGCAGCCGACCCGCTCCAGCAGGGCGACGACCCGCGCCGGGGGGTACTCCACGCCGACCCGCCGGGTCGGCAGGTCCGCCGGAAGGCTGATCGGGGTACGCGGCCGGACGTGGTCGATGTCCAGGATCTCCGCGCTCGGCGTGCCCCCGCCGTGCTCGGTGAGCAGTCGCACGGCGCGCTCCAGCGCGACAAGCGCCACGGCCGGGTCGACGCCCCGCTCCCAGCGCTTCGCGGCCTCGCTGAACAGCTTGTGCCGGCGGGCCGTGCGCCCGACCATCGCCGGGTCCCAGTGCGCCGCCTCGAAGAGCACAGTGGTGGTGCCGGCGACGACCTCGCTGGTCTCGCCGCCCATCACCGCCGCCAGGGAGATCGGCCCCGTGTCGTCGCAGATGACCATGTCGTCGGCGGTGAGCACCCGGTTGACCCCGTCGAGGGTGGTCAGCTTCTCCCCCGCCTCGGCGCGACGGACCACAAGCGGCCCGACGATCCGGTCGGCGTCGAAGGCGTGCATCGGCTGGCCCAGCTCCAGCATCACGTAGTTGGTGATGTCCACGGGCAGCGAGATACTGCGGATGCCCGCGGTGACAAGTCGCTGCGCCATCCACGACGGCGTGGGCGCGGTCGGGTCGACGCCACGGACCAGGCGGGCGGTGAACCGGTCGCAGCCGACCGTGTCACGGACCTCCACCGGGTACGGCGGCGTCGCCGTGCCGCCCGGCGCGGGCATCAGGGCCGGGTCGCGCAGCGGTACGTCGAACGCGTGCGACAGCTCCCGGGCCAGGCCGCGCAGGCTCAGCGCGTACCCCCGGTCCGGGGTGATCTCCAGCTCGAACACGACGTCGTCGAGGCCGACGACGGGCCGCGCGTCGTCGCCGGGCTTGGCCGACACCTCAGGCGGCAGCACGATGATGCCGGAGTGGTCGTCGCCCAGGCCCAGCTCCTTCGCCGAGCAGATCATGCCGGCCGAGTTGTGCCCGTACGTCTTGCGGGCGCCGATGGCGAACCCACCGGGCAGCACACCGCCGGGCAGGATCACCACCACCCGGTCACCGGGGGCGAAGTTGCGCGCCCCACAGACGATCTCCTGCGGCTCGCCGGTGCCGTTGGCGGCGCCCACGTCGACCCGGCAGAACCGGATCGGCTTCTTGAAACCGGTGAGCTCCTCGACCTCGCGGACCTCACCGACGACGAGCTGACCGGTGACGCTCTCGCGCAGGTCCACCACGGACTCGACCTCGATGCCGAGATCGACGAGTGCCTGCTCCAGGTCACCGGTGGGCAGATCGGCGGGGAGGTCGACGTACTCCCGCAGCCAACTGACAGAAACTCGCATGACGTCAGACCACCGTTCCCGTGTCTCGTACCCGCATCGCCTACGCCCCGGTCCCGAGCGCGCGGCTGAACCGCACGTCGCCCTCGAAGAGATGGCGGATGTCGCTGACCCCGTGCCGGATCATCAGGGTCCGGTCGATGCCCATGCCGAAGGCGAATCCGGAGTAGACCTCCGGGTCGACGCCGCAGGCGCGCAGCACCCGCGGGTTGACCATCCCGCAGCCGCCCCACTCGACCCACTGCGGGCCGTCGCGGTGCTCCGGGAACCACACGTCGAACTCCGCCGACGGCTCGGTGAACGGGAAGTAGTGCGGCCGCCACCGGGTCTTCGCCTCCGGACCGAACATGGCCCGGGCGAAGTGGTCGAGGGTGCCCCGCAGGTGCGCCATCGTGATGCCCTTGTCGACCACCAGGCCCTCGGCCTGGTGGAACACCGGGCTGTGGGTGGCGTCGATCTCGTCGGTGCGGTAGACGCGGCCGGGCACGATCACGTAGATCGGCGGCTTGCGGCTGAGCATCGTACGGGTCTGCACCGTCGACGTGTGCGTGCGCAGCACCAGGCCGGAGCCCTCCGGTGCGATGTGGAAGGTGTCCATCAGCCCGCGCGCCGGGTGGTCGGCGGGGATGTTCAGCGCGTCGAAGTTGACCCACTCCAGGTCGACCTCGGGCCCCTCGGCCACCTCGTAGCCCATCCCGACGAAGAGGTCGCTTATCGACTCCATCAGGGTGCTCAGCGGATGCCGGGCGCCCCGGGGGCGCCTGTCGAAGGGCAGGGTGACGTCCACCCGCTCCTCCACGAGCACCCGCTCGGCCTGCTCGCGCTCCAGCACCTCGGCGCGGTCGGCGTAGGCGGTCTCGATCGCCCGGCGGGCCTCGTTGACCCGCTTGCCGGCGTCGGACTTCGCGGCCGGCGGCAGCGCGCCGATCTCCCGGCGCGCGAGGGAGACCGGGGACCGGTCGCCGAGGTGCGCGGGGCGCAGCGCGGTCAGCGCGTCCGGGTCGACGGCGGCGGTGAACGCCTTCGTGGCGTCCGCGACGGCCTCATCCAGCGCGGCGGGGTCGAGCAGGGCGACCTGTTTCGGGTCGTACGGATCGTTGCGGTAGGTCATGGCGTACGGGCACTCCCTCACGGCGGCGCCAACCCTCAGCGGGGCGGCTAGGCGAGTCTACGGACGCGCGGCTGTGCCGCAGCCCGCCGGTAGGAGTCCGTGCAGGAAGCAGGTCAGGCCCGCCGCCCGCCGACACCGGCGGGCTGGCTAAACGAACGCCGTTGCGCGTTCATGGACGGACGCTCTCCCCTGCTGTCGATCGCGCCGGGTGCGGACACCGTCAGCGCTGTGCTCTCGCTGAAGCGTACAGGCAGACCGCCGCCGCGGCAGCCAGGTTGAGGCTCTCCGCGCGCCCGTACAGGGGCACCCGCACGCGGGCGTCGGCGGTGGCTGTCAACTCCTCGGGCAGCCCGTGCGCCTCCGAGCCGAACAGCCAGGCGGTGGGCCCGACGAGCCGGCCGTAGTCGGTCAGGTCGTCCAGGTCGTCGTCGCCGTACCCAGTGGTGGCGAAGATCGACAGCCCGGCGGCGCGCAGCGCGTCGACGACCACGACCGGGTCGGCGGCGCGCACCACGTCGACGTGGAAGAGGCTGCCGGCCGAGGCCCGGACGCACTTGCCGTTGTAGGGGTCGACGGCGTCCCCGGCGAAGACCACCACGCCCGCGCCTGCCGCGTCGGCGGTGCGCAGCACCGTACCGGCGTTGCCCGGGTCGCGGATCTCGGCGAGCACCGCCACCAGCCGGGGCCCGCCCGCGAGGGCCTGCTCCAGCGACACGTCCAGGTGCCGGCAGACGGCGACCAGCCCCTGCGGGGCGACGGTCTCGGCCAACGCGGCGAGCGCGTCGTCGGTCACCTCGGAGATCGGCACGTCGGCGCGGGCCGCCGTGGCGGCCAGCTCCGGATACCTGTCGAGGGCGGCGGGCGTACCGAACAGCTCGGTGACCACCCCCGGCCGCGCGAGGGCCTCGCGGACGGCCTGCGGGCCCTCGGCCAGGAAACGGCCGGTGGCGTCGCGGTCGCGGCGGCGCTGCAGGCGACGGGCGGCGACAACCCTGGGGGTACGCGGGGTGAAGGCCATGGTGGGTGTTCCTCCGGCACGATTGAGGCGCCCCCCGGACGGCGGTGCCGACACGGGAGACGCCTCGCTCTGGTGCGGGGGGATCAGGCGGCCTGGGCCGCCGCGCCGCCGGTGCCCTCGGCCGTGACCGCGGCCCGGGCCAGCTCGACGATCGCCGCGAAAGAGGCGGCGTCGTTGACGGCCATGTCGGCCAGGATCTTGCGGTCCACCTCGATGCCGGCCAGACGCAGGCCCTGGATCAGGCGGTTGTAGGTCATCCCGTTGGCCCGGGCGCCCGCGTTGATCCGCTGGATCCACAGCTGCCGGAAGTCGCCCTTGCGGTCACGACGGTCCCGGTAGGCGTACTGCATCGAGTGCAGCACCTGCTCCTTGGCCTTGCGGTACAGCCGGGAGCGCTGACCGCGGTAACCACTCGCGGTCTCCAGCAGGGTACGACGCTTCTTCTGGGCGTTTACAGCCCGCTTGACGCGTGCCATCTCAACTCCTTCTTACGTAAAGGTGGCGCGCGTCAGCGGCCGAGCAGCTTCTTGATGCGCTTGACGTCGGCCTTGGCCAGCACGACCGTGCCGGTCAGCCGGCGGGTCTGGGTGGAGGGCTTCTTCTCCAGGTTGTGGCGGAGGCCGGCCTGCTGGGCAACGATCTTGCCCTTGCCGGTCACCTTGACCCGCTTACCCATACCCGTGTGGCTCTTCATCTTCGGCATGTGGAACGTCTCTCCCCTGTTACTCGCTGCTGGTGTCGGCGGCGAGGCCGGTGTCACCGGCGGCTGCGGTCTCGCTGACCGCCGCGGTCTCATCGGCTTCCGGAGCGGCGGAATCATCCGCTGCCCGGTCCCGAGGTGCACCACGGGACGCCGTGGCGGCGACCGCGGATGCCTTGACGGCCCGATGCGGGGCGAGAACCATGATCATGTTTCGGCCGTCCTGCTTCGGAGCGGCCTCGACGTATCCCAGTTCCGTGATCTCGGACTCGAGCCGACGCAGGAGCCGGTAACCCAGCTCCGGGCGGCTCTGCTCGCGACCGCGGAACATGATCGTCACCTTGACCTTGTCGCCCGCCTTGAGGAACCGCACCACGTGACCCTTCTTGGTCTCGTAGTCGTGCGGGTCGATCTTCGGACGGAGCTTCATTTCCTTGATGACGGTCTGCTGCTGATTACGCCGCGCTTCGCGCGCCTTGAGTGCGCTCTCGTACTTGAACTTGCCGAAGTCCATGAGCTTGCACACCGGCGGGCGCGCCATCGGCGCAACCTCGACCAGGTCCAGATCGACGTCCGCGGCCAGCTGAAGGGCGCGCTCCAGCGGGACGATGCCCACCTGCTCACCCTCGGGGCCGACCAGTCGGACCTCACGTGCCCGGATCTGCTCGTTCACGCGTGGTTCGACGCTGATGGGGCCTCCTCGAGTCGTTTCTGCTCTGTCGCCGACCCCTGCGGCTCCCGGGTGGGAACCGACCCGGAAAGCAGAAGGCCCCGGCGCATGCCAGGGCCCGCTCGACCGGTCGGCGTGATCACAGGATCACACGTCCGGGACCGGGACATGCCCGGAACCGGTGACCGGACCCGGCCACCGTAGCGGCGACTCGGGTGGGAGCAGGCGCTCCGCTTTCAAGGCTGTCTGCTCGCACGCGGAGACAGCCTGGTCGACTCGGCAACCTTACACCCCCGCCTCGCTCGCCCCCAAACCGGGCACGACCTGCGGCCGAACGCCAGTGCGGCCGGCCGCCGCAGCGCCCGACGCCGCGTCGCCGCGGGCACACCGCCGGGGCGGGGCGGCGGCAAGATCCGCGCACTTTCCCTGAAACTGCTGCCTCCCGGCACGGCTGAGGCAGCGGTTTCCCTGACGTTGTCGCGATCCTGGCGAGGGTCGCACGGCTGGGCGGGCTGCGACGCGGGCCGGCGGTGGGCGGTGCTGCCGCAGGTCGACGGTGTCGGGTGCCGGCGCGAGCCGACGGTGGGGCGCGGTTCGGCCCCGGTCGGCCGTGGGCCGGTTCGGCCGGGTCAGCGGTCGACGGCGCGATCGGCGCGATCGGCGAGGCGGGTCAGGTGGGCCTCGTGCAGCCGGCGCAGGGCGCGGACCCCGTCGACGGCCAACTCCTTGTCGGCGGCCTGCAACGCGACCATCGGCAGCAGGTCGTCGTCGTGCAGCTCCAGGCTGGCCCACGGCGCGCCCCGGTCGAAGCGGACACCCCGGACAACCTCCCAGGGCAGGTCGTACGAGCTGATGACGTTGCGGACGCGGATACCGCGCCCGTCCGCCTCCACCCGCGGGCGGGTGAACAGGAGGAAGCCCAGCGCCCCGAAGATGCCCAGGCCGATCATGGCGATCTGGTCGCCGCGCTGGAAGCTGCCGTAACCGTCGCCGGTCGGCCCGCTCAGCGAGGTGGCGACCAGGGCGAACACCACCACCAGGGCAGCCGCCGCCGACCAGCAGACCACCCGGATGCGGCGGGGCTTGAGGCGGACCAGCTCGGTTTCACTCACCCCACCAGTCTGCCACCCGCACCGGCCCGGCAGCCGCACCACCCGCCGAGCCGCCACTCAGCGCGGCACCGGACCCCTCACCCGTCCCCCAGGCCCGCGCCACGCCGCACGGCCCCGCACCGCACCCGCACCCGCGCTCGCTCCTGGATCGAGTGGCCTCGGCTGCGCAGGATGCCACTACTTCCCGCTTCGAGCGCGATCTTGCGGCGACTCAGCGGGAGATCCACTCCAGGTCGGCGATGTGAGGGTGTCCGGGCGACTGGACACCCCCACATCGGCGATATTGAGTTGATCAATCAGGGATCAGAGGCGACAGGCGTGGATGTTGGTGACCAGGATGGCGCGAGCGCCCAGGTCGTACAGCTCGTCCATGATCCGGTGCACGTCGTCGCGCAGCACCATCGCCTGCACGGCCACCCAGCCCTCGCGGTGCAGCGGCGACACGGTGGGCGACTCGATGCCGGGGGTCAGCCCGCTGGCCCGGTCCAGCAGACCGGCCGGCACGTCGTAGGCGAGCATCACGTACCGGCGGGCCACCAGCACGCCGTGCAGGCGGCGCAGCAACTGCTCGGCCTGCGCGTGCGGCGGCACGCCGGCCCGGCGGACCAGCACCGCCGACGAGCGCAGCAGCGGCTCGCCGAACACCACGAGGCCCGCCTGACGCAGGGTCGCGCCGGTCTCCACCACGTCCGCGATCACGTCGGCGACGCCGAGGCGTACGGCGTTCTCCACGGCGCCGTCCAGACGGATCACCTCGGCCTTGACGCCCGCCTCGTCGAGGTGCCGCTCGACCAGCCCCGGATAGGCGGTGGCGATCCGGTGCCCGCCCAGCTCCTGCACGGAGGCGATGTCGTCGGGGCGGGCGGCGAAGCGGAAGGTGGCCCGGCCGAAGGCGAGGTCGACGACCTCCTCGGCGGGCGCGGCCGAGTCGATGAGCAGGTCCCGGCCGGTGATGCCGAGGTCGAGGTCACCGGACCCGACGTAGGTGGCGATGTCCTTGGGACGCAGGTAGAAGAATTCGACGTCGTTGGCCTCGTCGCGGCAGACGAGATCCTTGGGGTCGGTGCGCTGGCGGTAGCCCGCCTCGCGCAGCATCTGGGCGGCCGGCTCGGCCAGGGTGCCCTTGTTGGGGATGGCGACACGCAACATGACTGAGTGCTCCTTCGATCGGATGTGATCAACGACGGGGCGCACTCACAGATGTCGGTAGACGTCCTTCAGTTCGAGACCACTGGCGAGCATCAGCACCTGGACCTGGTAGAGCAGCTGGGAGATCTCCTCGGCGGTGCGCTGCGGCCCCTCGTGCTCGGCGGCCATCCACGACTCGGCCGCCTCCTCGACGACCTTCTTGCCGATGAAGTGCACGCCCTTCTCCAGCGCGGCGACGGTGCCCGAGCCCGGGGTGCCGGCGGCGGCCTTGGCCTGCAGCTCGGCGAACAACTCCTCGAACGTCTTCACGGGGAACGATTCTTCCAGCCGTCGCGCCGACGCCCCGAGTCCGGGTCCACCGCGACCCAGCAGGCGGACAATTCCCTACCAGCATGGTGGGAAAATCTTCGATCGACGCCCGTGGAGCTTTACGCTGTCCGCCATGGCCAGCCGCTCACGTCTCCTCGCGCTCATAGTCGCCGGTGTCGTCGTCGCCGCCACCGGATGCGCGCCCCAGAAGGAGTCACCGACCCCCACCGACACCGCCTCGCCGTCCTGCGCCAAGGACAGCCTGCCCACCCGTACGCCGGGCAAGCTCACCATCGCCACCGACCAGCCGGCCTACGAGCCGTGGTTCCGCAAGGACAAGCCGGACAGCGGCGAGGGCTTCGAGGCCGCGGTCGCGTACGCGGTGGCCGAGAAGCTGGGCTACGCCCGGAGCGACGTCACCTGGACCCGGGTCAAGTTCGACACCGCGATCGCGCCCGGGGAGAAGAACTTCGACTTCGACATCAACCAGTTCTCCGTCACGGAGGAGCGCAAGCAGGCGGTGGACTTCTCCGCGCCGTACTACCTGGTGCGCCAGACAGTCATCGCGCTGAAGTCCTCGAAGATCGCCGGCAAGACGTCGCTGGCGGACCTGCGCGGCGCAAAGCTCGGCGCCCAGGTCGGCACGACCAGCTACCAGGCGATCACTGACGTCATCAAGCCGGCCGGGAAGCCGCAGGTCTACAACAGCAACGACGACGCCAAGAAGGCCCTGCAGAACGGGCAGATCGACGGGCTCGTGGTGGACCTGCCGACCGCGTTCTACATCACCGGCGCGGAGATCACCGACGCGACGATAGTCGGTCAGGTGCCGCAGGTGGGCGTGCCCGAGGCCTTCGGGCTGCTGCTGGACAAGAACTCGCCGCTGACCCGCTGCGTGAGCGGGGCCGTCGGTCAGCTCAGCGAGGCCGGCACGCTCACCGAGCTGGAGCAGAAGTGGCTCGCGCAGGTGGCGGGGGCGGCCGAGCTGCGGTGACGCCGCGGGAGCACACCCCCTCCGCGGCGCAGCTGCGGCGGTCGGCGTACCGGCGTCGGCAGAGCGTCCACAGCGTGCTGATCGCGGCCTTCTCCACGGCCGCGCTCGGCACGCTGCTTGTCGTCGCCGTGACGGGCGCGCCCGGCTGGGACCGGGTCCGGCAGTCGTTCCTGGACCCGGAGATCGGCGCCGACGCGCTGCCGGCGGTGCTGGACGGGCTCTGGCTCAACGTCCGGCTGCTGGTCTGCTGCGCGGCCGGCGCGCTGCTGCTCGGGCTGGTGATCGCCGTGCTGCGAACACTGCGCGGCCCGGTCTTCTTTCCGGTGCGGGCGCTGGCCGCCGGCTACACGTACACCTTCCGGGGCCTGCCGCTGATCATCGTGCTCTATCTGCTCACCCTCGGCGTGCCGGGGCTGCGCCTGCAGGGCATGCCGTCGGTGCTGGTGCTCGGCGGGCTCGCGCTGGTGCTCACCTACGGCGGCTATCTGGCCGAGGTGTTCCGGGCCGGTATCGAGTCGGTGCACCCCAGCCAGCTCGCCGCGGGCCGCTCGCTGGGCCTTACCTACCGGCAGACGATGCGGCACGTGGTGTTGCCGCAGGCCGTCCGCCGGGTGGCGCCGCCGCTGCTCAACGACGTGGTGGCCCTGCAGAAGGACGTCGGGCTGGTGTCGCTCGCCGGCCCGATCGACGCGGTCCGCGCCGCCCAGATCGCCACCGCCCAGTCGTTCAACTACACCCCGTACGTGGTGGCCGGGGTGCTGTTCGTGCTGCTCGCGATCCCGCTGATCGCGGTCACCGACTGGGTGACGCTGCGCTCGGCCCGTCGCCAGTCGGGAGGCTGACCATGGCTCTGCTGCGCTGCCGGGGTCTGCGCAAGGAGTTCGCCGGCCAGGTCGTGCTGGACCGGCTCGACCTGACTGTCGACGAGCATCGGGTGGTGGCCCTGATCGGCGCGTCCGGATCGGGCAAGTCCACGCTGCTGCGGTGCGTGAACCTGCTGGAGGAGGTGGACGACGGCACCATCGAGCTGGACGGGGAGGACATCTCCGACCCCCGGGTCGACGCCGACCGGGTGCGCCGGCGGATCGGCATGGTGTTCCAGGCGTACAACCTGTTTCCGCACCTGAACGTGCTGGACAACATCACCCTCGCGCCCCGGCGGGTGCACCGACGGGCCCGCGCCGAGGCCGAGGCGCAGGCCCGCGACCTGCTCGACCGGGTGGGGTTGGGCGCGAAGGCGCACGCCTTTCCGGACGGGCTCTCCGGCGGGCAGCAGCAGCGGGTGGCGATCGTCCGGGCACTGGCGAACTCGCCCCGGCTGATGCTGCTCGACGAGGTCACCTCGGCCCTGGACCCGGAGCTCGTCGGCGAGGTCCTGACGATGATCCGGGACCTGAAGGCCGACGGGATGACCATGGTGCTGGCCACCCACGAGATGGGTTTCGCCCGGGAGGTGGCCGACGAGGTGTGCTTCCTCGACGCGGGGCGCGTCGTCGAGAGCGGCCCACCGGAACAGGTGCTCGGCGAGCCGACGCAGGCCCGGACGCGTCAGTTCCTGCGCCGGATCATCGAGGCCGGCCGACTGTGAAGCCGGCCGGCTGTCAGACCAGCCGACCCGAGGCCGGGCAGCTCCGGGGCCGAGCAGGCCCGAAGCCGGCCGACACCGAGGCCGAGCAGCGCCGGAGGCGGCGTCAGCCGCCGAAGCCGACCCGCTGCGCGTTGCCGGCGGCCACGGCCCGGACGGCGAGCGCCGCGTCGAGCGCCGCCACTGTCGCCGCCCAGCCCTTGTCCTCCGCCGAGCCGGGCAGACCGGCCCGGTCCCGGGCCTGCTCGATGGTCTCCACGGTGAGCACACCGTGCGCCACCGGCTTGCCCTCGTCCAGCGCCACCCGGGTCAGCCCGTCGGTGACCGACCGGCACACGTAGTCGAAGTGGGCGGTTGAGCCACGCACCACCACGCCGAGCGCGACCACCACGTCGCAGCGGCGCGCGAGGGCCTGGGCGACGACAGGCAGCTCGACGGAGCCGGCGACGCGCGCCACCACGGACCGCGCCCCGCACGCCTCGGCGGCGGCGACCGCGCGCTCCAACATGTGGTCGGTCAGGTCGCCGTGCCAACGCGCGGCCACCACCCCGACGGTCAGCCCCGCGGCGTCGACCGCCTCGACTCCCGGCTCGCCGAAACCCGCCATCGTCATGCTCCGATCTCGTCGTCGGCGACCGGACGCCCCAGCGGCGCCTCGGACACCTCGTCCAACTCGTCCAGCAGGTGACCCATCCGGTCCCGCTTGGTGCGCAGGTAGCGCAGGTTCTCCGGGTGCGCGCCGGCCGGCAGGCTCTCCCGGCCGGTGACGGTGAGCCCGTAGCCCTCCAGCCCGGCCCGCTTGGCCGGGTTGTTGGTCAGCAGCCGCATCGAGCGCACGCCCAGGTCGTAGAGGATCTGGGCGCCGGTGCCGTAGTCGCGGGCGTCGGCCGGCAGCCCCAGGTCGAGGTTGGCGTCCACGGTGTCCCGACCCTGGTCCTGCAACTGGTACGCCTGCAGCTTGTGCAGCAGGCCGATGCCGCGTCCCTCGTGGCCGCGGACGTAGAGCACCACGCCCCGCCCCTCGCGGGCGACCCGGGCCAGCGCGGCGTCCAACTGCGGCCCGCAGTCGCAGCGCAGCGAGCCGAACACGTCCCCGGTCAGGCACTCGGAGTGGACCCGGACCAGCACGTCCTGGCCGTCGCCGAGGTCGCCGAGCACCATCGCGACGTGCTCGGCCGGGTCGTGCTCGGCGCGGTAGCCGAGCGCCCGGAACACCCCGTGCCGCGTCGGCATCCGGGCGTCGGCGACCAGCTCGACCTGCTTCTCGGTACGCCGCCGGTAGGCGATCAGGTCGGCGATGGTGATCAGCGTGAGGCCGTGCTCGGCGGCGAACTTCTCCAGGTCCGGCAGCCGCATCATGGTGCCGTCGTCGTTGATCAGCTCGCAGAGCACGCCGGCCGGACGCAGACCGGCGAGCCGGGTCAGGTCGATCCCCGCCTCGGTGTGCCCGGGCCGGCGCAGCACCCCGCCCTCGCGGGCGCGCAGCGGCACCACGTGCCCGGGCCGGGCCAGGTCGGTCGGGTCGGTCGCCGCCCCGGCGAGCAGCCGGCTGGTGTGCGCGCGGTCGGCCGCCGAGATGCCTGTGCTGATCCCCTCCCGGGCGTCCACGGTCACCGTGTACGCGGTGCCGCGCCGATCCTGGTTGGTGTGGTGCATCGGCGGGAGGTCGAGCCGGTCGGCCTCGCTCTCGGTCAACGCCACGCAGACGTACCCCGAGGTGTGACGCACCATGAACGCCATCAGCTCCGGCGTGGCCCGCTCGGCCGCGAAGATCAGGTCGCCCTCGTTCTCCCGATCGGCGTCGTCGACCACGACGACAGGCCGCCCGGCGGCGATCTCGGCGATCGCCTCCTCGATATCCCCGAAGCTGCTCATGCGACGGCCTCCGTGTAGGTGGGCGGGAGTGCGGCGGCCGGGCGGGTGGCACGCGAGGTGCGCCACCAGGCGGCGAAGCCCCAGACGCAGAAGGCGCCGTAGACCAGGTACATGGCCGCCGACGGGTAGAACCCGCCACGCAGCAGCAGCGGCACGCCGACCGCGTCCACCGCGATCCACACCAGCCAGAACTCGACCCAGCCGCGGGCCATGCCGTAGGTCGCCAGCAGACTGCCGGTGAGGATCCAGGCGTCCGGCAGCGGGCCCCAGGAGCCCAGCGCCTTGAGCACCGGGTACGCGGCGGCGGTGCCGACCACGGCGGCCAACAGCAGGATCAGCCGTTCCCGGCCGGTGGCCCAGCGCGGCAGCACCGCGGCGTGGCCCGCGTCGACGCGGCTGTTGCGTCGCCACCGCCACCAGCCGTAGACGCTCACCGCGAAGAAGAACACCTGCCGGCCGGCCTGTCCGTACAGGTCGTGGGCCTGCGGGGTGGCGAACACCCCGCCGAGGAAGACGGTGAACAGCAGCGCGTTGCCGATCATGCCGACCGGCCACGCCCAGACCAGGCGGCGCAGCCCGAGCAGCGCCGAGACCAGCCCGAACACGTTGCCGACGATCTCCCGGGCCAGCACCGGCGAGCCGGCCACCTGCACCTGGGCGTCGAGCAGCCAGCCGAGGGGGCCCATCAGGCCACCCCGCCCGTGCTCGGCGTCGCCTGCGACGCGTCGTCGGTCAGCCGGGCGCCGAGCAGCCGCTCGACGTACTTGGCCAGTACGTCGACCTCCAGGTTGACCGGGTCGCCGACGCCCTTCGCGCCGAGCGTGGTCAGCTTCAGGGTGGTCGGGATCAGCCCGACGGCGAACTCGTCCGCGCCCACCTCGGCGACGGTCAGCGACACGCCGTCGATGGTGATCGAGCCCTTCTCCACGACGTACCGGGCCAGGGCGGCGGGCAGCCGGAACCGCACCGTCTCCCACTGCTCGGCCGGTTCCCGGGCGACGAGTTCGCCGACGCCGTCGACGTGGCCCTGCACCAGGTGACCGCCGAGGCGGCTGCCCAGCGCGGCGGCCCGCTCCAGGTTGACCGGGTCGCCGGGGCGCAGCGCGCCAAGCGCGGAGCGGCGCAGGGTCTCGCCCATGACGTCGGCGGTGAAGACGCCGTCGGCCGCGTCCACCACGGTCAGGCAGACGCCGTTGACGGCTATGGAATCACCGTGGCGGGCGTCCGAGGTGACCAACGGGCCGCGCACGGCGACAAGCGCCGAATCGCCCGCCGTGGCCGTTACCCGGACGATCTCCCCCAACTCCTCGACAATGCCGGTGAACATGTCAGCCCTCCCTTTTGCGGGGCAAAGCGGTGATCCGGAGATCCGGACCGACCTGCGTAACGTCGACGAACTCCAGATCGATGGCCTCAGCGATGGTCGTCACTCCCGCGTCGACGAGGGCTGTGGGTCCGGCGCCGAGCAGCCGGGGCGCGACGTACCCGACGATCTTGTCGACCAGGCCGGCGGCCAGGAACGCGCCGGCCAGCCGGGGGCCGCCCTCCAGCAGCACCGCACGGACCCCGCGCTGGTGCAGCGCCGCGAGCAGCGCCGGTAGGTCGACCCGACCGTCCGGGCCCGCGCCCACCTCCGCCGTGGTCGCGATCCACGTCCGCGCGGCGCCGTCGCGGACCCGGGCGTCGACGGGGGTACGCCCCGAGCTGTCCACCACCACCCGCAGCGGCTGCCGGATGGCCAGGCTGCCGTCGCGCAGGTTGCGGGCGGTCAACCGGGGGTCGTCGGCGAGCACGGTGCCCACCCCGGCGACGACCGCGTCGACGGTGCCGCGCAGCGCGTGCACGTCGATCCGGGCCGCCTCCGAGGTGATCCACATGCTGGTGCCGTCCGCCGCGGCGGACCGGCCGTCGACTGTGGCGGCGTACTTCCAGATGACGTACGGCCAGCCCCGGCGCATCGAGGTCAACCACGCGACGTTGCCGGCCTCGGCCTCGTCGCCGCGTACCCCCAGATCCACCTGGACCCCGGCGGAGCGCAACGTGGCGGCGCCGCCGGAGGCGACCGGGTTCGGGTCGGGCACGGCGATGACGACGCGGGCCACCCCGGCCTGGACGAGCGCGGTGCTGCAGGGGCCGGTGCGGCCGGTGTGGTCGCAGGGTTCCAGAGTGACGACTGCGGTGCCGCCCTCGGCGCGCGGGCCGGCCTGGGCCAGCGCCACGATCTCGGCGTGCGGCCCGCCGGCGTACGCGTGGAAACCCTCCCCCACGACCTCGCCGTCGGCGTCCAGCAGCACGCACCCGACCACCGGGTTGGGGCTTGTGGTGCCCAGCCCGCGCGCTGCCAGCTCGATCGCACGCCGCATCGCCTCTTCGACGGAGACGCTGGCCATCGCCCTTTCCTGCCCTCTCACTCGCCGGTCCGCGCGCGGCGGTCAGGGAGGCGGCATGGGCCGCGGGCAGGCGGCGGCGGATTCCGGGTACGGCACAGCCGACCCGGATGGGCGGCACGGCACGCTGACGCCAGCGGCCGGCTCAAGACCCGTCCGTCCCGCGCGCTGTCTCCCATCCGGACTGTCTGGGGGCGGACGAACCGCCTCCAACCGTCGGCCCCGGATTTTCACCAGGTCCACCGGCCGGCCGAAGCCGTCCGGGTCGCGGGCTGACCACGGTTGGACCGTGGATCACCGCCGGTTCGGAATTTCACCGAGTCCCGCCAGCGCGTGGTGGGTACCTCGCAGTCTTACACGCTTCGCGGGCTCCGACACCTCCGAGGCGAGCTACTTCACAGCGGGGTCACGCGTCAGGTGACGCCGCGCCGCCGGTCCACCGCCACGTACGAGCCCGGTTGACTCTTGGCGACCGTTTTCATCTCGGAGGCGACGGCGATGGCCTCGAGAGGGTCGGTGAACCGCTTGCCGGCGTCGGAGAGGGAGACGCCGATGGACAGCGTGACCAGGGCCGCTCGGCGGATGGTGCCGCGCCGGTCCTTCAACTCGACGAACCCGCGCTCGCGGTCGGTCGGGTCGTAGAGCGTGTCGGCGGCCTTCTCGAAGTCGACAACCGCCCGGGAGGTCAGCTGGCGGACCTGGTCCGGCGCGCAGACGATGACGAAGTCGTCGCCGCCGACGTGACCGAGGAAGGCCGGCGGCAGACCCACCGCCACCACCGCCCGGTGCAGGCTGCGGGCCAGCGCGGAGATGAAGTCGTCGCCCCGGACGAAGCCGTACCGGTCGTTGACGCTCTTGAACCGGTCGATGTCGATGTAGCCGACCGCGTAGTCCACCCCGTGCCGGACCCGGTCGCTGATCTCCCGACGGATCCGGCTGTTGCCGGGCAACCCGGTCAGCGGGGAGACCTCCCGGAACTCCTTGTTGCGCCGCAGCGTCGAGGACACCCGGGCCACCAGCTCGGCGGTGTCGAACGGCTTGACCAGGTAGTCGTCCGCGCCGGCGCTGAGCCCGTGGACCTTGTCCACGGTCATTCCCTTCGCCGTCAACATGATCACCGGCAGGGCGGAGGTCATCGGATCGGCGCGCAGCCGTCGGGTCAGCTCCAGACCGTCGACGCGGGGCATCATGAGGTCGACCACCGCCAGGTCGGGCCGCTGCCGCTCGATGACCTCCAGGGCCTCCTGACCGTCGCTGGCGTGAATCACCTCGAAGCCGTGCAGCCGCAGGTTGAACTCGACGAAGCGGGCGATGTCCTCGTCGTCGTCGACGACGAGGATGATGTCCTTGCGGTCGCCCTCGGGCTCCACCTCAGGCCCCGGGCGCCGCGCGCTCCGCCAGCGCCCGCAGGTGCCGGACGGCCTCCGCCGGGTCGGCGGCGCCGTAGACGGCCGTCCCGGCCACGAACGCGTCGGCCCCGGCGGCGGCCGCCTGCTCGATGGTGTCGGCGGCGATCCCGCCGTCCACCTCGATGCGCAGCTCCAGGTGGCCGGCGTCGACGTGCCGGCGGGCGGCGCGGACCTTGTCCAGCATCTGCGGGATGAACCGCTGCCCGCCGAAGCCCGCCTTGATCGTCATGATCAGCAGGGTGTCGAAGCTGGGCAGCAGCTCCAGGTACGGCTCGATCGGCGTGTCCCGGTCGATGGCCAGCCCGGCCTTCGCGCCGGCCGAGCGCAGGTCCTTCGCGAGCGCCACCGGGTCGTCGGCCGCCTCGGCGTGGAACGTGACGTTGTACGCCCCGGCGTCGGCGTACCCGGGGGCCCACCGGCGCGGGTCGGAGATCATCAGGTGCACGTCGAACGGCATCGTGGTGGCGGCGCGCAGGCTCTGCACCACGGGCAGGCCAATTGTCAGGTTGGGCACGAAATGGTTGTCCATCACGTCCACGTGCAACCAGTCCGCGGCGTCCTCGACGGCACGGACCTCTTCGGCGAGGCGGGCGAAATCGGCGGCCAGGATGCTCGGCGCGACGATCGGCGGCGGTACGGTCACGGGGCCAGTGTACGAACGTGGCCACCCGCCGCCCGCAGCACGGCACCAACTCCGACGCGCTGTGATCCAGCAGTGACCAGTAGTGCAGAATAAGCCGGTCCGGGCCCCCGATTCCGGACGAACAGACATCAGTGGCTGGCCGATCGACCCAAACGCGACGACACTCCAAGCGGGACGGTGCCGTAGGCTGCACGCCCGCCGGGGTCGCGCCGCGGGGCGCGGTGACCGGTCGCCAGCTCCCGGGAGGGCGGACGATGCGACGGTGGCTTCCAGCGCTGGCGCTGGTCGGCATCACGACGATGCTGCTGGCCGGCTGCGCGCCGGCCCGAGGCGCGGACGGCGACCTCACCGACGACTGGCCGGCACTGCGGGTTCCTAGACCATTCACTCCCGCCACCGACACCTGCCTGCCCCGGATCACCTCGGTCGTGCAGGCCAGTACGTACGAGACTGTCGACTGCGCCCGCAGCCACCTCGCCGAGGCGATCCACGTCGGCACGTTCACCGGCACGGCCGCGCGGGCCGGCACCCGACCGGGCCCGGGCTCGGCCGCTCTGCGCGCGGCCCGCTCCGAGTGCGACCAGAGGGCCCGGGAGGTGCTCGGCGGCGACTGGCACACGGCCCGGCTCACCCTGACGCTCTCGCTGCCCAGCGGCCCGGCCTGGACCGGCGGCGCGCGCTGGTTCCGCTGCGACCTCAGCGAGACCGACAGCATCGACAACACCCGGCCGGTGAACCGCGTCGGCAGCCTGCGCGGCGCGTTGATCGGCGACACCCCGCTGACCCACGGCTGCTTCGACCCCAAGCTGATCGGCGACAACCTCAACTACATGGCCCCGGTGCTCTGCACCGAGCCGCACCGCGCCGAGTTCGTCGGCGTCTACTCCGAACGGGACATGAGCTGGGGCGAGTTCACCCGCGCGGGCGAGCAGGCGCACCGGCGCTGCATGACCTTGATCGCCGCGTACGCGGCCGTGCCGAACAACAGCGACCTGCCGTACCGGGCCGGGTCCATCTACTACCCCCCGTCGCAGCGGGAATGGGAGGAGGGCGACCGTGGGGTGCGCTGTTTCCTGTGGAGCGACGACCGCAAACTCACCCGTTCGATGCGCGGCGCCGGCCCCGAGGGACTGCCCGCCATCTGAGCCACGGTGCCGTATGCTGCTGCGCCGTGGCGCTACCGGCCGGCTGGGGGCCGACCGGAGGTCACCGGCGGCGGGAGGTTGAAGATGCGACGGTGGTTGACGGCGATTGCCGGGGGCGCGGCGGTGGCCCTGGCGCTCACCGGCTGTGGCGCACCCGCCGGAGTCGACAGTGACCTCACCGACGACTGGCCGACGCCCGTGGCGGCGCAACAGTTCGTCCCCACCGCCGGCGTCTGCCACCACTCCTCCCAGCAGGTCGGCTTCCTTAGTGGCTACAACCCCATGGAGTGCCGCGAGTCGCACCGCGTGGAGACCATCCACGTCGGCACGCTCACCGGCCCCGGCGCGGAGCGTGGCACGCCCCCGCCGGCCGGTTCGGAGGGCATGCGGGCCGCGCAGGCCGGCTGCCAGACGGAGGTCAACAAGGCGATCGGCGCCGACTGGCGCTCCGGGCGCCTCGGGCTGACGGTCGTGCTGCCGTCGGGGCCCGCCTGGGCCGGCGGGGCCCGCTGGTACCGCTGTGACATCACCGAGATCGCCAGCATCGACGACACCGCCGTCGACCTGCGCACCGGCAGCCTGCGGGGCGCGCTGACCGGCGCGTCGCCGCTGGCGTACCGCTGCTTCAACCCCAAGCTGGTCAAGGACAAGATCGAGGAGATGGTGGCGGTGTCCTGCACCGCCAAGCACCACGCCGAGTTCGTGGGGATCTGGCAGGCGCCGGACATCAGCTACGCGGAGTTCGAACGCACCAGCAAGCGCACCCACCGGGCGTGCCAGTCGGTGACCGCCAAATACGCCAAGGTGCCGGACAACTCCCAGCTCGACTTCCGCGCCGGAACGATCTACTACCAGCCGTACGAGCAGGAGTGGCGCAACGGCAACCGCGGCGTGCAGTGCTTCCTGTGGATCAGCGACCGGAACCTGACCCGCTCGCTGCGCAACGCCGGCAGCAAGGGCCTCCCGGTCACCTGACCTCGGCCGACACCACCGCACCCGGCCGACCCGGCCGGGTGCGGTGTCACGTTCAGCCCCTGCGCGGGACGGCTGTCAGCCCTTGCGCAGGACGGCGAGGAACATCGCGTCGGTGCCGTGGCGGTGCGGCCAGAGCTGCACGGTGGGACCGTCGCCCAGGCCGGGCATGCCGGCCGGCAGCAGCGGTCGGGCGTCGACGAAGTCCACCGACACGCCGCTGCGGCGGGCCGCCTCGGTGACCGTCACGTGCGTCTCCACGGTGTGCGGCGAGCAGGTGACGTAGGCGACCAGCCCGCCCGGCCGGACCGCCCGTAGCGCCGCGCCCAGCAGCTCCCGCTGCAGCCGGGTCAGCGGCGGCAGGTCGGAGGGCTGACGACGCCAGCGCGACTCGGGCCGGCGACGCAGCGAGCCCAGCCCGGTGCACGGGGCGTCCACAAGCACCCGGTCGAAGTGGCCCTCCGGCAGCTTCGGGTCCGCGCCGACCTCGCGACCATCCATGGCCAGCACGGCCACCGGCAGGCCCCGGGTCGCCTGGGACACCAGCCGGGCCCGGTGCTCGGCAACCTCCACGGCGGTCAGGCGGGCGCCGCGCTGCGCGGCCAGCGCGCCGAGCAGACCGGCCTTGCCGCCCGGGCCGGCGCACAGGTCCAGCCAGCGCCCGTCCGGGCCGTCCAGCGGCGCGTCGGCGAGCGCGGCGGCCACGAGTTGGGAGCCCTCGTCCTGGACGTGGGCACGACCGTCGACCACCGCCGGCACGTCACCAGGCGCGCCGCCGGGCAGATAGACGGCGTACGGCGAGAAGGCGCCGGGTGCGCCGCCCACCTGGTCGGCCAGCTCGATCGGGTCGATCAGGCCGGGACGGGCGCACAGGTGCACCGGCGGCCGCTCGTTGTCCTCGATCAGGAGCCGGGCGGTCTCGCCCAGGTCGCCGTCGAGCGCCTCGGAGAAGGCCCGCACGATCCACTGCGGGTGGCTGTACGCCAGCGCCAGGTGCCCGACCGGGTCGGTCTCCATCGGCGGGGCGAGCTTGGCCACCCAACCGTCGATGTCGCGGGTGGACACCTCGCGCAGCACCGCGTTGGCGAACCCGGCGGCGCCCGGCGCGACCGAGCGGACCAGGTCCACAGTCGACGACACGGCAGCGTGCGGGGGCACCCGGGTGTGCAGCAGCTGGTACGCCCCGATCCGCAGCGCGTCGCGCGCCGGTGGGTCGATGCGGGCCACGTCCCGCCCGGCCGCGTCGCTGAGGATCGCGTCGAGCGTGCCGAGGTGGCGCAGCGTGCCGTAGGTCAGTTCGGTGGCGAAGGCGGCGTCGCGGCCGTACAGCCCCTCCTCGCGCAGGATGAGGGGCAGCACCAGGTTGGCGAAGGCGTCGTCGCGGTGCACGGCGGCCACCGCCTCGTACGCCGCACGTCGTGGCCGGTCCAGTGGCGGCCGGGTCGGCCGGCGGTCGCCGCCACGGCCGGCGGACGAACCACCGCGGAACGGACGCGTCCCCTCCGGGGCCGTCACGCGAGGCCCTCGCCGGCGCCGACGCGGACGCCGCGCGCCCAGTCGGTGGCCGTCATGGCGCGCTTGCCCGCGGCGCGGACCTCGCCGAGACGCACCGGCACGGTGGCCGTGCCGGCCAGCACCCGCGTCTTCTCCACCAGCAGCTCCCCCGGTTTCAGGTCCGGGCCGTCGGGCACCGGCGCGACAGCGCCGAGCTTCACCCGCTCGTCCCGGAAGGTCGTCCACGCGCCGGGGGCCGGGGTGCAGGCCCGGATCCGCCGGTCCACGGCGAAGGCCGGGTCGGCCCAGCGCACCCGGGCGTCCTCAACTGTCAGCTTCGGCGCCAGCGACACCCCGTCGGCGGGCTGCGGCTCGGCCCGCGCGGTGCCGTCGGCGATGGCGTCGAGCACCGCCACCAGCAGACCGGCACCGGAGTCGGCGAGCCGCTCCAGCAGGTCACCGGAGGTGTCGCCGGGGCGGATCTCGTCGGTCAGGGTGCCGAACACGGGGCCGGTGTCCAGGCCCTGCTCCAGGTGGAAGACGCTGGCGCCGGTCAGTTCGTCGCCGTGCAGCACCGCGTGCTGCACGGGCGCGGCGCCCCGCCACGCGGGCAGCAGCGAGAAGTGCAGGTTGATCCAGCCGTACCGGGGGATCTCCAGCGCCGACGGCGGCACCAGCGCGCCGTAGGCGACCACCGGCACGCAGTCCGGGGACAGCTCGCGCAGCCGGTCGAGGAACTCCGGGTCGCGGGGGCGGGCGGGCGTGAGCACCTCCACACCGTGCTCGTCGGCCCACGCGCCGACCGGGGAGCGGGACAGGCCGCGCCCCCGACCGGCGGGCGCGTCGGGCCGGGTGACCACGGCGACCAGCTCGTGCCGGGAGGCCGCGACGGCGGCCAGGGCGGGCACGGCCACCGCAGGCGTACCGGCGAAGATCACACGCATCCGGGTCACCGACCCAGGCCGAAGGGGCTGCCGCCGGCGTGCGGGTTGACCTTGACCACCGGCGGCGCGGCCGCGTCGTACCACTCGGCCTGGCGGATTGCCTTCATGGCCTCCTTGCGGCCGGCGGCGTCGAGCCGGTCGAGGAAGAGCACACCGTCGAGGTGGTCGGTCTCGTGCTGCACGCAGCGGGCCATCAGCCCGGTGCCGACGATCTGCAGCGGGTCGCCGTAGCCGTTGAAGCCCTTGGCGATGACGTTCTGCCGGCGCTTCGTGTCGAAATAGAGCCCGGGGATGGACAGACAGCCCTCGGGGCCGTCCTGCTCCTCCTCGTCGGGGAACTCCAGCACCGGGTTGACCAGGTGCCCGAGCACGTCGTCGACGTCGAAGGCGAACACCCGCAGGCTCACACCGAGCTGCGGCGCGGCCAGGCCGGCGCCGTTCTGCCCCCGCATCGTGTCCGTGAGATCGGCGATGAGCCTACGCAGCTCGACGTCGAAGTCGACCACCGGATCGGCCGGCGTGCGCAGCACCGGATCCCCAAAAAGACGGATGGGCTGGACGGTCACGCGGGACGGCTCCTTCATCGGGCGGGCGAGCGGTGCCGTACCAGTCTACGGAGTGCCGCGGAGCGCCCCGGCGGCGTACCTCGATCGGCCACCGCCGGTGTGCCCAGCGTCACCCGGCTCGGCCCCGGGTGGCCGCCGCGCCGGCCAGCAGGGCGCGGACCCGCTCGCCGTCGGGGTGACCGAGGTCGTCGAGGATGCCCAGGGCGCGTCGCCAGGTACGCGCCGCGCCGGCCGGGTCCCCCGCCGCGAGCCGGCTCTCGCCGAGCCGGGAGAGGGTGTCCGCCTCGTCGTAGCGGTCGCTGATTCGCCGGTACAGCCGCAGCGCCCGCCCGTAGCAGCGGATCGCCTCCCGGTGGTCGCCCAGCCGCGCGTGGATGAAGCCGAGGCTGTCCCAGGTGTTCGCCTCACCGTGCCGGTCACCGGTCCGACGCAGCAGCGCCAACGCCTGCTCGCAGTGGTCGAGCGCCGGGCGGTACTGGCCGAGCTGCGCGTGCGCCCAACCCACCGCGTTGCGGGCGCTGGCCTCCCCGGCCAGATGACAGGCGTCCCGGTACAGCGCGAGAGCCCGCCGCACGTGGTCCAGCGCCTCGGCGTACCGGCCGAGACCGTCGAGCATCGCGCCGAACGCCCGGTGGGTACGCGCCTGCCCGGTGTGGTCGCCCAGCGCCCCGAAGAGCGCCAGGGCCTGCCGGTAGTTGCTCGCCGCCTCGTCCACCCGCCCCAGCCGGGACAGCACCCGGGCGAGGTCGCGGTGGGCGTTCGCCTGCCCGAGCCGGTCCCCCGCCCGCCGCGCCCCGGCCAGGGCGGTCCGCTGGGCGACGGCCAGGTCCGGCCACCGTCCCCGGCGTTGCAGGAAGTCCACGAGCGTCCACGCGAGCTGCCAGGCGTGGCCGTCGAACCCGGCACGTTTCGCGTGCGCGACGGCCGCCAGCAGCACCGGGTACTCGACTGTGAACCAGGCGAGCGCCTGCGCGTGGTCGGTGATCTCCTCGGGCGCCACATCCGGTGGGGCCGCCGCCAGGGTGACCGGATCCCGGCCCGGCTGCAGCAGCAGCGCGGCCGCGTGCGCGGTGTGCAGGTAGTGGTCCAGCCCACGCCGGATCGCCGCCCGCCGGGCCTCCGCCGGATCGAGTCGTTCGGCCTGCTCGGCGGCGTACGCCCGGAGCAGGTCGTGGGCGCCGAACCGGCCGGGGGCGTGCTCGGTGACGAGGTGCGCGTGGGCCAGCTCCGCCAACAGTCGGGGCACCTGCTCCCGGGGCAGCCCGGCCAGGCTGGCCGCCGCGGCGACCCCGATGTCCGGGCCGGGGTGGCAGCCGAACAGCCGGAACAGCCGTGCCGCCGCGGGCGTGAGGCTCCGGTACGACCAGGAGAAGACGGCCTGCACGTCGGTGCCGGCGTCCCCGGCGTCGAACGAGTCCAGCGGGCGCGGTGCCCCGCGCAGCTCGGCGGCCAGGGTGGCCAGGGGGAACGCGGGATTCGCCGCGCTCCTCGCGGCGAGCACCGCCAGGGCCAGCGGCAACCGCGCGCACCGCTCGATCATCTCGTCCACGGCCTGCGGCTCGACCGCCAGCCGGTCGGCGCCGAGCCGCCGGGCCAACAACTGCCACGCCTCGGCGGCGCTGAGCAGGTCCACGCCTACCGGCCGGGCGCCCTCGGCGGCGACCAGACCGGTAAGCCGGTTACGGCTGGTGACCAGGACCAGGCAGGTCGGGCTGCCGGCCAGCAGCGGCCGGACCTGGTCGGCGTCGCGGGCGTTGTCCAGCAGCACAAGCATCCGGCGACCGGCGAGCAGGCTGCGATAGAGACCCACCTGAGCGGGCAGGTGGGTGGGGATCCGTTCGGGTGACACCTCCAGTGCCTCCAGGAAGCCCCGGACCGCCTCCACGGCTGTCACCACAGTTCCGGTGGAGTCGAATCCGCGCAGGTCGACGTAGAGCTGGCCGTCCGGGAAGCGGTCGGCGACGCGGTGCGCCCAGTGCACCGCAAGCGTCGTCTTGCCCACCCCGGCCGTGCCGGACAGCGTCACGACCGTGGCCGACGCCCGGCCGCCGTCGCCGGAGGTGTCCGGGCTGGCACAGGCGGCATCGAGCTGGGCGAGCTGGGCGGCTCGTCCGACGAATCCGGGTAACGCCGGGGGCAGTTGGCGGGGCACGGGGAAGCGGGTCGGGGCCGTGGCGGTCCGAGCGCCGCCGCTCCTGGCCCGTACGGCCCCGGTGCCCGTCCGGCCGGTGGCCGCGTGGTCCCGGGTCGGGCGTCGACGTCGCTCCTCGATCCGGTCCCGCGCGGTGGCCAGCACCCCCTGCTCGGCGGGGGTCGCCCCGAGCAGTCGGATGAGCGCGTCGAACCGCTCCGGCGGCGGCAGGATGTTGCCGGCGAAGTACTCCCCGATGATGCCGCGTGACCAGCCGGTCTTCGCCGCCAACTGCCGGTACGTCAACCGGGTCTCGCCCTGCTGCCGGGCTTCACGGCGGCGCAGCTGGCGCAGCAGGCCGGCCAGCTCCTGCAGGGTCTGCGCCTCGACACCGCCGCGGGCCACGTCGAACTCCGCTGGCGACCCCTGCGGTGCTCGACGAACCCCGGACGGTACCCGTTGGTCGGACATGCGGCCCCCACCCCCTACCGGTCACCCGGGCGACCCGGGTCCCGACACGGGCAGGCTAGTTGCGGTCACACACGGCTAGATAGGAGGCGGCCGATGTCTGACAGTTCCACATCAGACCTTTCCCCCGTCCGGTGGTGTCCGACGGTGTCCAGTCCCGTCCAGGATCGCCGTGCCGAACCGACGTCTCGTGCCACCGTCTCGGTGCGGGCCCGGCCCGCGCCACGAAACCCTGGGGAAGGGGTACCAGATGATCCGTCCACACCCGACCGCCCGACGGTCCGCGGCGATGCTGCGTCGCATCGCCGTCACCGCGTGCGGCCTCACGCTGCTCGTCGCGGGCGTGAGCGCCGCACCGGCCACCGCCGCGCCGGGAGGCAAGGCCACCACCGCCGGATCGTTCGTCGACAGCGCGCCGGTGCCCGGCGGCTTCGCCTCCTGGTCCGAGCTGCTCCGGTTGCAGCAGCGGATGAACACCGCCGCCGCCCAGATCACGAACGCGGCGCAGCGCAGCGCGAACTCCGGCTTCGCCGGTGTCGTCGCCGATCCCACCACCCGCCACCTCCAGGTCTACTGGAAGGGCGAGCCGCCGGCGCACCTGGTGGCCAACGCCCGGGCCACCGTCGCGACGACTGTGCTGCCGGCCGCGTACTCGCAGCGGGAGCTGATGGTCGCGGCCGACCGGCTGCGCGCCACAGCCGGCGACAAGATCACCACGGTGGGTCCGCGCGCCGACGGCGCCGGCCTGCTCGTCGGTACGCAGAGCGGACTGCTCGGCGCGACGGCCCTCGCCGGCGTGCCGGTGACAGTGCAGACAGGTGTCGCCGCCGCGCCCGCCACCAGGTGGGACGACTCGCCGCCGTGGTGGGGTGGCGCCGCGTGGCGGAACACCGCCAACGGCGGTGGCTGCTCGACCGGCTTCGGTGTCTTCCAGGGCGGGGTGTCGCGGGTGCTCTCCGCCGCGCACTGCGCCAACCTCAACGTCCTCGCCACCGACCCGACCGGGCAGACGATCGGCATCGTCGGAACCCGCAACGTCAGCAGCGACACCCTGCTCATCGCGGGCAGCGCCGGAGGCCGGGTCTTCAACAACAGCACCGACGCGGCCGGCGCGGTGGTCAGCGAGTTCAGCAACCAGGTGATCGGCGCACAGGCCAGCCAGGTCGGCAACTGGGTGTGCACCTCCGGCGCCTACTCCGGCACCCGGTGCTCGATCCAGGTGAAGGCCCGCAACCTGTGCATCAACGTGCGGAACTTCGGCACGGTCTGCGGTCAGGTCCAGGCCGAGAACACCACCCACACCAACGCCATCGGCCAGGGTGACAGCGGCGGCCCGGTGGAGATCGTGAACGCGGCGAACACCCTCCAGGTCTGGGCGACAGGCACGAACACGGCAATCGACGACACCAACACCGCGACGGCGTGTACCGGCTACGTCCCCACCGGACGGGTGTGCGCCTGGCGGATCTACTACGAGGACATCTTCTCCGGCATGGCCGGGGTCGGCGCCTCGGGCGTGGTCCTGGGCTGACGCCTCGGGGCGTTCCGTCATTCGATCCGACGGCCGGGCCGGCGCGCATCCCGCGCGCCGGTCCGGCGCCGCGCTGGGCTCGGACGCCAATCTGGCGCCGCGCTCGACTCAGGCGCCGACGCCCCGGTCCGCGGCGAGCACGGCGTCGCCGCCGAGCAGCGCCGGCTCGGGCAGCGGCAGCTGGATCTTGTGGGCCGCCTCCCAGTCGTAGACCAGGCCGGGGCGCACCTGCGCGGCGAAGTAGTCCACGGCGCTCATGCCGCCCACCACCGGCTCGTCGACCTCGGCGACAAGCTGGGCGGGGACCAGGGAGAAACCATTCTGCAGGGCGGCGCTGAGCCGGCGGTGACCGTCGACGACGAAGAAGTACTCACCTGTGAAGCCGATCTTCAACGGTTCGAGGGACTCGTCGCCGGCCTCGGCCACGTCGCCGACGAACTCGCTGTCCCACAGCCCGCGCAGTGTCGCGATGTCCTCGGTCGGGTAGACCCGCGCCGGGTCGAGCAGCAGCAGCGGCGGGCCGTCGCGCAGCACGTCCGCGCCGAGCGTGCCCTCGTACGCGGCGATGATGTGCTCGACGACCTCGCCGGCGGAGGCCCGGGTCGTGTCGCAGATCAGGTCATAGTTGCGCAACCGCGCCTTGTCCACCCCGTAGCGGACGATGAACCGGCTGCGCTCGCTCTCGCTGCGCTCGCGGAGCTTGGCCTTGGCCTCCTGGAGCGAGGCGTAGCTCTCCGCCGGCCCGGACGGGCGGGCCAGCACCCGGCGGGCCGCCTCACCCGGCTCGGTGATCATGTGCACTTTGAGCGCGTGGGTGAAGAAGTGCCAGGCCAGCCGCGAGTCCATGATCAGATGCTCGCCGGAGGCGGCGATGTCGCGCTGGAGCTGGTCGACGTAACCGTCGACGGCCTGGTCCAGCTCGGCGTGCAGATTGAGCTGCAGGGCCGTCATCTGCCGCTGCTGCGCCATCTCCCGGTAGAGGTCACCCACGCTGACCCGGCGCATCCCGAGCCGCTTGGCGATCTCCACCGACACGGTGCTCTTGCCGCTGCCGAGGTCGCCGTTGAAGACGATCGATTGTCGAACGGTCACGACTGGCCCACCCCTGATAACCGGCTTCCTGACATCATCGACATCGCGTCCGACCGACGCGTTCCCGGCCCGCCCGTTCCGGCGGTGCCGTGACCTGGGGCCGTCGTACGCCCGAGCATGACGGGCGATGCTACCACCTCGACACCAGCGCCTTGCCGGACGCGGTGTGCGGGCACTGGGCGCCAGGCCGGGTTCCACAACCCGGAAAACGGTCAGAACAGGCTCAGCGGATCGACCTGGAGACGAACCGGGTCGGCGGCCTTGCGGGCGGCACGCACCCCGGCGGCCGAGTGCAGGGCCTCGGCGAGCGCGGCGGCCCGCGCCCGGGGCACCCGGACCAGCATCCGCTCCCGCCCCTCGTCGGCCGGCACCGGCCCGAGCACCTCGGCATCGCCGGGCAGCCGGGCCGCGGCGAGCAGGTCGGCGACCGCCTCGGCCGGACCGGTGACGCTCGCCATCCGTACCGCCGGCGGGAAGCCCAGCTCGCGGCGCTCGGCCAGCTCCCGGCCGGCGAACCAGGCGGCGTCCCAGCGCAGCAGCGCTTGCACCGGGGCGAGCGCGCCGTCGGCGACCACCACCACGCGGCCGGCCGGCGCCGGGCGGGCCAGGGCCGCGGCCGCCAGCCACCGGCGCAGCGCCTCCTCACCGGCCCGCAGGTCGGCCCGGGTCAGCAGGGCCCACGAGTCGAGCAGCAGCACCGCGCCGTAGCCGCCCTCGGCGGCCGGCTCGGCGCCGGGGGTCGCGACGACCAGGGCGGCCCCGCCGGGCACGTCGGTCAGCACCTCCTCCCGTCCCGAGGTCCGCACCGGCACGTCGGGAAAGGCCCGGCCCAGCTCCTCGGCGGTACGCCGGGCACCGGTCACCGCGGCCCGCAGCCGCCGCCCGCCGCACTCCGGACAGGCGTACGCGGCGGCGACCCGGGCGCACCACCGGCAGGCGGGGGTGCCGCCGGCCGACGGCAGCGCGAGCGGGCCCGCGCAGTGCGCGCAGCGGGCCGGGGTACGGCAGTCGGCGCAGGAGACCGAGGGCAGGTAGCCCCGGCGGGGCACCTGCACGAGCACCGGCAGATCCGCCCGCAGGGCGTCGCGGGCAGCCGTCCAGGCCAGGCTGGGCAGCCGGGCGGTGGCCGCACCGGGATCACGGGCGAGCTGCGGGTCGTCACCGGTCGGCGCGATGGCAGGTATCCGGGCCCGTACCGTCGCCCGGTCCGCGACCACCTCCCGGGCCCAGCCGGTCTCCAGCAGTAGCTGCGCCTCGGCCGTCCGGGCGTACCCGCCGACCAGCGCGCCGGCCTCGGCGAGCTGCGCCCGGGTGAGCAGCACGTCACGGGCGTGCGGATAGGGCGACCGGGGCTCGGAGTGCAGGTCGTCCCCGTCGTCCCAGACGGCGACGAGGCCGAGTCGGTCGACCGGGGCGAACATGGCGGCGCGGGTACCGATGACCACCGGCACCTGCCCGCGCCGGGCGGCGAGGAACGCCCGGTAGCGCCGGGCCGGCCCGAGGGCGGCGGAGAGGGTGACGTGCCGCCCCGGACCCAGCACGCCGGTCAGCGCGGCGTCGAGACGGTCGAGGTCGCGGGCGTCGGCCACCACGACCACGGCGCCGCGCCCACCTGCGACGGTGGCGGCCACCGCGTCGGCGTAGCGGGCGGCCCAGTCCTCCCCGGGCAGCGCGGACCAGACCGCGCGGGGCGCCCGGCCGTCGGTGAGCGCCCGCAGCAGCGCCGGACCGGTCGGGTAGTCCCGCCAGCCGCGCGGGTCGACCGGCTCGACGGCGGACACCGGCCCGACGGCGACCGGCTCGACGGCGGACACCGACCCGACGGCGACCGGCTCGACGGCGGACACCGACCCGACGGCCGGCACCGGCCCGACGGCGACCGGCCCGACGGCGGGCACCGGCCCGACGGCCGGCACCGGCCCGACGGCGGGCACCGACTCGACGGAGCCGGGGGCGGTGGACGCTTCAGCGGTCGCCGGGTCGCCTGTGGCACCGTCGAGGGCGGCGGCGTCCGGTGGGACGGACGCGCCTGTGGTGTGGGGTTCCTTCTCGACCCTGGCGTGCCGGGGTGGCACGGCGAGGCGGAGCACGTCGGCGAGGTTGCCCGCGTACCGGTCGGCGACCGCCCGGGCCAGCCGGGCGATCTCGGGCGCCAGCACCGGCTCGGGCGAGACGACCTTCTCCAGGTAGGCGAGCCGGCCGGTGTGCCCGGAGTCGTCGGCGCGCGACAGCAACCACCCGTCGACGAGCTGCCCGGCGAAGCGCACCTTCACCCGGGTGCCGGGCACCGCCACGTCGTCCAGCTCGGCGGGCACCAGGTAGTCGAACGGGCGGTCCAGGTGCGCCAGCGGGACATCCACGCAGACGCGCGCGACCGGCGACCCATCCGCGGGTCGCCGGTCGCTACGCCTGGTGGCGGTCAGGCTCCCGCGGCCGACTTGAGGTCGGCGGCCCGGTCGGTGCTCTCCCACGCCAGGTCCGGCAGCTCCCGGCCGAAGTGGCCGTACGCGGCGGTCTGCTGGTAGATCGGGCGGAGCAGGTTGAGGTCCCGGATGATCGCGGCCGGGCGCAGGTCGAACACCTCGGAGACGGCCTTCTCGATCGAGGCCACCGGCACGGTCTCGGTGCCGAACGTCTCGATGAACAGGCTCACCGGGTGCGCCTTGCCGATGGCGTAGGCGACCTGCGCCTCGCACCGCTCGGCCAGGCCGGCGGCGACCACGTTCTTGGCCACCCAGCGCATCGCGTACGCGGCCGAGCGGTCCACCTTGGACGGGTCCTTGCCGGAGAACGCGCCGCCACCGTGGCGGGCGTACCCGCCGTAGGTGTCGACGATGATCTTGCGACCGGTCAGGCCCGCGTCACCCATCGGGCCGCCGATCTCGAACCGGCCGGTCGGGTTGACCAGCAGCCGGTAGCCGTCGGTGTCCAGGCCGAGGCTCTCCAGCTCGGGAGCGATGACGGAGTCGCGCACGTCCGGGGTGAGCAGCGACTCCAGCGAGATGTCCGCGGCGTGCTGGCTGGAGACCACAACGGTGTTGAGGCGGACCGGGCGCAGCCCCTCGTACTCGATGGTGACCTGGGTCTTGCCGTCCGGACGCAGGTACGGGATGGTGCCGTCTTTGCGCACCGCGGCGAGGCGGCGGGCCAGCCGGTGGGCGAGCGCGATCGGCAGCGGCATCAGCTCCGGAGTCTCCGAGCAGGCGAAGCCGAACATCATGCCCTGGTCACCGGCGCCCTGCGCGTCCAGCGCGCTCTCCGACGCGCCGGTGCGCAGCTCGAAGGCGTTGTCCACGCCCTGCGCGATGTCCTCGGACTGCGCGCCGATGGAGACGCTGACCCCGCAGGACGCGCCGTCGAAACCCTTCTTCGACGAGTCGTAGCCGATGTCGAGGATGGTGCGCCGGACGATGGCGGGGATGTCGGCGTACGCCTTCGTGGTGACCTCACCGGCGATGTGTACCTGGCCGGTGGTGATCATGGTCTCGACCGCGACCCGGCTGTGCGGATCCTCGGCGAGCAGCGCGTCGAGGATGCCGTCGCTGATCTGGTCGGCGATCTTGTCCGGGTGGCCTTCCGTGACCGATTCGGACGTGAAGAGGCGGCGTGTCACGGCACTCCTAAGCGTGTGAGGTCGTTCCGCGGCAGTCTAGTCACCGCTGCGGCCGGTGTCGGGGTCGGTCGCGCGCTGTTCCACCCGTCAGGAGCGGTTGGCCAGCCGCGCCACGACGAGGTCCCACACGGTGTCGGCAACGGCCTCCTTGGCCTGCTCCGGCAGACGGCTCACCGAGCCGTCCGCGCCGATGACCGTCACCGTGTTGGTGTCGGCGCCGAAGACCCGGTCCGGACCGACCTCGTTGACCACGATCAGGTCGGCCCGCTTCCGGGCGAGTTTCGCCCGGCCGTTGGCCTCCGCGTCGCCGGTCTCGGCGGCGAACACGACGAGCACCTGCTCCGGTCGCTTGCGGTGGCCCAGCTCCGCAGCGATGTCCGGGTTGGTGACGAGCTCGATGGTGGGCGCCACACCGTCGTCCGACTTCTTGATTTTGCCAGGCGCGTACGCCGCCGGTCGGAAATCGGCCGGAGCCGCCGCCATCACGACCGCGTCGGCCTCGACGGCGGCCTTGAGGGTCGCCTCGCGCAGCTCGGCGGTCGTGCCCACCCGGACCAGGTCGACCCCGGCGGGGTCGGCGAGGGAGACGTTGGCCGTGATCAGCGTGACCCGCGCGCCCCGGGCGACCGCCGACCGGGCGAAGGCGTAGCCCTGCTTGCCGGAGGAGCGGTTGCCGAGGAAGCGGACCGGGTCCAGCGGCTCGCGGGTGCCGCCGGCGGTGACCACCAGCCGGCGGCCGGTCAGGTCGGCGGGGGCGGACACGCCCCGGGCGAGGACCTGGCGGGCGACCGCGAAGATCTCCGCCGGGTCGGGCAGTCGGCCCTTGCCGGAGTCGGCGCCGGTGAGCCGCCCGACGGCCGGCTCGATGACCCGGACGCCCCGGGACCGCAGCGTGGCGACGTTGGCGACGGTGGCCGGGTGCTCCCACATCTCGGTGTGCATGGCCGGGGCCAGCACCACCGGACAGCGGGCGGTCAGCAGCGTGTTGGTCAGCAGGTCGTCGGCGAGCCCGTGGGCGGCCTTGGCGAGCAGGTCGGTGGTGGTCGGCGCGACCACCACCAGGTCGGCCTGCTGGCCGAGGCGGACGTGCGGCACCTCGTGCACGTCGGACCAGACGTCGTCGGCGACCGGTTGACCGGAGAGCGCCGCCCAGGTCGGTGCCCCGACGAACTTCAGCGCCGAAGCGGTGGGCACGACACGGACCCGGTGGCCCGACTCGGTGAACAGTCGCAGCAGCTCACACGCCTTGTAGGCGGCGATGCCGCCGCCGACGCCGAGGACGATCGAGGCGGACATCGACCGGTGCGGGCTTACGGCTGGTCGGTCGGCTCGGCGGTGAGCAGGCCCGCGTTGATCTCGCGCATGGCGATGGAGAGGGGCTTCTCCTGCGGGGTGGTCTCGACGAGCGGGCCGACGTACTCCAGAAGGCCCTCACCGAGCTGGCTGTAGTAGGCGTTCACCTGGCGCGCGCGCTTGGCGGCGAAGATGACGAGCGCGTACTTCGACGTCGTCTTCTCGAGGAGCTCGTCGATCGGCGGGTTGGTGATGCCTTCGGGGTTGGCGATGGATCCCACGAATTAACCTCTGCGTCTTTCGAACCGCGCGGACGCGGTGCTGAGTCTCAACGGCTGCCGGCCGTCAGCCGCGTACACGCGACCAGGTCGGACCCGGATAAGAAGAACCGAGTAAGCCTACCAGCTCGCCGGCGACCCGATCGGTGTGGTCGTGCGTCAGGGTGTGTGCGAAGGCGGCGGCCACGGCGGCGTCGGGTCGGTGTCCGGGTGGGATCAGCAGCACCAGTCGCGCGGCGGGCACTCGCGCCCGCACCAACCGGGCCCCGGCGACGTCGAGCGGCAGCAGGACCGGCTGCCCGGCGTCGAGCCGGCCGCGCAGCGGCGGGTCGAGGGTGCCCCTGCGGTACGCGCCGATCCGGGACCACTCCAGCAGGTCTCCGGTGGCCACCCGGCGCTCGAACTCGGCCGGGGCGAGGAAGACGCGCTGCTCTCCGTCGACCTCCGGTTCCCGGCGCGGCCTGGTCGTTGCCGGCACCGGGATCCACACGGACGGGAAACGCGCCCGAACGAGCTCGACGACACTCTCCCTGCCGGAACCCGAAGGTCCAGCCAGGACAGTGAGCCGAGCCGCCGGGCGCGCCTCGTCATCCGTGCTCACTGCTTGTTTCTACACGCTGCCAGGTTCAGTTGGCGGCGAACTCTCCAAGCAGTGCCTTGCGCTGCTGCTCGCCGAGGCCACGCAGGCGACGGCTGTCAGCGATCTTGAGCTTCTCCATGATCTGGGTGGCCCGGATCTTGCCGATGCCCGGCATCGCCTGCAGGACGGCCGAAACCTTGAGCTTGCCGACGACGTCGTCGCTCTCGGCCCGCTCGAGGACGGCACCGAGGGTGGTCTTGCCCTGCTTGAGCTGCTCCTTCAGCTCGGCACGGGCCTTGCGGATCTCCGCGGCCTTCTCGAGCGCGGCAGCGCGCTGTTCGGGGGTCAGTGACGGGAGCGGCACCAGTTCTCCTCAGGTCCCTATCGCGGCGGGCGGGGCGCACCGCCGCATCTGTGAAACGTGGTGTCGCTGTGAACCAAGGGGTCCGTGGTTCCCAGCGCGGGGAAAACTAGCGGTCAACGGAGCTTTCGGCAACGTGGGCGCGCGATGATCATCGCAAAGTGACCGAGCCGTCAGTCAGTCAACGGGCAGCCAGAACGGCCCGACACTCGGCCGACACCCGGTCCGCGGCGGCCCGCAGGGCGTCGGCGTCCGGTCCCGCCGACAGGACCTCCCGGGAGTACGACGGGAGCACCGCGGCGAGGTTGGAACCGAAGACGGTGCGCAGATCGGCGGCACCCGCACCCTGCGCGCCGAGCCCCGGAGCGAGCAGCGGACCCCCCACACCGGAGAGGTCATGACCGGTGTCACCGATGGTCGCGCCGACCACCAGACCAAAGCTGCCGAGGGGGTCCGCACCCCGATTGAGCTGGGAAATCTCGTCGATCACGGTCTGCGCGACGGTCCGCCCGTCGGCCGTGCGGGCCCGCTGCACGGCCGCGCCCTCGGGGTTCGAGGTGAGGGCCAGCACGAAGACCCCGCCGCCGTGCTTCGCGGCCAACTCGAACATCGGCGCCAGCGAACCTACTCCCAGGTAGGGACTGGCCGTGACCGCGTCGACATACAGCGGGCTGGATGGATCAAGGTACGCGGAGGCGTACGCGCTGACCGTTGAGCCGATGTCGCCGCGCTTGACGTCCAGGAGAACGAGCGAACCGGCTTCCCGTAACTGTCGGATAGTTGACTCAAGGATCGCCACACCGCGGGATCCGAACCGCTCGAAAAAGGCCGACTGAGGCTTGACCACCGCAACCCGGTCACCGAGGGCGTCCACCACGGTCCGGGTGAACCGATCCAGCCCGTCGACGTCGTCCGCGAGGCCCCAGCGGGCCAGCAGACCGGGGTGCGGGTCGATGCCCACGCAGAGCGGCCCACGCTCCGCGACGGCCCGGTGCAGTCGGTTGCCGAAGCTCTCCATCGCGTACTTCCCCTCTTCTCGTCCGGGCGGCGGACCGCCTCGGCGTACTCGTTGACCGAAACCGTTCAGCCGGCCGCCACCGCCGCCGCAACCCCGGCCCCGATCCGGGCCAGGTCGTCGTCGTCGGTGACGTACGGCGGCATCGTGTAGATCAGGTCGCGGAACGGCCGCAGCCACACGCCGCGCGCGACGGCCGCCGCGGTGGCCGCGCCGAGGTCCACCTCGTGGTCGAGCTGGACCACACCGATCGCCCCGAGCACCCGCACGTCGACCACGCCCGGGGCGGCGCGCAGCGGCTCCAGGCCGGCGCGCAGGCCGGCGCCGACCCTGGACACCTGCGTCGCCCAGTCCCCGGCCCGCAGCAGCCCGATGGAGGCGTTGGCGACCGCGCAGGCCAGCGGGTTGCCCATGAACGTGGGCCCGTGCGCCAGCACGCCGTCGGCGGAGATGCCCCGGGCGACCTCCGCGGTGCACAGCGTCGCGGCCAGGGTCAGGTAGCCCCCGGTGAGCGCCTTGCCCACGCACATCACGTCCGGGGCCACCCCGGCGTGCTCGGCGGCGAACATCGCGCCGGTACGGCCGAACCCGGTCGCGATCTCATCGAAGATCAGCAGCACCCCGTGCGCGCGTGTCACCTCGCGCAGCACCCGCAGGTAACCGGGATGGTGGAACCGCATCCCACCGGCGCCCTGGACGACGGGCTCGACGATCACGGCGGCCAACTCGTCGGCGTGCCGCTCGACCGTCTCCACCAACGCCGCCACGTACGCCTCGTCGGGCGGGTCGGTGAAGCCGCCGGGCGGCACCGGGGCGAAGATCTGCCGGGGCAGCACGTCGCCCCAGAGATGGTGCATCCCGCCCTCCGGGTCGCAGACGCTCATCGGGTGGAACGTGTCACCGTGGTAGCCGCCCCGCCACGTCGCCAACCGGCGTCGCTGGGGTCGGCCGACGGCCCGCTGGTACTGCAGGCACATCTTCACCGCCACCTCGACGCTCACCGAGCCGGAGTCGGCCAGGAACACGTGCTCCAGACCCTCCGGAGTCAGGTCGACAAGTGTTTCGGCGAGCTGCACGGCCGGCTCGTGTGTGAGCCCGCCGAACATCACGTGGCTCATCCGTCCGAGCTGGTCGGTGACGGCCGCGTCAAGCACCGGGTGCCGGTAGCCGTGGATCGCCGCCCACCAGGACGACATCCCGTCCACCAACTCCCGCCCGTCGGCGAGGGTCAGCCGTACGCCCTCGGCGCCGCGCACCACGTACGGCGGGTTCGCCGGTGGCAGCGCGGCGTACGGATGCCAGACGTGCGCCCGGTCGGCGGCCAGGATCTCCTCGGGTGTCACACGTACTCCCCCTCCTCTTTTCGGCGCGGGCGTGTCTTTCCGCACGGACGTGCCGGGCCGTGGTGGTCAGGCGGCCGGATCGGGCGGTTCCCTCGCCCCCTCTGCTCTGCTTCATCGGACGCATCGCCCGGTGTCCGGATACCGGACGCCGACCGTTGCGGGGGTCGAAGCAGAGCAGAGGTGCGGCGAAGGGGGTGGGGACCTGACGCCGAGCGGATCGGGTCCAGCCCAGGGCCAGCCCGGCGCGGTGCCGGCACGGCGCTGAGGGCCGGGCCGGCGCGGAACCAGCCCGGCACAGGGGAGCCCGGCCCGGTGCAGCCCGGCCCGGTGCAGCCCGGCCCGGTGCTGGCCCGGCGCTGAGGGCGGGCCAGCACCGGGCCGGGGCCGATCACCGTCCGGCGACCGGGTCCGGCGCCACCGCCGTGGCCGCTGTGCGGGCAGCGGCCCGGGCGGCGGCGCGGACCAGCGCCGGGCCCCGGTAGATGAAGCCTGTGTAGAGCTGCACCAGGGCGGCGCCGGCGTCGACCATCCGCGCCGCGTCGTCCGGGTCCAGCACCCCGCCGACGCCGATGATCGGCAGGCGGCCACCGGTCTCGGTGTGCACGAAGGCGACCACGTCCCGGGCGCGGCCGGTCAGGGGCCGGCCGGACAGTCCGCCGGTCTCGGCGCCACGTGCGGAGTCGGCCGGGGCCAGCCCGTCCCGGGACAGCGTGGTGTTGGTGGCGATCACCCCGGCGGCGCCCCGGGCCAGGCACACCTCCAGCAGGTCGGCGATCGCCGCCTCGGTGAGATCCGGCGCGATCTTGACCAGGACCGGCTTCTCCCCCACGAGCGCGGCCAGCAGGGCGTCCAGGTGCGCGCGGTCCTGCAACGAGCGCAGGCCCGGGGTGTTCGGCGAGGACACGTTTACCGCGAAGTAGTCGCCGTGCCCGCGCAGCGCCCGGTACGAGGTGAGGTAGTCCCCGACGGCATCCTCGAGCGGGGTCACCTTGGACTTGCCCAGGGAGATGCCCAGCGGCACCCCGACGGGGCGCGGCAACGCGTCCAGCCGGGCGGC
This sequence comes from Micromonospora lupini, assembly GCF_026342015.1. Taxonomy (NCBI): domain Bacteria; kingdom Bacillati; phylum Actinomycetota; class Actinomycetes; order Micromonosporales; family Micromonosporaceae; genus Micromonospora; species Micromonospora lupini. The sequence goes on from NZ_JAPENL010000003.1 coordinate 68,487, forward strand.
GAGCGCGGCGGCCCCGGCGTTGTTGAAGCCCATCCGGTTGACCACCGCCTCGCTGCCCGGCAGCCGGAACAGCCGTGGTCGCGGGTTGCCCGGCTGGGCGTGCGCCGTCACCGTGCCGACCTCGACGAAGCCGAAGCCGAGCGCCGGCCAGGCAGCCAGCGCGGCGCCGTCCTTGTCCATGCCGGCAGCCAGGCCGACCGGGTTGGGGAACCGGACGCCGAACACCGTGCGGGGCGTCTGGACGGCGTAGCGGGCCCGCAGGGCGGCGAGGGCCACCGGACGCCGGGACAGCGCGGCCAACCGCCGCAGTGTCCACTCGTGCGCCGCCTCGGCGTCCCCGCCGCCGAGGCGGAACAACTGCGGCCGTACGACCCGCTCGAACAGGGTCACTGGGCCGCCCGCAGCATGGCGTGCAGGTCCTGCAGGGGGCGGACCTGCATGTCGCCCCGGATGCGCGCCTCGATGCCCATGACCGCCGCCGCCGCGCCGGGGACCGTGGTGATGCAGGGGATGTCGGCGGTGACGGCGGCGCTGCGGATCTCGTAGCCGTCCGAGCGGGCGCTCGCCCCCGAGCCCTGCGGCGTGTTGATCACCAGAGCCACGTCGCCGCCGAGGATCAGCGACACCGCGTCGTCACCCTCGCCGCTCTGGTAGTGCTTGCGGATCTGCTCGCAGGCGATGCCGTGTCGGCGCAGCACCTCGGCGGTGCCGGTGGTCGCCACGATCTCGAAGCCCAGGTCGGCCAGCCGCTTGATCGGGAAGATCATGCCGCGCTTGTCCCGGTTGGCCACCGACACGAAGATCTTCCCGGCGGTCGGCAACGACCCGTACGCGGCGGACTGGCTCTTGGCGAAGGCGTGGCCGAAGTTGGTGTCGATGCCCATCACCTCGCCTGTCGACTTCATCTCCGGTCCGAGCAGCGAGTCGATCCCCTTGCCCGCCCGGGTCCGGAAGCGCTTGAACGGCAGCACCGCCTCCTTGACCGCGATCGGCGCGTCGGCGGGCATCGTGCCCCCGTCCCCTGTCGCCGGGAGCAGGCCCTCGGCGCGCAGCTCGGCGATGGTCGCGCCGAGCGCGATCCGGGCCGCCGCCTTGGCCAGCGGAACGGCCGTCGCCTTCGACACGAACGGAACGGTCCGCGACGCGCGCGGGTTGGCCTCCAGGACGTAGAGCACGTCGTCCTTGAGCGCGTACTGCACGTTGAGCAGACCGCGGACGCCGACGCCGCGGGCGATGGCCTCGGTGTAGCGGCGGACCTCGGCCAGGTGCGACCCCGCGAGGGTGATCGGCGGGAGCGCGCAGGACGAGTCGCCGGAGTGGATGCCGGCCTCCTCGATGTGCTCCATCACGCCACCGATGTAGACCGCGCCGTCGGCGTCGCAGAGGGCGTCCACGTCGATCTCGATGGCGTCGTCGAGGAACCGGTCCACCAGCACCGGGTGGTCACCGGAGATGTCGGTGGCCCGACCGATGTAGTCGCGCAGCGTCGGGTCGTCGTAGACGATCTCCATGCCCCGCCCGCCCAGCACGTACGACGGCCGGACCAGCACCGGATAGCCGATCTCGTCGGCGATCGCCTTGGCCTCGTCGTAGGACGTCGCCATGCCGTGCGCCGGCGCGCGCAGGCCGGCACGGGCCAGCACCGCGCCGAACGCGCCCCGCTCCTCGGCCAGGTGGATCGACTCCGGGGAGGTGCCGACGATCGGCACACCGGCGTTCTTGAGCCGCTGCGCCAACCCCAGCGGGGTCTGCCCGCCGAGCTGCACGACCACCCCGACCACGCCCGGCCCGCCGGCCGCCCGGCCGGAGGAGTCCTCCGCGTGCCAGACCTCCAGCACGTCCTCGAAGGTCAGCGGCTCGAAGTAGAGCCGGTCGGCGGTGTCGTAGTCGGTGGAGACGGTCTCCGGATTGCAGTTGACCATGACGGTCTCGTAGCCGGCCGACCGCAGCGCCTGCACCGCGTGCACGCACGAGTAGTCGAACTCGATGCCCTGCCCGATCCGGTTCGGGCCGGAGCCCAGGATCAGCACCTTCGGCCGGCCCGACGGCGCGACCTCGGTCTCCAGGTCGTACGTGGAGTAGTGGTACGGCGTGGTGGCCTCGAACTCGGCCGCGCAGGTGTCCACGGTCTTGTAGACCGGGCGCACGTCGAGGCGGTGCCGCAGGGTCCGTACGCCGTCCTCGGCGGCCAGCTCCGGACGCAGCGCGGCGAGCTGCCGGTCGGACAGGCCGGCCCGCTTGGCGCGACGCAGCAGCTCGGCGTCGAGCACTGGCGCGTCGACGATCTCGGCGCGCAGCTCGATCAGCGCGGCGATCTGGTCCAGGAACCACTGATCGATCCCGCCGGACGCCTCGTTGACCTCGGCGATCGACGCGCCGAGGCGCAGTGCCCGCTCGACGGTGTAGAGCCGACCGTCGTGCGGGACACGCAGCGCGGCGAGGGTGTCGGCCAGGGTGACACCAGCCGGGTCGGGCTGCGTCCAGAAGCCCGCCGCCTTGGTTTCCATCGAGCGCATCGCCTTGTTCAGCGCCTCGGTGAAGTTGCGCCCGAGGCTCATCGCCTCGCCCACCGACTTCATCGTGGTGGTCAGCTCCGGGTCCGCGCCGGGGAACTTCTCGAACGCGAACCGGGGGATCTTCACCACGACGTAGTCAAGGGTCGGCTCGAACGCCGCCGGGGTCTTCAGCGTGATGTCGTTGGGGATCTCGTCGAGGGTGTAACCGATGGCCAGCTTGGCGGCGATCTTCGCGATCGGGAAGCCTGTCGCCTTGGAGGCCAGCGCCGAGGAGCGCGACACCCGCGGGTTCATCTCGATCACGACGATCCGACCGTCGACCGGGTTGACCGCGAACTGGATGTTGCAGCCGCCGGTGTCCACGCCGACCTCGCGCAGCACCGCGATGCCCAGGTCGCGCAGGCGCTGGTACTCCCGGTCGGTGAGCGTCATGGCCGGCGCGACGGTGACGCTGTCGCCTGTGTGCACGCCCATCGGGTCGAGGTTCTCGATCGAGCAGACGACCACCACGTTGTCGTGCCTGTCGCGCATCAGCTCAAGCTCGTACTCCTTCCAGCCGAGCACGCTCTCCTCGATGAGCACCTCGTGCACCGGGCTGGCGGTCAGGCCGTCGCCGGCGATGCGGGCCAGGTCCTCCGGGGTGTGCGCCATGCCGGAGCCCAGGCCACCCATGGTGAACGACGGCCGGATCACCACCGGCAGGCCCAGCTCGGCGACTGTCGCCTCGACCTCGTCCATGGAGTGGCAGACCCGCGAGCGGGGCACCAGCGCGGCCGGGTCCTCGACGCCGAGGCGTACGCCGGCCTTCGCCACGATCTCCTTGAACAGCTGGCGGTCCTCGCCCCGGTTGATGGCGTCGATGTTCGCGCCGATCAACTCCACGTTGTACTTCTCCAGGACGCCGGCCTCGTGCAGGGCGACTGCGGTGTTCAGCGCGGTCTGCCCGCCCAGCGTCGCCAGGATCGCGTCCGGGCGCTCCTTGGCGATGACCAGTTCCACGAACTCCGGGGTGATCGGCTCGACGTACGTGGCGTCGGCGAACTCCGGGTCCGTCATGATCGTGGCCGGGTTGGAGTTGACCAGGCTGACCCGGATCCCCTCGCTGCGCAGCACCCGGCACGCCTGGGTGCCCGAGTAGTCGAACTCGCAGGCCTGCCCGATGACGATCGGCCCGGAGCCGATCACGAGGATGTGCTGGAGATCGGTCCGCTTAGGCATTGCTGCGCCCCCTGCTGTGGTTCCGGCCCTCGATCAAATCGGCGAATCGGTCGAAGAGGTAGTCCGCGTCGTGCGGGCCGGCCGCCGCCTCCGGGTGGTACTGCACGGTGAAGGCGGGGACGTCCACGGCCCGCAGCCCCTCGACGACGTTGTCGTTGAGGCAGACGTGCGACACCCGCACACCGCCGAAGTCGGTGTCGATCACCTGGTCGGGGACCACCGCGCCCGCACCCGCGCCCGGCACCTTCACCGCGAAGCCGTGGTTGTGGCTGGTCACCTCGACCTTGCCGGTGGCCCGGTCGAGCACCGGCTGGTTGATGCCCCGGTGGCCGTAGCCCAGCTTGTAGGTGCCGAAGCCGAGCGCCCGGCCGAGGATCTGGCTGCCGAAGCAGATGCCGAACAGCGGCACCCGCCGTTGCAGCGCCTCCCGGGCCAGCGCCACCGGGCCGTCGGCGGTGGCCGGGTCGCCGGGGCCGGGCGACAGGAAGATCGCGTCGGCGCCGGTGGCCAGCAGGTCCTCGATGCTCGACGAGGCCGGCAGCACGTGCGTGGTCACCCCGCGCGCGGCCAACCGGCGCGGCACGTTGCGCTTGATGCCCAGGTCCAGCGCGGCCACTGTGAACCGGTGCTCGCCGAGCGCCTCGACGACGTACGGCTCGGCGGTGCTCACCTCGGCGGACAGGTCCGCGCCGACCATCTGCGGTGACTGCCGGACCCGGGCCAGCAGGCTCTGCGGGTCCTTCTCGACGCTGGAGATGGCCACCCGCATGGCGCCCCGGTCGCGCAGGTGCCGGGTCAACGCCCGGGTGTCCACGCCGCTGATGCCCACCACGCCCTCGGTGGCGAGGCGGTCCTCCAGGCTGCCGGTGGCCCGCCAGTTGGAGCCGATGCGGGCCGGGTCGCGGACGACGTAGCCGGCCACCCAGATCCGACCGGACTCGTCGTCCTCGCCGTTGACGCCTGTGTTGCCGATGTGCGGGGCGGTCTGCACCACCACCTGCCGGTGGTAGGAGGGATCGGTGAGCGTCTCCTGGTAACCGGTCATGCCGGTGTTGAAGACCGCCTCGCCGAAGGTCTCCCCGACGCTGCCGTACGCCTCGCCGGGGAACGTGCGCCCGTCCTCGAGGACGAGGATCGCGGAACGTCTACGGGTCACTTGACTGCCTTTCCGTCCAGGACCGTCGGCTCGCCGCGCAGGAAGGTCGCCACGATGCGACCCGGCAGCGTCATGCGGGCGTACGGGGTGTTGCGACTGCGACTTGCCAGCTCCGCCGGCTCGATGGTGCGGCGGGCGGCGGGGTCGATCACTGTCAGGTTGGCCGGCACGCCGGGTGCCGGGTCGACACCGTGCCCGGTCAGCCCCGCGATCCGGGCGGGGGTGCGCGACATCCGCTCGGCGATCAGGTCCCACTCGGGGCCGAGCACGTCGAGCGCGATGGACAGGGCCGTCTCCAGGCCGAGCATCCCCGGCCGGGCGTACGCCCACTCGCACTCCTTGTCCTCCACGGCGTGCGGGGCGTGGTCGGTGGCGATGATGTCGATGACACCGTCGGCGAGCGCGGCACGCAGGGCGGCGATGTCGGCGGCCGTCCGCAGCGGCGGGTTGACCTTGAAGACGGGGTCGTAGGTCGCCGCCCGCTCGTCGGTGAGCAGCAGGTGGTGCGGGGTGACCTCGGCGGTGACGCGTACACCACGGGCCTTGGCCTGGCGCAGCACCTCGACGCTGCCGGCGGTGGAGACGTGGCAGACGTGCAGGCGGCTGCCCACGTGCTCGGCGAGCAGCACGTCCCGGGCGATGATCGCCTCCTCGGCGACCGCCGGCCAGCCGAGCAGGCCGAGCCGGGTGGACACCTCACCCTCGTGCATCTGGGCGCCCTCGGTGAGGCGGGGCTCCTCGGCGTGCTGGGCGATGATCCCGTCGAACGCCTTGACGTACTCCAGGGCCCGGCGCATCAGCAACGGGTCGGCGACGCAGTGCCCGTCGTCGGAGAAGATCCGCACCCGGGCCGCGGAGTCGGCCATCGCGCCCAGCTCGGCCAGGCGCTCGCCGGCCAGCCCGACGGTGACCGCGCCGACCGGCTGCACGTCGACCAGTCCGGCCTCCCGGCCGAGGCGCCAGACCTGCTCGACGACGCCTGCGGTGTCCGCGACGGGTGAGGTGTTCGCCATCGCGCAGACCGCGGTGTAGCCGCCCAGCGCCGCCGCCCGGGACCCGGACTCGACGGTCTCGGCGTCCTCCCGGCCGGGCTCGCGCAGGTGGGTGTGCAGGTCGACCAGGCCCGGCAGGGCGACCAGCCCGGCGCCGTCGACGACCACGGCGTCCGGCGCGGACAGCCCCGGACCGACCTCGGCGACGACGCCGTCGCGGATCAGCAGGTCGGTCGGCGCGGCGCCGACGATGCTCACGCTTGTGATGAGGTACGCGGTCACCTGTTGTTCCCTCCGAGCAGCAGGTAAAGAACAGCCATCCGCACGGAGACCCCGTTGGTGACCTGTTCGACGATTGTGGAGCGGGGCGAGTCGGCCACCTCGGGGGTGATCTCCATCCCCCGGTTCATCGGGCCCGGGTGCATGACGATCGCGTGTTCGGGCAGGCGGCGCATCCGCGGGCCGTCCAGCCCGTAGCGGCGGGAGTACTCGCGCGCGGAGGGGAAGTAGGAGTCCTTCATCCGCTCCCGCTGCACGCGCAGCATCATCACCACGTCGACGTCGGGCAGCACCGCGTCGAGGTCGTAGGACACGTCGGTGCCCGGGGCGAGGGCGCCTGCGATGTCGACGGGGATGAGGGTGGGCGGGCCGACAAGTGTGACCTTCGCGCCGAGGGTGGACAGCAGCAGGACGTTGGAGCGGGCCACCCGGGAGTGCAGCACGTCCCCGACCACCGCGACCGACAGGCCGGCCAGCCGGCCCAGCCGGGCCCGCATGGTGTACGCGTCGAGCAGCGCCTGGGTCGGGTGCTCGTGGGTGCCGTCGCCGGCGTTGACCACCGACCCGTCGACCCAGTTCGCGAGCCGGTGCGGGGCGCCGGAGGCGGGGTGCCGCACGACCACCGCGTCGGCGCCCATGGCCTGGAGGGTGAGCGCGGTGTCCTTCAGGCTCTCGCCCTTGGCGACGCTCGACCCCTTCGCGGAAAAGTTGATCACGTCGGCGCTGAGCCGTTTCGCCGCCGCCTCGAACGAGATCCGGGTGCGGGTGGAGTCCTCGTAGAAGAGGTTCACCACCGTCCGGCCGCGCAGCGCGGGCAGCTTCTTGATCTCGCGGCCGGCGACCGTGGCCATCTCGGCGGCGGTGTCCAGGATCTCGGTGGCGGTGTCGGCGTCCAGGTCCGCGCCGGAGAGCAGGTGCCTGATCATGAGGTGGTTCCCCCGTACAGCTTGACCTCGTCGGCGCCGTCGGTCTCGGCGAGCGTCACCTTGACGCTCTCGGCGAGCGCCGTCGGGATGTTCTTGCCGACGTAGTCGGCGCGGATCGGCAACTCACGGTGGCCGCGGTCCACCAGGACGGCGAGCTGCACCGACGCCGGGCGGCCCACGTCGTTGAGCGCGTCGAGCGCGGCCCGGACGGTGCGGCCGGAGAAGAGCACGTCGTCGACGAGGATCACCCGCTTGCCGTCGATGCCGCCGCTGGGCACCTGGGTCGGGCCGATCGCGCGGGTGGCATGCCGGCGCAGGTCGTCGCGGTAGAGCGTGATGTCGAGCACACCGACCGGGACGACGACGTCCTCGAAGGTGCTGATCCGCGAGGCGAGCCGTCGCGCGAGGGGCGCGCCCCGGGTGGGAATCCCGAGCAGCACGGTGTCGGCGGCGCCCTGGGTCTTCTCCAGGATCTGGTGGGCGATGCGGTCGACCACACGCTGCACGTCGGCGCTGGCGAGGATCACCTTCACCGAGGGTTGTCGCGGTGGTGACGAACGGGCAGCCGGTGGGTATGCCACGGCGGACCTCCTTCCCCGCCTCACGGGACGGGTCGTTAAAGGATGTCGGGCACCTCCGGCCGACGAGCGTGAGCAGACCCGGCCGGGGCTTCACGCCACGTTACCAGTGGTCACCGGGCCGACGGACGGCGGCCGCTGACCACTGGATCAGGCCGACGAAATGGGGATAACTCCCGCGGCGCTCCCCAACGGTAAGGTCACGACCACTTGACCACGTGTCGCATTCCCCGTACCGTCACGCTCCGTAGCGATCGACGGGAGAACCCCGAGCAGCACTGGGAGTGTCCGAATGCCCTCTGAATACGCCAAATCTCTGGGCGCACGCCTGCGCTCCATCCGCCAGCAGCAGGGCCTCTCCCTGCAGGGTGTGGAGGAGAAGTCGAACGGGCGATGGAAGGCCGTGGTGGTCGGCTCGTACGAGCGTGGCGACCGGGCCGTGACGGTGTCCCGTCTGGCCGAGCTGGCCGAGTTCTACCGTGTCCCCGTCTCGGAACTGCTGCCGGACGGCAGCGGCGTCCGGCACGAGCCCACCAGCAAGATCGTCCTGGACCTGGAGCGGCTCTACGACGAGGCCTCCGAGGACCTGGCCTACGTCGCCCGCTACGCCCGCGCCATCCAGCAGCAGCGCGGTGACTACAACGGCCGGGTGCTCTCCATCCGCGCCGACGACCTGCGGGCCCTCGCGATCGTCTACGACGCCTCACCGTCGGGCCTGATCGAGCGGCTCACCGAGCACGGCGTGCTGGTGGCCGACCCCAGGGCGTTCTTCGCCTCCTGAGCTGTCGCTTCACCGCGAGAAGGGCCCGTGCCGGATGGCACGGGCCCTTCTCGTCGTACGGGTGCGCGGCGCGCTCAGCGGGTGGCGTACTCGGCGATGCGGCCGAGCACCCCGTTGAGGAACCGTGGCGAATCGTCGGTGGACATCTGCCGGGCCAACTCGACGGCCTCGCTGATCGCCACCGCGTCGTCGATCTCGTCGACGTAGAGCAACTCGTAGACGGCGATCCGGGCCAGGTTGCGGTCGACCACAGGCATCCGCTCCAACGTCCAACCCTCGGCGTAGCTGGCGATCAGCTCGTCGATGCGGTTGAGGTGCTCGGCGACCCCCTCGATCAGGCCCACCGCGTAACCCAGGTGCTCCGGGTGGGGCTGTTCGATGCGCTGGAGGTAGCCGGCCAGGACCTCGACGGGCGGCCGATCCCGCAGGTCGGCCTCGTAGAGGACGTCCAGCGCCCGCTTGCGCGCCTTGCGGCGCGCCGGCATCTGCTGCTTGGGACCCTCAGCCATCAGGCGCGGCCGAGGTAACGGCCGTCGCGGGTGTCGACCTTGATCTTCTCACCGGTGGTGATGAACAGCGGAACCGGCACGGTGGCGCCGGTCTCCACGGTCGCCGGCTTGGTGCCGCCGGTCGAACGGTCGCCCTGCAGACCGGGCTCGGTGTAGGTGACCTCAAGCACGACGCTTGTGGGCAGCTCGATGTAGAGCGGCACACCCTCGTGCTGTGCGACTGTCGCCTCCGCCTCGGGCAGCAGGTAGTTGGCTGCCTCGCCGACGGTGCCACCGGGCACGGTGATCTGGTCGAAGGTCTCCAGATCCATGAAGACGAAGTCCTCGCCGTCGGCGTACAAATACTGCATCGTGCGCTTGTCCACGGTCGCGGTCTCGACCTTGGTGCCCGCGTTGAAGGTCTTGTCGACCACCTTCCCGGACAGCACGTTCTTCAGCGTGGTGCGCACGAACGCACCACCCTTACCGGGCTTGACGTGCTGGAACTCGACGACGGCCCAGAGCTCGCCGTCGAGGTTGAGTACCAGGCCGTTTTTGAGGTCGTTGGTGGAGGCCATTTCCTGCCTTGATCATCAATTGGCGGACAGACCTGGCAAGTCTACAAGCTGCGCCGAGGCGCGTTACCCGCCGTGGTCGTTCGTCCGCGTGCACGGACGTCCGATGCCCGCGTACGGCTACTCTCCGTCATCGTCGACCCACCACCCGGCCGCATGCCCCCACCCCTTTGCGCTGCTTCAACGGACGCAACAGTCACGGTCCGTGCTGCACCCGTGATCCGCTCGCACACCTACCAACTCCCAGGATCAGCAGCTCAGAGCAGGTATGGCGCCGGTTGGGCAGGGCAAAGGGCGCGCACCAGCAGGGTGAACCCCTCGGGGCGGGAGGACGGCGACGACCAACAGTGACGCCACCGCCGACAGACGACCTCACTGTGGGTGAAAACGCTTGGTGAAACTCGGGGGGTGATCGGTCAGGCCGGGCGGGCAGCCGGGTGGGCGGCCAGGTGGTGCAGGGCGAGACGGTAGCCGTCGATGCCGAGACCGCAGATCACCCCGGTCGCCACCGCGGAGACCACCGAGTGGTGCCGGAACTCCTCGCGGGCGTGGATGTTGGAGAGGTGCACCTCCACAAGCGGCCCGCGCAGCATGGCGCAGGCGTCGCGCACCGCGTACGAGTAGTGCGACCAGGCGGCCGGGTTGAGCACGACGGCGGCGCCCTCGTCGGCGGCGGTGTGCAGCCAGCCGAGCAGCTCGTGCTCGGCGTCGGTCTGCCGGACCGTCACGTCGAGCCCCAACTCCCGGCCGGTGGCCTCGCAGAGCGTCACCAGGTCGGCGTAGCTGGTCGAGCCGTACACGGCGGGCTCCCGGGTGCCCAGCCGGCCCAGGTTCGGCCCGTTCAGCACGTACACCCTCACGAAGTGGCCACCTCGCGGTAGGCGGCTTCGAGCAGCGCGTCGTCCGGGCCCTCCAGCATTGCCGGGCGGGCCAGGCCGTCCAGCACCACGAACCGCAACCGGCTGCCCCGGGCCTTCTTGTCCACCCGCATCACGGCCAGCAGTCGCGGCCAGGCGTCGGCGGGGTAGCTCACCGGCAGGCCGAGCGCGGCCAGGGTGCGCCGGTGCCGGTCGGCCGTCGGCGCGTCCAGCCGGCCGGCGAGCCGGGCCAGCGTGGCGGCGTACACCAGACCCACGGCCACGGCGTGGCCGTGCCGCCAGCGGAAACCCTCGACCTGCTCGATGGCGTGGGCCAGGGTGTGGCCGTAGTTGAGCACCTCCCGCAGGCCCGACTCGCGCAGGTCGCCGGCGACCACGTCGGCCTTGACCCGGATGGCCCGCTCGATCAGCTCCCGGGTCACCGGCCCGCGCGGGTCGGTGGCCGCCGCCGGGTCGCGCTCGACGAGATCCAGGATCACCGGGTCGGCGATGAAGCCGCACTTGACCACCTCGGCGAGGCCGGCCGCCAGGTCGACGGCGGGCAGACCGTCCAGGGTGGCCAGATCGGCCAGCACGCCGACCGGCGGGTGGAACGCGCCGACCAGGTTCTTGCCGGCGGCGGTGTTGATCCCGGTCTTGCCGCCCACGGCCGCGTCCACCATGCCCAGCAGCGAGGTGGCCACCGGCACCCAGCGCACCCCGCGCAGCCAGCAGGCCGCGACGAAGCCGGCCAGGTCGGTCACCGCGCCGCCGCCGACCCCGACCACCGCGTCGGTACGGGTGAAACCGGCCGCGCCCAGCCGGTCCCAGCAGGCGGCCGCCACGTCGATCTGCTTGCCCGACTCCGCGTCGGGCACCTCGATCGGCAGCGGCTCGACGCCTGCCGCGCGCAGTCGTTCGCCTGTCGCGTCGGCCAGGGCCTTGAGCGGGGGCGTGTGCAGCACCGCCGCCCGGGTCGCGCCGGGCAGCAGCCCGGGCAGCGCGTCCACCAGGTCGCGCCCGACCAGCACGTCGTACGGCCGTTCGCCGCCGACCGGAATCCGGGTCACCTCGTCCATCGCCGGCAGCCTAGTCCAGCGGACGGCGTGGCGACGGCGTCTGTCCACCTGCTGGCCGGGCGGCCCACTCGGCAAGCAGGCGTGCGTGCTCGGCCACTGCGGCGCGCAACGCCTCCGGGTGGCGAACGGTGAACGCGCAACCCAGCCCGGCGAGCAGCGCCGCCATCCCGGGGAGGCTCTCCGCCCGGGCCCGCAGCAGCACCCCGTCGCCGCTGGCGGTCAACTCGGCCGCGCTTGGCGGGATGCGCCGCCGGGCGGCGACCAGGTCGGTCTCCAGCAGCACCTCGACCTCGTGCCGGTAGGGAACGCCCGCCAGCGACCGGGTCAGCCACGCCACCGCGTCGAAGCCGTCCGGCACCGTGAACGTCGCCGTCCCGGGCGTCACGGCCCCGATCCGGTCCAGTCGGAACGTGCGCACCTCCCCGCGCCGGTGGTCGTGGCCCGTGACGTACCAGCGGCCGGCGTGGAAGACCAGCCCGTACGGGTCGAGCTCACGATGCGACAGCTCACCGCGCCAGGAGCGGTAGTCCAGGCTCACCCGCTGCCGACGTCGGGCGGCCGCGGCCAGGGCCAGCAGGGTGCCCGACGCCGGTCGCGCCTGGGGATCGGGCCGCCGCAGGGTGAAGCCGAGGTGCTCCTGCACGGCTGTCAGCCGGTCGGCGAGCGCCGCCGGCAGCACCCGGCGGATCTTCGCCAGCGCGGTCGCGGTGGCCGGCAGCTCGGTGGTCAGCCCGACCCGTTCGGCGACGACCAGGCCGAGCAGCACGGCCACCGCCTCGTCGTCGGTGAGCATCAGCGGCGGCAGCTTGAACCCGGGGTGCAGGCGGTAGCCGCCGTGACGGCCTCGGTCGGCGAGCACCGGGATGCCCAGCTCGACCAGGGTGGCCGCGTACCGGCGCACGGTCCGCTCGTCCACACCGAGCCGGCTGGCCAGCTCGCCGGCCGTCGCCCGGTGGCGGGCCTGGAGCAGTTCGAGCAGGGCCAGCACCCGACCGGCGGGATGCGACACGGGCCACTCCTTAAAACCGGGCGGATCCTGTCCGGATTCGATCGTACGGTCGGTCGGTAGCCGAGAGAAGGAGCGACAGATGGCGACGTTCGTACTGGTCCCGGGGTTCTGGTTGGGCGCCTGGGCGTGGCGGGAGGTGACCGGCCTGCTGCGCGCGCAGGGGCACGACGTCCACCCGATGACGCTTACCGGGGTGGCCGAGCGCCACCACCTCGCGGGGCCGGAGGTGACGTTGGAGACGCACACCACAGACATCGTCCGGCTGATCGAGATGGAGGATCTGCGCGACGTGCTGCTGGTCGGGCACTCCGGCGGCGGCATGCCGGTGGCCCAGGCCGCCGACCGCGTCCCGGACCGCATCGCCCGCGTCGTCTACGTGGAGAGCGGGCCGCTGCCGGACGGCACGGCGCAGTTCGACACGGTGCCGCCGGAGGAGCAGCAGCGGCAGCGCGCGGCGATCGGCGACGGGCACCTGCTGCCACCGCCGGCCTGGGACCCGTCGGCCGACCCGACCAACCTGGCCGGCCTGGACGAGCCGATGCTGTCGCTCCTGCGCGAACGCGCCACGCCGCAGCCCCTGCGCACGGCGACCGATCCGGTACGCCGCACGGGTGGCCACCCGGTGCCGACCGCGCTCGTCGCGAGCACCTTCCCGCTCACTGTGGTACGCGAGATGATCGACCAGGGGCACCCGTACTTCACCGGGCTGGCCGGTGGCCGGCTGTTCGAGCTGCCCACCGGGCACTGGCCGATGCTCAGCGAACCGAAGGGCCTCGCCGACGTGCTCGACGCGGTCGCCCGCGAATAGGCGCGGGCCCGGCGCGGGCCCGATGCGGGCCCGGCCGGGTCAGCGGGGCAGGAGCGCGGCGATCTCGGCGACTACCGCCGCCGGGGGCCGGCCGTCGGTGACCACCGTCTCGGTGGCCACCTCGGCGTAGAGCGGCCGGCGCTGATCCATCAGGTGCTTGAGGGTGGCGCGCGGATTGATCGCCAGCAGCGGCCGGCCCGCCCCGAGTCCCACCCGCTTCACCGCGTCGGGCAGCTCCACCGAGAGGTGCACGACCCGGTGCCCCACCAGGGCGGCCCGGGTCTCCTCGGCCAGCACGGCGCCCCCGCCGAGCGCCAGCACACCGGTGCCGGCGGCGAGCGCCGCCGCCACGGCGGCCCGCTCCAGGGCCCGGAAGTGCTCCTCACCCTCGTCGATGAAGATCTCCGGGATGGCCTTGCCGGCCAACTGCTCGATGTCGGCGTCGGTGTCCCGGAACTCCACGCCGAGGGCGGCGGCGAGCGCCTGACCCACTGTGGTCTTGCCGCAGCCGGGCACCCCGACCAGGACCACTACAGGCGCCATCAGCGGATGACCAGCGCGTCGAGGTAGCCGGCCAGGTTGCGGCGGATCTCGGCGACCGAGTCGCCGCCGAACTTCTCGGTGGCCGCCTCCGCAAGCACGAGCGCCACCATCGCCTCGGCGACGACCGCGGCGGCGGGCACCGCGCAGACGTCGGAGCGCTGGTTGATGGCGGTCGCCGGCTCGCCCGTGACGACGTCCACGGTGGCCAGCGCACGGTTCAGCGAGGAGATCGGCTTCATGGCGGCGCGTACCCGCAGCGGCTCGCCTGTGGTGATGCCGCCCTCCAGCCCGCCGGCCCGGTCGGTGACGCGGCGGACGCCGGTGGCCGACGGGATGATCTCGTCGTGCGCCTCGGAGCCGCGGGAACGGGCCTGCTGCCACCCGTCGCCGATCTCCACCCCCTTGATCGCCTGGATCGACATCAGCGCCGTGGCCAGCCGGGCGTCGAGCTTGCGGTCCCACTGCACGTGGCTGCCCAGGCCCGGCGGCACCCCGTACGCCAGCACCTCCACCACGCCGCCGAGGGTGTCGGCGGCCTTCTTCGCGGCGTCGACCTCGGCGACCATCAGGGCGCTGGCCTCCGGGTCGAGGCAGCGCAGCGGGTCGGCGTCGATGCGGTCGGCGTCCTGCGGAGTCGGGCGCAGCCCGGGTTTCGCGGCCACCGGCCCCAGCTCGACGACGTGCGAGACGATCTCGATGCCCAGGGCCTGCCGGATCAACGCCTTGGCGACGGTGCCGACGGCCACCCGGGCGGCGGTCTCCCGGGCGCTCGCGCGCTCCAGGATCGGCCGGGCGTCGTGGTGGCCGTACTTCTGCATGCCGGCCAGGTCGGCGTGGCCGGGCCGGGGGCGGGTCAACGGGGCGTTGCGGGCCTGCCGGGCCAGCTCGTCGGGGTCGACGGGATCGGCGGCCATCACCGTGCGCCACTTGGGCCACTCGGAGTTGCCCACCCGGATCGCCACCGGGCTGCCCAGGGTCAGGCCGTGCCGCAGCCCGCCGATCACCTCGATCTCGTCCTGCTCGAACGACATCCGGGCACCACGGCCGTAGCCCAGCCGACGGCGGGCCAGCTCGCCGGCGATCTCGGTGGTGCTCACCTCGATGCCGGCGGGCACCCCCTCCATCAACGCGACGAGGGCGGGACCGTGCGATTCACCTGCAGTCAGCCAACGCAACACAGCGGTCAGTCTGTCACGGCGCGCGACGGGCGCGTCGCGCTGCCCGCCGCGTCCCGCCCTGCGGACGGCCGGGACCGTCCGCAGGGCGGCTGCGCGCGGCGCTCCGCGCGACGGATCAGATGCCCCGGCCGCGTTTGTGCAGGGTGCGCAGCACCGCGTCGGCCCGGACCACCCGACCGGCGACCGCGAGCGCCAGGTAGGCGCGCGGCTCGCGGGGATTGCTGCGCAGGGTGCGACGCGCCCAGCGCAACGCGCCCCGGCGATCACCTGAGGCGGCCTGGGCGAACGCGATCTGCCCGGCCACCCGGGCCGCGCCGGCCGGCTGGGTGGCGAACTCCGGGTAGCGCCGCAGCAGCCACTGCAACGCCTCGGAGATGGTGTCCCAGCGCTGCGCGAAGTACGAGCGTTTGTGCCAGCGCACCAGCACCGACGGCGTCGGCAGGTTGATCAGCGGCGCGCTGCGGGCGGCCCGCAGCAGGAACTCGTAGTCCTCCGCGTAACTGCCCGGGATCTCCTCGTCCACCAGACCGAAGCCGTCGCGCAGCGCCGTCGCGCGGATCAGGAAGGTGGACGGGTGCAGCTCGGTCAACCGGTCCCGCAGGAGGTCGTCGAGGGTGATCCGGTCCTTGTCGAGCACCCGGTCGACTGTGTTTCCGTCGTAGCTGACGCGGATGCCGCAGCAGACGAACTCGGCCGCCGGGTCGGCGGCCAGGGCGTCGACCTGGGCGGCCAGCTTGCCCGGCAGCCACTCGTCGTCGTCGTCGCAGAACGCGATCAGCTCACCCTCGGCGGCGAGGGTGCCGCTGTTGCGCGCCCCGGCCAGCCCCGGAGCGCGCCCGTTGCCGATGACCCGCACCGCCCGGTCCGGCCCGCTCAGGCCGGTAAGCGACTCGTCGGGCGTGGACTGGTCGAACACGACGACTGCCTCGATGCTGCCCGGGTACTCCTGGGCGAGGATCGCCGCGACGGCGGCGCGCAGCAGCTCGGGGCGATCCCGGGTGGGCACCACGACGCTGACGCTCGGTAGTCCGGTCATCGGGTCTCCTCCGTGTCCTGGCCGGCTCGCGGCCAGGTCCGCCAGCGGGGTCGGCGCCGGGTCGACCGGGCGACCAGGTCATCCACGATCTCGCCGACGCGGGCGACTGCCGCGCGGCGGGCCTCGTGCGCGGCCGGGTCGGCGGCCACCGCGTACCGGGACGGGTCGGCCTGCCCGGCGGCGAGCGCGTCGTGCAGCGCCTCCCGGGTCTCGCAGAGCGCCACCAGCCCTGCCGCGCCGAGCCGGCGCGCGAAGAGCTGCTGGTGGTCGTCGACGTGCTCACCGTGCGCCGGGTCGCGCGGCACCACTATCGGCAGGTGCCCGTGCCGGCGGGCCTCCAGGATCGTCGCCGGGCCGCCGTGACACACCACCAGGTCGGCGTCGGCCATCGCCTCCTGGAGGGCGTCGTGACCGAGGAAGGGCACCGCGCCGGGCAGTGGCGGCGCCGTGGTGTGACCGTGCTGCACCGTCAACCCGACCGGTCCGGCCTGCGCGTGCCACTGCGCCAGCCAGTCGACGAGCCTGTCGAAGGGGTGTTTGTCGGTGCCGACCGCGACGAGCAGCCGGGTCTGCCCGACGTCGGTGGTGTCGCGCTGGCGCGGCATCCGGGACCCGTCGGCGGTCGTGTCGCGCCGGGCCGTGCCCGTCTCCCCGCTCACAGCAGGGTCCCGACGACTGTGGCCTCCGGGTACTGCCGGCGCTGCTCGTCCCACTGCACGAGCATCGCGGACAGGAACGGGCGGCACAGCCGGGCGGTGAGCGTCGCGGTGTCGATCCGGTCGTACACCTCGATGTAGACGGTCGGGATGCGACGCAGGCGGGCCAGCACCACGAACGGCACGGCGACGCCGGCGCCGGTGGTGACCACGGCGGCCACCCGCCGGACCCGCAGCACCCGCCAGGCCAGGCGGGCGTTGCGCAACAGGTTCGGCACGTTGCGGGTGGTCGGGTGGTGCGCCGGCACCAGGTCCTCACCGGCCAGCAGCGACACCGCCTCCGGGGTGTCGAAGGTGACCCAGCAGCGCCGCCACCGTTCGTACCAGGGCCGCAGGGCGAGCAGTTGAGCCAGATGGCCGCCGCTGGATCCCACCAGCAGCAGCACCGGCGAATTGTCGTCGTTGTTCGTGTCCACGCGACTCCCCACAAGTCCGCTTGGAATTCCGATTCACGCCAGGCAGAAGCAGATCACAGGTTTCCCGGTCGTTGAATAGCGCGACCGGACGCGGCGACGATCTCCACTCGGCGTGGTCAGGCCCACTGTCGACCCCACGGCCCATTGATCGTCATCACGACCTGCCATTTTGTCGTCACTCTACGACGCGCACCCGGCGTCGTGCCGTCTCCGGTTCAGTCGCTATGTCGTTTCTCGATGACGTCCAACAGTGCGGGATGCAGCGCGCCGTTCCAGCCGGCGCCGGCGTCCGCCAGCCGCCACGTCCGCAGCCACATCTCCAGCAGGTACGCGTCGGCCACCAGCCGACGCTGCGCCGGGCCGAGACCGAGCCCCGCGCCGTGCCTGTCCACCTGAGCGTCCACCGCCGCGACGGCCACCCGCGCCGGTTCGGCGCGCAGCACCAGCGACCGCTGGAAGGCGTCGTGCGCCAGGTCGAAGCCGACAGGCACGTCCGGGCCACTGTGCTCCCAGTCCCAGGCCACCAGCCGGCCGTCGTGCGTGCCCAGGTTCCACGGCACCCAGTCGCCGTGCCAGTGGCCGAACTCGACGGCCGTGTCGCCGTGCCGGCGGGCCAACTCGGCGACGGCGGCGACCGCCCGCGCCCCGGCCGGCTCGGCTCCGGCGGCCCGCTCGGCCTGAGCGGCCAACCGGGCCAGGAACGTCGAGGAGGCCAGCGGTCGGGGCGTCCCGGCCGAGGCGCCCCGGCGGGCGACCGCGAGCAGCGCCGCGATCCGCGGCGGATCGTCGGAAGGCACGCCGCGTACGTCCGGCGGCAGCGGTTCGATCACCGCGACCGTCTGACCTGCCCACGCCGTCTCGGTGAGCAGCCCCGGCGGCACCGGATGGTCGGCGACGCCGGTCACCGCGCGCAACGCCCGCAGCGCGCTCGCCTCGGCGGTGACAAGCGCGCGGGTGGCGTCGTTCCAGCCGATCTTCGCGTAGCCGCGCGGACGACCATCGACTGTGAACAGTTGCAGGGTGGGTTTGACGTTCGGGTCCGGCGGACGGACACCGCACGCGGCCAACAGCGGCGTACCGCCCAGCGCGGCGGCGAGCCGCTCGGTCAGCAGCAGCTCGGCCACCGGCGCACCCACCGGCACCGAGACGGTGAGCGTCGGAAACGGCGCCAGACCCGCCCCACCGAGGCGGGCCAGCCCACCGAGCGCCGCCCGCAGCGCCCGCACCTTCGGCGGCCGCAACGCGTTGTACGCAAGCAACGACGCCGCGCCGGCCCGGGGTGCGCCAAGCGGCACGAGGAACCGGGCCCGGGCCACCGACGGCACCACCGCGTACCGGGCCACCGCCCGATGCCCGGCCGGCAGCGTGCCACCCACAGTCAGGCCGACCCGGTCGTCCGGGAACACCGCGCGGCTCACCCAGCCCAGCCCGTCCACCCGGGACCGGGGATCGGTGGCCGGGATGACAGCTGTCGTCACGCCGCCCGGTCCGCCCAGTCGAGGTCCAACCCGAGCCGCTCGCGCAGCGCGTCGTTGTACGGGCGGTAGTAGTCGGTCAGCTCGGCGCGCAGGGCCGGCTCCAGAGGGGCGGAGCGCCTGTCGTTGTAGACCCTGAAGTTCGGCAGGTCGTACGGGGGCAGCCCGAGGAAGTCGAGGGTGCGCTGGTAGGTCGCCCGGGAGTCGCGGTACAGGTCCTCGCTGGGCAGGAAGAGGATCTGCGCGGAGTCGAAGCGCTCAAGCCACGGCTCCAGGTGCTCCAGGTAACGCCCCCGGGCCCGGTACGTGTACCAGTCGTACGCCTCACTGAACGCCTCCGGCTCGGCGATGAGCCGCTCCCGCTCCCCCGCCGTGCGCTCCGGCTCGGCGGCCAGCGCGGCGGCGAAGTCAAGCGGCTCGATGCCGTGGGTGCGGCGCTCCTTCCAGTGCGAGTACGCCCGCTCGACCGGGTCGCGCAGCAGCACGATCAGCTTCACGGTCGGGATCAGCGCGGCGACCCGCTGCGCGGCGAGCGGGTGGAACATGTAGAGCGGGGCGGCCTCGCCGACCCGGACCGGCCCGCCGTGCCGCTTCGCGAGGGCCTCGCGCTGCCGCTCGGTCGGGAAGTGCGAGCGGTACCACGCCTCACCGCGACCCCAGTGCTCCTCGAAGTAGTGCGCCGACTTGGTGTTCCACGCGGGAAAGAGCCGGGGCACCAGGGGGTGCTGGATGAGGTAGTTCCACAGGGAGGTGGTGCCGCCCCGCTTGGTGCCGATGATCAGGAAGTCCGGCAGGGGTCGCCGGTCACTGGTGCGTACCCCGTAGTCGACCAGGGACTCACGCACCCGGGTGGTCACCTGGGTCGGCACCAACTGCTTGACCCGGTCACGGATGGACGCCACGATGGCCCTCACCTGCCTCTCGTCGATTCCGGGGCCGACCCGGCGGCCGTGGCCGCGTCGTCCGACCCACGGATCTGCCTCATGGTCACCCGGATGCCGGCGCGCACCCGGGGCAACGTCAACATGCCGACGCAACCGGCAAGCAGCACGCCCAGCGCCACTGCCAGGCCGGGCAGGCCACGGCCCCCGGCCAGCACGCCGACACCCGCCGCGAGGCCGACACCGCCGAGGGTGGCCGCCGCCGCGCGCAGCGTCGCGGCGTCGACAAGCGGCTCGGCGACCACCGCACGGGCGAACGCCGCCGCGGTGAGGTTCTCGGTGGCGATGCCGGCGGCCCAGGCGAACGCGGCGCCCGTCGCGCCGTGCCCGGGGATCAGCCAGAGCCCGAGCGAGACGGTCACGGTGAGCCCGGCCACCGTGGAGACCAGGTGCAGGCCGCTGCGCCCGCCCATCAGCAGCAGGCTCTGCACGTTGCCCACGCCGGTGTTCACGAGCATCGCCAGCGCGAGCACAGTCATCGCCGGCACGCCTGCGGTGAACTCCGGGCCGAACAGCTGCAGGAACGCGAGCGCGAACACCGCGAGCAGCACGTACACCGGCCAGGACAGCACCAGCCCCCAGGTCGTCAACTGCCGGTGCACGGCCGCCGCGGCGGCCCGCTCACCACGCCCCAGCAGCCGGGACAGCTGCGGCGACACCGCCACCCGCAACCCCTGCATGGCGAGCTGACCGGCCAGCACGTACCGACCGACCGCGCCGAAGACGCCCGCGTCGGCCGGCCCGGCAAGCACCGACGTCAGCAGCACCCCCACCCACATGCTGCCCGCGTCGATGGCCGCCGAGGCGGCCCGGGGCAGCGCGAAACGCCAGAACGTCGACCAGTCGGCCCGGACCGGTCGCAGCGCCGCGCCCCGGCCCAGGCCGAGCGGGCCTGCCACCAGGGTGAGGCAGGCCAGCAGCGCCAGCGCCGCCGGCACCAGCCAGCCGGTCATCCCGGCGAGCAGGCCGCCGCCGGCCAGCGCGGCGGCGCCGACAAGCGCCGGGCGGGCCACCGGCAGCAGGAGGAACTGCACGCCGACGTACGCGCGGATGGATCGCACGCAGCGCAGCGCGGCCAGCAGCAGGGTCATCGCCACCACCACCGGCACGGCGGCGAAGGTGAGCGTCAACAACGCGTCGCCGTGCTCGCCCGAGCCCCGCAGCAGTCGAGGGGCGAGCGCGTCGGCGCTCTGCGCTCCCACGGCGGCGACCACGAGCCCGGCCAGCAGCGGTGGGATCAGCGCCACCGGTAGCACCTGGGCCGCGTCGCCCCGGACGCCGAGACGACGCCGGGGCAGCGCCCACATCAGACCGGTCTCCGCGCCCAGCGTGCAGACCGCGGTGGCCACGGTGACCACGCCGATCGCGGCGAAGAACGCGCCCGCGCCTGTCGTCCCGTACCCCCGGGTGATAACCACGGCCAGCACGAAGCCGAACAGTCCGCTGGTGGCCGCGCCGAGCAGCCCGGCCACGCCGCTGCGTGCGCTGCGGCGGGTCTCGGCCGCGCCGATGTCGACAGTGCCGACGGCGTCGGGCGGCTTGCGGCGCGGCCCGTCGGGGCCGGCGCCGGCCGGCGGCCGGGTGGCGGCGGTCATGCCGGCACCGCCTTACCGGCGGGGCGCGGCGGACGCGACCGCGGCATGGTCGTGAGCCGTTCCCGTTCGGCGAGCGCCATGGCGAAGGCGACCGCGAAGAACGCGACAGACAGGTTCTGGTTGGCCATGCCGTAGAACGGGACCTGCACGAGGCAGACCACAGGCACCACCGCCAGCCACTGCCCGGCCGCCGAGGTCGCCCGCGCGCAGATCACCGCGGCGGCGACGAACCAGGCCAGGAAACACACAAGCGCCGGTACGCCGTGACTGAACAACACCATCCACAACTGCCCCTGGGTGCCGATCGGCGCGGCAGCGGAGACCGTGTCCACGTTCACCGGCGCGCCGTAGCCCAGCCACGGCGAGTCCTGCACGCGGCGGATCACCTCGGCGTAGAGCGACAGGCGGTCCGTGTTGGTGTCGCTGGAATCGACCCGCTTACTGATCAGGTCGGTGATCGGGATGAACAGGGTGGCCAGCGCGCCGATGACGACCACGCCGACGATGGACGCGGCGACCCGGACGTTGCCGCGCAGGCTGGCCCGCACCCCGAGCACCGCGAGACCGGCGCCCAGGCTGAGGAACATCGCCCGATTCAGCGTCAGGAACGCCGGCGCCAGCGACAGCGGCAACGACGCCAGCAGCGCCCAGCGGAGCAACCCCCGACGGCGCAGCATCGTGTACGCCACCACGCAGGGCAGGGTCATGGCGTACGCGCTGCCGTAGTTGTTGGTGTACGAGAACGGCGCGGCCGGCCGGTAGATCGGGTTGAGCGAGCGCTCGCTGTACTCAGCGGTCCTCAGGTGCACCATGTCCCGGATGAACGGGGTACGGGCCACCCCGCTGGGCAGCAGCACCTCCATCGGGGTGGTCATCCCCAGCCGGGGCACCAGCACCCCGAGCCAGCCCAGCACGACAAGCGCGAACCAGAACGCGCAGAGCGGGGTGAGCACCGCCACCAGGTCGGCGCGTTCCCGGGCGGCGACGTAGACGTAGACGGCGACCACAAGCGCGGTCAGGTAGAAGGCCAACCGCAGGGCGAACGTCAGCAGCGAGGCCGGCGACGGCAGCTGGGTGGCGCTGACGACCACGATGGCCAGGAACAGCAGCCAGATGCCGGACGTCGGTGGCAGCGGCACCCGACCCCGGGTGAGCAACAACGCGAGCAGCAGCGCGCCGAGCAGCGGCCAGCCCAGGTAGAACGCCCCGAGCGCCCACCAGAGCGGCACCAGCCCGAACATCAACGCCAACGGCCAGAGCGGCAGCCGGGCGGGGGGTGGGGTCGGTGGCGCCGGCCCGAGGGCGGCGGCGGCCTCGCCGGGTGGCGGCTCGGTCGCCGGGGCACGGGTGACCGACACCTGTCAGGCCCGGCCGTTGCGGGTGAGCACGAAGCCCAGCGGGGTGACCCCGGCGGCACGCAGCCGCTCGACGAGCCGCCGCAGGTCGCTCTGCCGGGTGCGGTCCCGCTCGACCACCACCACCGCGCTGCCCTGCCGGGCCACCGCCACGCCACGCTCGTCGGACTCCGCAGGTGGGGCGTTGAACAGCACCAGCCCGTGGTCGGCGCCCTGCCGCCAGGTGCCGAAGCGGACGCTGCCCACCCCGACTGTCACCTCTTCGGCCGACGCCGGCCGGCCGTTCTCAGGCGCGGACGCCACCCGGGGCAGCGTCAGCGTGGCGTCCGGGTCGGTGGACGGCCGGGCGCCGGGCGGGTGGGGGGAGGGCCGCCGAGGGGCGGGGCCCTCCGCGGTGGCGCCGGCGGGGCTCGGAGCGCCGGCCGGGCGGGGCTTGGGCACCGGCGGCCGGGACGGGTCGATGGGCAGCCGCCCGCGGTCGGCCAGGACGGCGGCGCGCAGGCGTTCGGAGCGGCCGCTGTCGTCGGCGACGAAGACCTCCCGGCCGTCGGCGGCGAGCGCCACGGCCAGCCCGGCGGTGAGTGCCGTGGCGTCCTCCCGGGCGGTGACAAGCGCGACCCGGGTCGGTTGGCGGACCCGCTCGGCGACGGCCATCGCCACGTAGCGGATGTCCGCGTCGACGGCCCGGGGGCTGCCCCGAAACGCCGGCCGGCGCACCGTGCCGAGCAGCGGCAGGCCGGTGGCGTCCCGACCGTCGCTTACCGAGCGGACCCGCCGGTCGGTCGACTCCCAGGCGTACGCCAGCACGACGCCGATCAGCGCGCCGCCGAGCAGGCCGGCGACCAGGTAGAGCGGCCGGTGCCCGGCGGAGGTGGCAAGTGCCCGCTCGGCGGTCTGCGTGATCCAGCCGGGGTTGACGTCGACCGCGGCGATCTCGGTACGGGAGGAGTTGAGCTGGGTGAGCTGGTTGTTGATTCCGGACAGTTCGGCAAGCGCGGCGTCACCGGCGGCGGTGCCCTTGGCGCTGCTGACCCGCTTCTGCACGGCGGTCTGCTGGGCGGCGACCTTGGTGATGCTGGCGTCGTAGGAGCGCAGCATCTCGGCGCGCTGCTGCTCGTACATGGTGCGCCGCACGTCGAGGTACGCCTGCGCGGCGAGGTTGGCTCCCTGCACCGCCCGCTGCGCGTCGCGCGCCTGGTAGGTGAAGCGCAGGATCTGCCCGCCGGTGGGGACCTCGACTTCGAGGGCGTTGCGGATCTCGCGCGGCTCGCCGTCGACGGCGTCGGCGAGGCGCTGGACCACCTGGGTGCCGGTGGCGAGGCCGCTCTCCACGTTCATGTTGACGGCGCGGTCGGCGCCCGCACCGCTGGGTGTGAAGGCGTCGGTGACCACCGGGCGGACCGCCACCACAGCGCTCGCGCTCACCGCCGCCGGGACGAGCAGCACGTAGCCGAGGGCGGCGAGCAGGCCGACCAGGGCGACCGCGACCACCAGCCGCAGCCGGTGCATCGGCACCCGCAGCAGGTCGGTGAGCGTGACGGAACGGGCGGTGCCGGAGGACGGGCTGTCCGTCGGCCAGGAGGCGGGCGTCGCGTCAGTCATGGAACTTCTTCACCGTCTGTTGAGGATTGCCGACGACGACGACGCCCGGCGGCACGTCGGTGCGCACCACAGTCGCCGCGCCCACGACGCTGTCCCGGCCGACGCGGACCCCCTTGAGGACGAGGGCGTGCGCGCCGATCCACACGTTCTCCTCGAGGACGATCGGGGCACGCGTGGCCGGGCCGGGTGGGGCGTGCCGCTGCTCGGGCGGCAGGTTGTGGAAGTCGTTGTCGAGAAGCTCGCAATCGGACAGCAGGCACCGGTCTCCCACAGTCACCGACGTCCAGGTGCCGATCCAGGTGGCGTTGAGCAGACAGTCGGCGCCGATGCGTACCTCGCCGGGGCCGGCGAAGCGGACCAGTTTGTTGAGCCGGCTCCGGTCGCCGATGCTGACCCGTACGCCCCGGCGCAGCCGGATCCGGCCTCGGATCTCCACGTCCCGGCCGAGCGTGAGCCGCCGGTAGCGCAGCCTGTACCAGGCGCGTTTGAGCGCGAAGACCAGGTGCACGGCGCGTTTCGCGCGGATGCCAGCAGCGCCGACCAACGACCCTCCCCCACATCGTGGGGTCGGCGGCGGTGGTCCCGCCGCCGACCCAACGTGAACAATCTACCGACGCTCCGTTACGAACGGTGGACCGTTACTGCACCGAGAAGAACAGCGAGGGGGTGGACCAGGACAACTCGGGCGTCGCGGTGGCGATGACCGTCGCCGTGGTGCCGTCGACCACTGCGGTCGGCGCGGCCGTCGGGTCGAACGGCGTACTGCGCAGCGTGCCGTCGGTGGCACCGTAGACGATCCGACCGCCGACCCAGGCCATGCCGCGCACACCCGACCAGGTGACACCTGTGGTGGGCAGCGCGAACTCGGTGGCGCCCAGATAGCTGCCGTCGATCTCGAAGTAGCGGTAGTAGAGGTTGTTGGCGCCGGTGCGGGTGTAGTAAAGCCGACCGTCGAGATAGAAGGCGCCGGTCAGCAGCGCCGGGTTGAACCAGTCGTTGTAACCGGACGCCTCCCACGGCGATCCGATCGCGCCGCCGTTGAACAGCGAGATGTCGATCCGGCTGCCGGTGGGCGTGCCGGCGACTGTGTGCGCCCAGTAGATCCGGTCGTCGACCCGCCAGGTCGCGCCCGCCGCCGTGTACGCGGGCTGGCTGGTCGCGGTCGCGGTGCCCAGCGCGGCGCCGTCGAACGGCACCTTGGTCACGGCGCCCGGGGCGGTGGCCACGTAGAGGTTGCCAGTGGTCGCCGACGGCGGGTTCTTCGCGGTGAACGTGCGCCCGCCGGCGAGCGGGAACATGCCGAGCCGCCCGTGGTACTCCTCGCCCATGCCGTCGGAGTTGTGCCCGAAGTAGAGGCCGTCCGAGCCGCGCCAGAGCACCGGCACCGCGGAGCCCCAGGCGGTGGTGCCGGCGGGCATCGAGGCGCTGCCGCTGCGGCGCGGGTTCCAGTTCACCGGCAGGCCGGTGGCCGGGGTGACCGCGCCGATGCCGAGCCTGTCGATCGCGCCGTTGCCGGCGGTGTCGCTGGCGTTCGGGTTGTTCAGCCACCGGAAGTGCCCGCCGAGGTAGATGACGTTGTCGGCCACCTCGACAGAGGTGATGGTGTCGTTACCGGTGAAGTCGATCCAGGTGGCGAGCTGGCCGGCGCCCCGGGCCGGGGTCTCGAAACGGGCCAGGGCGTCGCAGTAGGCGGTCGGCCAACCGCCGCCGCCGTTGGAGCCGACCACGAACCAGTTGCCGTCCTCACCGAACCGCACGTCCTGCACGTAGTGCACGAACGTGGCCGGGGCCGCGCACGGCGGCACGTACTTGTCGGTGCTCCAGTCCAGCACCGTCGGGGTGCCGGTGAGGTCGACGAGCGCGATCTGGTTGCGCGGCAGGTCGTTGACGAGCGTGAAGTTGCCGCCCAGCACCAGGGTGTGGCCGTCCGGCGTGACGTCGATCGTCCACACGTACGACGTGGTGCTGTTCCGCCCCACTGTGGCGTCGACGGCGAACGTCGGGTCGATCGCGCCGGTCGTCGCGTTGAGCCGGGCGAGACCGGCGTGCGCGGTGCCGTTGAGCCAGTTGAACGCGCCGGCCACGTAGAGCGAGTTGCCCGACAGCACCAGGTCGCGGACGGTGCCGCCGTCGGAGCGCCCGACCCAGCTGTCGATTGTCGCGCCGGTCGCGGGGTTCAACGCGACCAGGTTCTTGCGGGAGACGCCGTTGACGTTCTTGAAGGCGCCGCCGACGACGAGCGTGCCGCCGGGGCCGGCGAGCAACGTGTTGACCGCGCCGTCGAGCACCGGCAGGAAGGTCGTGGACATGGTGCCGGTGGTGCGGTCGTACGCGAAGAGGTAGCGCTGCGTGATCCACGGGGAGCTGGCGGTCTGCCGGAGCTGGGTGAAGCTGCCGCCGACGAAGACGGTGTTGCCGACCTGCGCGAAGGCGCGGGTCTCACCGTCGCGGGCGTGCGGGGTCGTGTCGCTGGGATTTCCGGACACCAGGGTCGCGGTCTCGGGGACCGGCACCACCGCCGCCGAGGACACCGAGGGCACGCTGAGCACCGCGGCGACGGTCGCCAGGGCGACCACCCCCGCCCGAGTACGACGTCGTCCTGACAACCGCCACAAGTGCGAGAGTTTGGGCACGCTGCGCCTCCAAGATGGATGAGAACCCGAGGTAGCGTGCCTCGCCCAGCCTGGTAGGCGCATCCGCCGATTGGGCGGTGCATGAATCTGCTAGCCGACAGAACGCCGGAGGATCAGCCAGCGAACTCCCGATGAACGGTGTCGGCGTTCACGATGTCGTCATCTCGTTCAGCGGCTCCCTCCGGTGGGCTGCCGCAGGTACGCGTCCTTGCCGGCCTGCGTGAAGCCGGCCACTGCGGACGCGTCGTGGTTCATCGTCATGTCACAGGTCGCCGTGCGGGTGGTCATGCCCGGCGAATTGAAGTAGATGGCTGCCTTGATCTTCGGGTGAGCCTTCAGGGCCGCCGGGAACTCCTGGAACCAGCGCTGCTTGGCTCCCTTGTCGGCGGAGTTGAAGTTCGTGCCGAACTCGGCGAGCATCCGCGGCTTGCCGGCCCCGATGCCGTTCTCGTCGAGCCACCGGTAGAAGCCGTCCACAGTCGTGCTCGGGCTCTTCCACACGGTGCTGCCGTTGCAGACGTGGAAGTTGTACGGGTCATAGGCCACCCAGTCGACGTACCGGTCGCCGGGGTACAGGCCGGCGTACCGGGAGTAGTGCCCGGACCAGCCCATCATCGTCCACACCCAGACCGCGTTGTCCGCGCCGGCCTTGGCGAACCGCTCGTACACGTACTTCCAGGCGCGGACGAAGTCGGCGTCGCTGCCCTTGTTCGGCTCGTCCTCCGGCTCGTGGTCGAAGCCCAGGAACACCGGCACCTTGGCGGCCCGGATGCGGCCGGCGACCGCGTCGATCGTGGCGTCCTGCCGGCCACTGTAGACATCGGACCACTTCAGCGTCGTACCGGCGGAGAAGTCGCGCGACTCCCAGGCGAAGAACATCAGCCGCCCCTCGCGCATCTGCTGCGACTCGTACGCGTCGGGGAAGGCGCCGTTGCTGCCGGCGTTGGAGAAGTCGTGGTAGCGGTGCACGATGTCGAACTTGCGCCCGACCTGCGCCTCGACGTTCGCGATGGCCTTGCCGTGGTCCCAGCCACTGCCCGCGTTGGCGGGTGAGTACATCCCCCACCAGGCGCCGCAGGAGGGGACGAGTGTGTCCGACACCTGGCCGCACTTGCCGGACGGAAGTTCCGGGCTACCCGTGGGCGTGGGCGTGCGGGACGGCGCGACCGTCGGCGTGGGCTTGGGCGCGGCGGTGGTCGGCGGCGCGCTCGGCGAGGGCGGCGGCGTCGGACGGGTCGTCGGCGTCGACGACGGCGGGGTGCCGAGGTCGTAGCTGATCACCAGGCTGGGCCGCAGGTCCGGGTTGCGGTTCTCGACCGACCCCCAGTAGACGCGTGTCTCGAGGCCGGTCTGGGCGAGCGACACCGTCCAGGTGCCGTTGCCGGTGACCAGCTTGGAGACGTCCCACTCGTTGACGCCCTTGGCCACGCCGGTCACGGTGTCCAGCGCGGCCCCCGCCGTCGCCGGGGTCGGGCGCGTCTCGCGGGCGCTCAACGCCGAGGCGTGCGCCGTCACCGTGGCGGCGAACTGCTGCCAGGCGTGCATACGCAACGTCGCCCGGACGTTGACGGCGGCGGCCGGAACTGTGGTCACGGCGAACTCGACGACCGCCTCCCGGCCACCACGCGGGTTGCCGTCGCAACGCGCCGGGCAGGTCGCCAGGGTCGTCTTGGTGGCGTTGTCGCCGTCCTGGGTCACCACCGTCGCGGTGGTGTCGGCCACCGCGCGGATCGACAGATCGTCGCTGGCCAGCAGCGGCATCATGGTGGCCACGATGCCGGCCACCACCGCACCCCCGACCACGCCGATCGCGATCGCCTTGCGCCGGGGACCGTTGCGGAGCCGGGTGATGCGGTGCAGTCCATGCCTGGTCAAGGAGAACTCCCTGTGTCTGCTGCGATAACCGTGAGCAGCGTATCGACGACCAGGGCATGTCGCGGGCAGGACAGTTTCCCGTAAGCGCGTCTTAACCGTCAGCTAAGGAAGGCCCACAGCGGAGACTTCAGCGTGGTCAGACGCCGATGGGTCGTCGAACGCACCGCCTGGTCGTCAGCTACGGCGTTGCAGGAGTCCAGCGACCAGGAAGGTCACGCACGGGACGAGGAGCAGCGCCAGCGCGTAGAGCGGCACCGAAAGGTCGAAGGTGAGGTACAGGGCCACTCCCACCAGCCACAGCGCCGTGGCCAAGCCGCCAAGCAGCAGATGCTGCCTGCCACCGTCGTGCGGCCGCACCACACCCGAGCGGCCCTTCCGCCACAGCTGGACGACCACGACAGCAGCCACGATGGCAATGACTGCCACAAAGGGCCAACCAAGTGAGCCGTACCCGAGCGCGGCGACCAGCACCAGCACGCTGAGGGCACCGATGGCGAGAAGCATCAGGACGGACATCAAGACCCCCGGCGAAAGGCGTCAGGCGACGGGTGCGGCCGCCAGCGCGGCGGCCATCGCCGCCCTCGGCGCGACCACGCCGGTGAACTGCTCGAACTGCCCGACCGCCTGGGCGAGCAGCAGGTCCAATCCGGACACCACCCGCAGGCCGGCCCCGAGGGCGGCCGCGGCCATCGGCGTGGGCCACGGATCGTAGAGCGCGTCGAAGAACACCGCCCCCGACCGCCAGGTCACGGCACCGGCCAGTGGATCGGCGACCCCCTTCGGCACAGTGGAGACGACCACGTCGGCGGCCGCGAGATGCCGAGGCGCGTCCGCCCAGGCGCCAACAGTCAGCGCGATGCCCAGCGCGGCCGCCACCGGACGCAGCTCGTCGACCGCCTCCGGCCGGCGGGCCACCACGCTTACCGACGAGCAGGCCAGCCGCGCGGCGGCGGCGAGCGCGGCGCGAGCCGTTCCCCCCGCGCCGAGGACTGTCAGGGCGGCGCCGGGCACCACTCCGGCCCCGGTGAGCACCTCGACCATGCCGCCGACGTCGGTGTTGTCCGCGTACCAGGAGCCGTCCGGTCGGCGTACCAACGTGTTGGCCGCGCCGACGGCGACGGCGACCGGCGACGCGGCGTCGGCCACGGCGAGCGCCGCCTCCTTGCCCGGCATGGTCACCGACAGCCCGGCCCACTCCGGGCCCAGGCCGGCGACCAGGGCCGGCAGCTCCGCTGCCGCGCACTCGATCCGGGTGTACGACCAGCCGGCGAGCCCGGCGGCGGCGTAGCCGGCGGTGTGGATCACCGGGGACAGCGAGTGCGCGATGGGTTTGCCCAGCACCGCGGCCCGACGGGCCACCACGGTCCGCGTCATGTCCGCCCCCCGTACACGTCGCCTCGACCCTACCCACCGCACCGACCGCCGCACCACCCTTCGTCGACCGCGCCGACGGTTTTTCGCTTGACGTTTCATCGACGCCGATGAAAGCATTCGGCGCAGGACGATCGATCGAAAACTGGGGGGAACCATGAACAAACGGATTCTGCGCGTCCTCATCGCGATTGCCGCGGCCTTCAGCATGTCGCTGCTGGCGGCCGCGCCCGCGCGTGCGGACAGCGCGGCGGGCAGCTGGTCGGACAACCACGAGCTGTGCGCGTCCAGCTCGTGCGTCCGCGCCGGCAACATCGTGCGGCTCTGGCAGTCCATCATCTGGGCGGACGACCTGAGCGGCACCGTCGGCACCAGCTTCATCGACGGCGAGTACGGCTCCAACACCGCCGCCAAGACCAGGACCTGGCAGGACGTGATGAACATCGGCATCGACGGGTCGGTCGGGCCGCAGACCTGGGGCAAGGCGTACGGCGCGGTCAACCGCAACACCGGCTACGACACGAGCACCCAGACCGGGTACTTCTACTACGGGTACAACCGCACGTTCGCGCTGCGCAAGCAGAACAGCAACGGGGTGTGGACGTTCCTGAACCCGCGCACCGGCTCGTGGACCGGCACCAGCCACTGACAACGACACCGTAAATAGTGTTTCCGGCCTGACCAGAAAGGCTCCCTTCCCGGCGCGGGAAGGGAGCCTTTTCGGTGCTCGGAAATCGTCAGATGATGCCGGCCTCGCGGGCCCTGGCCTCGTTGCGCTGATGTTCAGAATACGTATCGGCGAAGGCGGAGTGGCCCTGCTTGTCGATCGCCACGAAGTAGAGCCACTTGCCCACCGGCGTGTCCATCGCCCCTTCGAGCGCCTGCTTGCCCGGGTTGTTGATCGGGGTGGGGATCATGCCGCGCAGCTTGCGGTTGTACGGGTTCTTCGGGTCGTCAAGCTCGGACGCCGTCATCTGCTTGGACGACTTCGTCGGCTTGCCGATCGACTCCAGGTAGTAGTTGACCGTGACGTCCATCTCCAGGCAGTTGCAGTCGAACTCGCCGTACGCCCGGTTGTAGGCCACCCGGGCGACCTTGCCGAGGTCGTCCTTGTTACCGGCCTCGGCCTGCGCGAGCGACGCCACGATCAGCGCCTCGTACGGACTGACCTTGCGTTCCTTCTGCACCCGGTCGGCGAACTTCATCTCGCCGGTCACCGAGAGGAAGTTGTCCACCATCAGCTTGAGGATGCTCTCGGCGGTGGCCTTCGGCGGGATCTCGTACGTGTCCGGGTAGAGAAAGCCCTCGACGGACTTGACGACCTTCTTGCCGTCGTCGCGCTTGAACCACCAGTCCGGGACGCCGAGCGCCTCCGGGTCCTTCGCGGCGGCCTGGAAGTCCTTGACCGGGATCTTGGTCTTGTCGGAGAGCAGCTTGTAGATGTTCATGCTGGTCCGACCCTCGGGGATGGTCAGCCCGTTGACGATCTTGTTCTTCAGGTCGAGCATCGCCGTCACGGCGCTCGCGCCGCTCATCTGCTTACGCAGCTTGTACGTGCCCGGCTGGATGTTCTTGCTGCGGGAGTTGGCCTCGGCGGCCTCGATGAACGCCTTCTGGCTCTTCACCACGTCGGCGGCCACCAGGGCGTCGGCCATGTCGGCGAGCAGCGCGCCGTTCTTGATCTCGACGGTGATCTCGCCGGACCCGGCGCCGTCGTAGTCGGGGGTGACGAAGTAGTTCTGGATCCGGTCGAACCCGTAGAACGCGCCGCCACCGATGCCGCCCAGCAGGAGCAGGGCCATCAGCAGCGCCAGGAAGGTCTTGCCGCGACCCCCGGAGCTGGAGCCGCCGTCGCGCTTACGGACGAAGCTGCGCCGATGCCGGCCCTTCTCACCCCGGTCCGGCTCGTCGAACCCAAGGTCCAGATCGTCGATCATTACGTCCGCCTCCGCTGCGCGTCCAGCCAGCTCTGCAGGATCTCCACCGCGGCCGCCTGGTCGACAACCGCACGTTGACGTTTACCTCGGACGCCACGTTCGGCAAGCCTACGAGAAGCGACCACGGTCGACATCCTCTCGTCGGTAAGCGTTACCGGTACGGGCGCTATCACGTCGACCAGTCGGTCAGCGTACGCCTTCACCCCGACCGCCGCGGGACCGTGTTTGCCGGCCAGATTGACCGGAAGGCCGACGACAACCTCGACCGCCTCGTGTTCGGCCACCAACGCCACGAGCTGGGCAATGTCGCTCGGCACCGCGTCCGGCGCGGCGGTGAGATCGCGGGCGAGGGTGACAAGCGGCGTGGCCAGCACCCCGTCCGGATCCGAGCGGGACACCCCGACCCGCACCTGGCCGACGTCCACGCCGATGCGAACACCCCGTGTGAACCCGCTCACCGAAGGTCACCCCTCGGCTGTCGACGAACCAGGGCGGACCGATCGGCCCGCCCTGGTCGACCATTACCGTCCATCACGCCTCGGTGATCGCCTTCTCGACGGTGAGCAGCAGGTTCGGCGCCTCGGCCGCGGGCAGGCCGCCACCCTGGGCCAGGTCGGGGCTGCCCCCGCCGCGCCCGGAGAACGCCGCCTTCACCAGGTCCGAGGCGGCCAGGCCCCGACCACGGGCTGCCGCGTTGACCGCCACCACGAGCGACGCCTTGCCGTTCGCCCGGGCCGCCACCGCGACCACCGCCGGCCGCGCCGGGTCGATCTTGCCGCGAATCTCCTGCGCCAGGGTCCGTACGTCGTTGCCGGCCGCGCCCTCCGGCGCCTCGGTGCCCACGTACGCCACCCCGCGCACATCCTTGGCCTGCGCGGCGAGCGCCCCCGCCCCGCCCAGCACCAACTGGGCGCGCAGCTTCTCCAACTCCTTCTCCGCGTCCCGGAGCTGGGTGACTGTCTGCTCCACCCGGTCGGCGACCTGGTCGTTGGGCACCCGGTACAGCTCGGCCAGCCGGGACACCAGCAGGTGCTCCCTGGCCAGGAAGCCGAAGGCGTCCATGCCGACGAGCGCCTCGACCCGGCGGACACCGGAGCCGATCGACGACTCGGAGAGGATCTTCACGAGGCCGAGCTGTGCCGAGCGGGCCACGTGCGTGCCGCCGCACAGCTCCCGGGCGTAGTCGCCGACCTCGACGACCCGCACCTCCTCGCCGTACTTCTCGCCGAACAGCGCCATCGCGCCGATCCGCCGCGCCTCGTCAAGCGAGGTGATGAAGGCGTGCACCTCCAGGTCCGCCAGGAGCACCTCGTTGACCTGCTGCTCCACGTCCCGCAGAACTGTCGGCGACACACCCGTCGGGGTGTTGAAGTCGAACCGCAGCCGGCCCGGCGCGTTCAACGAACCCGCCTGGGTGGCCGACTCGCCGAGGAAGTTGCGCATGGTCTGGTGCACCAGGTGGGTGGCCGTGTGCGATCGGGAGATCGCCCGCCGCCGGGTGGTGTCGATCTCGGCGTAGCCGGTGTCGCCGGGATGCACCTCACCCCGGATGACCCGCGCCCGGTGCACGATCAGGCCGGGCACCGGCTGCTGCACGTCGAGCACCTCGACCTGACCGTCGCCGACGGTGATGATGCCGTGGTCGGGCTGCTGGCCACCGCCCTCGGCGTAGAACGGGGTCGTGTCGAGCACCAACTCGACTGTCTCACCCTCGGTCGCCGCCTGACGCGGGCCGTCGGCGCCCAGCAGCGCCCGCACCCGCGACTCGCGGGCCACCTCGCTGTAGCCGGTGAACGTCACCGGGCCGCCCGCGTCGAGCACCGACCGGTACGCCGACACGTCTGTGTGCCCCGTCTTGCGGGCCTGCGCGTCCGCCTTCGCCCGGGTCCGCTGGTCGGCCATCAGCCGGCGGAAGCCCTCGTCGTCGACCTTCAGGCCCTGCTCCGCCGCGATCTCCAGGGTCAGGTCGATCGGGAAGCCGTACGTGTCGTGCAGCTGGAACGCCTTCGCCCCGGACAGCGCCGTGCCGCCCGCCGTGCGGGTCTCGGCGATCGCGGTGTCCAGGATCGTCGTCCCGGCGCGCAGCGTCGACAGGAAGGCTTCCTCCTCGGCGTACGCGTACTGCGCGATCCGGTCGAAGTCGGTCGCCAGCTCCGGGTACGACGGCGCCATGCAGTCCCGCGCGACCGGCAGCAGCTCGGGCAGCGCCCGGTCCTGCCAGCCGAGCAGCCGGATCGACCGGATCGCCCGGCGCATGATCCGACGCAGTACGTAGCCGCGACCCTCGTTGCTCGGGGTCACGCCGTCGCCGATCAGCATCAGCGCGGTCCGCACGTGGTCCGCGACCACCCGCAGCCGGATGTCGTCCGGGTGCGACTCACTTGCCACGTGCCCCGAGTGCGCGCCGTAGCGCTTGCCGGTCAGCTCCGCCGCCCGGGCCAGGATCGGCCGGACCTCGTCGATCTCGTACAGGTTGTCGACGCCCTGCAGGATGGAGGCCATCCGCTCCAGGCCCATGCCGGTGTCGATGTTCTGCGCGGGCAGGTCACCAAGGATCGGGTAGTCCTCCTTGGTCGTGCCCGGGCCGCGCTCGAACTGCATGAAGACGAGGTTCCAGTACTCCATGTACCGGTCCTCGTCGACCGCCGGCCCGCCCTCGGCGCCGTACTCCGGGCCCCGGTCGTAGAACAGCTCCGACGACGGACCGCACGGGCCGGGAATGCCCATCGACCAGAAGTTGTCCGCCTTGCCCCGGCGGACGATCCGCTCGGCCGGCACACCCACCGACCGCCAGATCTCGAACGCCTCGTCGTCGTCGAGGTAGATCGTCGGCCAGATCCGCTCCGGATCCAGCCCGTAACCACCCTCGGAGATCGGTTTGGTGGACAACTCCCAGGCCAGCGGAATCGCGCCGGCCTTGAAGTAGTCGCCGAAGGAGAAGTTGCCGTTCATCTGGAAGAACGTGCCGTGCCTGCTGGTCTTGCCGACCTCGTCGATGTCCGGGGTGCGGATGCACTTCTGCACGCTCACCGCCCGCCGGTACGGCGGGGTCTGCTGACCCAGGAAGTAGGGCACGAACTGCACCATGCCGGCGTTGACGAACAGCAGGTTCGGGTCGCTGATGGCGGGCAGCGGAGCGGACGGCACCACGGCGTGACCGTTCGCCTCGAAGTGGGCGAGGTACCGCCGCTTGATCTCCGCCGTCTTCATCGCTGGTGTTCCTCCGGAAAGATGTCTCGATCGCCGATCCGCGGGTCCTCCCGCAGCTCGGCGAACTGGTCGTCGAACGCCTCGCCCTGGGCGAACGCCTGGTGGATCTCCTGCTCGCGCTCGGCCATCCCGACCCGGACGTCCTCCACGAAGCTACGCAGCGACTCCATCAGGCCGCCAGCGGATTCCGACAACGAGCTGGCGATGCCGGCGGGGGTGTACGCCTGGGCGGTGCGGGTCGCCTTGCGGACCACGATCACGCCGACGGCCACGCCGATGCCGAGCCAGAACAAG
Source organism: Micromonospora lupini (assembly GCF_026342015.1). Taxonomy (NCBI): domain Bacteria; kingdom Bacillati; phylum Actinomycetota; class Actinomycetes; order Micromonosporales; family Micromonosporaceae; genus Micromonospora; species Micromonospora lupini. Next base: position 103,926 of record NZ_JAPENL010000003.1, read on the forward strand.
CGCCTCATGTCTCGCTACCTCCTGGTACGCCGGCCGGTCAGCTGTTGCCGCGCCGGGCGGCCCGTCGCTGCTGCTTGATGGTGTCGCGCACCTCGCGCTCGGTCTCGGCGTGCCGGCGGCCGGCGGCGGCCTTACGCACGCCGTAGCCGAACGCGGCCACCTTCACCAGCGGGTTCGCGGCGGCGGCGGAGACCACTGTGGCGAGGTTGGCCACGTTTGCGGTGACGTTCTGGGCGTGGCTGGTCATCGTGTCGACCTTCGCCAGCTGAAGGTTCACGCCGTCGAGCGAGGTCTGCACCTGCTCCAGCGCGACGTTGACGTTCTTCACAGTGGTGTTCACGTCGCCGAGCAGCGGTCCGGTCCGATCGTTGACGTCGTTGATCATCCGCGTGGTGGCGTCCACCGTGTGCCGCAGCCGCAGGATGGGCAGCGTCAGGATGAGCACCAGCACCGCGAACGCGCTCGCCGCGATCAGCGCCGCGATCGCCAAAATGTCGCCCACGCCTGTCCTCCTCAAGCAGAGTTCCGCCGGACCCGACGTCCCCGGAACGCACAACAGTGGTGCCCTCCGAACCCACCGAGCCGTCGCCGGTCGCCGGGCACGGGCAGGCCCGCCAGCCCCAGACCCTACCGTCCGTGATGGAGAGCGGCTCAGGACGGTGAGGGTGTCACGTCGCCCAGCGGATCCCCGCTGACCGTCGGGTACGGGTCCTCTCCGGTCAGTGACGGATCGGTGCTGGGCTGCGGCCTGGTCCGCTCGTCGTCGATCGCGTTGCGCACCTTCACCGACACCAACGAGCCGGTGCACTCCCCCGCAGCGGCCGACGGCTCCACCGACGGCACGATCGCCGGTTCCCCGTCGACCGGTGGTGGCACGCAGGCAGGTGCCCGTACCCACAGGTCGAGGGTCAGCTCGTCCTGACGCCAGCAGGTGTAGCTGCCCTTAGTCTTCTGCTCCGGGCAGCGGCTCACCTTCCACGGTTGCCAGCCGTCCTGGCGCAGCGCCTCCTCGTAGACCTTCGTCGTGTCCTCCGGCGACTTCTCCGAGGTGACGGTGCGCTCACGCAGCCGGCAGTCGAGCAGGCACCAACGGCTGCCGCTGACGTCGTCGACAGTCTTCGTCGCGGCCCAAGCGGGCACGCCGAGCTGGTCCAGGTTGTCGAAGACCGGATCCCGGCTCAGCGTGCGAACCCCGAAGAAGAGCGGCACCGCGCCGAGCAGCACGACGCTGACCAGCGCCAGAATGGCCACCCGGAGTCGGCGACGTTCGCGTGACTGCCGTCGTACCTCGGATCGGGCGCCCGGGGCGTCGTCGTCGGCGGAGGCATCCTGGCCTGCCGCGCGCAGTGCGGGCCCGTCGGTCGGCTCGGCGATCGGCGCCGTCGCGGCGGGCACCACGACGGCGGCGCGGGCCACACCGACCGGCTCGCCGGGGCGGCCGGGCGGTGGCACGGGGGCGACGCCGCTGGGCTCGGGCCGGCCGGCCTCACGTGGCGGCGGCAGGGCGCGGCCCGCGGCACGGTCCGCCGGTCGCGGAGCGGCAGCACGCGCGGCCACGGGTGACCCGGGGCCGGCGTGCTCGACACCCGCCCGGTCGTCGCCGGCGGGCGGCTGCCCGACGCCCGGCGGGCGGACGGCGGCGCGAGCCGGACCGTCCGGGCCGTCCGGACGGGGCCGGGCAGTGCCGGGGCGGGGCGGACCGTCCGGACCGGCGCCCGGCGGCACGTTCGCGCGAGCCGGGCCGTCCCCGCGAGGCCGGGGCGGACCGTCCGGACCAGCGCCCGGCGGCACGGCGGCGCGAGCCTGGCCGTCCCCGCGAGGCCGGGGCGGACCGTCCGGACCAGCGCCCGGCGGCACGGCGGCGCGAGCCGGGCCGCCGGGACGGGCGGCACCCCGCTCGGGCACGCCGCCGGGACGGGGTGGACCGTCGGAACCACGGCGACCGGCGCCGGAGACCGGCGCGTCGCCGGGCGCGAGTCGGGCCCGGCCCCCGGGCGGAGCGGAGCGGCCGCCCCGGGCGGGCGCGGGTCGTCCGCCGCCGGCAGGACCGGCGTACGGGTCGTCGCCACGGTCGTCCACCGGACCGGGACGCCCGGTGGGTCCCTCGGGGCCGGATTCGGTAGGCGGGCGGCGGCGTCGGTTGATCGGATCCGAGGCGGTTCCCGGAGCGGCTCGACGGCCGACGGGCCGCTCACCGGTGACCGGCGGACGAGGAACGGAACCGCTCGCCTGCTCTCCGGTGACTTCCGGCGCACCGGGTCGGGTGGCCCGGCGGCCGGTGGGAGCGTCCGCGCCCGGGTCGGCGGGTGGCCCGACGGGACGGCGGCCGGCGGCGCGTTCCGCGGCCGGATCGGGTACGGCCAGTGGGCCACCGGAGCGATCGGTCAGATCACCGGCGGGCGGCGGGGCGGCGCGGCGGCCGACGGGCCTGTTCGCGGTCGGGGCCTGCGCGTCGCCGCCTCGGCGGTTTACCACCGGCAGGCCGGGGTCGGTGTGTGGCAGCCGGCCGGCCTGACGCAGCCAGTCGGCCGGACGCTCCGGGCGGTCGGCCCGCGGCTCACCGCCTGTCGGCGTGCGCCGGCCCTGGTCGTCGGGGACCGCGCGACGGCGGCCGGTGCCGTCGGTGGACGTGACGCTGGCAGGCCCGGCGCCGGCGACCCCGGCACTTGGCGCTGCGGCTGCGGGCGCGGCGGGCGCCTCGGGCATCGGTGGGGCATTGCCCGAGCGGGGCACCACAGGCCCGTCCGGCTCGGCGGCACGGCGGCGACCACCCCCGGTCGGGGGGGTGTGGCCCACGGGCTCCGGCGCTCCCGGGTCGACCGGGCCGGGACGACGTCGGGCCGTGCGCGGGTCGTTGTCGATCGCGGGGTCGGCTCGCAGCCCGTCGGCAACCTGCGGCGCGACGCCTACCGGCGGCCCACCGAAGGGGGTCGGACCGGTCGCGGCGGGTCGCGCCGGATCGGGCCCGGGTCCTGTCGTACGTCGCCCGGCGGGGGGGCCGTCACCGGTCAGCGGCCGGCCACTCCCGGTCGGGTCGGGTCCGGGTCGGCGGCCCGGCGGCACGGCGTCCGGCCGGCGCAGCGGCGGCATCGCGTCCGCCCGCCCGGTCGGGGCGGCGGCATCCGGGCGGTGGCCGGCCGGGCCACCCGCGGTCGGCTGCCCCGTGTGCGGGCCGGACGGTCCCACTGTCGGACGCGGTCGGGCCGGGCCGGCGGGACCGCGTGTCGTCGGGCGAGGGCCGGGCGGACTGGCCGGGTCACCGCCGCCCGGGCGGGCGGCGGGTGGCGCGAGGGGCGCTGCGGCGGCTCGGGGCCCGGTGCCGGGGACCGGCGGAGCGCCGCGCGGCGTCGGCGGGCCCGCGACGGGGCCCGCGGGCCCGGTGGCCCGGACGCGGTCGGCAGGTGGGCGGTCGGAGTGCTCGCGGTCGGCGGGCGGGCGGGCGTCCGGGCGGCGACCCGACGGGGGCGTCTCTCCCGGCCAGGGCCCGTCGACCGGGCGGCGCGCACCGGCGGCCTCCGCGTCGGGGCGGCGTGGACCGGGCGGCGCGTCCGGCGGCGTCGGCGCACCCGCGCGCGGCGGCACGGGCTCGGCCGGGGCGCCGTCCGGTCCCAGCTCGCCGCGTTGCTGCTTGGCCGAGCGCAGGTCGTCGATCCAACCGAACTCCTCGCCGGCCACCGGCTCCTCCGGCTCGGCCTCGGCTCGGCCTCGTCCCCAGCGGCGGCCCTTGGCGCGGGGATCACGCCGCTCGTCCGGGCCCTCGTCGGGGCGGTCCGCACCACGCGATCTCACTGTTGACCCTCTCCTGCGGCGTTCGTGCCGCTGTCCTGCTTCGTGCCGGGCCCGCCCGCATCCGTGGCCGACCGGCCGTTCCGACCGGCAAGCGTCGGATCGGGCTGCGGCGTTACCGCTGACCCGACGGTCGGGGCCGCCACCGACGGGCCCGCTGTCGCGGGCGAGGAGGCGGGCGGGGTTTCGGGGCGGGCGGGTGGGGCCGGCAGGCCGCGTACGATCCGGCGCAGCAACGGCAGCCGCGTCGACACGGACCGTTCCGCCCCGTGCGGGCTGGGCTGGTAGTAGTCGACGCCCACCAGGTCGTCCGGGACGTACTGCTGGGTGAGCACGCCGCGCTTGTCGTCGTGCGGGTAGCGGTACCCGGTGCCGTGGCCCAGCCCTCGGGCGCCTGCGTAGTGCGCGTCCCGCAGCCCACGGGGCACCGGGCCACCCCGGCCGGCCCGTACGTCCGCCATGGCCGCGCCGATCGCGGTGGTGGCCGAGTTCGACTTCGGTGCGGTGGCCAGGTAGATAACCGCCTGCGCCAGGTTGAGCTGCACCTCGGGCAGGCCCACGTACTCCACGGCGTGCGCGGCGGCGGTGGCCACGCTCAGCGCGGTGGGGTCGGCCATGCCCACGTCCTCGCTGGCGAAGATGACCAGCCGGCGGGCGATGAACCGGGCGTCCTCCCCCGCGACAAGCATCCGGGCCAGCCAGTGCACCGCGGCGTCCACGTCCGAGCCGCGCATGCTCTTGATGAACGCGCTGACCACGTCGTAGTGGGCGTCGCCGTCGCGGTCGTAGCGCACCGCCGCGACGTCGACCGCCTGCTCGGCGGTCGCCAGGTCGATGCGCCCGACGCCGAGCGCCGTGGCCGAGGCCGCCGCCGCCTCCAGCGCGGTAAGCGCCTTGCGGACGTCCCCTGACGCCAGCCGGACCAGGTGGTCCTCGGCGTCGGTGGCCAGGGTCAGCGTGCCGCCCAGGCCGCGCTCGTCGGCGACCGCGCGGCGCAGCAGGCCGCGGACCGCGTCGTCGTCGAGCGGTTGCAGGGTGAGCAGCACGCACCGCGACAGCAGGGGTGAGATGACGGAGAAGTACGGGTTTTCGGTGGTCGCCGCGAGCAGCGTGACCGTGCGGTCCTCGACTGCGGCGAGCAGCGAGTCCTGCTGGGTCTTGCTGAACCGGTGCACCTCGTCGATGAACAGCACCGTCTGCGGGCCGCCCGAGCGGCGCTGGCGACGGGCCGTCTCGATCACCGCCCGGACGTCCTTGACACCGGCCGAGAGCGCCGACATGGCGACGAAGCGGCGGTCGGTGGCACCGGCCACCAGGTGCGCGATTGTGGTCTTGCCGCTGCCGGGCGGTCCCCAGAGGATCACCGACATGGGCGCCCCGCCGGAGACCAGTTGCCGCAACGGCGCGCCGGGGGCGAGCAGGTGGTCCTGCCCGATCAACTCGTCCAGGCTCACGGGCCGCATGCGGACGGGCAGGGGCGAATCGTCCGCTACCGGAGTGAAGCCGTCGACACCGGCGGGCCCCTCGGGCGCGCTGCGCGGCCCGGTGGGCGCACCGAGGGAGAAGAGGGCGTCGGACTCCATCACGAAGACAGTACCGGGCCCGACCCGCGACGCCGGAATCGCGCTGCGGGCCGGGCCACCGCTGATCGGTCTCGGTCAGCCACGGCCGGGACGACGGCCCCGGTACCAGCGGCCGCCGCCACCGCCGCGCGGGCCGCTGCCGACGCCGGCCAGGTAGAGCGAGAGCAGGAGCAGGCCGATGAGCACGAGGGTGTTCCAGTTGAACAGGTCCGGCGCGCCGAAGTCGGTGTTGAGCAGGTCGAGCAGCAGGGCGAAGCCAAAGACGATGGCGGCGAGAATGGCGAGCATGTCGGTCCTCCGGTGGGGGTTCCCAGTAGGTCGGCGCGTGATGTACCCAATCGGTCGGCTCGCCAATCTCGACAGTGGATCGGCCCGCGCGCTGCCGGACCGGGCGCGCTCGCCCGTACGGCGGCTCCTAGGCTGACCGTCATGATCACCGACGACCAGGCGATCCACGACCGGGCCGCGATCCTGGCCGCGGCCGGTGACCACCCGTTCGTCAGGCACTCGCTCTCGCCGGGCGTGCCGGCGCACGGGTACCGGCGCGACGGGGCCGTGCTGTGGTTGCTGCCGCCCGAGCGCGGGCTGGGCGCCGACGCCGTCGGCCCCGTCGCGCCGGTGCTGGCGATCTGCGCCACGCTTGTCGCCGACGGGGTGCTGCGGCCGGAGCACCGGCTGCACCTCCCCCGGCTCGACCCCGCCCTGCTGGCCGCCCGACTACCGGTGGCCGAGCAGGTCGACTGGGACTTCCACTGGACCACCGTGGCGCCACCGACCCAGCCGGACGAGCAGCCTGTCGTACGGCTCACCGACGCCGACCGCCCGGCGCTGCACGCGCTTGTCGACGAGGCGTTCCCGAGCACCACCACCCGGCCGGGCGATCCGCGGGTGGTCGACTGGTACGGCATCCGGGCCGGCGGCCGGCTGGTGGCGTGCGGCGCGGACCGCAGCCGGGGCGACGTCGGGTTCCTGGCGGGCCTGACCGTCGCCCCCGACCAGCGCGGCCGGGGCCTCGGCGCGGCGCTGACCGCAGGCATGACCCGGGCGCTGCTGGCCCGGCACGACACCGTCGGGCTCGGCGTCTACCCGGACAACGTGGGGGCGGTGCGGCTCTACCGCCGGCTCGGCTTCACCAGCACCCACCACGTCACCTCGGTCCGCCTCGCCTGAGGCGCCCGGGCCCGCACCGCAGTCCCCGGACCGACCGGCGGCCCGAGGACTGCGACACGGCCTCAGCGCTGCTCGACTGGCACGGGAACCGCGGGTGGGTCGGCGGGATCGGCGGCGGCGTTGCGGCCGGCCCGCCAGGCGGGCAGGTAGAGCGGGGCGGCGACGGCCAGCACCACCGCGCCGACCACCATCGCGGTGCTGACGCTGGCGGCGGCGGCGATCGCGGTCAGCACCACCCCGCCGAGCGCGGCGGCCGGCTGCGCCATCATCGAGTTCAGCGAGAGCACGCTGGTCCGGTACGGACCGTCGACCTGGCGGTGCAGCAGGCCACTGTGCAGCGGGTTCGACGCGCCGTGCACGGCGTAACAGGCCAGGTAGGCCACCAACACCCCGACAGGTCCGGCGAGCAGCCCCATCCCGACGACGGTCACGCCCTGCAGGATGCGCAGCAGGGCCGCGCCGGGCGCCGCGCCGAGCCAGCGCAGCAGCAGCGGGGTCAGCGCCGCGCCTGCCGCATTGGCGAGCCAGGCCGCCGAGCTGGCCGGCCCGAGCAGCGCGGCGGCGCGTTCCGGATCGCCGATCACCTCGGCGAGCCGCACCGGCAGCAGCGACTCGAAGGTGACGATGCCGAAGCCCCAGAACAGCTCCACCGCCACCAGGGCCAGCAGCACCCGGGACCGGCGCAGCAGGCCGACGGCCTGGCCGATCATCCGGGGCGCCTGCACCACCGAGGCGCGCACCGCCGCGAATCCGGTGGCCGGCCGCTCCTCGACAAGCAGGACGACCAACGCGACGAGCGCCACCGCCTGCGCGATGATCGCGGCCAGCACCGGCACGGTGAGCGCGCTGACCGGTCCCAGCGGACCGAGCGCGATCAGGCCGCCACTGAGCAGCGCGCCGCCGCCGATGGCGACGCCGATGACGGTGCCGGCGTACCCGAGGCCCTTCTCGTACTCGGCCTGCGGGTCCGCGGCGAGGGTGGCGTCGACGTACCAGGACTCCAGGGGGCCGCTGTCAAGCGCCCGGTAGATCCCCTGCAACGCCCAGACCAGGAAGAACAACCAGAACGAGTCGGCCACCGCGAACAGTGACAGCGAGACGAGGTTGAGCGCGCCGGCGGCGAGCAGGACGGGCCGGCGACCGAGAGCGTCGGCGAAGCCGCCGGTAGGCAGCTCCAACGCGAGCACCAGCAGGCCCTGCGCGGTGCCGACCAGGCCGATCTGCGGCAGCGACAGACCCCGCTCCTGCATCAGCAGGACCATCACCGGGATCATCATCCCCGTGGGCAGCCAGCGCAGGCCGTACAGCGTGAGGTAACGACGCCGGACCTGACGGACGGTAAGCGCGCTCACGACATGACCTCCACTCGCGACTGCGGGGCTCGCAGACCCGGCTCGCTCCTCGCGCTCATCGGGGGCCGTCCCGCAGCGGGTAGGCGGCCAGGAAGACCTGCACCGGACGGGCCTGCGGATCGGCGGGCTCGGCCGTGTCGACCGGCTCGGCCTCCCGCTGGTAGCGCTCCAGCACCTCCCACACCTCCGCCTTGAGCGCCTCCAGCCGCTCCGGCGGGACGGTCAGGAAGATGTCGCCCATGCCGAAGGCGTCCCGCCAGGCGGGGGACCACTCGTGCTGGGTGGCGAACCAGCGGTCGGCGTGTTCGACGAGGAGGCGCACCTGGTCGCCCTGGATCCACTCGATCGCGGCGCGGGCATCGGGGTCGTCGTCGAAGTCGCTCGGTTCCCAACTGGTGACGTCGTGGGTCGCCTGCCACCAGCGCTGCCGTCCGCTGCCCCGGTCGGCATCCTCGGTGACCAGCCCGACCTCGGCGAGTTGGCGCAGGTGGTAGCTGGTCGCGCCGGTGTTGGTGCCGAGCAGCTCGGCGAGGGTGGTGGCGGTGGCCGGCCCGTTCACGCGCAGGGCTCCGACCAACCGCATCCGCAGCGGGTGCGCGAGCACCCGGACCTGCCGCCTGTCGATCCGCACCTCCCGCGGCGCGGGCCGCGGGGTCGCTTCGTCATTCACCATGGCTGCACACTATCTCTGCACACTTCCTATGCACAAGAGTTATGCATAGGAAGTGTGCAGAACGTCAGGCCAGGAGTTCTCGTGCCCCGCGCAGTCGCGTCCGCAGCAGGCCGGCGGCACGGGCGGAGTCGAGGCGTACGTCGCTGGGACGGACCACGCCGGCGGCTACCGCCGTGGTGGTCTTCAGCCCGGCCGGGTCCAGACCGAACCGCTCGGCGACAAGCAGACCCAGCTCGGCCCGACTCACGGCGTCCGCGCCGGCCACGTTGAGCACTCCGGCGTACGACGAGCAGGCCAGCTCCAACACGGCGTCGGCCAGGTCACCCACGTCGATCGGGCAGCGGAACTCGTCGGTGAACAGGACCGCCCGGCCGGCGAGCGCGTCCCGGCAGAGCTCGATCTGCTTGCTGCCCTCCCCGAGGATCAGCGAGGTACGCACCAGCGCCGCGCCGGGGTCGATCGCCCGCACGGCGGTCTCGGCCGCCGCCTTCGCGGCCCCGTACGCGTTGATCGGGCTGGGCCTGTCGTCGTCGGCGTACGGGGTGGGTCGGCCGCCGTGCAGCGCATCGCTGGACAGATGCACCAGGCGGGCCCCCACCTCGCCGGCGGCGAGGGCCACGTGCGCGGCGCCGTCGGCGGTGACAGTCCAGTCGTCGTACCGATAGGGGGTCGCGACCACGATGTCCGGCCGCACCTGCGCGACAAGCGCGCGCACGGCGGCGCGGTCGGTCACGTCCAGCCGCCGCTGAGCAACCCCCGGCACCCCGACGGACCCGGAGTGGTACGTCCCCACGACCGAGAACCCGGCGCGAACACCCCGCCGACACACCTCGGAACCCAGAAACCCGCTACCCCCGACGACAAGCACCCGCATCGCAGCCCACTCCCCCACCGATGATCAAGAGGTTTGCGTCATCTCGCGGGGCGATGATGACGCAAACCTCTTGATCACCCAAGCATCAGGGCGGGGTGGGATGGGATGGGATGGGGTCAGACTGGGTCGGCCACCGGGGCTGCCGGGCCGGCCGTTCCTGCGTGGGCCGCCGGCTGCGGCTTGGGCTTCGCGTCGATGCCGGCCTCCAGTCGCTGCTGGGCGGTGATCGGCGTCGGGGCGCCGGTCAGCGGGTCGAAGCCGCCCCGGGTCTTCGGGAACGCGATGACCTCGCGGATGGAGTCCGCGCCGGCCAGGAGCATGCAGACCCGGTCCCAGCCGAACGCGATGCCGCCGTGCGGCGGTGCACCGTACTTGAATGCCTCCAGCAGGAAGCCGAACTTGTCCTGCGCCTCCTCGGGGGTGATGCCGAGCAGGTCGAACACCCGCTTCTGCACGTCGCCCCGGTGGATACGGATCGACCCGCCGCCGATCTCGTTGCCGTTGCAGACGATGTCGTACGCGTACGCGAGGGCCCGGTCCGGCGCCTCCTCGAACCGGTCCACCCACTCGGCGTTCGGCGAGGTGAACGGGTGGTGCACGGCGGTCCAACCGCCCTCGTCCGTGCGCTCGAACATCGGCGCGTCGACCACCCAGCAGAACGCCCAGGCGCTCTCGTCGACCAGGCCGGCGCGCTTGGCGATCTCGATGCGGGCCGCGCCGAGCAGCTCCTGCGCCTCCCGGGTGGTGGCGCTCGCGGCAAAGAACACCGCGTCGCCGGGCTTGGCGCCGACCGCGTCGGCCAGCCCGCCCAGGTGCTCGGCGGACAGGTTCTTGGCCACCGGGCCGCGCGCCTCGCCGGTCTCGGCGTCCAGCACCACGTACGCGAGGCCCCGGGCGCCGCGCGCCTTCGCCCAGTCCTGCCAGCCGTCCAGCTCCTTGCGGCTCTGCGCCGCGCCGCCGGGCATCACGACCGCGCCCACGTAGCCGCCCGCGTCGATCGCGCCGGCGAACACCCGGAACTCGGTGCCGCGCAGGTAGTCGGTCAGCTCGGTCAGCTCCACGCCGTAGCGCAGGTCCGGCTTGTCCGAGCCGTACCGGGCCATGGCGTCGTGCCAGGTGATCCGCGGGATCGGCCTGGTGATCTCGTGCCCGGCCAGGTCCTTCCAGAGCGCCGACACGATCGCCTCGCCGAGGTCGATCACGTCGTCCTCGGTCACGAACGACATCTCGATGTCGAGCTGCGTGAACTCCGGCTGCCGGTCGGCGCGGAAGTCCTCGTCGCGGTAGCAGCGGGCGATCTGGTAATACCGCTCCATGCCGCCGACCATCAGCAGCTGCTTGAACAGCTGCGGCGACTGCGGCAGCGCGTACCAGCTGCCGGGCTGGAGTCGGACTGGCACCAGGAAGTCGCGGGCGCCCTCGGGCGTCGACCGGGTGAGCGTCGGCGTCTCGATCTCCAGGAAGTCCCGCTCGTGCAGCACGCCCCGGGCGAGCTGGCTGGCGCGCGAGCGCAGCCGCAGCGCGTTCGCCGGGCCACTGCGGCGCAGGTCCAGGTAGCGGTACTTGAGCCGGAGGTCGTCACCGGCCTCGACCTGGTCGTCCACCGGAAGCGGCAGCGGCGCCGCCTCGGAGAGCACCTCCAGCTCGGCGACCGTCACCTCGACCTCGCCGGTGGGCAGCTCCGGGTTCTCGTTGCCGGCCGGCCGGCGGGTCACCTCGCCGACGACCTTCACGCAGAACTCGTTGCGCAGCGCGTGCGCGTCCTCCTCGCGGAACACCACCTGGACCACGCCGGAGCCGTCGCGCAGGTCGACGAAGATGACGCCGCCGTGGTCACGCCGGCGGGCAACCCACCCGGCGAGCGTCACCGTCGAGCCGGCGTCCGCGGCGCGCAGGCTTCCGGCATTGTGGGTACGGATCACGGCTGGCAACTCCTCATCGTGGAACAGTCCTCACCGGCATTCTGTCAGGGGCAGCCGGCCCCGCTCGGGGGCACCCGGCAGGCCGGCACGATTCGCTGGTGGGCAGGTGGCAGGCCGGCGCGCGCCGCCGGTGGCAGCCTGCCGATCCCGGCTCACCGGGCCGTCGTGCCGGTTAACGTGGCCGAATGCGCGCCGTACCAAACTGGGGCGTCGCCACGGCGGTTGCCGCGCCGGTGCTGCTGGTGGGCGGTTGGACTGTCGCGGGCGCCCGGCAGCCGGCCGGGTACGACCCGGTCCGGGACACCATCAGCGAGCTGGCGGGGCACGACGCCACCGACGCCTGGATCATGATCACTGCTCTGCTGCTGCTCGGCTGCTGCTACCTGGCGATCGCCGCAGTGCTGCACGCGGCCGGGCTGCCCAGCCGCTTCCTGCTCGCCGTGGGCGGTGTGGCCACCATCGCGCTTGTCGCCTTTCCCCGGCCGGCGGTCGGCGGCTCCCTCAGCCACGGCATCGCGGCGACGGTCGCGGTCCTGGCACTGGCGCTCTGGCCGGCCGGGTCGGCGCTGCGGTTGCCCCGCGGCCCGGACACCGCACATCCGCGGGTGCCGCAGCCGCCCTGGGCGTTTCGTCGGGGCGTGGCGCTGAGCGCCACGATCGTGCTGCTCGCCCTCTTCGGCTGGTTCGCGTTCGAGGTGACAAGCGGATCCCGGACCGGCCTGGCCGAACGGGTGACGGCGGTGGGCGTGTCACTCTGGCCGCTGCTGGCGGTCCTCTCCGCCCGACGGGCACACCTCGCACGGGCCACCGACGGCGCCACACCGCTCGGGCCCGCCCTGCCGACGACAGGTGTCGTACCCCCGGATCCCCTGCTTCCCACGGACGGGCCGGACCGCCTCGCCTGAGGCGGCGCGTGGCGCACGGACGCTGGGCTCGCGGACGGCGAGCGCACACGAACTGGATTCGCGGGCGCGGGCGCTGCGGGCGTGGGCGGTGGTGGCGGGGCAGGCGGCCCGGCTCCGGCGGTGGTCCCGAACGCGCGGCGCGGGCCGCCGGAGGAATCCGGCGACCCGCGGGCGGTGAATCGATCAGAAGACGCTGACGCCGTAGCGGCTCAGGGCCTCGGTGACGGGCTGGAAGTAGGTGGTGCCGCCGCTGCTGCAGTTGCCGCTGCCGCCGGAGGTGAGGCCGAGCGCGGTGCCACCGGAGAAGAGCGAGCCACCACTGTCGCCACCCTCGGCGCAGACGTTGGTGCGGATCAGGCCGGAGACCGAGCCCTCGGCGTAGTTCACCGTGGCGTTTGTCGCGCTCACCGAGCCGCTGCGCAGGCCGGTGGTGCTGCCGGAGCGCTGCACCGACTGGCCGACCGACGCGTTGCCGGAGCCGGTGATGTCCCGGTAGCTGCCGTTGTAGAGGTAGACGTTACCGGCGGCGTTCGCGGAGTTGCTGTGCCGCACGATGCCGTAGTCGTTGCCCGGGAAGCTGGTGCCGGTACGGGTGCCCAGCAGGGTGGTCTGGCTGGAGTTCGAGTACCAGTTGGTGCCGAGGTTGGTGCAGTGCCCGGCGGTCAGGAAGTAGTAGGTGCTGCCGCTGCGCACGTTGAAGCCGAGCGAGCAGCGGTAGCCGCCGGTGTAGATGGCCTGGCCACCCGAGATGCGGGTGCTCAGCACACCGGCCTCGGCCTCGACCCGCACCGCGCCGTTGGCGCGCGCGGCGGCCGCCTTGACCCGCTCCAGCTTGGCGCCGGTGACGGTGTTGTCGACGGAGACGACCACCTGGTTGGTGACCGGGTCGCTCCACCAGGCGGTGCCCGGGATCTTCGCCGAGCGCTCCAGCTCGGCGGTGGCCCGGTTGAGCTCGGCGGCGCCGCGGGTGACGTACCGGACGCTCGCTCCGGCGTTGCTGACCGTGCGCGCGGCGGCGGCGTCGGTGACCGTGACGACGGTCTTGCCGCTGGCGTCGATGTACGAGCCGGCGGAGCGGTCACCGAGCTGAGCGGAGAGGGCTGCGGCGGCGTCGGGCGAGGCGGCGGGGGCGGCCTGGGCGGGTGCGCCGATGAGCGAGCCGACGACCAGGGTTCCACTCACGGCAACGGTCGCCGCAACGCGGAATGAGGACCTCGTGGGTCGCATGTAACAAACCTCCTGGGCGGGGGAGACGGGTCTGGCCGGGGGTGGCTGACCCGAGGGCGACCCGGCCGATCTGCGAAAACCGGCCGAGTGCACTGAAGTATTCACATACTTAAGATCATTGACAAGACCTGGTTTCGCCCGAATTCGTCGACCCCCACCGGTCACACCTCCGCAACACCACCGACACGCTCGCGGGCACCTGCCGTCACACCCCCGACCACCGCCGGATCCGTTTCGGACACCACTCGCCACCGGACGCCGTTGACGCCACAACCCGGCCGCGCCCTCTCCACGGGGTCGGCCGGCACGTCGGACGAACGGGCGCCGGCGCGACGGGCGGCAGACGAACGGGCGGCGGGCGGCGGGCGGCGGGCGGCAGACGAACGGGCGGCGGTCGGCGTCAGGGGGTACGGCGGCGCGCGCCGGGCCCCGGGCGGGGCAGCACGTCGCGGGGATCATCGACCGGGTGCCCGTCGGCGCAGCGCAGTTCGACGCGCACCGGGGCGCCGCAGTCGCGATGCCCCACGCTGAGCGCCGAACCCTCGGCGTCGGCCAGGTACCGGTCACCCCACCCCAGCACTGCGACGAGCACCGGCCAGAGGGCCAGACCCTTCTCCGTCAGCCGGTACTCGTGGCGCAGCCGGCTGCCGGGCTCCCGGTACGGCTCACGACGCAGCACGCCCCGCTCGACGAGCACGGTCAGCCGGTTGGTGAGCACCTGACGCGGAATCCCGGTGCGCACCCGCATGTCGTCGAAGCGTCGTACGCCGGTGAACACCTCGCGCAGCACCACCATGGTCCACCGCTCGCCGAGGATCTCCATGGCGCGAGCGATTGTGCAGTTCTCCACCGACCAGTCAAGTGCCGCGGGTGTCATCCGACCAGGCTAGGTCTTATTGACAGACTCAGCAACGTGCTGCCACGCTGCGTCCATGACACAGACGCAGGAGCCGGCGCGCAGCCGTACCTTCACCTGGTCCGATCCGGCGGCAAACGCCGCGCAGGTCGGTCGGCGCAGCGGCATCGACCTGCTCCGCGCGATGATCGCCGGAGAACTCGCCGCACCCCCGGTGATGCACCTGATCGACATGGCGCGGATGGAGGCCGACGAGGGGCGGGTCACCGTCGAACTGGTCCCTCAGGAGTTCCACTACAACCCGCTGGGCACCGTCCACGGCGGGGTCATCTCGACCCTGCTGGACACCGCCGCCGCCTGCGCCGTGCACACCACACTGCCGGCCGGGGTCGGCTACACCTCGCTGGACCTGAACGTGAAGTTCCTGCGCCCGGTCACCGTCGACAGCGGCACGCTGCGCTGCGAGGGCACGGTGCTGCAACGCGGTCGCCGCACGGCCCTGGCCGAAGCCCGCCTGACGGACGCGGCAAACCGCCTGATCGCCCACGCGACAAGCAGCTGCCTCCTCTTCCCCCTCCCCCCGACCCCGCCGAGTTGACCAAGAGGTTTGCGTCAGAATCCAGGCCCCCGGTGACCCAAACTTCTTGATCAACCCGAAAGGGGGGTGGGGTGGGGGTGGGGGGTTAGCGGAGGGCTAGGCGGGCTGCTCGGGCGTCGCGCTTCTCCTCGAAGCGGGCCGCCGCGTTCTCCAGCGCGTCGAGCTGGGCTGCCAGTTGTTCGCGGGCGGCTTCGCCGTCGGCGTTCAGGCCTGTCACGTTGAAGACGTCCCACTGGCGCAGCACCGGCTGCAACACCTCGTCGCGGTGCTGGCGCAGGTCGTAGATGCCGGCGAGGGCGATCGCCACCGACTTGCGGGCGAAGCCGTCGATGCCGTTGCCCGGCATCTCGAAGTTGGCCACCACGTCGGCGACGGCCCGCATGGCCTGGCTCGGGGCCAGCTCGAAGGCGGCGGCGAGCAGGTTGCGGTAGAAGACCATGTGCAGGTTCTCGTCCGCGGCGACCCGGGCCAGCAGCGCCTCACAGGCGGGGTCGCCGGTGGCCTTGCCGGTGTTGCGGTGCGAGATCCGGGTGGCCAGCTCCTGGAACGAGACGTACGCCAGCGAGTGCAGCACCTCGTCGTCGTGCACGTTGACGTAGCCCGCGGACATGTGGGTCATCCGGGCGCGCTCCAGCGCCACCGGGTCCACCGCCCGGGTGACGGTCAGGTAGTCGCGGATCGCCGTGCCGTGCCGACCCTCCTCCGCGGTCCACCGGTGCACCCACGTGCCCCACGCGCCGTCGCGGCCGAACAGGGTGGCGATCTCGTGGTGGTACGAGGGCAGGTTGTCCTCGGTCAGCAGGTTCACGATGAGCGCGGTGCGGGCGACGTCCGGGATCGTGGAGTCGGTAGGCGACCACGCCGTACCGCCGAGCGGCCCGTCGAACGTGCGACCCTCGCTCCACGGCACGTACTCGTGCGGGAACCACTCCTTCGCCAGCGAGAGGTGGCGGTCCAGGTTGCGCGCGACGACCGGCTCCAGCTCGACGAGCAGGGCGGTCTGGCTCATTGTGGTGCTCACGGTCACGAGTAACTCCCTACGGTGGCGTAACTTACGCTACCGTAGGTCCCCGCGGCCGTCCGCGCCAGTCGTGACACTCAGGAGATCGCCGGCTTCAGGTCCTCCCGGGGTGGCGCCCACTCCTCGGCGTCGGCCGTGACCTGCGCACCCGAGCGGATGTCCTTCACCTCGTCCGGCGCGCCGTCGGCCCCCGGGAACCAGACGTACGGGATGCCCCGCCGCTCCGCGTAGCGGATCTGCTTGCCGAACTTCGCCGCGCTCGGCGACACCTCGGTGGCGATGCCCCGCCGGCGCAGCGCCGACGCGATCCGGCCACTGGCCGGGCGGTGCTCCTCGTCGGCCAGGGCCACCAGGACACAGGTGGGCACCGAACGGGAGACCGACAGCTCCCCCGCGCCGAAGAGCAGCCCGAGCAGCCGCGTCACGCCGATCGAGATGCCCACCCCGGGGTACGAGGTCGTGCCGGCGCTTGCCAGGTTGTCGTAGCGGCCGCCCGAGCAGATCGACCCGAACCGCTCGTACCCGCGTAGCTGGGTCTCGTAGACGGTGCCGGTGTAGTAGTCCAGGCCACGGGCGATGCGCAGGTCGGCGACGCAGAGGCCCGGAGCGTGCTCGGCGGCGGTCTCCACCACCCGGACCAGCTCGTCGATGCCCTCGTCCAGCAGCGGGTCGTTGACCCCGAGCGCGCGTACGGCGTCGGCGAAGGAGGCGTCCGGCGCGGAGATCTCGGCCAGCGCCAGGCACGCCTTGGCCTGTGCCTCGCTCGCCCCGGCGGTCTCGGCCAGCAGCTCGGCCACCTTCGCCGGGCCGATCTTGTCGAGCTTGTCGACGGTGCGCAGCGCCGCCTCCGGGTCGGTCACGCCGATGCCCCGGAAGAAGCCCTCCCAGATCTTGCGGTTGTTGACCTGGATGGTCACCGGCGGGATCGGCAGGGCGCGCAGCGCGTCCCCGATCACGAGGGGCATCTCCGCCTCGTGGTGCGGGGCCAGGGTGTCCCGGTCGATGATGTCGATGTCGGCCTGGACGAACTCCCGGTAGCGCCCCTCCTGCGGCCGCTCGCCCCGCCACACCTTCTGGATCTGGTAGCGGCGGAACGGGAAGGTCAGCTTGCCGGCGTTCTCCAACACGTAGCGGGCGAACGGCACGGTCAGGTCGAAGTGCAGGCCGAGCTGGTCGTCGCCGCCGGCGGCATCGGCGTCGGCGTGCAGCCGCCGGATCACGTAGACCTCCTTGGAGGTCTCACCCTTGCGCAGCAGTTGGTCCAGCGGCTCCACGGCACGGGTCTCCAGCGGCGCGAACCCGTACAGCTCGAAGGTGTCCCGGATCTTGTCGAGCACGAACTGCTCGATCATCCGCTGACCTGGGGTCCACTCCGGGAAACCGGAGATGGGCGTGGGCTTGCTCATCGGCGTACTCCTTGCGATCCCGCGCCCGCGGCGCGGCGGTGTCGTGGGTCCGCGCGCGGCGCGGACGAAAGATCTAGAGGCCCCGGGTGGGAGCGGCAGGCGTCGTGCCGGCCACCTCGATGAGGTACGGGTTGCTGACGCGCTCGCGGCCGATTGTGGTGCCGGGGCCGTGGCCGGGCAGCACGACCGTGTCGTCGGCCAGCGGGAGGATCTTGTCGCGCAGGCTGGTGAGCATCGCCGGCATGCTGCCGCCGGGCAGGTCGGTGCGGCCGATCGAGCCGGCGAAGAGGACGTCGCCGGAGAGGCAGATCTCGTCCGCCTCCCAGCCCGACCCGGCGCCGGGAAGCCGGAACAGCACCGACCCGCCGGTATGGCCCGGGGCGTGGTCGACGGCGATCTCCAGGCCGGCGAGCGTGAGGGTGGCGCCGTCGGTCAGCTCGGCCACGTCCTCCGGCTCGGTGTAGGTCAGCCGACCACCGAAGAGCGAGGTCAGGTCGGCCGACAGGCCCTTGGCCGGGTCGGCGAGCATCTCCCGGTCACCGGGGTGCACGTACGCGGTGATCCCGCGCGCACCGCAGACCGGCGCCACCGAGAACGTGTGGTCCAGGTGGCCGTGAGTGAGCAGCACGGCGGCCGGATGCAGGCGGTGCTCGGCGAGCAGCGCGTCGAGCTGGTCGAGCACCCCGATGCCGGGATCGACCACCACGCACTGCTCCCCCGGCGCGGTGGCGACCACATAGCAGTTGGTGCCGAAGGCGTCCGCGGGAAAGCCGGCCACGAGCACGGGCGCTGTCCTCTCCGTCGAGCTGTCGTCCTGCCCAGCAGCCTAACCGGCGGCGCGAGGGGTTTGCCGCGTCCGCCCCCGAGGCCCCATCCGACACAGTGACATCGCACGATATGGGCTGCTGACGGCGGGGTGGACCTCGTACACCACATTCCCAGTCACTAGCCGTACACTCTGGCGGGCGTGTGGCGTGGCACACGCGACGCCCGGACGGGCCGGGGTACCCGGCCGCCGGTGACGACCAGGCAGAGGAAAGGGGAGCACCTGTGGCTTCCAGCAGGGACCGGCAGCGCAAACTGGCGCGGGCCAAGCTCGACCGGCAATTGGCTCGCCGGGCCGCCGCCACGCGGCGTCGCCGGCAGATCCAGGCCGGTGTCGGCGCCTTCCTGGTCCTCGCGGTGATCGTGGCCGGCTCGGCCTGGGCGCTCGGCGCGTTCGACTCCGACCCGAAGAAGGACACGGCCGCCGGGGACACCTGCCTCTGGACGCCGCAGGACGCGAGCGCCAACACCAACCTGAAGGACGTCGGCACGCCGGCGACCAAGGACCTGCCGACCGACGGCACCCGGGCGATGACCGTCACCACCAACCAGGGTGCGCCGATCACCGCCGAGCTGAACCTGGCCAACTCCCCGTGCGCCGCGGCGAGCATCGCCCACCTGGCGAGCCGGTCGTTCTACGACAACACCAAGTGCCACGAGATCACCGCCGACGGCGCGCTGCGCTGCGGTGACCCCAGCGGCACCGGGCTCGGCGGGCCGACCTACTCGTTCTACGACGAGGACCTGCCCAGCGTGCCGTCGGCCTCGCCGTCGGCCACCCCGGCGCCCGGTCAGCCGCCGACGTACCCCAAGGGGACCGTGGCGATGATCTCCAACCCGCCGGGCTCCAACGGCAGCCAGTTCCTGATCTTCTTCAAGGACTTCACGACCACGGACCCGAAGTACCCGGTGATCGGCAAGGTGACCGGCGGGCTCGACGTGGTGGAGAAGATCGGCGCCCAGCCGACCGTGGACAATGGGACCGGGGCCAAGGTCAAGCCCAAGACCGACGTGGTGATCCAGAGCCTCACGGTCGGCGAGCCGGTCACCGGCGCGGCACCGGCCACGTCCGGCGCACCGGCCAGCAGCCCGAGCGCCGGCTGACCGGTCGCCCCACCCCACCCGAGCGGCACCCCGCAGCAAACAGCCAGGAGGATCCAGGCGTGACGTCCACCAGAGAGCGGCAGCGCGCGGCGGCACGCGCCCGACTCGAGAAGGAGATGGCCGAGCGCTCGGCCAAGGCCCGCAAGCGCCGCCAGACGCAGGCGATCGTCGGCGCGGCAGCCGTGCTGGTGCTCGTGGTCGCCGGCACCGTCTGGCTGGCCACGACCCTCGGCGGCGACGACGACAAGGCCGACAACGCCGCGTCGGCGCCCGGCGCGTCCGAGTGCGTCTACAACGCGATGCCCGCCGACCAGCGGCCCCCGCAGATCAAGGACGTCGGGGTCCCGAGCAACCAGCAGTCCGCGACCGGCGTGCAGACCATGACGATCACCACAAACCTCGGCCCGATCACGGCCAAGGTCGACAGGTCGAAGGTGCCCTGCACGGCGGGAGCCTTCTCGCTCCTCGCGGAGAAGAACTTCTTCGACAACAGCAAGTGCCACCGCCTGGTGACCGAGGGCATCAAGGTGTTGCAGTGCGGTGACCCGAGCGCCACCGGCAAGGGCTGGCGGGACACCGACGGCACCGGCGGCCCGAGCTTCCGGTTGCCCGAGGAGAACCTGCCCACCGACAAGCGCCCGCCGTACCCGGAGGGCGTCATCGCGATGGCCAACTCCGGCCAGCCCGGCAGCACCGGCAGCCAGTTCTTCATCGTCTACGGCGACTCGCCGCTGGACCCGACGTACACGGTGCTGGGCACCGTCACCGGCGGCATGGACATCGTCAAGGACGTGGCCAAGGCCGGCGACGACGGGGCGTACGCCAAGCAGGCCGGTGGCGGCCACCCGAAGAAGGAGGTCGTGATCACCGACCTCACGATGAGCGCGCCGCAGGGCTGACGCCCCAGGAGACGACGAAGCGCCCGCCGGCTGAGCCGGCGGGCGCTTCCGTGTCCGGGGTACGGGGGCTCAGGCGCCCGAGGTGACCCGGTACGCGTCGAAGACCCCGTCGACCTTGCGGACGGTGGCCAGCAGGTGGCCCAGGTGCTTCGGGTCGGCCATCTCGAAGCTGAACCGGCTCACCGCCACCCGGTCGCGGGTGGTGGTGACAGTCGCGGAGAGGATGTTGACCCGCTCGTCGGAGAGCACCCGGGTGACGTCGGCGAGCAGCTTGTGCCGGTCCAGTGCCTCGACCTGGATCGCCACCAGGAACGTGGAGGCGGACGTGAGCTTCCAGCTCACCTCGACGACCCGCTCGGCCTGCGCCCGCAGGTCCTCGGCGTTGGCGCAGTCGTCGCGGTGCACGCTCACCCCGCCGGAGCGGGTGACGAAGCCGAACACCGAGTCCGGTGGGACCGGGGTGCAGCAGCGGGCCAGCTTGATCCAGACGTCGCTGACGCCGCGGACCACCACGCCAGGGTCGCTGCTGCTCTGCCGGCTGCGTGGCGGCCGGGTGGCGACGGCGGTCTCGGCGATGTCCTCCGCCGCGCCCTCCTCGCCGCCGTACGCGGCCATCAGCTTCTGCACCACCGACTGCGCGGACACCTGACTGTCGCCGACCGCCGCGTACAGCGACGCCACGTCGGCGAGGTGCAGGTCCCGGGCGATCGACATGAGCGCGTCGGAGGTGAGCATCCGCTGCAGGGGCATGCCCTGCTTGCGCATCGCCTTGACGATCGCGTCCTTGCCGGCCTCGATCGCCTCCTCGCGCCGCTCCTTGTTGAAGTACTGGCGGATCTTCGTCCGGGCACGCGGGCTCTTGACGAAGCCCAGCCAGTCCTGCGTGGGGCCGGCGGTCTCGGACTTCGACGTGAAGATCTCGATCACGTCGCCGTTGGACAGCGTCGACTCCAGGGGCACGAGCTTGCCGTTGACCCGCGCCCCGATGCACTTGTGCCCGACCTCGGTGTGCACCGCGTACGCGAAGTCCACTGGCGTCGACCCGGTCGGCAGCGGGATGACGTCACCCTTGGGGGTGAAGACGTACACCTCCTGGCTGGACAGGTCGAAGCGCAGCGCGTCCAGGAACTCGCTCGGGTCGGCCGCCTCCCGCTGCCAGTCCAGCAACTGCCGCAGCCAGGTCATCTCGTCGATGTGCGCGGGCGGGCCGACGATCTGGGTGCCCTTGTGCTCCTTGTACTTCCAGTGCGCGGCGATGCCGAACTCGGCGGTGCGGTGCATCGCGTACGTGCGGATCTGCATCTCCACGGGCTTGCCGGTGGGCCCGATGACAGTCGTGTGCAACGACTGGTACATGTTGAACTTGGGCATGGCGATGTAGTCCTTGAACCGCCCCGGCACCGGCTGCCAGTTGGCGTGGATCACACCCAGCGCCGCGTAGCAGTCCCGCACGGTGTCGACAAGGATCCGGACGCCGACCAGGTCGTAGATGTCGTTGAAGTCGCGACCCCGCACGATCATCTTCTGGTAGATCGAGTAGAGGTGCTTCGGCCGACCCGTCGTCTCCGCCTTGATCTTGGCGGCCTTCAGGTCGGTGCCTACCTTCTGCGTCACCTGCCGCAGCAGCGACTCCCGCTGCGGCTGGTGCTCCCCGATCAGCCGGTTGATCTCCTCGTAGCGCTTCGGGAACAGGGTGCCGAAGGACAGGTCCTCCAGCTCCCACTTGATCGTGTTCATGCCGAGCCGGTGGGCGAGGGGCGCCAGGATCTCCAGCGTCTCCTTGGCCTTCTGCTCCTGCTTGGGGCGGGGCAGGAAGGTCAACGTCCGCATGTTGTGCAGCCGGTCGGCCAGCTTGATCACCAGCACCCGCGGGTCCTTGGCCATGGCCACGACCATCTTGCGGATCGTCTCGGCCTTGGCCGCGTCGCCCAGCTTGACCTTGTCCAGCTTCGTGACGCCGTCGACAAGCAGGGCGACCTCGCCACCGAAGTCGGCGCGCATCGCGTCGAGGGTGTACTCGGTGTCCTCGATGGTGTCGTGCAGCAGCGCGGCGACGAGCGTGGTGGTGTCCATTCCCAGGTTGCCCAGGATGGTGGCGACGGCGAGCGGGTGGGTGATGTACGGGTCGCCGGACTTGCGGTACTGCCCCGAGTGCCACCGCGCGGCCGTGTCGAAGGCGCGCTGCAGCAGCCGCGCGTCGGCCTTCGGGTGGTTGTCCCGGTGGCTCGCGATCAGCGGCTCCAGGACCTCGCTGACCTGGGAGGTCTGCCAGGGCGCGTTGAACCGGGCCAGCCTGGCCCGCACCCGCCGACCGGTGGGCGCGTTGGACAGCGCGAACCCGCCACTCGGCGACGGGTCGACACCGGCGTCGGTCGGGAACGGAACCACGACCCCGTCGGCGCCCGGGGACGCCTCGGTGGTGGTGGCGCTCGCCGTGACCCCGGCCGGAACCGCCGTGCCGTCGGCAGGAGCCCCGCCGGAGCCGTTGTCGGTGCCCGTCACCCGGGCCGGCTCGTCGCCGTTCCGGTCGGTCACCGAGCCGTCAGCGTCGCCTGTCGGGTGCACCGTGCCCTCCGCCGGAGGGACGACATCGTGGGACACCGGCCTCCTCACCGCTCGCCGGAAACACACCTGCCGAACATCGGCCGGCCTGGTCTCGCGTCGCCGGACGGTGTACCGCCGGCGTCAGCAAAGGGCAATGCTACCCGCACGGACGGTCGGGTGCCGCTCCGCCGGACGGTCGGCGTGACCTCCGCCCGGCAGGCCGGGATCAAACGGTCAGCAGGGCATGGACCGGACGTGGCGCGAGCCGTTCACGCGCTCCCAGGAAGCCGATCTCCAGCAGCACGGTGAAGCCCGTGACAGTCCCGCCGGCCCGCTCGACGAGGTCGAGCGTCGCCTCGGCGGTGCCGCCCGTGGCCAACACGTCGTCGACGACGAGCACGCGGTGGCCGGCGGTGAAGGCGTCCTCGTGCACCTCCAGGGTGGCCTCGCCGTACTCGAGGGCGTACGACACCGAGTGCGCCGGGCGGGGCAGCTTGCCGGCCTTGCGCACCGGCACCACGCCCACTCCGGCCGCGTACGCGACAGCCGCCGCGACGACGAAGCCGCGTGCCTCGATGCCCACCACCACGTCGAAGCCGTCCCGCCCGTGGTACGCGACGATCCCGTCGACCACCTCGCGGAACGCCTTCCCGTCGGCGAACAGCGGCATCAGGTCCTTGAACAGGACACCGGGCCTGGGGAAGTCCGGCACGTCCAGCACCCGGCTGGCCACCAACCGGGCGGCCTCCGGGCCGCTGTCCCCGCGCGCCGCGGTGCTGTGGGTCTCCGTCACGGCTGATCCGCTTCCCTTCCAACGACGACGGCGTCCGGCATGCTGCTCGCACAGCATGCCGGACGCCGTTCGGGCGTTTCCTCCCGGGTCGACCCCGGGGTCGATCAGCGCCGCTTGGCGCCACCCGGCCGGTTACCGCCGCCGCCGGGGCGACCACCCCGGGCGCCGGTCGGCCGCTTGCCCGCCGGTCGTGCGCCCACCTTCGGGGCGACGCCGGCCAGCGCGGCGGAGTCGGGATCGAGCGGCGTGTCGGCCGCCTCGCCCTCGACCGGGGTCGGGGCGCCCTTGCCGGCGACCTCGCCACGGCCCAGCGCGCCACGGCGGGCCTGCACCCGCTTGTTGTGCGCCTGGATGCGGGGGTCGTAGTTCTTCAACAGCGCCAGCAGCGGCGTCGCCACCAGGATGGAGGTCAGGAACGCCACCGCCATACCGACGAACAGCACCAGACCGAGGTCCTTCAGCGTGCCGGCGCCGAGCAGACCGGCGCCGATGAAGAGCAGACCACCGACGGGCAGCAGGGCCACCACCGAGGTGTTCAGCGACCGCATGAGGCTCTGGTTGACGGCCAGGTTGGCCGCCTCCCCGTACGTCATGTTGTTGTTGGCCGTGATGCCGCGGGTGTTCTCCTGCACCTTGTCGAAGACCACCACCACGTCGTAGAGCGCGAAGCCCAGGATCGTGAGGAAGCCGATGATCGTCGACGGCGTGACCTCGAAGCCGACAAGCGAGTAGATGCCGGCGGTGAGGATGAGGTTCGTGAACAGCGACGCCACCGCGGCGACAGCCATCCGCCACTCGAAGCGCAGGATCAGGTAGACCATCACCAGCGCGATGAAGATGACCAGACCGAGCACGGCCCGCGAGGTGACCTGGCTGCCCCACGCCTCGCTGACCTGGTTGTCGCTGATCTGGCCCGCGTCGATGCCGAACCGCTTGGCGATGTCGGCCTTGACCGCGGTGGCCTGCTCCGCGCTGAGCTGACCGGTACGCAGCTCGTAGGTGTCGCCACCCACCTTCTGCGCGGTCACCACCTCGGTGCCACCGCCCTCGGCCGCGAGCGCCGCGTTGACCTGCTCCTCGGCCCTGTCCATGGTGCCGACGCTTGCCGGCACCTGGAACGAGTTGCCGCCGGCGAACTCGATGCCCAGGCTGAACCCGCGGATCGAGACGCTCAGGATCGCGATCAGGATCAGGACCCCGGCGACGCCGAACCAGAGCTTGCGACGACCGACGACGTTGAGACCGGCCTCGCCGTTGTAGAGGCGGCTCGCCAAACCGTTCTGAGCCATCTCAGGCCTCCTTGGCGCGCGGGTTGCGGGACTGAGCCTGCTGGCTGCGGGCCGGAAGGGCCCGGCCCAGGCCGCTGACCCGCGGGGACAGGAACGCCCGGGTCCGGGCGAACATCGTCATGATCGGGTGCCGGAAGAGGAAGACCACGACCAGGTCCAGCACCGTGGCCAGGCCGAGGGCGAACGCGAAGCCCTTGACCGTCCCGACCGAGACCACGTAGAGCACCACCGCGGAGAGCAGGGTGATCGCGTTGGCCGAGATGATCGTCCGACGGGCGCGGACCCAGGCGCGGGGCACCGCGCTGCGCGGGCTGCGCCCCTCCCGGATCTCGTCCTTGAGTCGTTCGAAGTAGATGACGAACGAGTCCGCCGCCACACCTAGCGAGACGATCATGCCGGCGATGCCGGCGAGGGTGAGCGTGAAGCCGATCTGCCGGCCGAGCACCACAAGTGCGCCGAAGACGAGCAGCGCGGACAGGATCAGGCTCAGGAAGATCACCGAGCCGAGCAACCGGTAGTAGAAGAACGCGTAGATGATGACAAGCAGCATGCCGATGCCTGCCGCGAGCAGACCGGCCCGCAGGTGGCTCGCGCCCAGGGTCGCCGTGATGTTCTGCGACTCCTGTGCCTTGAAGGTCACCGGCAGCGCTCCGTAGCGGAGCTGGCCGGCGAGCGCGCTGGCGTCCTTCTGGTTGAAGCTGCCGGTGATCTGGGAGTTGCCGGTCAGGACGGCCTGGATCTCCGGGGAGGAGACGATCTCGTTGTCCAGCACGACTGCCACGCGGCACTTGCCGTCCTGACCGAGAGCGCTCGCGTCGCAGGCCTGGCCCTCGTTGGTGAACGCCTCGCGGGTCAACGCGGTCCACTTGGACTGGCCGTCACCCGTGAAGTCGAGGCTGACCACCCAGGCGTTGGTCTGGTCGAGCACCGCGTCGGCGTCGTCCACGTCGGTACCCTCGACCTTGGCCTTGTCGAGCAGGTACTTCGAGGCGCCGCCCTCGCAGGACACGACCTGCTGCTTGGGGTCGGAGATCGACGCCGGGGGACGCTTGTCGAGCTGCGCGCAGCCGATCGTCGGCACGTTGAACTGCATCTGCGCCGGCAGTATGGCGACCTCCTGCGGCGACAGCGCGCTGAACGGCTTCAGCTTGTCGCCAAGCGACGGGTCGGCGCTCAGGTCGGCGGGGGCCTGCAGACCGCTGGCGGCCTGCCAGGCGGCGGCGCCGACCTTCTGCTCGACGGCCTTGCGCTGCTCCTCGACGCCCGCCGGCACCGGCGCGGCGCTGGCGGACGGCGCGGCGGCACTCGCCGGAGCCGAGGCCGGAGCTGACGGGGTCGGCGTGGCGCTGGCGGACGGCGCGGGCGCCATTCCGCCCTGCCCGCCGCTGGCCGACGCGCTCACCTTCGGCGCGGCGCTGCCCGACGCGGGCGCCGAGGCAGCGCCGGACGGGGTGACGCTGCCCGGCGGGGCCGCCGTGGCGGCCGGCGGCGCGGCCGTCCCGCTGCCGTCGGCGGCCTTGAGCACCTTGCGGAAGCGCAGCTCGGCGGCGCTGCCCACCTCGTCGAGGTTCCGGTTCTCACCGGGCAGGGAGATGACGATGTTCCGGTTGCCCTCGGTGACCACCTCGGCCTCGGCCACACCGAGCCCGTTGACCCGGTTTTCGATGATCTGCCGGGCCTCCTCGAGGTTCTCGGCAGTCGGTGGCTTGCCGTCGACGTTGTTGGTCGCCTCCAGCGTCATCCGGGTGCCGCCGATGAGGTCCAGGCCGAGCTTGGGCTCCAGCCGGTCCCTGAAGCTGCCGCTGGCGCCGCCCGAGAAGAACACCAAAAGATAGAGGACGACGAAGATGAACCCGAGCACGGCGAGCTGCCGGCCGGGTCGCATCTGTCCCTGAGGTGGTGCCACGGTTGTCCTGTCTCCCTGTACGGTCGCGCCGCTGCGCGCGGCGGCGGCGAGTGTCGGGCCGGGGGTCCCGGCCAACGGGTCTGACCTGGCCGACGGGGATGCCGGCACGCTGGCCGGACGCGCCGGCGGGGGACGCCGACGGTCACGGGAAGGTGCCGACGCCCGGCGTCGACCCAACTATCCAGTTTTCACGTCGCGTCCGCTGCCCCGTCGGGCGCGGTGGCCCCGAGCGCCGGTCGCCTGGCCGTACGCCAGAACCGTCGCCCGGCGGGCGGGTCAGTCCTTGACGGTGTCCGCGTCCTCGGTGACCGGCTCGCTCGGCAGCTCCGCGCGGGTGACAACCCGGGCGATGGCCGGCCGGGCGTAGCGGGTCTGCACGCCCGGAGCGATCTCGAGCAGGACGGCGTCGTCCTCGACGCCGGTGACCGTGCCGTAGAGCCCGCCGATGGTGACGACCTCGTCGCCCGGACCCAGCCCGGACTGCATGGCCTCCGCGTCGCGGCGGCGCTTCTGCTGCGGACGGATCATCATGAAGTACATGACGCCGAAGAGCAGGACGATCATCAGGACCGGCGTGAAGCCGCCGGCCCCACCACCCGCTGCAAGGTATTGCACGGTTACTGCCTTCCCATTGGCCACCTCCCCGGCACGAGGGTGCCGGAGCGGAGGCGGATTCTCACATCCTGTACAGACCGCGGCGAAGTCTAATCCCTGCACCTGAGAACACCGAATGCGGCACAGATCACGTTCACATCACGGCTGATCGGTGTCCAGGGAGAACAGATCGGGCGCAGACGGGACATCCATCCCAAATGTACCATTCGGTGGAGTACGCCCCAGGTGCCGCCAGGCGGCCTCCGTGGCCACCCGGCCCCGCGGGGTACGGGCCAGCAGACCGGCGCGCACCAGGAACGGCTCGCAGACCTCCTCGACGGTGTCCGGCTGCTCCCCCACCGCCACGGCGAGGGTGGACAGCCCGACCGGGCCGCCCCGGAACGAGTCCACAAGCGCGGTCAGCACCGCCCGGTCCAGCCGGTCCAGACCCAGCGCGTCGACGTCGTACACCGTCAACGCCTTGCGGGCGGTGCCCACGGTGACCACACCGTCGGCCCGGACCTCCGCGTAGTCGCGGACCCGGCGCAGCAGCCGGTTGGCGATCCGGGGGGTGCCCCGGGACCGGCCCGCGATCTCCGCCGCGCCGTCTGCGGTGATCGGCACCCCGAGGATGCGCGCCGAACGGTGCAGCAGTGTCTCCAGATCCGCCGGGGCGTAGAAGTCGAGGTGCGCGACGAAGCCGAACCGGTCCCGCATGGGCCCGGTCAACAGACCCGAGCGGGTGGTCGCGCCGACAAGGGTGAACGGCTCGACGTCCAGCGGGATCGCCGTCGCCCCCGGCCCCTTGCCGACCACCACGTCGACCCGGAAGTCCTCCATCGCGCTGTAGAGCAACTCCTCCGCCGGCCTGGCGATCCGGTGGATCTCGTCGATGAAGAGCACGTCGCCCTCGGCGAGGCTGGTCAGGATCGCCGCCAGGTCACCGGACCGCTCGATCGCCGGGCCGCTTGTCACGCGGATGCCCGCGCCCAGCTCCGCGGCGACGATGTTTGCCAGACTCGTCTTACCCAGCCCGGGTGGCCCGGAGAGCAGGATGTGATCCGGGGGCGACCCCCGCCGCATGGCGCCCTGCAACAGCAGGTCGAGCTGATCGCGCACCCGGTCCTGGGCGATGAACTCGGCCAGCCGCCGGGGCCGCACCGTCGCCTCCGCGTCCCGGTCGGCGTCACTGACGTACGCCGAGACGAGCCCGTCGGTATCGCTCACCGTGCCGCCCCCCGTCGCGGCCGGGCGGTCATCGGGTCCGACCCAGCAGGCGGATGGCCTGCTTGAGCAGGACCGGCACGGGCGGGGTGGGGCCGTCGATGGTCTCCGCCACGGCGGCCACCGCCTGGTCGGCCTGACCTGCCGTCCAGCCCAGACCGACGAGCGCCTGCCGTACCTGATCGGGCCAGGCGCCGCCGGTCACGCCGCCCACCCCGTCGGCGCCTATCGACACCGGGCCGATCCGGTCCCGCAACTCCAGCACCAGGCGCTCGGCGCCCTTCTTGCCGATCCCGGGCACCCGGGTCAGCGCGGCGGTGTCGGCGTTCGCGATGGCCTTGCGCACCGCGTCCGGCGTGTGCACGGCCAGCACGGCCTGGGCCAGCCGTGGGCCGACCCCGCTGGCGGTCTGCAGCAGCTCGAACAGCGCCTTGGCGTCGTCGTCGGCGAAACCGTAGAGGGTCAGCGAATCCTCCCGGACCACCAGGCTGGTGGCCAGCCGCGCCGGCTGACCCACCCGCAGCTCCGCGAGCGTCCCGGGGGCGCAGTGCACGGCCAGGCCGACACCGCCGACCTCGATCACGGCCAGATCCGGACCCGTCGCGGTCACCGTGCCGCGCACGCTGGCGATCATCGTGCTCCTCCTCGTCGAGCCCGGTCGGCCGCGGCGGCCAGCTTGGAACGGGTGCCGCCGCGCCACACGTGGCAGATGGCCAGGGCGAGCGCGTCGGCGGCGTCGGCCGGCTTCGGTGGCTCGTCCAGCCGCAGCAGCCGGGTCACCATGGCGGTCATCTGCGCCTTGTCGGCCTGACCGGAACCGGTCACCGCCGCCTTCACCTCGCTGGGCGTGTACGTCTGCACCGGCAGCCCCGCCCGCGCTCCCGCCAGCACGGCGATGCCGCTGGCCTGCGCGGTGCCCATCACCGTCCGGACGTTGTGCTGGCTGAACACCCGCTCGACGGCGACGCTCTCCGGCTGGTGCTCGGCGACAAGCTTGGTCAGCGACCGGTCCAGGTGCAGCAGGCGCAGCGCCAGGTCGTCGGCCGGGTCGGTGTAGACCACGTAGTAGGCGATGAGCGTGCAGGGCCGACCGGGCACGCCCTCGACGACACCCACCCCACACCGCGTCAACCCCGGGTCGACCCCCAGCACCCGCACGCCGCCCCCTCCCCCAGCCGTCAGCAGTACGTGTGTTCGACACCCTAACTGTCGCCCTTCCCACCGGCCCCACGGGACACGCCCTCACCCCTTCCCCTCCCCAAGATCCACACAACGTCCCGGATGTTGCTGCCTCCGACAGGCGAGAGACAGCAACATCCCTGATATTGCGCGGATCTTGACGACGGACAGGGGGCGAGTGGGCCACACAGCACTGGTACGGAGTATGTGTCGCCGCCCCATGTGCCGCCGGGCGCACAGCTCGTAACTTCTTGCGCCATGACGGCAGAACCCGTGGCGGTCCCCCACGTCGTACAGGTCGACCTCGCTGGTCGGACCGCCCTGGTCACCGGGGGCGGCAGCGGCATCGGGCGGGCGTGTGCCCTGCGGTTGGGCGCGGCCGGCGCCACGGTGCTCGTGGTGGACCGCAACCTGGAGGCGGCCAAGGCGGTGGCCGACCAGGCCGGCGGACGCGCCGAGGGCGTGGACCTGGCCGACGCGGCGGCCGTGGACGCGCTCGACGTGGACGTGGACATCGTGGTGAACAACGCCGGGCTCCAGCATGTGGCGCCGTTGCAGGACTTCCCCGTCGAGCGCTTCGAGTACATCCAGCGGGTGATGGTGGAGGCGCCGTTCCTGCTGATCCGCCGCGCGTTGCCGCACATGTACGCCCGGGGTTGGGGCCGGATCGTCAACATCTCGTCGGTGCACGGCCTGCGCGCCTCGCCCTACAAGGCGGCCTATGTCTCGGCGAAGCACGCCCTGGAGGGGCTGTCGAAGGTGGTGGCGCTCGAGGGCGCCGCGCACGGGGTGACCGCCAACTGCATCAACCCGGCGTACGTGCGGACCGCGCTTGTGGAGAGCCAGATCGCCGACCAGGCGGCCAGCCACGGCATCGGCGAGGCCGAGGTGATCGAGAAGGTCATGCTGGCCCGTGCCGCCATCAAGCGGCTGATCGAGCCGGAGGAGGTGGCCGAGCTGTTGGCGTACCTCTGCGCGCCGCCGGCGGCCTTCATCACGGGCGCGTCGATCGCGCTCGACGGGGGCTGGACGGCCAACTAGTGGGCCTGAGCACAATGTCGACCATGTCGTCGCCTGTCGAGTTCCTCGAACTGCTCGCTCGCGAGGCCGCCGCGGTGGAGTTCGAGGGCCCGCTGGTGGCCGCGCGCGCCGCCGGGATGCCCGCCGACCGGCTGGCCGAGCTGGAACAGGCCAAGACTGTGGCGTTGCGGGTCCGCGCGCTGTTGGAGCGCCGCCGCCGCCGGGAGACCGAGCTGTCCGGCCTGTACGACACGGTCAGCGACCTGGCCGGGCTGCGCGACCTGGACGACGTGCTGCGGGCGATCGTGCACCGGGCCCGCAACCTGCTGGGCGCCGACGTGGCGTACATGACGCTCAACGACGACGAGCGCGGCGACACCTACATGCGGGTGACCGACGGGTCCGTGTCCGCGCGCTTCCAGCGGCTGCGGCTGCCGATGGGGGCCGGTCTCGGTGGCCTGGTGGCCCAGTCCGGCGCACCGTACGTCACGGCGAACTACGGCGAGGACGCGCGCTTCCACCACACCGGGGAGATCGACGCCGGCGTGGGCGAGGAGGGCCTGGTGGCGATCCTCGGGGTGCCGCTGCGACTCGGCTCCACCTCGATCGGAGTGCTCTACTCGGCCAACCGCTCCGCCCGGCCGTTCGCCCGCGAGGAGGTCGCGCTGCTGGTCTCCCTCGCCGCGCACGCCGCGGTGGCGATCGACACGGCCCGGCTGCTTGCCGAGACCCGCTCGGCATTGGCCGAGTTGTCGGCGGCGAACACCACCATCCGCGCGCACAGCAGCTCGGTGGAGCGGGCCGCGGCGGCGCACGACCGGATGACGGCTCTGGTGCTGCGCGGCGGCGGGGTGGAGGACGTGGCGGCCGCGGTGACCGAGGTGCTGGGAGGCGCGCTGCTGGCGCTTGACGCCCAGGGCCGCCTGCTCGCCCGGGTGGGCGAGATCGACGAACCGGACCGCGCGGACATCGTCGAGGCGGTGGCCGCTTCGCGTACGGAGGGACGCAGTGTGCGCCGCGGCCCGCTCTGGTACGCGGCGGTGGTGGCCGGCGCGGAGAACCTGGGCGCGTTGGTGCTGCGTCCCGACGACGAGTTGGTCGACGCCGACCAGCGGATCCTGGAGCGGGCCGCGCTGGTGACCGCGCTGCTGCTGCTGTTCCGCCGGACCGTGGCCGAGGCGGAGGGGCGGGTGCGTGGCGAGTTGCTCGACGACCTGATCGCCCGGCCGCTACGTGACACCGACGCGCTGCGCAGCCGGGCCCGCCGGCTCGGCGTGGACCTGGACGCGCCGCACGTGCTGGTGGCGGTGGGCGACGACGCGATCGCGGCGACCGGCTCGGCCCGGCAGCGGGTGCTCTCCTGGGCCACCACGTACGCCTCGGCACGCGGTGGTCTGGCGGCGGCGCGCGACGGTCGGGTGGTCCTGATGCTGCCCGGCCAGGATGCCGGTGGCAGCGCCCGCGCTGTCGCGCGGGACCTGTCGCGGGTGACGGGCCGGCCGGTGACCGCCGGGGCGAGCGGCCCGTCGACCGGGCCCGGGACGCTGGCCGCGACGTTCCACGAGGCGGACCGCTGTCTGACGGCGCTGGGCGCGCTGGGCCGCGCCGGTCAGGGCGCCAGCACCACGGAGCTGGGCTTCGTCGGGCTGCTGTTGGGCACGGTCGGTGACCGGGGTGAGCGGGACGTGGCCCAGTTCCTCACCGCCACGGTCGGGCCGGTGGTGGACTACGACGCCCGGCGCGGGACGGCTCTGGTGAAGACGCTTGAGGCGTACTTCGGGGTGGGCGGCAGCCTGGCCCGGGCCGCCGAGCAGTTGCATGTGCACGTCAACACGGTGACCCAGCGGCTGGAGCGGGTCGGGCAGTTGCTCGGTGCGGACTGGCAGCGGCCCGAGCGGGCGTTGGAGGTGCAGTTGGCGCTGCGCCTGCACCGCCTGCGCGTGCCGAACGCCTGATCTCGGATCGGCGCAGCCACCGCCCGCCACCCGGGCACGGACCGGTCGGTCCGTGCCCGGTGGGCCGGGTCAGCGGGTCAGGATGCCGGCCAGCACCGCGTCGACGACCTGCTCCGGCAGGGTCTGCTCGTTCAGCTCCGGGTTCCACTGCAACACCCGCTGGATCAGCATCGGCCCGGTGAGCAACGCCATGGTCACCTCGATGTCGATGTCGGGCCGGAACGCACCCTCGCTGATGCCCCGTCGGAGCACCTCGCGCATGAGCTGGCGGCGCGGGGAGATGATGTTCTGGTACAGGCGGAAGTGGTCCGGGCTGCGATTCACCTCCGGCACCAGGCAGGGCATGATCTTCGACGCCCGCGGGTCGACGTTCTTCCCGATGGCGCCGACCAGCAGGATCAGATCGTCCCGGAGCGAGTGCCCCTCGGGCTGCGGCAGGATGCCCTTGAGCCGGCGCAGCGCGTCCAGCAGCAAGGCGTCCTTGCCTGCCCAGCGCCGGTAGATGGTGGCCTTGCCGACCCCGGCACGGCTGGCGATCGCCTCGATCGAGAGCGCCTCGATGGTGCTGCCCTCGGCGAGCAGGTCGAGGGTCGCCTCGATGATCGCCTCGTCGGCGCGGATGCTCCGCGGTCGCCCGGGCGACCGCGGAGCATCAGCAGTGGACGTCATGTCGGACATCGCCGGCGAACCTAGGCCGTCCCGGCCAACTCGGGCTCGGCGGCGGGCGCCGCCGACGCCGGAGCCAGGGCGTCGCGACCCGGCATCCACCGCAGCACCACGAGCATGCCGAGGGCCGCGACGATCGCGGAGAGCGCCGCCGCCCAGTGCATGGCGGTGACGAAGGCGTCGTTGGCCGCCGAGATCAGCGTCGGCGCCGCCGGGCCGAGATTTCCGGCCGCCGCGTACGCCCCGGAGATCGACTCGTTGGCCGCGTCGCGGGCCTGCGCGGGCAGGCCGGTCAGCGCGTCGCCCACGTCGCTGCGGTAGACCGCGGAGAGCACCGAGCCGAGGACCGCCACGCCGAGCGCGCCCGCCACCTGGCGGACGGTGTTGCTGACCGCGGAGCCCACGCCGGCCTTCTCGCGGGGCAGCGCCGACATGATGGACTCGGTGGCCGGCGGCATGATGTTGGCCATCCCGACGCCCTGGATGAAGAAGACGACGAGCACGACCCAGATCGGGGTGGACGCGTCGATGAAGGCGAACGCGGCAAGTGCCACCACGGTCAGCCCCAGCCCGACGGCGGCGACCGCCCGGCCGCCGTAGCGGCGGACCATCGCTGCGCTGCGCGGCGCGAAGATCAGCTGCGCGCCGGCGAAGGGCAGGAAGAGCAGGCCGGTCTGCAGCGGGCTGTAGTCGCGCACCAGCTGCAGGTAGAACGAGCTGAAGAACATCACGCCCATCGCGGCGAAGAACACCAGGCCGACGATCGCCACGGGCGCGGCGAACCGGGGCACCTTGAACAGCCGGACGTCCAGCGACGGGTGTTCGCTGCGCAGCTCGTGCCGGACGAACCAGGCCAGCACGGCGAGACCCACCAGGATCGAGCCCCAGGCCACCGGACGGTCGAAGCCGTGCTCGCCACCGTCGATGATGCCGTAGGAGAGGGCCACCAGGCCGACCACGGAGAGCAGGACGCCGAGCAGGTCGACGCGGCCGGGGCGCGGGTCACGCGACTCGGGGACCAGCAGCGCCACCAGGACCACGCCGGCGACGACCACCGGGACGTTGATCAGGAAGACCGAGCCCCACCAGAAGTGCTCCAGCAGCGTGCCGCCGAGGATCGGGCCGATCGCCACCGCCAGGCCGACCGCGCCGGCCCAGACGCCGATGGCCCGGCCGCGCTCGCGCGGGTCGAACACGTTGGAGATGATCGAGAGCGTCACCGGCATGATGGCCGCGCCGCCGACCCCCATCAGGGCGCGGGCCGCGATGAGCTGCGCGGGGCTGTCCGCGTACGCGGAGAGCAGTGACGCCAGACCGAACAGCGCCAGCCCGATCATCAGGAAGCGCTTGCGGCCGGCGCGGTCGCCGAGCACGCCGAAGGTGAACAGCAGCCCGGCGAAGACAAGGGTGTAGGAGTTGATTGACCACTCCAGCTCGCCCTGGCTGGCACCGAGGCCGTGCACCGGGTCGGCGAGGGTGCGGAGGGCGACGTTGAGGATCGTGTTGTCGAGGACGACGACGAGGAGGCTGATCACCAGCACCCCCAGGATCGCCCACCTCCTCGGGTGTCCCGTGTTGTCGTGCAGTTCCATGCCCGGTTCTCCCCCCGGTTGCACCCGTCGCGCAATACGATACGGGCCAGACTCGTAACGCGAACAGCCTACGGGCGCGTATTAACGATACGGAACCGATCCGTATCGTATGTGGCGGGCATCACGCCCGCTGAGCCGCCAGACAGGCGGCGACGGCGGCCGGCAACCCGCCCAGATGGCCCACCGGCGCGGCAAGCGGCTCGATCCAGCCCGGCCCCGCGCCGTACACCCGCAGGTGGGGAAAGTCCCGGGCGAAGCGCACCAGGCGGTACGCGCGGCCGGTGACAGGCGTCTGCGACCAGAGGACGACTGTGTGCGGGCGGGCCCGACGCACCGCGCTGGTCAGGGCGGGCCAGGGCAGCGCCGGTCCCAGGTGCAGGCAGCCGCGCCCCCGCTCCCGCAGGGCGGCGGCGAGCGCGTGCAGGCCCAGGGAGTGCGCCTCCTGCTCGGCGCCGGCCAGCAGCACCCCGCCGACGGGCAGGGAACGGCCGGGCTCGCGGCGGTGCACGTCCAGCCCGATCCGGACGCCCTCGGACAGGGCGTGCTCGACGGCGATCTCGGCGGCGCCGCGCCCCGACGAGCGCGCCAGCAGCGGCTGGCAGACCTGCTCCCAGAGCGCCGGCACGCCCCACTCGGCGGCCAACTCCCGCGTCAGCGCGGCGACACGGTTTCCGTCCAGGTCCTCGGCCGCAAGCGAGACCCGCTTGAGCGCGGTCTGCGCCGCGTCGGCAGGCATCGGAGCGGTGAGCATCGGCTCGGTCAGCACAGACGTACCCCCGGGTAGACGTTCTCTACCCGGGGGTTCGCCGCGACCCCGCGCGGCGGATGCGCCCGGCCGGAATTTGCCGGCGGCGCAGCGCCGGCCGGCGGCGCAGCTTCGGATGCCGCGGCGGAAGAGCCGCCGACTTGACCGGACCTCCTAGGTTGATGATCCACACAGCCCAACGGAAGGTCCCCACCCCATGCCCGTCGGCTTCACCATGGCGATCGTCTTCGCCGTCGCCCTGGCGGTCAGCGCCGTCCTGGCTCTCGTCGCCCCCGCGCGGCCACTGAAGCGGATGGCCGCCCTCGCGGCGCTCGCCTTCCTCACCCTCACCCTGCTGGTCGGTGTCACCTCCAGCGCGCACTCGGTGCCCATCCGCTCGGTCGGCATCGTCACCAGCTTCGGCAAGCCCACCGGCAAGGTGACCGGCTCCGGCCTGAAGTGGGTGGCCCCCTGGCAGAAGGTGGGCGAGTGGGACGCGGGCCGGCAGAAGTACGACCACATCGGCGGCAACAACTGCGTGCGCGTACGCACCGGCACGCTCGCCGACGCCTGCGTCGAGGTGCTCATCGAGTGGCAGGTCAAACCGGAGAACGCGCCGAAGCAGTTCATGGACTACAAGGGCGACTTCGACAGCTTCCGGGGGCAGCGGGTGGGCGTGCAGCTCGACAGCGCGGTGAACGACGCCTTCGCCGCGTACAACCCCCTGGAGAAGATCGACGCCCGGACCGGTGACCTCAACGTCGACCTCAAGCCGTTCGCGGCGAACATCAAGACCAGCGCGGACACCCGCCTCGCCAGCGACGTGGACATCCTCTCGGTGACCATCACTCGGGTGAACCACGACGACAAGACCGAGGGCAACATCAAGGCGTTCCAGGACAAGCTCGCCCAGACCCGCAACCTGGAACAGGACCGCAAGAACGCCGAGATCTCCAAGCAGATCACCGAGACCAACGCCAAGGTCGACAAGGTGACCCGCTGCCTGGAGATCGCGGAGAAGAACGGCGCCAACCCGGGGCTGTGCATCAACCCGGGCATCGTCACCGGCAAGTGAGAACGAGCCGGCCCACCCGTGGCGGGTGGGCCGGCGTCGTTCCGGTGGATGCCCGTGCTCAGGAGGGCGGCTGGTCCGCCCTGACGTGCCGCAGCGAGTACGCGGCGGCGGTGAAGGCGCCGCCCTGCGCGGCGGCAGGGTCGACCGGATCGCGCGAACCGGGCACCCGGTCGGCGAAAACCTCCGCGTCGTCCACCGGCAGATAGCCGAGCTGCGCCCCGGCCGTGGTGTCCCAGAATGCCCGGGTGTTGGCGGACACGGCGTAGGCGGTCACGAAGTGCACGTCGGGAGCGGTGAGAGCCGCGCGGACGAAACCGATGCCGTCGCGCGGGCTCAACCAGGTCGCCAGGTAGCGGGTCTCGTTCGGCTCGTCCTCGAAGCTGCCGATGCGCAGGCACACCACCGACAGGCCGAACTTGTCGGCGTACAGGCGTCCGAGCGCTTCCACAGCGACCTTGCTCACCCCGTAGAAACCGTCCGGTCGGACCGGCTCGTCCGGCCCGACCACCTGGCCGACCGGGTAGAACCCGGTGACGCGGTTGCTGCTGGCGAGAACGACCCGTCCCACCCGCTGCCTACGGGCGGCCTCCAACACGTGGTACGTGCCCAGCACGTTGCTCTCCAGCAGGTCGGCCAGGGGCGCCTCGTCCGGCAGCCCGGCCAGGTGCACCACCGCGTCCGCTCCCGCGAGCGCGGCGGTCACGGCGTCGGCGTCCGCCAGATCCAGTTGAATCGCCCGGTCTGTCGGCGACTGCGGATGCGGAGGCACCCGATCGACCAGGACGAGGCGACGAACCTCGTCGCGCAGGTGTCGGCAGACTGCCGAACCAATGCGACCCGCGGCACCGGTGACGACGACCGTGCCCAGACGTGCACCCATGACGCCATACTGCCGGCCCGCACCGACACAACGCTCAGTCCAGGCTGACCACCGAGCAAACGCCCTCGCCCCGGCCAGTCGAGCGGATCACCCTCGTCAGACGGGGGCGGCCCGCTCCCAGTGGCGGGGGGCGCTGATCCTGGCCCAGCTCGCGCCGAACGCCATCCGGCGCAACTGTGGAGCGATGCCGCAGAGGCTGAACCAGCCACGGGTCAGACCCACGCTTACCGGGTTGCTCATCATGCCCTGGTGCAGGGTCCGCATGGCCAGGTCGACGGCGTGGAAGCCGTACTCGCGCATCTCGGTCTCGTAGTCGCCGATCGCGTCCAGCAGCGGCAGGTGGCCGCCGTCGGCCAGCGACAACTGGCGGGTGAGCAGGGCGGCGTCGCGCAGTGCGGTGTTCGCGCCGTTACCGCCGGCCGGTGGCATGCCGTGCACGGCGTCGCCGAGCACGGTGACCCGCGTGGGCGCCCACGACGCCGGCCGGTCGGACGCCTGGAACGGAAACGCGCTCACGTCGGCCGGTGGGCACCTGTCGATCAGTTGGCGTAGCGCGGGATGCCAGTCCGTGATGAGCCCCGCGACGTATGCCTTCAACTGTGCGCCGTCGAGGCGTTCCGGACGCGAGGGGAACAGGTCGGTACGGGCGACGAACGCGCACAGCAGATAGTCGTCCCCCACCGGCTGCTGGCGTTCGAACACCGAGGTGAACAGGAAGTGCGGCGCGCCGGTCACGATCAGGTTCATGCCCTCGGCCAGCCGGGCGGGCAGCCAGGCTCGGGTGTCGTCGGTGAGCGGCAACTTGAGCCCGACGCCCACCGCGCCGGTATCCCGCTGGGTGGCCGTCGGCAGGTACTGCGCGCGTACCCGGGAGTTGATCCCGTCGGCGCCGACCAGGACGTCGCCGGTGGCGGACGTCCCGTCGGCGAAGTGGGCGGTGGGGCGACCGTCGGCGGCGATCTCGTAGCGGTCGAAGGTCTTGTCGTAGTGGACGGCGTCGTCGAGTCCGTCGAGGAGAACGCTACGCAGCGTGTGGCGGTCGACCGGGTAGGCCCGTTCCGCGGGGTCGGGATCGTCGGGATACATGACCGCGTCCTCCACCAGGACCAGCGTGCGCAGGTCCGTGCCCAGGAAGCCGAAACCGCCGCCGGGCCGGCCCGCGGTGTCGGTGAACGCCTGCCACTGCCGGTCCGGCAGGCAGGCACGCAGCGACCGGCTGCCCGCCGGGTTGATCGCGAGCCGGTAGCGGTCCACCCGGTCGTCGCGACGCCGGTCACGCTCGAACACGGTGACGTCGATGCCGTGTCTACGCAGGCCATGGGCGAGAGCGAGGCCGCCGATGCCACCGCCGACGATGAGTACGTCAATCATGGCTGGCTCCTTCCGGTGCGAAGAGGTCGCACAGTTGGCTGACGACCGACTCGGCCTGGTCGGGACGCAGGCGAATGCCCTTGACGGTGGCGATCACCAGCTCGACGCTGGCAGCGACGTCGAGGTCCACCGACCAGACGTGGCGCGCGACGCCCTCGGTGAAGATCGCCGCAAGCGCGTCCCGCCAACCCTGTTCGTCACGCTCGATGGCGACCCCCGTGGGCTCGTCACGTCGAGCGCGAAGATCGAGCTCGTCGAGCACGATGAACAGCTCGGGCCGTGCCGCGACGGCGGTGGCTATCTCGCTGAGGTGTTGCCGCAATCGGGCGGCGGGGTCCAGGTCGTTGTGCATCGTCGCCTCGAATTGGCTTGTCACGTGCTCGAGCACTGCGGCGATCAAATCGGCCTTGGTCCGGAAGTAGTGGTGCAGGGTGGAGTGATCGATGCCTGCCGCGGCAGCGATCGGTCGCAGCCGGAAACCTTCGAAGCCACCCTCGGCGATCGCCGAGAACGCCGCCTGGACCAGCGCCTGCCGGCGGTCGAGCTGTTCAGTCATCCCCAACCATCCTCAACCAAGCGGTTGGTTGATAGTCAAGCACCGTTGTGCCGTACTGTCAACCAACCGCTTGGTTGGGATGTTCTAGGCGTAGCTGAACAGCGGGGGAAAGACGAGGACCACGATCCAGGCCCACGCGGCGAACACCGGCAGGTAGCCGGTCTGCCAGCGTTCGAGAGCCGCGAACGGGGTACGCCGGCGGAGGAAGCTCAGCAGGAGCCACGCCGACCACGCGAGATTGACCAGCAGGATCACGTTCTCGCCGAGCGCTGCCGCCCGGTTGGGCGTACCGCCGTAGTTGTCGGTGATGCGGCCGGTGATCTCCACAAGCACCAGCACGTCGATGGCCAACGCGCTGACCACGAGCGCGAGCTGGAGTTTGTCGAACGCGCCGGGCGGGGCCAGCGGATCGCGGGCCGAGAGCGAGTAGAGCAGCAGCCCCAGCACCACGACGAGCAGGAGGTCGAACAGGATCAGCGCCTCGCGTTCGACGTCGATGCCGTGGCTGGTCCAGACGACGGCGACGAGGAAGGCGAGCAGGGCGGCGGTGAAGAGCGGGGTGAACAGCCGGGTGAGGACCGGCGCGATGTTCTCGACGACACTCTGCTTGGCCTCGACGAGCCACCCGGCCACGACGACCGCGGCCGCGGCGCCGCAGGGCAAAAGCCACTGCGAGACGAACGCCTCCGGGACGATCCCGATGGCCGCGAAGGTGTTGAACAGGAACGCGGCGAGCACGCCGCCACCGAGGGCCATCAGCACGAAGTAGATGAACCACTCGCCGGTGAAGCGGATGAAGTCCATGCGTCGACGCGACGAGCGCCAGTCGTCGGCGACGTAGGCCAGACCGACCACCAGCCACAGGGCGATCGGAAGGTGGACGCCGGTGACGACGACGGACTGCGAGTCGTCCGCCAGGGGGTAGACGTTCGCCGCCACGGCGCCGAGGGCGAACAGCGCCACCAGCACCGCGATCACCACCGGTCGGGCTCGCCGCCGCCAGGCCAGGAACGCCGCCAGCCAGGGCAACGCGAACAGGGTGGCGTTGCGCGCGTAGAACGAGCCGTCGTCGTCGAAGCTCAACCCGAACAGCGCGGGCGCCTTGACGGACGCCACCGCGCCGGCCGCGCAGCCGAGCATGACCCACAGGTCCCGCCGGGAGCGCGGGCCGGCGGCCGGGTCGCCGGAGTCGCCGGTCAACACGAGCTGCTTCCACAAGCGCTCCGAATGCTCCCGGGCGAACTCGCGCGAAAGCTCGTCGAGACTGCCCATCCGTTTGACCGCGACCAGGAACGCCTCGTCCGGGCTCAGGCCCGCCGCGACGAGTTCGTCGACCGAGCCGCGGAGGTGGTCCTCCAACTCGTCGGCGTCCACCGACTGCAGCTCCCGATGCCGGAGCACGTATCGGCGCCACTGCGCGAACTGCGCTTCCAGCTCCGCCGGCCCGTCGTGCGCCGTCATGCGAGGCCCTCCAGCGGGCGTGCCGTCAGCGGCGTCCGGTCGTGCCAGATCTCCTTGAGCGCGCCCACGACGGTGTCCCACTGCCGACGCTGTTCGGCCAGCTCGGCCA
Organism: Micromonospora lupini; assembly: GCF_026342015.1. Classification (NCBI taxonomy): domain Bacteria; kingdom Bacillati; phylum Actinomycetota; class Actinomycetes; order Micromonosporales; family Micromonosporaceae; genus Micromonospora; species Micromonospora lupini. The sequence goes on from NZ_JAPENL010000003.1 coordinate 145,086, forward strand.
GGCCCCGATCGGTGATCCGGTAGTACTTGCGCTTGCGCTCACCGGCGACCGACTGCCAGTTGGCCTCCACATAGGCCAGCCGCTCGAGCCGGTGCAGCAGCGGATACAGCAGGCCCTCGGTCCAGTCCAGCTCACCTCCGGACAGCTCGTTGATCCGCCGCAGGATGGCGTAGCCGTAGCTCTCCCCCTCGGCCAGGATGCCGAGCACCATCGGTGTCGCCGACGCCGCCACCAGGTCCTTCGCGACCTTCACGAGACCTCCCACCCCCAACCCTAGAAGTACGATGCATAGTACTGCTAGGTATTAGTCCGAGGCAACGAATCCCGCGCGGAAAACCCGTGGGGGCGTCAGCGGCCAATCCCGCGACAATTGCCTGTGTGCAGGAGATCGAGATCGTCGTCGCCCACCGGGAGCGGACGACAGTGCGCGTCGGCGACGTGTTCCTCAAGATCGACGCTGATCCGGGCCGCTCGGACGTCGAGGTCGCGGCGATGAACCTGGCCCCCGTGCCGACTCCGGAGGTCCTGTGGCACCAGCCGCCCGTGCTCGCGCTCGCTGCCCTGCCCGGGAGGGCACTCGGCCGCCTCGGCGAGCTGTCGACCACGCCCCCGACCGCGTGGGCCGCGGCGGGCGCCGCCGTACGGGTGCTGCACGACGCGCCGCTACCGCCCTGGCCCGGTCGGAGCCTCGACGAGCTGGCCGCGCGGCTCGCCGGCGAGTGCGGATGGCTCGTCGCGAACGGCGTTCTCCCCACCGACCTGGTCGCCCGCAACCGCCACGTCGCCGAGGCGGCGCTCCGACAGTGGACACCTGTGTTCACGCACGGCGACCTGCAGGTCGCCCACGTGTTCGTCGACGGCGACGAGGTCACCGGCGTGCTCGACTGGTCCGAGGCGAGCCGGGGCGACGCCCTGTTCGACCTCGCCACGTTGACGCTCGGCCACGAGGAGCACCTGGGCGACGTCCTGGCCGGCTACGGGGCCGACGTCGACCTCGACGTGATCAGGGGTTGGTGGTCGTGGCGCAGCCTGGTGGCGATCCGTTGGCTGACCGAGCACGGCTTCGACCCCGCGGCGCCCGGCTGCGAGGTCGACGTGCTGCGGGCGCGGATGTGAGGACCGTCAGGGGATGAGTCGGTCGAGCAGCTCGAACCGCTCGTACGGCTGGTCGTAGTCGCCGAAGTGCCCGTCGTCGCGCACGATCTGGGTGCCGCCGAGCCGCTCGAACATGGCGCGTCCCTGTCGGTCGTCGCAGCCGTACGGATCCTCGCGGGAGTTGACGAAGACGATGTCGCGCACGTGCGACCGGATCGCGGCCCAGTCGTAGCTCTCCTGGAGCACCGGTTCGTCACTGGTGTTGGGCGGGGTGCAGTAGCCGGCGACCAGGATCGCCTGGGCGACTGTCACCTCGACATGCTCCAGGAACGCCAGGAGGAACGCCGCGCCGCCGGAGTGACCCACCAGGACTGTGTCCTCGTCGACGTGCTGCCCGGCCAGCACCGTCGGCAGGAACGTCGCGATCGGCTCGACATTGATGCCCGGCAGGTACGGCACCTCGACGGCGTAACCCCGAGCCTCGAGCCGCCCCGCCAACCAGCGGTACCAGACGACGTCCGGGTTGCCGCCGGTCCCGTGGAAGATGATTGCCTTGCGCCCCACCATGCCCCCTTCGCAACTACCTCGTGATCACACCACCCGGCCCGCGGACATCTGTCGCGTCCGACGCCCTGTTACTCGGGTGACGGCTCCAACCGTTCGCGGTCGCGGGTGAGCTGGAGCCGCGTCGTTGCCCTGTCGTGTGCCTGCCAGCCCATGTCGAGTGCCTGCCGGACGATCTTCGCGACCAGGGCCGGGGCGATCGGGCTCAGTTCGAACACTTCGGCCGCGCGCCCGGCGGGTGCGGTGATGATCGGTCCAAAGTTCAGCCAGGGGTCATCGAAGATCGCCATGACCTCCAGTGCGCCGCCGGGTCCGTCGCGCCAGACCGTGACCTTGACACGGCCCGGATCGACCTGGCCGACGGTCCATCGGTAGACGACGTCCTCGACGACGATGCTCCTGATACGGGTACGTGCCACGACGGAAGAGTAGGCACCGTCCGCGCAGTCGGGTAGCGAGATACCGCCTCGCCAATCCCGCCTGACATCCGGATCTGCCGCCTCCCGATCACCTCGCTCTGCGCGCCGGCAAGCCGTGGAGCGAGGCCGCGGTGCACCACGCACGGCGCCGGCAGGTACATGTCACTGATCACCAGCGGCTCGGGAGGCGCTTCGAGCAGCGGGCGACGGCGGAACCGTCGCGCCAGTGGAGAAGGACGCGAGGGCTGTAGAGATTTTATGGCCGTTCGGTGTAGAGGGCCGGTGCGGAGCGCGATCGAGCGCAGTTCGGGATAGCCTTGGCGCATATGGCTACCTACCGCAGCGCCTCAGTGCTTCTCTCCTCGGACGGCACCAGGACCCCTGGCACCGCCGCCCTCTTCGCCGAGCCCGCCCGCAAGGGTGGGACCCGGCCGTGGGCAGGCGACTTCCGGCCCGCCAACAGTGCCGGTAACGGCCCCAAGAACGCGGTCGGGAAGACCTTCACGTTGGAGCTGCCCGACGGCAGCACCGGCAAGGTCGTGGTCCAGAGCCTCAAGAGCGGCAGAGGTGGCGTCGTGCTGGCGTTGATGGGCGAGGACACACCACCCTTCTGATCGAGACCGATCGCCGCCGGCCGGAGACGGCCGGCAGGCGAGCCGGCTCAGTCAAGCGTGACCACCCAGCGAGCGCCCTCGCCACGCGCGAGCCTGTCGAACGCGGTCGGCGCCTCGTCCAGTCCGACCGTGCCGCTGACCAGCACGCGCAGATCCAGTGCGCCGTCGGCGAGTTCGGCGGCCAGCACCGGCACCTCCCGGTCCGGGTCGGACGAGCCGTACACCGAGGAGCGCAGGGTCCGCGCGGAGTGGAAGATGTCCAGCGCGCCGAGGCTGACCATGTCGTCCTTGGCGCCCATGCCGACCACGGTGACCGCTCCCCCACGCCTGGTGAGTCGCCACGCCGCCCGGATCGTGGCGGCCCGCCCCACGCACTCGAAGGCGTGGTCGACGCCCCGACCCTCGGTGCGTGCCCGTACCTCCTTGGACAGCCTGTCGTCGGAGAGCAGGAAGTCGGTGGCCCCGGCGGCGAGGGCCAGGTCGCGTTTCGCCTCGGCCACGTCAACGGCGAGGATCGTCGTGGCGCCGGCCCGACGGGCGGCGGCGAGAACGGCGAGCCCGACCCCGCCGAGCCCGATGACGGCGACCGACTCGCCGGGCGCGACCCGGGCGGTGTTACCGACCGCGCCGACGCCAGTGAGCACCGCGCAGCCGAGCAGCGCGGCCTGCTCGGCGGGCAACCCGGCGGGAATTGGTACGACCGCGCTCTCCGGCACCACCACCGCCTCGGCGAGCGCGCCGAGGCCGAGCGTGAGGTGCAGCGGTACGCCGTCCTCGGTCTCGCCGCGCGCCACGGTCGGGGCGGTGTTGGCGGCGCAGAGCCACGGCTCGTCGTGCCGGCACCACCAGCAGGCCCGGCAGGCGGGCGCCCAGTTGAGCACCACAGGCGTGCCCACCGGCAGTCGGGCGCCCGCACCTGCCGCGGCCACCACGCCTGTCGCCTCGTGCCCGAGCACCAGCGGAAACGTCGCGGCCAGGGTGCCGTTGACCATGGACAGGTCGGAGTGGCACACGCCGGCCGCCCGGATCGTCACCCGCACCTCGCCGGGACCGGGCGCGGGCAGGCGTACTCGCTCGACCCGCAGCTCGGCGCCGGGCCCGCGCGCGACGAGCGCGCGGACGACGACCGGCGCGGCCGCCGGCTCGGGACCCACGGCCGGCACGGCCGCCCGCTCGGGGCCGCCCACCGCCGGCACGGCCGCCCGCTCGGGGCCGCCCACCGCCGGCACGCCCGCTCGCTCGGGGCCGCTCATCGCTGGATCGCCTTCAGCTCGCAGAACTCGGCGAGGCCGTGCACGCCCAACTCCCTGCCCAGGCCGGACTGCTTGTAGCCGCCGAAGGGCGCGAGCGGGTTGAACGATGCGCCGTTGATGTCGACCGCGCCGGTCCGCAGCCGCCGCGCCACCGCGAGCGCCGCCCCGGTGTCGGCGGACCAGACCGCGCCGGCCAGCCCGTAGCGCGAGTTGTTGGCGACGGCGACGGCCTCGTCGGTGTCGTCGAACGGGAGTACGGCGAGCACCGGGCCGAAGACCTCCTCCTGGGCGAGCGCGCTGTCCGGGTGCACGTCGGCGAAGACGGTCGGGGCGACGAAGTGCCCCCGCGCCGGCACCGGGGCGTCCGGGCCACCGGCGACGAGGCGCGCGCCGTCGGCGAGAGCCCGCTCGACGTGGCCGCGCACCCGTGTCGCCTGGGCGGCGGAGACCAGGGGGCCGAGGCGGGTGGCCGGGTCGAACGGGTCGCCGAGGCGGTAGCCGGCCACCGCCGTCGCGACCAGGTCGAGCGCCTCGGCGTACCTGTCGCGGTGCACAAGCATCCGGGTCCACGCCGTGCAGGTCTGGCCGGAGTTCATGAGGGCGTTGCCGACGCCGACCTTGACCGCGGTGGCCAGGTCGGCGTCGGGGAGGATCACGTTTGCGGACTTGCCGCCCAGCTCCAGTGCGACCCGGGCGATCCGGTCGGCGGCGAGTCGCATGATCCGTGTGCCGGTGACGGTGGAGCCGGTGAACGAGACCAGGTCGACGTCGGGGTGCCCGGCGAGCGCCTCGCCGACCGCCGCGCCGGTGCCGGGGACGAGGTTGAGCACACCCGGCGGCAGACCGGCCTCGGTGACCGCGTCGAAGAGCAGGTACGCGGTGAGCGGGGTCAACTCGCTGGGCTTGAGGACGACAGTGCAGCCGGCGGCGAGCGCGGGCGCGACCTTCGCCATGACCTGGTGCAGGGGATAGTTCCACGGGGTGATCGCGCCGACCACGCCGATCGGCTCGCGGACCACGAGGGAGTTGCCGATGGTCTCCTCGACCGGTGGCCGGGCGGCGAGCGCCACGTGGTCGCGAAGCACGATCAGCGGCAGCGCGACCTGTACGCGGGTGGCGAGCTTGAGCGGGGCGCCCAACTCGACAGCGATGGTACGGGCGAGGTCGTCGGCGCACGTCGCGAGCGCGGTGTGCAGCCTGTCGAGGCACGCGGACCGTTCGGCGGGCGGGGTGGCCGCCCAGCCGGGGAAGGCGGCGCGGGCGGCGGCGACGGCGGCGTCCACGTCGGCCGCCGTGCCGGCGGGCACCTGACCGATCGGCTCACCGGTGCTCGGGTTCTCCACGTCGATCACGTCGGTGCCGGCGGGAGACGTCCACTCGCCGCCGATGTGCAGGTGGCGCCGGAGGCGCAGGGCATCGGGCAGCAGCGACGGCGGGGCGGCGAGGTCCATGGCGTCCCTTCCGGGGTGGGCGACGGGCTGGGCGTGGCGGGTTGGGCGACGGGGTCGCGGCGGGCGCTCGGGAAACTAGCGCTGGGAGTTTGGACGCTACCCGCTGGGCCGGCCGGACTCCACAGGCCCGACGGTCCGGGCGTACTCGGCGGCCAGGCCGTGCAGCAGCGCGTCCAGTCCGAGGGCGAAGGCGCCCTCGTCCACACTCTGCTGGTGCTCGGCGAGCCGGTGCGCCTGGCGCAGGTGCGGGTAGTGCGCGGCGTACAGCTCGGGGTCCTCGACGAAGCCGCGGGCGAACGAGCCGAGCGCCGAGCCGGCCACGAAGTAGCGCAGCGCCGCGCCGATGTGGGTGGCGCGGGCCGGTGGCCACCCGGCGCGGACGAGGCCGCCGTAGACCGCGTCGGCCATGGCGAGCGCGGCCGGTCGGCGGCCGGGGCCCTGGGCCAGGTACGGCACGATGTTCGGGTGCGCGGTGAGCGCCCGCCGGTACGACCAGGCCCAGTCGCGCAGTGCGGCGGCCCAGTCCCGGCCGGTGAAGCCGCTGGTGTCGACGGCGCCGGTGACCGTGTCGGCGACCGCGTCGAGGATCTCGTCCTTGGTGGCGAAGTGGTTGTAGAGCGACGGGCCCTGCACGCCCAGCGCTGCGGCGAGTCGCCGGGTGGAGAGCGCGGGCAGACCCTCGGCGTCGATGAGCGCGGTGGCGGCGTCGACGATCAGCTGCCGGGTGAGCCGGGGCTGGCGGGGTCGGGGCACTGCGCTCCTCGTCGGGTCCGGGTCCTGGGGTCTGGACGCATCAAAACTTACACCGCTAGTTTAGGGGTGACCGGCCGCGCCGACGCCAGGAGGACCACCGTGGACTTTTCGCTCACCGACGAGGAGCGGGCGGTGCGGGACACCGTCCGGTCGTTCATCCGCCGCGAGGTGATGCCCCTGGAGGCGGAGGTGCTGCGCCGGGAGCGCGCGCACCAGCCGGGCCTGGACCACTCCGAGGTACGCGAGCTGCAACTCAAGGCGCGCAAGTTCGGCTTCTGGGGCCTGGCGACCCCCGAGGAGTACGGCGGGATGAATCTGCCGGCAGTCCTCCAGTCGTTGATCTGGACGGAGCTGGGCCACACGTTCGTGCCGTTCCGCTTCGGCGGCGAGGCCGACAACATCCTGTTCCACGCCACCGAGGAGCAGAAGCAGGAGTTCCTCCTCCCGACGATCGAGGGCGAGCGGCGGTCCTGCTTCGCGATCACCGAGCCGGGCGCCGGCTCGGACGCGGCGAACATCCGGCTGTCCGCGCGTCGCGACGGCGACGACTGGATCCTCGACGGCGAGAAGACCTTCATCACCGGCGGCCACGACGCCGACTTCGCCATCGTGGTGGCGGTGACCGACCGGGAGAAGGGCGCCCGCAACGGCGGCGCGACCGCGTTCCTGGTGGACCGGTCGATGGGCTGGCGCTCGGAGTTCATCCAGACCATGGGCGAGGGCGGGCCCGCGTCGTTGATCTTCGACGGCGTACGCGTGCCGCACCGCAACATCCTCGGCGAGCTCGGGCAGGGCTTCACCCTCGGCATGGAGTGGATCGGCAAGGGTCGCTACACCATCCCGTCGCACGCCATCGGCATCGCCGAGCGGGTGCTCCAGATGGCGATCGACTACGCCAACACCCGGGAGACGTTCGGCGCGAAGATCGGCACCAACCAGGCCATCCAGTGGATGATCGCCGACTCGGAGACCGAGCTGGAGGCGGCCCGCTGGCTGGTGCTGCGCTCGGCGTGGACCGTCGATCAGGGTCTGGACCCGCGGCACGCCTCGTCGATGGGCAAGCTCTACGGCGCCGGGATGGTCAACCGGGTGGTCGACCGGGTGCTCCAGATCCACGGCGGCATGGGCTACACGCGCGAGCTGCCCATCGAGCGCTGGTACCGGCAGGTCCGGCTCTACCGCATCTTCGAGGGCACCGACGAGATGCAGCGGCTGATCATCTCCCGGGACCTGCTGCGCGGGTACACGAAGATCGGCGGCCACCTGGCCTGACCACCGGTCGGCCGCGCCCCGCCACGGGCGCGGCCGGCCTCAGCCGACGAGAGCGGTCAGCGCGGCGTCCACGTCCGCCTCGGTGGAGTAGATGTGGAACGAGGCGCGGACCCGTCCGGCGCGCACCGCCGCCCGGATGCCGGCCGCCGCGAGGCGCTGCTCCGCGCCGGGCACGTCGACGCTGACGATTGCGCTGTCTCCGGGCGGCCGGCCCAGGCCGGCCAGGAACCGGTTGGCAAGCGCCACGTCGTGCTCCCGGATCGCCGGCACGCCGATCGCGGCGACCAACTCCATCGCCGGCGCCGCGCCGACCCAGCTGAACCACGCCGGCGAGATGTCGAACCGGCGGGCGTCGTCGGCCAGCCGCAGCGGCAGGCCGTAGTAGGAGGCGTGCGGGTCGCGGCCCGCGTACCAGCCGGCCGCGTCCGGGCGCAGCCGCTCGCGCAGCGCGGGAGCGAGATAGGTGTACGCGGTGCCGCGCGGGTTCATCAGCCACTTGTAGCCCCCGACTGTCACCACGTCGGCGCGGCTCCCGTCGAAGGGCAGCCACCCGCACGCCTGGGTGGCGTCCACCACCACAAGCGCGTCGTGCGCGCGGGCCGCGGCCACGATCTCGTCGTACGCGGCGACCGAGCCGTCGGACGACTGCACCAGGCTGAACGCGACGAGGTCGGTGTCGGCGTCGACCGCATCGGCCAGCCGGTGTGCCGGCACCGTGCGGACCGTGACGCCCCGCTCCTCCTGGACCAGCCAGGGGAACAGGTTGGAGGTGAACTCGATCTCCGGGACCACCACTGTGGCCCCCGCCGGCAGCCCCGCCGCCACCGGCGCGAGCATCTGGGAGACTGTCGCGCCGACCGCCACGTCACCGACCGGCACGCCGATCAGACCGGCGAAGGCGGCACGGGAGCGGTGCACCGATTCGCCCCAGCCCTCCCACGACGTGCTGCCGACCCGCCAGTCGGCCAGGGCCTCCTGCAACGCCGTCCAGGCCGGCTCGGGCGGCAGCCCGTAGGAGGCCGTGTTCAACCAGCCGGGTTCCGGCTTCCACAACTGCTGTGCCTGCTCGAACTCCATGCCCTCGACGCTAGGCGGGACCGCCCGGCACGGGCACGGCCAATCGGCGATCGGCGGCCTGCCAGCGAACATGCCCGGTTGTCGGCCGACCGCCGCGAGAGTCGGCGCAGCCGGCAATACCGATTGTGCACGAGGGACTACGCTGCTTCGGCATGAGCGACAGCGCGATTGTCGAGGCCAAGCACCGCGTAGCTGCCGCCACCAACGGGCATGTCAACCTCAGCGGTCTCGGCCTTACCAGTGGCGACCTTGCCGAGCTTCTGCGCGACGTCCCGGCTCTAGCCGACGTGACCAGCCTCGATCTAAGCCACAACCGCCTGGGCAGCCTGCCGGACGCCGTCGCTGCCTGGACTTCCCTCACCGAACTGCGCCTGGACGACAACCAGCTCAGTGCGCTGCCCGACGCGGTCGCCTCCTGGACTGCCCTGACACGGCTCGACATGGACCGCAACCAGCTCAGCGCGCTACCGGACGCGGTCGCCCTCTGGACCGCCTTGACACGGCTCGACATCAACCGCAACCAGCTCAGCGCGCTACCGGACGCGGTCGCCTCCTGGACCGCCTTGACACAGCTCGACTTGGATCACAACAACGTCAGCGCACTACCGGACGCGGTCGCCTCCTGGACTGCCCTGACACGGCTCGATATGGACGAAAACCAGCTCGAGGCGCTGCCGGACGCGGTCGCCGCCTGGGCCCGCCTCGACGTCCTGTACCTGGACGGCAACCGAATCACCGCGCTACCTGACGCCGTCGCCGCCTGGACCTCCCTCGACGAACTGAGCCTCAGCGACAACCAACTCACCGTGCTGCCCGACGCCGTCGCCGCCTGGGCCTCCCTCACCACGCTGTACCTGGACAGAAATCAACTCACCGCCCTGCCGGACGCCGTCGCCGCCTGGACCTCCCTCTACGAGCTGAACCTGGACGGCAACCGAATCACCGCCCTGCCGGACGCCGTCGCCGCCTGGACCTCCCTCACTGAGCTGTACCTGGGCGGCAACCGGCTCACCGCCCTGCCGGACGCCGTCGCCGCGTGGACCTCCATCGCTGAGCTGAACCTGGACGGCAACGAGCTCACCGCTCTGCCCGACGCGATTGGTCGGCTCGGAACGCTTCGGACGCTCGTCGTAGACGACAACCCGCTTCCGCCCGAGATTCTGGCCGCCGCGGTGGAGGGGACGAAAGCGCTGCTGGCGTTCCTCGCGGACGTCGCCAGCGAGGGGATCTCGATCTCGGAGGCGAAGCTCCTGTTCGTGGGCGCCGGCGAGGCCGGAAAGAGTTCTCTGCTCGGAGCGTTGCGAGGCGAGCCCTGGCGGGATCGTCACCAGACGCAGGGCATGGAGATCAAGCCGCTGGTGGTGAGCCACGCCGGCCGCGAGATCACCTTGAACGGGTGGGATTTCGGCGGCCAGCAGGCGTACCAGCCGGCGCACCAGTTGTTCTTCAGCGCGCCAGCCGTCTACGTCGTTGTCTGGAAACCACGTCCGGGTGTCGCGGCCGGCATGGTGGAGTCCTGGATCGCCATGATCGCGCACCGGGCCCCGGACGCTCGGGTCCTCGTGGTCGCGTCCCACGGTGGGCCGTCCTCGCGGGCGGATGCCATCGACGAGCAGCATCTGAAGCAGCGCTTCGGCGATCTGATTGTCGGTTTCCACGAGGTCGACAGCGCCATCCCGGACGACCGACTGGAGGCGCTGCGGGATGCGATCGCCGTGGCCGCCGGCACGCTCCCGCACGTCCACCGGAACTACCCGGCGAGCTGGCAGCGGACGATCGAGGTAGTCACCGCCGACGGTCAGCAGGTGATCGACTACCGCGACTACGAGGCGGTGGCCGCCGCGCAGGGACTCAACGACTTCCAGGCACGCACCCTTGCCAGCAATGCCCACCACCTCGGGAAGTGGATCTACTACGCGGACGACGACGCGCTGGCCGCGTTCGTGATCCTCCAACCGGATTGGCTCAACGTCGCGATCGCCGCCGTGCTCGACAGCCGAGACGCCGTCGACGCCCTCGGTCTCGTCCCGCACCGCATGCTCGGGAGCCTGTGGAACGCGGCACAGGCTCCCGACGGCACCCTCTACACGAGGGACCAGCAGCGACTCTTCCTTGCGCTCATGGGGCGCTTCGAGCTGACGTACCAGGTCTCCCTCGACGCCGCACCCGAGCCGGTGAGTCTCATCGCGCAACTCGTCCCCGCCGCGCAGCCGGACCTGCGCAGGGCATGGACCGAGTTCCGCACCGGCGACCGCGAGTACCTGGAGGTGTGCCGGATCTCGGAAGGCCCCGCAGGCGGCATCGTGATTCCCGACGCTCTGATGTACCGGCTCATCGTTCGCCTCCACCACCAGCGCTACACGGAGCCCGACTCCCTGCAGGGCGTGCACTGGCAGCAGGGCATGGTCCTGCAGAGCCGCTACGGCGCCCGCGCGCTCCTCACCGTGCGTGCCGGTGTGGGGGTCCAGGTCCAGGTCCGCGGCCCGGACGCCGTCACCTACCTACGCCAGGTCACCGACGAGATCCGTTACTGCATCGAGCGGTTCTGGCCCGGTCTGACCACCGTCGCCCTCGTCGCCTGCCGTGACGGGTGCGGCCTGCCCACGCCGGGTGCGGGCTTGTTCGACGTCGACAAGCTCATCAAGTTGCGCGACGCGCACCGCCAGGCCGTCGCGCAGTGCCCGATCTCCGGGTGCGACGCCTTCCCCGCCATCGACTCGCTGTTGGGCGGATCGCGCGCGAGCGACGACGCGCTGGCCGTCCTTCAGGACGGCGTGGCGCTTGTGGACAGCCACGTCCGCGGACTGAGTCAGCGGGTCACCGAACTCAGCGACACCGTCAAGGCCAACCTCGCCGGCGTGAACGCGCAGCTGACCGCGTTGATGTGGCAACTCAACGACGAGGCCGCGGACGGACCGCGCCTCTTCACCCTCACCCCTGTCGAGGCGTCCATCCGCAACCCGCAGTGGACCACCAAGCGGATGCGGCTGACGTTGTACTGCGAGCACTCGCTCCAACCAGTCCACGTCCTCGAGCCCGATCGACGTGATGCCGGCGTCTACTCCGTAGACGTTTCCCGAGAGTGGTGGGTCAGGGCCGTCCCCCTCCTGAAGGCCACCACCATGCTCCTCAAGCCTCTCCTCGGCGTGGGTGTGGCCGAGCTCAAACTCGAGTTCACCGAGGAGCAGTGGAAAGCCGTCGAAGAGCAGGTCTCGATGGCGAACGAGACACTGAACGCCGCCGCGCTGGCCGCCGACCATCTCACCGCCGGCGACCACAGCGCCGGCCTGGCGGAACGGGCCCGTGGCGGACCGACGTCTCCGATCATCGCCGAGGGCGCCACCCTCCGGACGCTGCATGTCGCGTTGCGCACCCAGGACGTCACCATCGCCGACCTCCGCAAGGTCGTGCGCCCCGACGGCCGCATCCTCTGGGTCCACCGTCAATTCGAGCACCTCTATCACGGCGGCCTACCCGTCATCCCCTGACCCGGGCTGGCTCGCGGTCAACGGCAGAGGCTCACGGTTGCCGTTCGGAGCCGGCTCGCGGGTGGATCCGGGTGAGGCTGTCGGCGAGGCCGGCGAGCCACCTGTCGACCTCCACCAGGTGCCGCACCGCAGAGGAGTCGACCGCGCCGAGCAGCGGGCGGACCCGGTCCACCTCGTCGACGCAGTCGGTCGGAGCGGGCACCGGCCCCGAGGCTCGGCCGTGTGCCACCTCGCCGGCCAGGTCGTCGTACGCCGATCGCAGTTGCCCGGCCGCGTCGCGCAGCAGGACCGCCGCGGCCGGCCAGGCCGCGAGGCAGCCGGGCGGGTTGCGGCGCAGCAGCGACTCGGCGCCGGGCACCACGTGCTGCCCGGCGCCCAGGGCGGCGTCCCAGTTCACGCGCCCGCGCCGCGGGGCGTGGTGCTCGGAGTGGTACTGGCAGAAGGACGAGTCGACCAGGACCATGCGCCGGCGGACCCGGTCGAGGTCGTCCTCTGGCGGCGGCGCGTCGCCGAGCACCGCCTCCACGGTCTGTTCGACAGCTTCCCCGCTGGCCGTCAGGTAGCGGGCGGCGTTGTGACGCAGGTCGTGGCTCGCGCCGCGCGGCCACATCGCGACGCCGGCGAGCACACCTATCACCGCGCCGAGTCCGACGTCGACGAGACGCGCCTCGGCGAGCCGCCAACCCTCGGGGCTGAGCTGGCTGAAGACGACAGTCAGCAGCAGGGTGAACAGCGCCTGCTGCCACACCGGCCCCAGCAGCCGACCGACACCGAACGCCAGCAACAGCGTGACCGGCAGGACGACGGCGTACACGATGGGTTCCTCGATGAGGAGCACCAGCAGGCCACTGACGACGACGCCAGCGATCGTGCCCAGCACGGCGGGCCGCAACGCGGTGCGCGTGTCGGCGGCCGACGTCCGCAGGACCGTGAGGGTCGCCAGGAGCACCCAGAAGCCGTGTTGGAGCTGCAACACACCCGCGGCCACCCGGGCGACCGACAGCGCCACGGCAAGTCGCAGCGCGCTGTGCAGATGGGCGGAGCGGGGCACCAGGTGGGAGCGGAACTGCCACCAGTACAGCGTCCACGGGCTGTGTCGCGCGTACTCGAAGAGTCTGGGGTATGCCTCGCCCCCGGCGGGCCGTGCCCCGGCGGCGACCCGAGCGCCGACGGCGAAGACTCGCACGTGGTCGGCGAGGGCCAGCGCCGTCGCGTCCCGGCACATCCGGGGTACGTCCGGCGCGTCGGCGCCGCCACCCCGCCCCGCCGGGTACGCGGCCTCGGCCGTGCGGATCGCGGCGTCCAGGCTCCCCAGGTCGACAGGTGGCACGCCTGGTGACAGGCTCCGGCCGGCGATCCGGGTCGTGTCCGCGCAGGCGCGCAGCAGTCGCGCCGCCGCCAGGTCCGGGATCGGCTCGGGCGGGGCGTCCGCCGCGAGCCGGTCCGCCTCGGCGAGCACCTCCCGCAGCGCCGCCGCCGAGATCCGCAGCGCCCGGTCCTGGGCGCCCGCCGCTGTCGGCGCCCGCTCCGGCGGGTTGCGGCCGAGACCGAGCGGGGCCACCAGGTCGTACGCCTGCGCGCGCCGGCTGTCCCGACCACCGTGACCGGCGTGCGGGTCGGTCAGCGCCTCGGCGGTGTCGTCGAGGAACGCCCCGACGGCGTCCGCCGCCCGGGTGAGCACCTGCCGGTAGGTGACAGGCACCGGATCGGGCCAGAGCAGCACCTCGGCCGCGGCGAGCAGCACGACCGCGAGCGTGACCCCGCCGAGGCGCTGCGGCAGGGTGTCCGGTTGGTAGGGCGGGAAGGACGCCAGGATGTAGAAGAGTTGAAAGGCGCTGGCCAGACCCACCAGGCGCGGGTTGCCGACCCCCGCGAACGACACGACGAACCCGATGACGAGCATTCCGCCGGCAGCCGCCCCCGTGCTGGACGCCAGCAGCGTGCCGGCGGCGATCAGCGCCCAGACGGCCGGCAGCGCCGTGACGAGGATCCGCGCCCGCTGCGGCGCGGGACCGGGCAACTGCGCGAACGACCCGGCGGCGATCGTGCCGAACAGCCCGTACGTGGCGAGCACCTGACTGCCGGCCCCATAACGGCAGGCGTAGAAGACGACTGACGCGACGAGCGTCAGGCGCACCGCGCGCCGCAGGACGGCGTCCCCCGGGTCACGGCGACGCAGCCGGCCCAGGAGGCTGGTTGCGAGCACGCCTGCTCCCCCGGTTCGTCGCGGCACCCCTTCCCGACCCACAATTGTTCTCCGGGCCGGGCGAGGGCGGCGTGTTTCGCGACCGAATCACCGCCGCGGGGGGCCACCGGCAGAGCGCGCTACACGGTGGTGCGTCGCCACTGTTGGCTGGCGCCGGCGCCGCAGGTCCACTGCACGGCCTGCGCGCCGTCCGCCGTGGAGGCGTTCTGCACGTCGAGACACTTGCCGCTGTGGCGGGCGACGAGCCGGACGTAGCCGGTTCCAAGATCCTCGACACGCCACTGCTGGTTGGTGCCGCCGTTGCAGGCCCACTGGATCACCCGGACGCCGTCGCCGGTGGCACTCGCGCCGCCGAACACGTCGAGGCACTTGCCGCTGCTGATACTTGTCACCGTGGAGTAGCCACCACCGGCGTCGGAGAACCGCCACCGCTGGTTGGCCTGCCCGTTCGCGCCCCACTGCACGACGTTGGCGCCGTCGGCGGTGGACGCGTTGTAGACGTCGAGGAGCTTGCCGCTGTGCCGCGCGGCCACCGTGTAGGTGGTCGGCGTGGGGGCGGTGGTCAGCGGCGCCACCCGGTACAGGCCGCTGCCGTGGGCGGGGATGGAGCGGGTGAGCGTGCCGGTGACGGTGCCGAGACTCGCACCGGACCACAGGTCGGTGACGGTGGCCGAGCCGATGCCCAGGTCGGCCAGGTTCAGCGAGACGTTGGCGGTGGCGCTCTCCCGGTTGAACAGCGCCACGTACCGGTTGTCGCTGCCCGGAACATCTGCGGTCCACACCTGCCGGGTGCCGCCGACGAGCTGCCGGTTGTTGGCGCTGTTCTGGTCGACGGCGAGCACCGCCGCGTTTGTCATCAGAGCCAGCTCGGCGGCGCGGTTCTCGACCAGGTTGCCGCCCCACATCAGCGGCGCCCGGTTGATCGCCCACAGGCTCATGAGTGTGCGCTGCTCGTCGGCGGTGAGCCCGGAGTAGCGGGGTGAACCGACCGGCCCGTACTTCGACAGCCGCCCGATCGGGATCATGTCCGGGTCGGGCCAGGCGCCCGTCGTCCGGTACGGCGTCCAGTTGCGCAACTGATCGAACAACGCGTCGAGCGACGACCAGTTGTCCCACAGGTCGTTGACGATGCGCCACATGTGCGCGTTGTCCCGCACGTGCGCGCCACTGGACAGGGGTGTCGCGCCGGGCGAGAGGCTCAGCACCATCGGCCGACCGCTGTGCTGGATCGCGGTCCGGTAGCCCTCGACCTCGCCCTGCCGGTACGTCGGGGCCGCGATGTCGTCCACCTTCACGAAGTCGACACCCCAACTGGCCAGGAGCTGGAAGACCGAGTCCAGGTACGCCTGCGCGCAGGCGTTGGACATGTTCAGACCCCACATCAGGTTGAGCCAGGCAGCGGTGGTGCTGTTGTTGATCTGGTTGGCGCGGCAGTTGGTGCCCAGGATCGGCACATTGTCCGCGACCGCCTGCCGGGGGATGCCGCGCATCAGATGGACGCCGAACTTGAGGCCCTGGTCGTGCACGTAGTCGGCGAGGGGCTTGAACCCGTTGCTGCCCGCCGCGGAGGGGAACCGCGTGGTGTCCGGCAGCAGCCGCCCGTTGGCGTCCATCCGCAGCCGGGGATTGAGGCTGGCGTCCTGGTTGGGGCTGTTGTTGTGCTGACCCGGGTAGTACCAGGCCCAGTCGATGACGACGTACTCCCAGCCGTGCTCGCGCAGGTTGTCGCGCATGTAGTCGGCGTTGGCCCGCACGTCGGACTCGGTGACGCGCCAGTTGAACGAGTCGTAGCTGTTCCACCCCATCGGCGGGGTGTTCGCCGTGCCGTTGTCCCACGCCGCGGCCGGCTTCGTGGAGGTGACGGTGAGGCCGACGGCGAGCAGCACGACCAGGGCCGTGAGCCCGGCCATGCGCCGTGCGGTGGAACGCGCGAGCACGAGCGTCATCGGACCTCCCGACAGGCAGTGGTGGTTGTCGATGTTAACGCTCACACCTCGCCTGTCAAGTGCCAGCCGCATCTTGAGCGAAGGGCGCTCATCATCCGGCGCTTCGGCCGCCCGCCGTGCCGATGTGCTGTTGAGCGATATACCTCAGAGGTATGAATATGACTCTGAGGTATATCGCTCACGACCGCATCTGCCCCCACGGAGGTGACCGGCGGTAACCGCCGGCTGCCGGCTGCGCTCACCGCCCCCGCCACGGTGAGGAATTACTCGTCCCGACCGCTCCAGGAGGCGCAGGCGGCGCATCGCTGAGGATGGTACGTATGACCCGTGACCTACTTCGCGGACCTGACGCCGTACACCTACCTGGAGCGGCATGACGAGGACGGGAATGCGGCGTCCGACGAGCCGCTGCTCAACGTCGGCTGGCTGGACGCCTCGCATCGGTTCCCGACCGGCGCTCCCCGGGACGGGTTGATGCCGGCTCTGACCGAACTGGCCAGGGTGCGGGTCCGCCAGACACGCGGGTACCACTACTGCGAGATCTGCATCCGGGACATGGGCGAGGACGCCAGAAATGCCATTCGGCAGGGTGTGGTCGCACGCGAGAGCGCCGAATTCGAGGTACGGGGCGATGACGTCGTGTACGCCGCACCTCAGCTCCTGCTCCACTACGTCGCCGCGCACGAATACCTGCCACCGGCCGAGTTCTGTGCGGCAGCCCTGCGGACAACGAGCTGACGCGGGTTGACGCGTCGAGGCGGGCGTCCTCAAGCGCGCCGCTCGCACCGGCTGGTGGTTCGCTGCGCCGACCCGGCCCGCGTGTCGATGATGTGCGTCCTGCACGACACTCAGGAAACCCAGATCACTGACATTCCCCACATCGCCAAGCGCTATCTCAGCGCAGCCCCCAACGCCGCTGTCACCGCCGACAAGGTCGCCGCCTGCCCGCCCGCCGTCGCTGACACGATCACGGCCGCCGTCACGGAGTACGAGGCCCAGGAGACTCTGGAAGCCAGAGTCGCCCGCGACGCCGACAAGCTGGAATGCCTTGTTCAAGCCGTCGAGTACCGCCATCAGGGCATCGACAACGTCCAACGCTGGATCGACAGCTCGCGTGAGGCCCTCAAGACCGCCTCGGCTCAACGCCTCGCCGACGCCGCTCTCGCAGGGCAACCGCTCGCCTGGCTCGCCCCTCCCCCACCGCAGCCCTAGAGGCACCATGGGTCCTGGGCAGACCAGTCGGATCAGCGTGCGGTTGCCTCTGCATGTGGCTGAGTCAGCGGTCAGCGCCTGGGAGCGCGAGGAACTGGGTGGGATCAGCGAGGAGACGTGCGAAGAGCACGACCTGCGCGACGATGCCGCAGAGTTGGCTCTGATCGGCCTGGCGATCAGCTCCTGCGGTGTTCCGGACGGCGAGGAAGTCGTCGTCGATCTGGATGTCGTCCAGGCCGCGGCGGCGTTGCACGCTGCGCTTGATCGAGGGTGATCGACACGAGTTCGGCGATATCGGGGTGTCCTACAGGCTCGGATACCGCGATATCGCCGAACTCGTGTGGATCAAGACCGCGACCGCGTCAGGCGGGGGCGCCGGCCGGCGCGGAGGCCTCGTCGGGGCGTGCCGCCGACTCTTCGTCGTCGTGGTCGTCGAGCATGGTGGCCTCGTCGAACGGGTCGTCGCCGCGCAGCACTCCGGCCGCCTGGTCCCTGTCGAACTCGCCGGTCCAGGTGCCGACCAGGACTGTCGCCACCGCGTTGCCGGCGAAGTTGGTGAGCGCTCGGGCCTCCGACATGAACCGGTCGATGCCCACGATCAGACCGACGCCGTCCACCAGGTCGGGTCGGTGTGACTGGAGCCCGCCGGCCAGGGTCGCGATGCCGGCGCCGGTGACGCCCGCCGCGCCCTTCGACGCGATGATCATGAACAGCAGCAGCGAGATCTGCTCGCCGATCGAGAGCGGGTTGCCCAGCGCGTCGGCGATGAACAGTGACGCCATCGTCAGGTAGATCGCCGTGCCGTCGAGGTTGAACGAGTACCCGGTCGGCACCGTGATGCCCACGACCGGCTTGCTCACGCCGAAGTGTTCCATCTTGGCGATCAGGCGGGGTAGCGCCGACTCCGACGAGGAGGTCGACAGGATCAGCAGGAACTCCCGGCCCAGGTAGCGCAGCAGCGAGAAGATCGAGATCCGGGCCACGAACCACAGCAGCGCGCCGAGGACGACCAGCACGAAGATCAGACAGGTGGCGTAGAAGCCGAGCATGATCTGGGCGAGGCTCTTGAGGGCGTCCACGCCTGTCGCGCCGACGACGGCGGCCATCGCCCCGAACGCGCCGAAAGGCGCCAGCCACATGATCATGGCGAGGACCTTGAAGACGACCCGCTGGATGACGGCGATCGCGCCGAGCACGGGCTCACCGCGCCGGCCCATCGCCTGCACGGCGAAGCCGACGAGCAGCGCCACCAGCAGCGTCTGGAGCACCTCCCCCTCGGTGAGCGCGGAGAGGAGCGTGGTCGGGATGATCCCGAGCAGGAACTCCGACGTACCGCCGGCCTCGTCTCCGGCGGCGGCCTTGCCCGCGCCCGCGAGGTCCTGGCCGAGGTCCAGGCCGGATCCGGGGTGGATGAGGTTGCCGACGACCAGGCCGATGGCGAGCGCGACTGTCGACATGGTCAGGAAGTAGCCAAGCGCCAGGCCGCCGACCTTGCCGACCTTCGCGGCCTGCCGGACCGAGCCGACGCCCAGCACGATCGTGCAGAAGATGACCGGGCTGATCATCATCTTGATCAGGTTGACGAAGCCGGTGCCGATCGGCTTGAGTTCCTTGCCGAAATCGGGGGCGACCAGGCCAACCACGATGCCGGCGAGCACGGCCACGATGACGGCCAGGTACAGGTAGCGGGTACGGTCCCGGCGGGCCGACGGCTCCGCCGTGGTGGTGGATGCGGTGGTGTCCATGTCGACAATGTGAAGCGCGTCTCACCCGTTGACATCCTTGCGGTCATTCTGTTCACCGCGACAAGCCTCAAGGAGGTGCTGGAGGTGGCCCGACGACAGTGGAGCATCGCGGGGCAACTGTTCGCCCTCCAGGCGGTGGTGGTGACGCTGCTCGTCCTGGCCGGCGCGGCGGGCGCCGCCTGGCTGGCCCGCGTCGACTCCCGCCAGGCCGCGCAGGAGAAGGTGCTCGCGGTGGCGCAGACAGTGGCCGGCTCTCCCGACGTCCGCGCGGCCCTCACGACCGCCGACCCGGCCAGCATCCTTCAGCCGTACGCCGAATCGACCTGGCGGGCCACGGACACCGACTTCGTGGTCGTGATGGCCCCCGACCGCACCCGTTACTCGCACCCGACCCGGGATCGCATCGGCGAGCCGTTCGTCGGCGACATCGGGCCCGCCCTGGCGGGCCAACCGTTCACCACCACGAACGTCGGGACGCTCGGCGAGTCGGTGCGCGCGGTGGTGCCCGTGTACGACGAGCGGAAGCGCATCATCGGCCTGGTGTCGGTGGGCATCACCACCCGGGCCATCAACCGCAAGCTGCTGCGCCAACTACCCGTGCTGCTCGGCGTCGCCGTGCCGGCGCTCGCGCTCGCCGCCACCGGTTCGTGGCTGCTCAGCCGCCGGCTGCGCCGCCAGACCCACGGCCTGGGGCCGGCGCAGATGACCCGGATGTACGAGTACTACGACGCCGTCCTGCACTCGGTGCGCGAGGGTCTCGTGGTGCTGACCACCGATCGCCGGGTGGCGCTTGTCAACGACGAGGGCCGACGGTTGCTGGGCCTCGACGCCGACGAGCCGGTCACCGACCAGCCGGTGGCCGGGATCGATCTGCCGCCCGCCGTGGCCGAGCTGCTCGGCTCCGGCCGCGACGCCCTCGACGAGCCCATGCTTGCCGGTGACCGGGTGCTGGTGGCCAACCAGCGGACCGCCCGCTTCGAGGGGGCGCCACTCGGCACCGTGCTGACCCTGCGCGACCAGACCGAACTGCGTACCCTCGCCAGCGAACTGGACTCGGTCCGCGCGCTGACCGAGGCGTTGCAGGCACAGACCCACGAGTCGGCAAACCGGCTGCACACCGTCCTGACGCTCGTGGAGCTGGGCCGGGCCGACGAGGCGGTCCGGCTCGGCACCCGCGACCTGGCCCTCGCGCAACAGCTGACCGACCGGGTGGTCGACGCGGTCACCGAGCCGGCCCTGGCCGCGCTGCTGCTCGGTAAGTCCGCCCAGGCCGGCGAGCGTGGCGTGGACCTGGTCATCGAGCCGGACTGCCGCCTGGACGACAGCCCCCTGCCGACAAACGACCTGCTCACAGTCGTCGGCAACCTGATCGACAACGCGCTGGAGGCGGTCGCCGGCACACCACCGCCACGTACGGTGCGGGTCTTCGTCGGCGCCGTCGGCGACGAACTGGTGGTCCGGGTGGCCGACAGCGGGCCCGGGCTGGCCGCGGACCGGGTGGCGGACGCGTTCCGGCGCGGCTGGTCCACGAAGAGCACCGGGCGAGGGCTCGGTCTGGCGCTGATCGGGCAGGTGGTCCGCCGCCACGGTGGCAGCTACGACGTGGGCCGCTCGGACGACTGCGGCAGCCTGTTCACGGTCCGCCTGCCGATCGGCGGCGCCCCGCGATGACCGACATCCGGGTGCTTGTCGTCGAGGACGAGCCGCTGCTGGCCGAGGCGCACGCCGCGTACACCGAAAGGGTTCGGGGTTTCGTGGTGGTCGGGGTGGCGCACACCGCGCGGGCGGCCATGGCGGCCCTGCGCGCGGGCGGCGGCAGCGACGTGGACCTCGTACTCCTGGATTTTCGGCTGCCCGACCTGCACGGCCTGGACGTCTGCCGGGCGCTGCGCGCGGCGGGCAGCAGCGTCGACGTGCTCGCGGTGACCTCCGCGCGGGACCTCGCCGTGGTGCGGACGGCGGTGTCCCTCGGGGTGACCCACTACCTGCTGAAACCGTTCACGTTCGCGGCGTTCCGCGACAAGCTGGAGCGCTACGCCGACTACCGCGCGCAGGCGCTCGCCGACGGCGAGGTGGCCGCGCAGCACGACGTGGACCGGATGTTCGCCACCCTGCGCGGCACCGCCGGGCACAGCCTGCCCAAGGGCCTCGACGCGCAGACCCTCAATCGGGTACGCGCGGCGCTTGCCGACGGGACCGGCCCGCAGGCGGGACTGTCCGCGACCGAGGTGAGCGCGGCGACAGGCATCTCCCGGGTGACTGCCCGCCGCTACCTGGAATACCTGGTGACCATCGACCGCGCGGTCCGCAGCCCCCGCTACGGCACCCCCGGCCGGCCGGAGGTCGAATACCGGCCCCGGTGAGCCCCGTCCGAACGCCCCCTTGTCAAGATCCGCGCAACTTCCCCGTTGTTGCTGCCTCCGACGCGCGTGAGGCAGCAACATCCCTGATGTTGCGCGGATCTTGACGATTGGCGCCGTCGCGGCGGGGGTGGTCGGTCGGGAACTCGGTGGCGGACGGAAGATCCGTTGTTAGACTCTGCGGAGTTGGGTTGGTGGCACGACCAGGGAGACCAGACATGGCGGGTGACGACGACATCTCCGGGTGAGACCGGACATGTTCGGCCAACGGCTCGGCGCGCTTTCCGCGCAGCCGCCGTGGCCATGTCGTCGTTCCACAGGTCCCCGTTGGTCGTCGGGCGGCTCGTGCGCGCCCACCCCACCCGTTGAGGTCACTCGCATGTCTGATGCGTTCATCGTCTGCTCGAACCTGTCCTTCTCCTGGCCGGACGACACCCCGGTCTTCTCGGAGCTGTCCTTCACCGTCCCCGGCGGTCGCACCGGCCTGGTCGCGCCCAACGGCGCCGGCAAGAGCACCCTGCTGCGGCTGATCGCCGGAGAGCTGACGCCCACCGGCGGCAGCGTCACGGTCGACGGCCTGCTCGGCTACCTCCCGCAGACGCTGCCGCTGGTCGGCAACCTGACCGTGGCCCAGGTCCTCGGCGTCGCCGAGCGGATCGCGGCGCTGCACGCCATCGAGGCCGGCGACGCCGGCGAGGAACACTTTGCCACGATCGGCGACGACTGGGACATCGAGGAGCGCACCCGCGCCGAACTGGACCGCCTCGGCCTCGGTGAGCTGGCGCTCGACCGGCGGCTGCACACCCTCAGCGGTGGTCAGGTCGTCTCCCTCGGCCTGGCGGCGCAACTGCTGCGACGGCCCGACGTGCTGCTGCTCGACGAGCCGACGAACAACCTGGACCTGGAGGCTCGGCACAAGCTCTACGACGTGCTGTCCGACTGGTCCGGGTGCCTGCTGCTGGTCAGCCACGACCGGGAGCTGCTGGACCGGATGGACCGCATCGCCGAGCTGGAACGAGGCGAGATCACCTGGTACGGGGGCACCTTCACCGCGTACACCGAGGCGGTGCAGGCGGCGCGGGAGGTGGCCGAGGGCAACCTGCGCAACGCCGAGCAGGAGGTCAAGCGGGAGAAGCGGGAGATGCAGCAGGCCCGTGAGCGTGCCGACCGGCGGGCCAGCAACGCCTCCAAGAATCTGAAGAACGCCGGCCTGGCCCGGATCGTGGCCGGTGGGCTGAAGCGCAGCGCGCAGGAGTCGGCGGGCAAGGCGCAGGGGACACACTCGGCCCGTCTCGGCGAGGCCAAGGCCCGTCTCGACGAGGCCGGCCGGGCGGTACGCGACGAGGACACCATCACCGTCGACCTGCCGGACACCACAGTCCCCGCGGGACGCACGGTCTTCTCCGGCCAGGGGATGCGGGCCCGCTTCGACGATCGGGACCTGTTCGGCGGCGACGGCGCCGACCTGGTGATCAGGGGGCCGGAGCGGATCGCGCTCACCGGGGCGAACGGCGTCGGCAAGTCGACGCTGCTGCGCCTCGTCGACGGCGACCTCGAACCGGCCGGCGGCGAGATCAAACGGGCCGACGGGCGGATCGCGTACCTGTCGCAGCGGTTGGACCTGCTTGACCTCGACCGCACTGTCGCGGAGAACTTCGCCGCGTACGCGCCGAGCCTGCCGGACGCCAGGCGGATGAACCTGCTGGCCCGGTTCCTGTTCCGGGGCTCGCGGGTGAACCTGCCCGTCGGGGTGCTCTCCGGCGGCGAGCGGCTGCGCGCCACCCTCGCCTGTGTGCTCTGCGCCGAACCGGCGCCGCAACTGCTGCTGCTCGACGAGCCGACGAACAACCTGGACCTGGTGAGCGTCGCCCAACTGGAGAGCGCGCTGTCCGCGTACCAGGGAGCGTTTGTCGTGGTCAGCCACGACGAGCGGTTCCTCGCCGAGATCGGCGTGCAGCGCTGGTTGCGGCTGGCCGACGGCCAGCTGCGCGAGATCGCGGCCCCCGACCGGGGCTGAGCCGGCGTCGCGGCCCGGCCGACGCACGCCGGTCGGGCCGCGACCGGTCAGCTCACGTTGGCCGGGCCGAGGACGCTCTTCAGGTCACCCATCAGCGCGGTCGTCGCCGCCACCCGGAACGGGCCCAGCCGCAGGGTGGTGGTACGCCCGCCGTTGAGCAGCTTGATGTGCACCTCGGTGTCGCCGGGGTGCAGCACCAGGGTCTCCTTGAGCCGTTCCACGAGCGGTGGCGTGCACCTGTGCACCGGGATGGTCAGAGTGACCGGCTTGTTGGTGGCGCTGGTGCTGACGTCCGGCATGGACATGTCCATCGCCATGATCCGTGGGGTGTCGTCGCGGCGATCCACGCGGCCCTTGACGACCACGATGGCGTCCTCGGCGATGTACTGCCCGATCACCTCGTAGGTGTTGGGGAAGAACAGCGTCTCCACCCCACCGGCCAGGTCCTCCAGGGTGGCCGAGGCCCAGGCCCGCCCCTGCTTGGTGACCCGCCGCTGCACCCCGGAGAGGATGCCGGCGAGGGTGACGACAGCCCCGTCGGGGACCGCGCCCTCCTCGGCCAGGGAGGCGATTGTGGTGTCGGCCGCCGCGCCGAGGATGTGCTCCAGGCCGAACAGCGGGTGGTCGGAGACGTACAGGCCGAGCATCTCGCGCTCGAAGGCCAGCTTGTCGCGCTTGTCCCACTCGCTCTCGCTGATGACGGGCATCACAGTCGTGCTGCCGGTGTCGGCGTCGCCGAAGCCGGCGCCGAAGAGGTCGTACTGGCCGACCGCCTCCTTGCGCTTGACGTCGGCGTACGCGTCGATGGCGTCGGCGTGCACCGCGAGCAGACCCTTGCGGGGGTGCTTCAACGAGTCGAACGCCCCGGCCTTGATCAGCGATTCGATTGTCTTCTTGTTGCAGACCACCGCGTCCACCTTGGACAGGAAGTCGTAGAAGTCGGCGTAGTCCCCCTTCTCCTGGCGGCACCGCATGATCGAGGCGACCACGTTCGCGCCGACGTTGCGGACGGCCGCCAGGCCGAAGCGGATGTCCTTGCCGACCGGGGTGAACGGCCCGGCCGACGTGTTCACGTCCGGCGGCAGCACCTGGATGCGCATCCGGCGGCACTCGGACAGGTACAGCGCCATCTTGTCCTTGTCGTCACCGACGGACGTGAGCAGCCCGGCCATGTACTCGGCCGGGTAGTGCGCCTTGAGGTACGCGGTCCAGTAGGAGACCAGGCCGTACGCGGCGGAGTGCGCCTTGTTGAAGGCGTACCCGGCGAAGGGCACCAGGACGTCCCACACGGCCTGGATCGCCTCGTCGGAGTAGCCGCGCTCGCGGCAGCCGTCCCGGAACGGGATGAACTCCTTGTCGAGGATCTCCTTCTTCTTCTTACCCATCGCCCGGCGCAGCAGGTCCGCCTGACCGAGCGTGTAGCCGGCGAGGATCTGCGCGGCGCGCTGCACCTGCTCCTGGTACACGATCAGGCCGTGGGTGGGTGCCAGGATCTCCCGCAGCGGCTCCTCCAGCTCCGGGTGGATCGGCGTGATCTCCTGGAGGCCGTTCTTGCGCAGCGCGTAGTTGGTGTGCGAGTCGACGCCCATCGGGCCGGGCCGGTACAGCGCCAGGACGGCGGAGATGTCCTCGAAGTTGTCCGGCTTCATCAACCGCAGCAGCGACCGCATCGGCCCGCCGTCGAGCTGGAACACGCCCAGGGTGTCACCCCTGGCCAGCAACTCGTACGCGGCCTTGTCGTTAAGCGGCAGGCCCAGCAGGTCGAGCTTGAGGCCGTGGTTCAGCTCGATGTTCTTGACCGCGTCGTCGATGATCGTCAGGTTGCGCAGGCCGAGGAAGTCCATCTTCAGCAGCCCGAGCGACTCGCAGGTCGGGTAGTCGAACTGCGTGATGATCGCCCCGTCGGCGTCGCGGCGCATCAACGGGATGTGCTCGATGATCGGCTCGGCGGACATGATGACGCCGGCGGCGTGCACACCTGTCTGCCGGATCAGCCCCTCGATGCCCTTGGCCGTGTCGATCACCTTGCGGACGTCCGGGTCGGAGTCGTACAGGCCGCGGATCTCGCCGGCCTCAGCGTAGCGGGGGTGCTTCGGGTCGAAGATGCCGGTGAGCGGGATGTCCTTGCCCATCACGGCCGGCGGCATCGCCTTGGTGATCCGGTCGCCCACCGCGTACGGGAAGCCCAGCACCCGGGCCGAGTCCTTGATCGCGGCCTTCGCCTTGATCGTGCCGAAGGTCGCGATCTGGGCGACCTTGTCCTCACCCCACTTGTCGGTGACGTACTTGATCACCTCACCGCGCCGACGCTCGTCGAAGTCGATGTCGACATCAGGCATCGAGACGCGCTCGGGGTTGAGGAACCGCTCGAAGATCAGCCCGTGCAGGATCGGGTCCAGGTCGGTGATGCCCAACGCGTACGCGACGAGCGAGCCGGCGGCCGAGCCACGACCCGGCCCCACGGCGATGCCCTGGTTCTTCGCCCACTGGATGAAGTCGGCGACCACGAGGAAGTACGACGGGAAGCCCATCTGGTTGATGACGCCCAGCTCGTACTCGGCCTGGACGACGTGCCCCTCGGGGATGCCGTTCGGGTAGCGGCGGCCCAGCCCGACGAATGTCTCCTTGCGGAACCAGGACTCCTCGGTCTCGCCCTCGGGCACCGGGAAGCGCGGCATCAGGTTGTGGAACTCGAACATGCCCTTCGGGTCGACCTTCTCGGCCACCAGCAGGGTGTTGCGGCAACCCTGCTGCCACAGCTCCGACGAGTCCACCGCGCGCATCTGGTCGGCGCTCTTGACGAAGTAGCCGCCGCCCTCGAAACGGAACCGGTTCGGGTCGTCGATGTTGCTGCCGGTCTGTACGCAGAGCAGCACGTCGTGGGCGGTGGCCTGCGCCTCGTGGGTGTAGTGCGAGTCGTTGGTGACCACCGGCGGAATGTCGAGCTTGCGGGCGATCTCGGTGAGCCCCTCACGGACCCGGCTCTCGATGGAGAGGCCGTGATCCATGATCTCCAGGAAGTAGTTGTCCTTGCCGAAGATGTCCTGGTAGCTCGCGGCGACCTTGAGCGCCTCGTCGAACTGGCCCAGCCGCAGCCGGGTCTGCACCGCGCCGGACGGGCAGCCGGTGGTCGCCATGATCCCCTCGGCGTGCTCGGCGATCAGCTCCATGTCCATCCGGGGCCACTTGACGTAGTGCCCCTCCATGGACGCCCGCGAGTTGAGCGTGAACAGGTTCTTCAGGCCCTGCGCGTTCTTCGCCCACATGGTCTTGTGGGTGATCGCGCCGTTACCGGAGACGTCGTCGCTCTTCTGCTCCGGCCGACCCCACTTGACCCGCGCCTTGTGATAGCGCGACTCCGGCGCCACGTACGCCTCGACGCCCAGGATCGGGGTGATCCCGGCGGCCATCGCCTGGTTGTAGAAGTCGTTCGCGCCGTGCATGTTGCCGTGGTCGGTGATCGCCACCGCCGGCATGCCCAACCGGTTGGCCTCGGCGAACAGGTCCTTCAGCCGGGCCGCTCCGTCGAGCATCGAGTATTCCGTGTGCACGTGCAGATGCGCGAACGAATCGGCCATGCCTGGCGCCCCCCGGCGGTGTGGATCTAGGTGGTCGGAGCCGACCGGGACCTACCCTACCGAGGTGATCTCGGTGGCTCCACCGTCCGCGCCGAGGGTGGCGTCCGTCTCCTGATCGCATCCCGACAGGCATAGGCTCTTGCGCATGGCGAGGTACTACGACGTACACCCGGAGAACCCGCAGCCCCGGATCATCGGCCAGGTCGCCGACCTGATCCGCGGTGGCGGGCTCGTCGCGTACCCGACGGACTCCTGCTACGCGTTCGGCATCCAGTTGGGCAACCAGGACGGCCTGGACCGGATCCGCCAGATCCGCCGCCTCGACGACAGGCACCACTTCACCCTGGTCTGCCGGGACTTCGCCCAGCTCGGCCAGTTCGTGCAGATCAACAACGCGGTCTTCCGGCTGGTGAAGGCGTCCACGCCGGGCAGCTACACGTTCATCCTGCCGGCCACCAGGGAGGTGCCGCGCCGGATGCTGCACCCGCGCAAGCGCACAGTCGGTGTGCGCGTACCCCGGCACACAGTGACCCAGGCGCTGCTGGCCGAGTTGGGCGAGCCGCTGGTGTCGAGCACCCTGGCGCTGCCCGGCGAGGACGAGCCGATGACCCAGGGCTGGGAGATCAAGGAACGGCTCGACCACCAGCTCGACGCGGTGCTCGACGCCGGTGACTGCGGCAAGGAGCCGACGACGGTGATCGACCTGTCCGGGCCCGAGCCGGAGATCCTGCGCCACGGCGCGGGGGACGTCTCCCGGTTCGAGTAGCGCGGGTCGGGTGACGGACCGGAGGAGGGTCGGGCAGCGCCGACGGCCGTACGCTTGAGGATCGGCACCGGCGAGCATTGGACACCCGGCATGCCTGCTCCGGACGACCTCGACGCCCTGGCCCGCCGCGCCGCGCAGGGTGACCCCACGGCGCTGGACGCCCTGCTGGTCGCGGTGCGCCCGGAGGTGCTGCGGCTGTGCGCCCGGTTCCTGCCCAGCCGGGAGGACGCCGAGGAAGCCTGCCAGGACACGCTCCTGGCCCTGGCCGGCGGCATCACCCGGTTCGAGGGACGCTCGTCGTTCCGCACGTGGCTGCACCGGCTGACCGCCAACCGGGCCCGCTCGACCTATCGCACCCTGCGCCGCCGCTGTCGGCTGGAGGCCGGCGGCGTACCGCTGCCCGACCGGGCCGACCCGCGACGGACAAGCGTCGTCGCGGGCACCCGCCTCGACCTGCTCGACGCGTTCGACTCGGTCCACCCCGACCACGCCGAGGTGGTGGCCCTGCGCGACGTCCTCGGGCTGAGCTACCCCGAGATCGCGGCCCTGCTCGACGTCCCCGTGGGCACTGTGAAGTCCCGGTTGCACCTGGCCCGGCGGCAGGTCCGGCAGCGGCTCGGCGCGGAATGAGCCGGGCGTCGTTCCGCCGGCTCGTCGTCGTCCTCACTGCCACCGTGGGGGTGGCCGCCTGCGGCGCCGACGCCGTCGCGCCACTGCCCGTCCAACCGCCCGGCCCGACCCGTTCCGCGCCGACACCGTCCGCGATCGTCGCGGCCCCGGCGACGCCCGCGCCCACCGGGTCGCCGGCCCGACCGCCGCCGCCGACAAGCGAGCCGCCGGGCGCGGCGCCGCCCCGACCAGCCACAACAAGGGGTACGCCCCGCACGACTCCCCCGCCGACAGCCGCGACCCCGGCCTGTCAGGGCGCGGTCCGCTACGACCTGCCGCTCGCCGAGACCGAGGTCGAGCTGCTGACATCGCTCTGCTTCGCCACCGGCGCGGTGCTACGGATTCAGGGCATCGGGCCCGGGCTCGTCACCGTGGACCGCCCGGAGCTGGTCTCCCAGCAGTACGAGGCGGGCGTGGTGGACATCCGCTTCGTCCGCACGGGCACCGTCGCCGTGACGATCCCCCAGGAGGGTCGGGAGCACACCATCACCGTGGTGGTCCGCTAGCCGGTGGGTCGGCGCCGGGCCCGGAGGAACTCGGCGGCGGCGACCCCCAGCAGCACCAGACCGGCGGCGACGCTCACCGCCAGGCCGGACAGGTGCGGCGCGACCGGGGCGAGAGCGATCGTCACGACGACGCCGACGACGTGGGACAACGGCAACCGCTTCGGCGTGCGGATCGGCGCTCGACGCGTGCCGCCCGTCATCGGCTCGCCTCCTGCGCCACGGTGACAGCTTCACACCCCAGGGGTCGCCGCCGGGCGCGTTCAGCCGCACCTACCGCAGGCGCACTCCGCCGAGCAGGGTGTCCACGAAGTCTTGCCCGCTGTCCGCAGGCGGGGCGATCTGCACGTACACCAGGGCTCGTCGGGCGGGATGCAGGCCCGCCGACTCGACGATGCTCGGCCGGCCCCGGTCGCAGCGGTACGTCACCACAGTCCACTCGACGCCCGCCTGCCTGGTGGTGCGTGCCGGGGCGGGGGCGCAGTCCCCATGCGTGCGCTCGGCCAGGAACCCGGCCGGGGTGGTGCGCGCCGCCGTGGTGGCGGAGAGGCCGACGAACGCGCCGGGCAGGCGGGGATCGGCGGCCCAGCGCCGGGGCTGCGGGGACATCACCAGCGCCGGTTCCGGATCGCCGTCGGCGTCGTACTGCCCGGCCCAGGTGGCCCCCGTGGCGGACCAGCCCGGCGGCAGCGCCACGGTCAGCGGCCCTGTCGTGTACGTGCCGTCCCCGGGTCGACCCGACCCCGTGCCACCCGGTTCGGCGCCCACCCCACCCACCGCGACGACGGCCACGACAGCGGCCCCGGCCAGCCGCAAGCGGTACGGGCGGCGGGCCCCCGGCCGAGGCGACGGCGACCGTGCTCCTGGTGCCCGGGTGGGCGCGACGGGCCGTACCATCGGGTCGATCGCCCGGGTCAGCGCGGCCCGCAGGGCTGCGGCGTCGGGATAGCGGTCGGCCGGGTCGTACGCCGTCGCCCGCGCGAGCACCGCCGCCACCGCCGGTGGCACGTTCGCGCGGAGTCGAAGGTCCGGGGGCGGACCGGGCCGGGGCGGGTGCGCGTCCGGCGGATCGGCGGCCAGCAGCCGGATGCCGAGCCGGCCGAGCCCGTACACGTCGGCGCGGGTGTCGACCACGGCGCCCGGGTCGTCCTGCTCGGGGGCCATGTAACCGGGGGTGCCGGCCCGCGCGGTCAGCCCCGAGGCGGTGGCGAGCGCCTTGGCGAGGCCGAGGTCGGCGATCAGCACCTGTTCGGCGTCGGGGTCGTCCGGGCCTGCGGAGCGGAACAGGACGTTGCCCGGCGTGAGGTCACGGTGCACGACGCCGTGCCGGTGCAGCACGGCGACCCCGGCGCAGATCTCGCCCAGCAGCCGCAGCGCGCTCGGCGCGGGAAGGTCGCCGGCGGCGAGGCGGTCCCGCAGGCTGCCCCCGTCCGCCCAGGCCAGGACCGCGTACGGCCGGCCGTCGGGCAACTCACCGACGGTGTGCACCCGGATCAGCCGCTCGTGCTCCAGGCGGCGCAACAGCCGGGCCTCGTCGAGGAAACGTTCCCGGACCCGCAGGTCGTGGCTCCAGTTCTCGGCCAGCACCTTGATCGCCACACGCGCGTCGAGCACCGCGTCGTAGCCCAACCAGACCGTCGCGAACGAGCCGACGCCCAGCAGTCGCTCGATGGCGTAGGGCCCGATCCGCTGCGGAGCCGTCACCGTGTCACCCCCGGCCAGGACGGTCTCTGCACAGTAGACCGGGCCGGTCGGGAACCCGACGAACCGCTGACCCCTGCGCGGTGACTAACAGGGCAGGAGACCCATCGCCGAAGGAGCACACCATGAACCGTCCCTCGATCCTCCGCACCGCCACCGCGCTGACGCTCAGCACGCTCGTCGCGGTGACCACCGCGGGACCGGCAGCGGCGGCGCCGCTTGTCGGCGGCGCCACGTCCGCCTCGGCGGGCGGTCCGCTCGCCACCGCCGTCGGGCACAGCCACCCGCAGGTCCTCAGCGTCGGCGGCGCCGGCGTCTACCGGATCGGCGCCAGCCTGGCCGCGCTCACCGCAGCCGGCCGCATCGACTGGACCGCCCCGGGTTGCGACGGGGTGGTGCACGCCGGCGTGACCGGTTCCTGGGCCGGTGTTCTCCTCCTCGCCTTCCGCGACGGTCGACTCGTGGAGGTCGGTACGGCCACCGCACCGCCACAGTCGCCGGCCGGGGCCCAGGTCGGCATGTCCTTCGCCGAGTTGGAGGCGATCTACGGCACGCGCGGGTCGCTGATCCGCAACGACGCGGGGAACGCCGAGGCGTACCTGGTTCGCGTCGGGTCGCGGGTGGAGTTGTTCACCGGCCACCCGATCCGGCCGGGCGTGGGCTACTTCCAGGTCGGGCCGGCCAGCTTCGTCGAGCTGAACTTCCGCCAGGGCGCGGCCTGCTGATTCGGCCCGGCCGCGGGGCGTCCGGCGTCTGCCGGGCGCCCCGCGGCGCGTACCGGACCGGACAGAGGCTGGGCGGACACGATGATGTCGTAGTGGACAACACTGTGTGGCACACAGTATAGTGTGACACATGGTTAGCGAGGATGTTCTACGGACGCACCTCCAGGAGCTGCGTCGAGGCACCGTCGTGGTGGCCAGCCTGGTTGCGCTCCGCCGACCGGACTACGGCTACGCACTGCTGCAACGGCTCACCGACCACGGCTTCCCGGTCGACGCCAACACGCTCTACCCACTGCTGCGCCGCCTGGAGGACCAGGGCCTGCTGACCAGCGAGTGGAACACCGAGGAGAGCCGGCCGCGCAAGTTCTACCGGACCAGCGACGAGGGCGAGTCGATGCTGAACCGGCTCCTCGACGACCTCGCCGCCGTACAGACCTCCATCACCGGGCTGATCCAAGGAGTGGACCGATGAACACCCTGACCGACCGCTACCTTGCCGCCACCCTGCGCTCGGTGCCCGCGCAACGTCGCGACGAGATCGCCACCGAGCTGCGCGCCTCGATCGAGGACATGATCGAGGACCGGACCGGGGGCGGCGAGGACACGGCGGCCGCCGAGCGAGAGGTGCTCACCGAGCTGGGCAACCCCGACGAGCTGGCCGCCCGCTACGCCGACCGCCGGCTCCAGCTCATCGGCCCGACGTACTACCTGGTCTGGCTGCGGCTGCTGAAGCTGCTGCTCAGCTTCATCCCGGCGCTCGCCGGCACTGTCGTCGCGGTCGTCGCGGTCGCCGAGGGCAGGGGCTTCGGCGCCATCGGACCGGGCCTCGTCGTCGCCCTGCACGTGGCCGTGCACATCAGCTTCTGGCTCACCCTGACCTTCGTCCTCATCGAGCGGGCCCAGCCCACCGCCGACCTGCCCGAGTGGAACGTCGACGAGCTGCCCGACGTCCCCGCGCACCGCGGCATCTCGCTCGTCGACACCATCGCGTCGGTGGTGATGCTTGTGGTGACCATCGGCTACCTGCCGTTCCAGCACTACCAGTCCTGGGTGCACACCACCGACGGCGACAACATCCCCCTGCTCGACCCGGCGCTCTGGTCGTTCTGGCTGCCGGCGCTGATCGTCGTCCTGGTCGCCGACGTGGTGTTCGAGATCGTCAAGTACCGGATCGGGCGCTGGACCTGGCCGCTGTTCGCGGTGAAGGCGCTGCTCAACCTGGCGTTCACGGTGCCGCTGATGTGGCTGGCCCTCTCCGACGCGCTGCTCAATCCGGCCCTGGGCGAGCGGCTGACCTGGCTGGCGGACGCGGACAACCGCGGCCTCCTCAACGCCCTCATCGCGCTGGGCGCCGCCGTGGTGCTGGTGTGGGACCTGGTCGACACGGCCCTCAAGACCCGCCGCCAGGCGACCTGAGCGAACCCGTCAGACGGCGGCCCGGCGCGGACACCGCGTCGGGCAGCCGCACGTCGGCGCGCTGTCACCGCAGGTCCGTCCGGATAGCGGACGCGGCGGACGACGGGGCATCGTTCCCGGATGACCGGGGCACAGCGCGACGAGCCCGCCGGGATCGCCGGGACGACACGCTCGATCTAGCGTGTACGCGTGACCAGAACGCTTCGCCTGGACGGCGTCGACCGCAGCTTCGGCGACCGGCAGGTGCTCAAGAACGTGTCCTTCGAGGTGGCGGCAGGCCGGATGACAGGCTTCGTCGGCGCCAACGGCGCCGGCAAGACCACCACCATGCGGATCATCCTGGGTGTGCTCGCCCCCGACGCCGGCGAGGTGACCTGGGGCGGCGCGACTCTCACCAGGCAGGACCGGCGCCGCTTCGGCTACATGCCGGAGGAGCGGGGCCTGTACCCGAAGATGACCACGCGGGAGCAGGTCACCTACCTGGGTCGGTTGCACGGCCTGGACGCCCCCGCCGCCCGGCGCGCCACGGACGCGTTGCTGGAGCGGGTCGGGCTCGGCGATCGCGGCGACGATCTGCTGGAGACGCTGTCGCTGGGCAACCAGCAACGGGCCCAGATCGCCGCCGCGCTGGTGCACGACCCCGAGGTGCTGGTGCTCGACGAGCCGTTCTCCGGCCTCGATCCGTTGGCCGTCGACACGGTCGTCGCCGTGTTGCGGGAACGCGCCGCCGCCGGAGTGCCGGTGCTGTTCTCCAGCCACCAGCTCGACGTGGTGGAGCGCCTCTGCGACGACCTGGTGATCATCAACGACGGGGTGATCCGGGCCGCCGGCAGCCGCCAGCAGCTGCGCGACTCGTACACCTCGCCGCGGTTCGAGCTGGTGGTGGGGACCGACGCCGGCTGGGTGCGCGACCAGCCCGGGGTCACCCTGGTCGAGCTGGACGGCGCGCGGGCGGTCTTCGACCTGCCGGTCGGCGCCGACGAGCAGCCCGTCCTGCACGCGGCCCTCGCCCACGGCCCGGTTCGCGCCTTCCGCCCGGTCAGCCCCTCGCTCACCGAGATCTTCCGAGAGGTCACCCAGTGAACGTCACCCAGGCCACCAGGCTTGTCGCCGAACGCGAGATCCGGGTCAAGCTCCGCGACCGTACCTTCCTGTTCGGCACGCTCTTCTTCCTGGTGCTCGCCGCCGCCGGTACCATCCTGCCGCCGCTGCTCTCCGGCGGCCCGAAGAGCGTGGCCGTCACCCAGGACGCGGCCGGCCCGCTGCGCGCCGCCGGGCTCGACGTCCGGGTGGTTGCCGACGACAGTGCCGCCGAGCAGGCCGTTCGCGACGGCGACGTGGACGCCGCGGTCGTCAGTGGCCCGGCGGTGCTCGCCATGGACGAGGCCCCCGACGAGGTGGTCCGGGCGTTGAGCACCGCGCCTCCGGTGCGCCTGCTCGATCCGGACGCGGTCGACCCGGTGGTGGCGTTCCTGGTGCCGTTCGTGTTCGCGTTCGTCTTCTTCATCACCTCGCAGACCTTCGGCCTGCAGATCGCGCAGAGCGTCACCGAGGAGAAGCAGACCCGGATCGTGGAGATCCTGGTCGCGGCCGTGCCGGTACGGGCGCTGCTGGCCGGCAAGGTGATCGCCGGCGGCATCCTGGCGCTCGGGCAGATCGTGTTGATCGGTCTCGTGGCCGTCGTCGGCATGCGGATCGGCGACAGCGTGGACCTGCTCACCCTGCTCGCACCGGCGATCGGCTGGTTCGTGCCGTTCTTCCTGCTCGGCTTCGTGCTGCTGGCCGCGATGTGGGCGGCGGCCGGCGCCCTGGTCAACCGCCAGGAGGACATCGCCGGCGTGTCGACACCTGTACAGCTCGCCATCATGCTGCCGTTCGGCGCGGTGATCTTCCTGAACGACAACGCGACGGCGATGCGGGTGCTGTCGTACCTGCCGTTGTCGTCGCCCACCGCCATGCCGCTGCGGCTGTTCACCGGCGACGCGGCCGGCTGGGAGCCGATCGTGTCGCTGGTCATCCTGCTGGCCGCCGCCGGCGCCTTCCTGGCCGCCGGGGCCCGCGTCTACGAGGGATCGCTGCTGCGGACCAACGGCCGGACCTCGCTGCGCGCCGCCTGGCGGGAGCGGGAGAGCATCGGCTGACCGGCGACGCCCACGACTGACGTCGGTGTCCTGAGCGGACGCCGACGCCCGTCGCCGTCCCGGCCAGTACGGCACCGGCCCGAACGCCCGTTCGGTGGCTGTGAACAGGGAAAACACTCCTACGGTGAGCCGATCCTCACGGCAACGACCTGGTCGTCGCCTGCTCCGGACCGGAAAGGCTCTCCATGACCCCACCGATCGACAGGCTGCGCTCCGGCACCGCAGGACGCCTGCGGCGTCTGCTCAGCGTGGTGCTGGCGGTAGTGCTCACCAGCACGCTCACCACCCTCGTCCGCTCCGCGCCGGTCCACGCCGCGGCGGGCAACCTGATCCTCAACGGCACGTTCGACAACGGCAGCACCGCGCCCTGGTGGACCCGACTCGCCTCGACCAGCACCACTGTCAACGCCGGGCAACTCCGCATCCGCACCAGCGCGACGGTCGGCGCCGACGTGTGGGAGGACCTGGTCGGACACTTCGAGTTCGGGGTGACCGCCGCCCAGCCGTACCGCCTGCAGTTCGACGCCTCCGCCGACGTCAGCCGCGACGTACGCGTCTCGGTCTCCCGGGCGGACACGCCCTTCACCTCGGCCTTCGACCAGTCCGTCGCGCTCACCTCCACGATGCGCCGCTTCACCTTCGACTTCACGTCGCCGTTCGGCGATCCGAAGGCGGTGCTGCTGTTCCACTTCGGCAACCATGCCGCGTCGACGGTGCGGTTGGACAACATCTCGCTCACCCCACTGGCCATCGACCCGGCCACCGACCCGATCCTCTACTGGAACGGCATCCTGCTGGGCGCCTTCAAGGGGATGGACCTGCCACCGACCGAGCTGTCCCGCCACGCGGCCATCCTGCACGCGGCGATGCAGGACGCCGCCGTGTCGGTCACCGGCGTCGGCAACCCCTACCGGGTGCGGGTGCCGGTCAGCTATCCGGGCACGCTCGACGACGTCGTGGCACCGTCGCTGCACGCGGCCATCGACAAGGCG
The DNA here is from genome assembly GCF_026342015.1 of Micromonospora lupini. NCBI lineage: Bacteria > Bacillati > Actinomycetota > Actinomycetes > Micromonosporales > Micromonosporaceae > Micromonospora > Micromonospora lupini. The sequence goes on from NZ_JAPENL010000003.1 coordinate 181,049, forward strand.
GCCTTCGACGTGTTGAGCACCCTGTACCCGAGCCGGCGCACGACCTTCGTGGCTGCCTACGGCACGGCCGTGACGCGGCGACCGTCCGGCGTGAACAGCGCGGAGGTCGCGCGCGGCGAGACGGTCGGCGCCGCGGCCGCCGCCGCGAACCTCCAGGCCCGTGCCAACGACGGCTCCAGCACCACCGGCGGATACACGTTGGACGGGGTCGACGGCTCCTGGCGGCCTACCGACCAAAAGCCCGCGGTCAGCCCGAACTGGGGGCGCGTCACCCCGTTCGCGTTGACGGCGGGCGACCAGTTCCGACCCGGCCTGCCGGCCGGCGCGTCCGACTACGCGGACCTGCTCGCCAGGAACGAATACCGCGAGCAGGTCGAGGAGGTCCGCACCCTGGGCGGCAAGACGTCGTCGCAGCGCACCACGGAACAGACGCAGATCGCGTTCTTCTGGGCCAACGACCTGCCCGTGACCTACCGACCACCGGGCCAACTCTTCGCGCACACCCGGATCGTGTCGGAGCAGCGGAAACTCGGCATCCTTGCCAACGCCCGCCTGTTCGGCCTCGTCGCCCTGGCCCTCGCCGACGCCGCGATCGCCGCCTGGGACGCCAAGTACCTGACGACTATCGATCTGTGGCGGCCGGAGACCGCCATCGGCAACGGTTGGCAGCCGCTGTCGCAGGATGAGGCCGGGGTCTCGTTCTCACCTGCCTTCCCCGCGTACATCTCCGGGCACGCCACCTTCGCCGGCGCCTGGGCGGCGGTGATGAAGGGCTTCTTCGGCACCAACGCCATCGCCTTCGACGCCACCACCGACGACCCGCACGCCCGGGGGGTCGTCCGACACATGAGCGGCTTCGACGAGGCCGCCTGGGAGAACGCGCTCAGCCGGATCTACCTGGGCGTGCACTACCGCTTCGACGCGGTGGCCGGCATGGCCACAGGCAATTCCGTCGGCGCGTACGTCTTCGCCACCCGGCTGCGACCGTGAGTCGTCCGCCGGCCTGAAGGGGGCTCCCCGCCCGGTCTGCCGACCTGGGCGGGGAGCGGCGTCCGATCAGGGTGACGGCGGGCAGTGCCAGTGACCGAAGTCGCCGGTACGCGACCAGACGTCCCGCGCCGCGGCGATGTTCCAGCCCGCGTCCAGGGCGGTCCGACGGTCGACGCCGCGCCTCGACAGCTCCATGTCGCTGAACTGGAACAGACCCCAGCGGCGCGACCCGTCGGCCATCACCTCCACCCGCAGCGGGTCCAACCCGGACAGGCACCGCGCAAGCCGCACCGCCTCGGCCGGGTCCTGGGCGAAGGTCTCCCGCAGGGAGACGCTGACGCGGTTCTCCGGCCACCTGACCGGCAGCACCGGGTCACCTGACAGGGCGTCGAGGACCGCCTGGTCCACAGTGCCGCTCACCGACAGGCCGGCCATCGCCTGGAAGGCGATCACCCGGCTGGTCGTGTCCGGGCCGAACCAACCGTCCACGGGGACCTGCAACCCGCTGTCGACCAGACGCTCCTGCAGATCCAGCACACAGGGGCCGTACATGCCCTGGCGGAGGACGAGCGGGCAGGCGGTGCCCGACGCGGACGTCGTGGCCTCACCACGCGGCAGCAGCGCCCCGACCGTCAACGCGCCGACCAGGGCGAGCGCCCCCATCCGCAGCCGTCGACGTGCCGGTCGGGCCACCCGACGCCTGTCAGCAGGTGTCCGACGTGTGCCGTCCGGCTCGGCAGACGTCGGGTCGGGTGGCGTCGGCTCGTCCTCCCGGCGCGCCGGCTCGCTGAGCCGGGCCTCGACCTCGCGGCGCAGGCCGACCCACCGCTCGATGTCCGCTGCCGGAGTGCCGCAGGCGGCGAGCAACGCCACGACTGTCCGCTCACGGGGCAGGGTGTTCCGCCCCAGCATCGTGGCGAGGGTGCTCGGAGGCAGCCAGTGCCCGGCCGCCGAGGCCCGGCGCGAGATCTCCCGGTACGTCAGGCCGGAGCGTCGTCGTACGTCCCGAAGTGACACCACGAACTCCCCCGCCGTGGTCACCTGCGGCACCCGATCCCGGGCAGCGTCAATCATCGGATCCCCCGCGTCGTCGATGTGGTCAGGCCCGGACCGGCGCCGGCCGGAGCCCGTCCACCGGTACGCCGGTCAGTGGCGCGGCCGTTGGGAAAAACGCTAGATAACCGGGTGGTCGGAGACAATGCCCTGGTCGGGGCGCCGCAGTGTCCGAGCAGCTCAGGGCCTTCTGTCCGGGTCTTGTCCGACCATCTCGGACAGACGCCGCACGGTGCCTTGCACCGGGGGGCGTGGGGTCGGGAGAATCAGATGATGACCACGGGGGATCTACGACCGGGCGAGGCGGCCGACCCGGCCGAGTTCGTCGACCTGCTGCGCCACCTGAAGGACCGGTCCCGGCTGACGTTCCGGCAACTGGAACAACACGCCGTCGCGGCCGGCGACGTGCTGGCCCGCAGCACCGCCGCCGACGTCCTGCGCCGGTCCACCCTGCCGCGCCCCGAGGTGCTGGCGGCGTTCGTACGCGCCTGCGGCGCGGGCGACCAGGTCGACGAGTGGCTGCGGGCACGGGACCGGCTCGCCGCCGGCGGGTACGCCGCGCCCGCTGCGTTCGCGACCGCGCCGCCGACGAGCGCGGGCGACGTGTTGACAGGCGGCCCCGACGAGGCACGGTCGTGGTGGTTCGCCCGACCCGCGCCGCTGGCGGCGTTCGTCGCCGTCGCCGTGCTGGCCGCGTTCGGCACCTGGTTCCTGTGGCCCGACGACGACGAACAACGGACGGCGGAGAAGCCGGCCGCCACCTCGACGGCCACGCCGGGTGGCAGCGCCTCGGCCAGTGGCACCGGCACGCCGCCGGCCGGTGGCCGGAGCCGGATCCGTCCCGCCCAAGCCCCGCAGCTCTGCATCAGCGAGGGGCGCGACCGCAGCGGCGGCTACAAAGATGCGGTCGCGGTGCAGCGCCCCTGCGCCGGCGCCACCCCACCGGAGACGTACCTGGTGCCGGTCGCCGATTACCTCTACTTCGTGAAGTGGGAGCATCCGGTGCACGGGGCGGGCTGCCTCACCGTCCGGCAGGGCGATCCCGGCCGCAACCTGATCGAGCCCCGGAACAAGTGCAGCGCCGACACCGCCGAGCAGCTGTTCCGCTTCGAACCGACCGGGGCGGCGCCGGACGCGTACCGTCTCCGCCCGTCGGACAGCGACCTGTGCGTGGGCATCCAGGACGACGCCAGCGAGGTGCCGGCCGAAGCGGCGGCCGAGCCGTGCACAGGTCAACCCGACCAGGTGTTCCTCGTCGACGCGGTGCCGGAGGGCTGACGCCCCGCCGGTCACACGTGCCACGGCCCGCACCGCCCGGCACGGCCCGCACGGCCGCCGCTCGTCGTCAGCGGGCGGGCACCGCGGCCCAGCCGGCGGGCAGCCGGGGCGCCGGCCAGGCCGGGTCGGGTTGCCACCGCGCCCACGCCGGGTCCCACCAGCGCTGCCCCGCGTCGAGCAGGGCGGCGATCCGGTCACCCTCGCCGCGGATCGCGTCCGCCATGCCCGGGTAGCGCCCCTCGACCAGGCGCTTGGCGAACATCTCGACGTCCTTCCAGACGTACCTGTCGTCGTCCGCGCCCCACCACAGGTCCAGCTCGTGGTCAAGCGTGTCCACCCCGATCGGGGTACGCCGCAGCGGATCCTGCAGGTTGAAGTACCAGCCGGCGAAGTCGCGCTGCGGGCCCGTCCAGAACACGTCCACCGAGTGCGCCTCGCCCGGCCGGTGCAGCATCAACTTGCCGTGCCCCGACCAGGAGCGGTGACCTGCCGTCTCCCACGGGTGCCGCCCACAGGGGAATTCGCCGTCGGTGGGGAAGCCGAACTCCGCCCCCGGCGGGAGGTACAGGGCGAGCAGGTCGGACGAGTCCTCGACGCAGATCGTCGGGCAGCCGAACCAGACCTCGCCCCGCAGGATCTCGCGCCGGACGACCACGTCACCCAACGCGAATCGGCGTCCCACCATCTCCCCGGAACCTCCTCGTTCGTCCCCGAGGAAGCGTACGGCCCGGTCACGGCCGCTCGACGACGGCGCGCGTGATCGAGTCGATCACGCGTTGGTGCTCAGGGCGTGGCGCGACCGGAAGTCCGGCGACCGTGCGGGCGGGTGACCTCTTTCAGGTCACCCGCGCGGCGCGTATCCAGTTCAGCCGGCCGATCCTGTTCCGCGTCATCCGCGTTCTCGACCGGCCAATCTATGACGGGTGGGTCTGGCTCGACGGCTACGAGGTGGGGCCGAGACTGGACGCGATCGCCCGCCGGTCGATCTTCGTGCGGCCCGCCGGACTACGGCCGGTGGCACCGGTGGTCCCGCCACGATCGAGGGCACGCTGACACACGTCAGGTCGCCGATGTGGGGGCAACCGCTCGCGCGGACACCCCCACATCGGCGACCTGGTGTGGATCACGCTGAACGGGCCGGACGGCCCGGACCTCAGGCGTCGACGGCTGCCATCACGTCGTCGCTGACGTCGAAGTTCGCGTAGACGTTCTGCACGTCGTCGCAGTCCTCCAGGACGTCGATCAGCTTGAAGATCTTGCGGGCGCCCTCTTCGTCAAGCGGCACGTTCATGCTGGGCACGAGGGAGGACTCGGCCGACTCGTACTCGATGCCGGCGTCCTGCAGCGCGGTCCGCACCGGAATCAGGTCGGTCGGCTCGGAGACCACCTCGTACGCCTCACCGAGGTCGTTGACCTCCTCGGCACCGGCGTCGAGGACCGCCATCATGACGTCGTCCTCGCTGGTGCCCTCCTTGGGCACGATCACCACGCCCTTGCGGGAGAACATGTACGACACCGAGCCGGCGTCGGCAAGCGAGCCGCCGTTGCGGGTGAGGGCGGTGCGCACCTCGGTCGCGGCCCGGTTGCGGTTGTCGGTGAGGCACTCGATGAGCATCGCCACGCCGTTGGGGCCGTAGCCCTCGTACATGATGGTCTGCCAGTCGGCGCCGCCGGCCTCCAGGCCGGAGCCGCGCTTGACCGCGCGGTCGATGTTGTCGTTGGGAACGGAGCTCTTCTTCGCCTTCTGGATGGCGTCGAAAAGCGTCGGGTTACCGGACGGGTCGCCGCCGCCGGTGCGCGCGGCCACCTCGACGTTCTTGATCAGCTTGGCGAACATCTTGCCGCGCTTGGCGTCGATGACGGCCTTCTTGTGCTTGGTCGTCGCCCACTTTGAGTGGCCGGACATCTTCTACCTCCGTCTGTCATTGCACGCCTGCGTCGACTGCCGCACCGATTCCGCGCCGCATCCGGCGATCCGGCGGCCGGTCGGCCCCGCGGGAAGTGCCGCGCCGGGCGACGGCCCTGCCGAACCGCGGCAATCTTACCGAGGTCACGCCGCGCCATGTCACACCCGGGACCTGCCCGGGGCGCCGAAACGGCGCAGGGCCCGCCCAGGACCAACGATCGGGGGCCGGGATCCATGCCCTTCCGCCCGCGTCCGCCGCTCAGGCGGCCCGCACCAGCTCCACGAAGTACGCGTGTACGCGCAGGTCACCTGTCAGCTCCGGGTGGAACGAGGTGGCCAGCAGGTTGCCCTGGCGCACCGCCACGATCCGCTCGGCGGCCGGGCCGCCGGTCACCTTCCCGATCACCTGGACGGCCGCGCCGACGCGCTCGACCCACGGCGCGCGGATGAACACCGCGTGGAACGGCTCCCCCGGCACACCGGCGATCTCCACCGGCGCCTCGAACGAGTCGACCTGCCGGCCGAACGCGTTACGCCGTACCGTCATCTCGATGCCTGCGAAGCCACGCTGGTCGGCCCGGCCGTCCAGCACCTCGGTGGCCAGCATGATCATGCCGGCGCAGGAGCCGTAGACCGGCATGCCGTCGGCGATCCGCTTGTCGATCGGCTCGCGCATCTCGAAGATGTCGGCGAGCTTGCTGATGGTGGTGGACTCGCCCCCCGGGAGCACCAACCCGTCGACCGCGTCCAGCTCGCTCGGGCGGCGCACCGGGCGGGCATCCGCGCCCGCCGCGGCCAGCGCCGCCACGTGCTCCCGGACGTCACCCTGAAGCGCGAGCACACCGATGGTGGGGCGGTTCATGCTCACCAACCGCGCTCGGCCAGGCGGTGCGGCTGCGGGATCTCGTCGACGTTGATGCCGACCATCGCCTCACCCAGACCCCGGGAGACCTTCGCCAGCACGTCCGGGTCGTCGTGGAAGGTGGTGGCCTTGACGATCGCGGCGGCCCGCTGAGCCGGGTTGCCGGCCTTGAAGATGCCGGAGCCGACGAAGACGCCCTCCGCGCCGAGCTGCATCATCATCGCCGCGTCGGCGGGCGTGGCGATCCCGCCGGCGGTGAACAGCACCACGGGCAGCTTGCCGCTCTCGGCGACCTCCTTGACCAGCTCGTACGGGGCCTGCAGCTCCTTGGCCGCGACGTACAGCTCGTCGGCCGGCAGCGAGGCCAGCCGGGCGATCTCCTGACGAATCCTGCGCATGTGGGTGGTGGCGTTGGAGACGTCACCGGTGCCCGCCTCGCCCTTGGAGCGGATCATGGCCGCGCCCTCGGTGATCCGGCGCAGCGCCTCGCCCAGGTTTGTCGCGCCACAGACGAAGGGCACCGTGAAGGCCCACTTGTCGATGTGGTTCGCGTAGTCGGCCGGGGTCAGCACCTCGGACTCGTCGACATAGTCCACGCCGAGCGACTGGAGGATCCGCGCCTCCACGAAGTGCCCGATCCGGGCCTTGGCCATCACCGGGATGGACACCGCCTCGATGATCCCGTCGATCATGTCGGGGTCGCTCATCCGGGACACCCCGCCCTGCGCGCGGATGTCGGCGGGCACCCGCTCCAGGGCCATCACCGCGACCGCGCCGGCGTCCTCGGCGATCTTGGCCTGCTCGGCGTTGACGACGTCCATGATCACGCCGCCCTTGAGCATCTCGGCCATGCCCCGCTTCACGCGGGCCGTGCCGACGACGGGGGCGGTGCCGGTGGTCGAGGCGGTGTTTTCGGACACGGGTCATCGCTCCTTGGACGTGCGGTGAGGGTGGCAGCGAAAATGCTACGCACTACTCAACGCCGCGCCGACAGCCAATCAGACCCCCGGTGGCCTGCACTGTGGCCCTGCTCACCGCCGCGCCGGCCCCGCCGTTCAGCCCGCGCCGGCCCCGCCGGTCAGCTTGCGCCGGCCCCGCCGGTCAGCTTGCGCCGGCCAGTTCGGTCAGCCGGCCGGGACGTCCGCCGGCACGACGAGCGTCGGGTCGTCGATGTCGAAGTAGCGCGGCCACTCCCGGCCCCGCCCCATCCGCAACACCCGCACCAGCGGACGACTACGTGCCGAGCGGGCGTCGCGAACCAGGTCGGTGTGCACCTGTCGGGACAGCGCGAGACGGCGGCTCGCCGCGATGACAGCCGTGCAGTCCGGATCGGCCGGGTCCAGCCGTACCGAGCGCAACTGCCAGGTCAGGTCGTTCTCGGCCGCCTCCCGCTCCTGTGGCGGAGCGTCAAGCGCGATCCGGGCCGCCGCGTACAGCTCGACCCCGAAACGCCGCTCCGCCAGGACCGCGGCGGCCGCCGCCCGGCGCAGCAGGTGGGCGTCGAGGGCCCGCGCCGCCAGCTCCGCGCGGCCCTGCAGCCGCTCGACCCGGCCGGCGGTCCAGATGAGGTACGCCGCAAGCACCCCCACGAGCACACTCGCGGCCACCACCCACCACATGTGCGGCATCGTAGTGCTGCTCCGTTTCTCCTCCGTTGCGCGCGCCCGCGCCGGTCACCGGCGTCACCAGCCGCACCATCCGTCCCCCGGATCAGCCCAGCCCCACCCACTCCTGGTCGATGACCCGCCCGTCGGTCGCCTCGATCGCCGCTGCGTATACCTCCAGAACACGCCGCGCAACCACCGGCCAGTCGAAATTCGCCACCACCTGATCGCCGCAGGCGCTCAGCGCAACCCGCCCGGCCGGATCGTCGAGCAGCTCGGACAGGGCGTCGCGCAGCCCCACCGCGTCCCCGGTCGGGAACAGCCGCCCCGCCCGTCCGCCGTCCAGCACCCGGCGGAACGCGTCCAGGTCACTCGCCACGACAGTGGTCCCGGCGGCCAGCGCCTCGGTGAGGATCATCCCGAACGACTCGCCGCCGGTGTTCGGCGCCACGTACAGGTGCACGCTGCGCAGCATCCGGGCCTTGTCCGCCTCGGAGACCAGACCGAGGAACGTCACCCGCTCCCGCAGCGCGGCCGGGAACTGGTCGTACAGGTCGTCCGGGTCGCCCGGTCCGGCGACCAGCAGCCGCAGCCCCGGGCGGGTCGCCGCCAGCGCCACGAAGGCGTCCCGCAGCACCGGGAAGCCCTTGCGCGCCTCCGTGAAGCGCCCCAGGAAGCCCAGCGTGCCGCCGACGCCCGGCCCGCACTCCCCCGGCCAGTCCGGCAGCGGCTCGGCGTCCGCGAACTTCGCCACCGCCACCCCGTTGGGGATCTCCACCGCGCCGCCGTCCATGTGCTCGACCTGCACCTTCCGGGCCAGCGCGCTCACCGCGATCCGGGCGGTGATCCGCTCCAACACGATCTGCAGCACGCCCTGCGCGGCGGCCAGCACCCGCGAACGGGTCATCGCCGTGTGGAACGTGGCCACCACCGGCCCCCGTGCGGAGAGCACCGCCAGCAGCGACAGGCTCAACGTCAGCGGCTCGTGCACGTGCAGCACGTCGAAGTCACCGTTGGTGAGCCAGCGCCGGACCCGGGCCGTGGAGACCGGGCCGAACGCGATCCGGGCCACCGACCCGTTGTACGGCAGCGGCACCGCCCGGCCGGCGGACACCACGTACGCCGGCAGCGGGGAGTCCTCGTCGGCGGGCGCGAGCACGCTTACCTCGTGCCCGAGGGTGATCAGCGCCTCCGCGAGGTCCATGACGTGGTTCTGCACCCCGCCGGGAACGTCGAAGGAGTACGGGCAGACGATGCCGATCCGCACGCGTCAGCCACCCCCTTCAGGACCGGCCCGGGGCCGGTGCCGACAACTCCGCGCCCCCCGCGCCACGCTGGTCCAGCCACATCCGCTGCAACATGTGCCAGTCTTCCGGATGCCGGGCGATACCCGCCGCCAGACCGTCGGCGATCAGCTGGGTCAGCGACCGGGCACGCTGGTCCAGAGGCCCCGTCTCGGGCCCCGGCACCGGCAGCGGACCACTGAGCGAGGCGCACGCCGCGTCCTGCTCGTACCACATCGAGGCCACGTACAGCGGCGCTCCGGTGTGCAGCGCGAGCAGCGCCGGTCCGGCCGGCATACGGGTCTTCCCACCGAAGAAGTCGACCTCCACCCCCCGGGCGGAGAGGTCCCGGTCGGCCAGCAACGGCACCACCGCACCGGCACGTAGCCGGTCCAGCAGCACGTCGAACGCCGGACGTGACCCGCCGCGGTTCGGCAGGATCTCCATCCCCAGGGCCTCCCGGAAGGCCATGAAACGCTTGTACATCCCCTCCGACGCGAGCCGCTCCGCGACAGTGGTGATCGGCCAGCCGGTGGCCGCCACCCAGGCGCCCGCGGCGTCCCAGTTACCGGCGTGCGGCAGCGCCACCACGGCGCCCCGGCCGGCGGCCACGTCGGCGGCGAGCAACTCCGCGCCGTCGAGTCGGAAGCCGGCAAGGATCTGCGCCCGACTCAACGCGGGGAGCCGGAACGCCTCCATCCAGTACCTGGCGTACGAGCGGAGCCCACGCTTGACGAGATCGTCCAGCTCGGCCTCGGGCAGCTCCGGGCCGACCACCCGGCGCAGGTTCGCGCGCAGTCGGGCCGTACTCCCGCCGGGGCGTCGGTGGGCGCGGTCCGCGCCCGCCCGGAAAGCCGCCGCCACCAGCGGCCGGGGTAGCGCACGGACCACCCGCCAGCCGGCGACGTAGCCAAGCTCGGTGAGGTTCACGCGGCCCGGCCGCCGGTCGTTCGGCGGGCCGGCCGCGTGGCGACCGCGCTCACGCCTGACCGTCCGGCTGGAGTTGCTGGGCCTGGCGGTAGACGTGCGCCATCCGCTGCCCCACCGTGAAGATCGAGATGGCGGCGAGCAGCCAGAGCGCGATCTCCAGCGCCGGCTTCACGCCGACACCGGTGAGGATCCCGCCGACCCCGACGATCAGCAGCCGCTCGGTGCGCTCGGCGATGCCCACGTTGCAGGTCATGCCGAGCCCCTCGGCACGCGCCTTCACGTAGGAGACCAGACTGCCGGCGGCAAGGCAGATCAGCGCGGCGGCCACCCCGGAGTGGTCACCCCGCGTGGCCAGCCAGTACGCGACCGCGCCGAAGACCGCGCTGTCGGCGACCCGATCCATGCTCGAGTCGAGGAACGCGCCGAACCTGGTGGAGCCGCCGCTCATCCGGGCCATCGTCCCGTCGAGCAGGTCGGTGAGCGCGAAAAAAGTTACGATCAACGCGCCCGCGACCAGGTGGCCGCGAGCACCGAAGCCGAGCGCGCCGACGAGCACACCAACGGTGCCCGCGACGGTGACGGCATTGGGAGTGACGCCCGCGCGCAGAAGGGCACGGGCAATCGGCTCGACGACGCGGGTCATCCCCGCGCGGGCCGACACTTGGAAGATCTTCGCCATGGCGGTCCCCACGATAACGGTCCGCCCAGGTCCGCCGATACGGCCGCCCCTCCGACCCGCCCGGGAGAGGCTTGTGCCTACCCGACAACGGGTGTGAGATCGAGCCGGAGGGTGAGCCAGCTCACCCGCCCGCCCGTCCCGTTCCCGTTGTGCAGCAGACCACCGGAGGATACTGCCGCGCACTCGCCCCGGGCCGCTTCCACCTCGCGCGGCAGTCGCCACCCACCACCGGCTGAGGGAGGTGCGCCCCATGGCGCAGAAAAGTCAGGAGAAGGGCTCCACGGGCGGCACGCCTGTGGTGACCGAACCCGCGCGGGTTCGCAACGTGGTGCTCGTCGGGCACTCCGGGGCGGGCAAGACGACGCTTGTCGAGGCCCTGCTCGCGGCCACCGGCACGATCGGCCGGGCCGGCAGCGTCGTCGACGGCACCACAGTCGGTGACCACGACCCCGCGGCCGTACGCCAGCAGCGCTCGGTCAGCCTGTCCTGCGCGCCGCTGCTGCACAACGGCATCAAGGTCAACCTGCTGGACACCCCCGGGTACGCCGACTTCGTCGGTGAGCTGCGGGCCGGCCTGCGGGCCGCCGACGCCGCGCTGTTCGTCGTCTCGGCGGCCGGCGGGATGGACGCCGCCACGGTGGCCCTGTGGGAGGAGTGCGCGGCTGTCGACCTGCCGCGCGCCGTCGCGGTGGCCCGACTGGACCAGCCCCGCGCCGACTTCGACGAGACGGTGGCGCTCTGCCAGCGCCTCTTCGGCGACAACGTGATGCCCCTGTACCTGCCGATGCTCGGCGACGACGGTGTCTCCACCGAGGGTCTGCTCGGGCTGATCACCCGACGGGTCTTCGACTACTCCGCCGGGCTCCCCGCCGACGTCCGCGACCCGGACCCGGAGCACCAGCGGGCCATCGACGAGTCCCGCAACGAGCTGATCGAGGGGATCATCGCCGAGAGCGAGGACGAGACCCTCATGGACCGCTACCTCGACGGCGAGGAGATCAGCACCGAGGTGCTCATCGACGACCTGGAGAAGGCCGTCGCCCGGGGTCACTTCTACCCGGTCGTGCCGGTCTGCGCCGAGACCGGCGTCGGTCTGGACACGCTGCTGGAGGTGCTGACCGCCGCGTTCCCGTCACCGCTGGAGCACGAGCTTCCGGCCGTCACAGGCGTGGACGGCTCGCCCCGCCCGCCGCTGACCTGCGACCCGGACGGCCCGCTCGTGGCCGAGGTCGTCAAGACCACAGTCGACCGCCACGTCGGTCGGGTCTCGCTGGTCCGGGTCTTCTCCGGCACGCTGCGCCCGGACCAGACAGTGCACATCTGCGGACACGGCATGGCCGAGCGCGGGCACCCCGACCACGACGCCGACGAGCGGGTCGGGCACATCTACACCCCGCTGGGCGCCACCCTGCGTGAGGTGTCGCAGTGCGTGGCAGGCGACATCTGCGCGATCACCAAGTCGGGCAGCGCGGAGACCGGGGACACCGTCTCGGCCAAGGACGACCCGCTGCTGATCGCGCCGTGGGAGATGCCGGAGCCACTGCTGCCGGTGGCGATCGTCGCCCGCAGCCGCGCCGACGAGGACGCGCTGGCCCGCAACCTCGCCCGGCTCGTCGCCGGCGACCCCACCCTGCGGTTGGAGCGCAACCCGGAGACCCACCAGCTGGTGCTCTGGTGCATGGGCGAGGCGCACGCCGACGTCGTGCTGGACCGGCTGCGCGCCGGAGGCGTCGAGCTGGACACCGAACCGGTCAGGGTGTCGCTGCGCGAGACGCTCACCGTGCCGGCATCCGGCCACGGACGGCACGTCAAGCAGTCCGGCGGCCACGGCCAGTACGCGGTCTGCGACATCGAGGTGGAGCCGCTGCCCCGCGGCGCCGGCTTCGAGTTCGTCGACCGGATCGTCGGCGGCGCGGTGCCCCACCACTACATCCCGTCCGTGGAGAAGGGCGTCCGCGCCCAGCTGGAACGCGGGCTGGTCGCCGGTCACCCCGTGGTGGACCTGCGGGTCACCCTCGTCGACGGCAAGGCGCACAGCGTCGACTCCTCCGACGCGGCCTTCCAGACCGCCGGCGCGCTGGCGCTGCGCGACGCCGCCGAGCGGGGCCAGCCGGCGTTGCTGGAACCGATCGACGAGGTGACAGTCCGGGTGCCGGACGGCTCGGTGGGCGCGGTGCTGGGCGACCTGTCCAGCCGGCGCGGCCGAGTGCTCGGCACCGAACCCGACGAGGACACCGAGGGCAGGACCGTCGTGCGCGCCGAGGTGCCGGCCACCGAACTGCTGCGCTACGCCGTCGAGCTGCGCTCGATGACCGCCGGCACGGGCACCTTCCGCCGCCACTTCGTCCGCCACGACCCCATGCCCACCCACCTGGCGGACCAGGCCCGCAAGGAACACACCCCCTGAGTCCACGCCGTGGCCGCGCCCCGTCCCCCGCCCCGGTGCTCAGGGGTGGGTGATGGGGTGGGTGGGGCGGGGCCAGTGTGGGCGGTCGGCGTCACGGAGCGCGGCGGTGCGCAGGGCGGCGAGTTGACGTTCCACCTCGACGAACTGGTCCGGCGCCAACGGCCCCCAGCGCAGCGCGGCGGCGTTCTCCTCGACCTGGGCGACCGTACGGCAGCCGGGGATCGGGATGGTGCGCCCGCTGCGCGCCCAGATCCAACCCAGCGCGCCCTGGGCGAGGGTGCGCCCGTCGGCGGTCAGCGCGGCGCGCACCGCGCCGACCCGGCGCAGCCACTCCGGCGCGGGGCGGCCGCCCCGGAACCACTCCAGCCAGCCCGGTGCCAACCCGCGCACGTCGTCGCGGGGCAACGTCGACGCGGCCGTGTACTTGCCGGTGAGCAGGCCCATCCCCAGCGGCCCCTGGTTGACGCTGGCCAGGTCGTACTTGTCGCAGACGGCGAGCACCTCGGGGGCGTCGCGCAGCACCGACAGGGCGTGCTGCACGGCGGTGGCGCCGAGGGCCGCATGCCCGAACGCGGCGGCCCGGTCCGGGCGGTCGGTGCTCCACCCGTACGTCCGGATCAGGCCCTCGGCGACCAGGTCCTCGCAGACGCCGACAAGCGCCTGGGCGCGGGGCACCGGCAGGTCGGCCAGGTGCAGCTGGTAGAGGTCGATGCGGTCGGTGCCCAACCGGCGCAGCGAGGCGGTCACGGCCCGCCGCAGGTACGCCTCTGACGCGTCCTCCCCGGTCGCCTGCCGGGTCGCCTCGTCGAACGTGTAACCCCACTTGGTGGCGATCACGGCCTCGTCCCGGCGGCCGGCGAGGGCCCGCCCGAGCACCCGCTCGCCGTGCCCCGCGCCGTACGTGTCGGCGGTGTCGAAGAGGGTGATGCCCTCCTCGAGCGCACGACGTACCGCGCTAACGGACTCGTCGTCGTCGACCGCGCCCCAGCCCAGCGGCTGACCGCCCTCCGCCCAGGGACCGGCGATCGCCCAGCACCCCATGCCGAGGGCGCTGACCTCGATGCCGCTGCGCCCCAACACCCGTGTCGTCACTGCCATCGGCCGATCGTGCCACCTTCACCGGGCCTGGGCGTAGCAACTCCGGACGCGGAAACGCGGTACGCGCGCCCCGACGCCGTACGGCATGATCGACGCCATGCGGCGGCTGGGCGTGGACATCGGCGGTGTGCTCATCGAACCGGCCGACGAGGACGCCGACACGTCGTTCTTCGGCGCGCACTACCTGCGTACGCCCATGGTCGACGGGGCGTTCGACGCGCTCGCGGCGCTCGGGCCGGCGTTCGACGAGGTGCACCTCGTCTCCAAGTGCGGCGAGTCCACCGAGCGGCGGACCCGGGAGTGGCTGGCGCACCACGACTTCGTGGCGCGCACCGGCATCCCCGCCGAACGGGTGCACTTCTGCCGGACGCGGCCGGCCAAGGCGCCGATCGCCCGGCGGCTCGGCCTGACCCATTTCGTGGACGACAGGCTGGAGGTGCTCGGCTATCTCGACTCGGTGCCGCACCGCTACCTGTTCCGGCCCCGCCCGGCGGAGGTCGCCGCACACGCCGCGCTGCTGCCCGGCGTACACCGGGTGGAGAGCTGGCCGGAGCTGACCGACCTGCTGCGCGCCGAATAGCCGGACCGGCGCGGTCCTCGAGCCGGCGGGGGTCAGGCCCGGCGGGTCAGGACGGCCAGGCGCGGGCGAGCAGGTCGCGGGTGTCGCCGAGCAGTTGCGGCAGCACCTTGGTGCGGCCGATCACCGGCATGAAGTTCGCGTCGCCGCCCCAGCGCGGCACGACGTGCTGGTGCAGGTGGGCGGCGATGCCGGCGCCGGCCACCCCGCCCTGGTTCATGCCCAGGTTGAAGCCGTGCGCGTTGCTCACCTTGCGGACCACACGCATCGCCGACTGGGTGTACGAGGCAAGCTCGGCGGTCTCCGGCTCGTCGAGGTCGGTGTAGTCGGCGACGTGCCGGTACGGGCAGACGAGCAGGTGCCCCGGGTTGTACGGGTAGAGGTTGAGCACCACGAAGACGTGCTCGCCGCGGGCCACCACCAGGCTCTCCTCCGGCGGGAGCCCGGGGGCCAGACAGAACGGGCAACCAGTCGGTTTCTCGTAGCCCTCGGCCGGGCGGTCCTCGCCGGAGATGTAGGTCATCCGGTGCGGCGTCCAGAGCCGCTCCAGGCCGTCCGCCATGCCGTCGCTGTCCGTGTGCCGCTCCGCCCCTGTCACGAGCCGATCCTACGGAGCCGTGCGGGCCGGCCGCGACACCCGTCACCGGGAAACTCCTTGCTGCAAGTTGTTGACGGATTGACGCCCAGACCTGAAACTTCCATACATTCAGGCACTTGAATCAATGGATGGAGAGCTTCATGATCCGACGGCTCGGCAGGGTCATCGCGGCGCTCGCGCTGGCCGCCGCCACCACTGTGACCGGGGTCACCCTCACCGCCAGCGCGGCACACGCCGACGGCTGCTACACCTGGGGTCGCACCCTCTCCCAGGGGATGTCCGGCGAGGACGTCAGGCAACTCCAGATCCGCGTCGCCGGCTACCCCGGCTACGGGGCCGTGCTCACCATCGACGGCGCCTACGGCCCGGCGACCCGGTCCGCGGTGATCCGCTTCCAGCAGGCGTACGGGCTGGGCGCGGACGGCATCGCCGGCCCGCAGACCTTCAACCGGCTGTACGCCCTCCAGGACGACGACTGCACACCCGTCAACTTCAGCTACGCCGAGCTGAACAACTGCAACAGCACCTGGGCCGGCGGAGCGGTCGCGGCGAGCACCGCCCGCGCCAACGCGCTCGTCTCGATGTGGAAGCTCCAGGCGCTGCGGCACGCCCTCGGCGACGTGCCCATCGCGATCAGCAGCAGTTTCCGCAGCTACTCCTGCAACAGCGCGGTCGGCGGGGCGTCGAACAGCAGGCACCTGTACGGCGACGCGGTGGACCTGGTCGGCTCACCGTCGCTGTGCCGGCTCGCCCAGCAGGCCCGCAACCACGGCTTCGGCCAGATCCTCGGCCCCGGCTACCCGGACCACAACGACCACACCCACGTGGCGGCCGTCGGCGGCTGGTCCGCGCCCACCTGCGGCATCTGACTCGGCCAGCGCCTCCTCCGACGCCGGGCTGCGGGCTGCGGGCTGCGGGCTGCGGGCGAAGATCGCGCTCGAACATGGAAGTAGTGGCCTCCCACGTCGGGGAGGCCACTACTTCCTGGATCGAGCGCGATCACGCGGCACGCGAGCGGCTCGCCGGCCGTGCCGTCGTCGCGCTACTCGGCGGCGGCCGACGGGCCGATGTTCGTGCGGGAGGTCACCACGTCGAGGACGTGGGTCACCGCCTCGGCGACCGGCACGCCGTTGCGCTGCGAGCCGTCGCGGTAGCGGAACGAGACCGTGCCGGCGGCCACGTCGTCGTCGCCCGCGATCACCATGAACGGGATCTTCTGCTGCTGGGCCGTCCGGATCTTCTTCTGCATCCGGTCGTCACCCCCGTCCACCTGGGCCCGGATGCCCTCGGCGCGCAGCGCCGCGACGAAGCCGTGCAGGTAGTCGGTGTGGTCCTCCCGGATCGGGATGCCGACCACCTGCACCGGCGCCAGCCAGGCCGGGAACGCCCCCGCGTAGTGCTCGGTGAGCACCCCGAAGAACCGCTCGATCGACCCGAACAGCGCCCGGTGGATCATCACGGGCCGCTGGCGGCTGCCGTCGGCGGCCTGGTACTCCAACCCGAACCGCTCCGGCTGGTTGAAGTCGACCTGAAGGGTGGACAACTGCCACGTCCGGCCGATCGCGTCCCGCGCCTGCACCGAGATCTTCGGCCCGTAGAACGCCGCGCCACCCGGGTCGGGCACCAGGTCCAGGCCGGAGGTCTCGGCAGCGGTCCGCAGCGCCTCGGTGGCCTCCTCCCAGTCCTCGTCGGCGCCGATGAACTTCGGCGAGTCGTCGCGGGTCGACAGCTCCAGGTAGAAGTCGTCGAGGCCGTAGTCACGCAGCAGGTCCAGCACGAAGCTGAGCAGCGTGGTCAGCTCCCCGGCCATCTGCTCGCGGGTGCAGTAGATGTGCGAGTCGTCCTGGGTCAGCCCGCGGACCCGGGTCAGGCCGTGCACCACGCCGGACTTCTCGTACCGGTAGACCGTGCCGAACTCGAACATCCGCAGCGGCAGCTCCCGGTACGACCGCCCGCGCGCCCTGAAGATCAGGTTGTGCATCGGGCAGTTCATGGCCTTGAGGTAGTAGTCCGCGCCCTCCAACTGCATGGGCGGGAACATCGTGTCCGCGTAGTACGGCAGGTGACCGGAGGTCTGGAACAGCTGTGCCTTGGTGATGTGCGGGGTGTTGACGAACTCGTACCCCGCCTCCTCGTGCCGCCGCCGCGAGTAGTGCTCCATCTCCCGGCGGATGATGCCGCCCTTGGGGTGGAAGACCGCGAGGCCGGAGCCGATCTCGTCGGGGAAGCTGAACAGGTCCAGGTCCGCGCCGAGCTTGCGGTGGTCGCGCCGGGCGGCCTCCTCCAACAGCTTCAGGTACGCCTTGAGCTCGTCGCGGGTCGGCCACGCGGTGCCGTACACCCGCTGCAGTTGGGGGTTCTTCTCCGACCCGCGCCAGTACGCGGCGGCGGAGCGCATCAGCTTGAACGCGCCGATCAGTCGGGTGGTCGGCAGGTGCGGGCCCCGGCACAGGTCCGACCAGCAGACCTTGTCCTCCTTGGCGTCGAGGTTGTCGTAGATCGTCAGCTCGCCGCCGCCGACCTCCATCACCTCGTCGGTGTCCAGGCCCTCGCCCTTGACCTCGATCAGCTCCAGCTTGAACGGCTCGTCGGCCAGCTCGGCGCGCGCCTCGTCCAGGCTGCCGAAGCGGCGGCGACGGAACCGCTGCCCGCTCTTGACGATCTCCTGCATGCGCTTTTCGATCTTGCTGAGGTCATCGGGCTGGAACGGCTTGGCGACGTCGAAGTCGTAGTAGAAGCCGTTCTCGATGGGCGGGCCGATGCCCAGCTTGGCCTCGGGGAAGACGTCCTGCACGGCCTGGGCGAGCACGTGCGCGGTGGAGTGACGCAGGACGTTGAGCCCGTCCGGCGAGTCCAGGCTGACCGGCTCGACCGTGGTCTCCTCGGCCGGTGCCCAGTCCAGGTCGCGGAGCTGACCCTGCGGGTCGCGGACCACGACGATCGCCTTGGGGCCGTTCGCGGGCAGTCCGGCCGCGGCCACCGCGTCGGCCGCCGTCGTCCCGGCGGCGACGACGACAGGGTCGGCCACGGCGGGGGTACGGGGTGCGGACACGGTGACTCCTCCAAGCGGTACGAAACGGTGCCGATCCTCGGCTCTTGGCCGATGCTATCGGTCGCACCGTCGGCGCCTTCCAGACGGCTCGCGTTGAACCTTTCGCGCCTCGGATCCGAACTAAGTGGTGTGGCCGGAAACCGGTGCCGGTCGCGTCGAGACGGATGGGGGCACGAGATGGCGAGCACGCACGGCGGAGGCCGTCCGCGGCGGATCGCGGCGGTGACCGCGCTGACCGCCGCGGGGCTGCTGCTCTGGCCCGGTGCGGCGGCGCACGCCGCGGACGTCACGACCACGCCGACCGAGGCACGGCAGGGTGACGCCGTACGGCTGGAGTTCTCCGTGCCCGAGGAGCGGGCCGGCACGAAGACCACCCGGATCGAGGTGCGGTTGCCGGCCGACGCCCCGGTTGCCGAGGTCTATCCGATGTCTGTCGACGGCTGGGCTCCCAAGATCAGCTCTCGGACGCTTGACACGCCGGTGGCCGGCATCCACTCGTCCGGGGTGAGCACCGTGACCACGGCGGTGACCTGGGTACGCGTCGGCACGGGCGCGTCCGGCCCGGCCCGGCTGGCCCTGTCCATGGGCCCGCTGCCGCAGGCGGAGCGGCTCACCTTCGAGGTCGTCCAGACGTACGCCGACGGCACGGTCGTCAGGTGGGCGGACGCCAGCGGCACACACCGGGCCCCGGTGCTGACGCTGCTGCCGGCGGCGGGCGCGGCCGGACCGGCCGGACACGGCGGGCACGGCGCTCCCGCGGCCGGCGCGGCGAACGGTCCCGGCGGCGGCGACGCCGCTGCCGGCGACACCGCCGGTGGCGCGGCGGCGGGCGGGTCGGGTGGCGCCGACGAGGACTCCGGCAACGCCGACGGGATGCTGGCCGGCGGGCTGCTGGCCGGCCTGGGCGGCGGCGCGGCGATCGGTTGGCTTGTCAGCCGGTGGCGGCGACGCGACCCGGCCGAGGACGCGGCCCTGGCCGAGATCACCGGCGACCCGGCCGAGGACGCGGCCCTGGCCGAGATCACCGGCGACCCGGCCGAGGACGCGGCCCTGGCCGAGGTGACCGGCGACACCGCCGCGCCCGCCGACCGCCAGCCCGCCGTTCCCACAGCATCGCGGTGATCCACTCCGCTTCCCGGAAACCGCGGCCTCCACGCCGAGCTGATCGACACGACATCGCCGATATCGGGGTATCCCGCCGCCGGGTTACCCCAATATCGGCGATGTCGAGTGGATCACGTCCACAAGCTGCGGACTCGGCGGCGGTACGGCGCCCAAGGGGGCGCCTGTCAGGGGAGCCAGGTGGGTAGCGGCTCGCGGGCGGCCAGCCACGCCTCGGGCACCCCGCCCGGGGTGCCGACACCCGTGTACGCGGCCACGATCGCCCCGACGATGGCGGCCGTGGTGTCCATGTCACCGCCCGCCCGGACACACCTCCGGATCGCCGTCGGATAGTCGTCGAGGTGGGTGGCGGCCACCCAGAGGGTGAATCCGACGGTGTCCTGCGCGGTCACCCGGGAACCGTTGCCCAGTTCCGCCACCACCCGGTCCACCGGTCGGCCGAGCAGCGCAGCCGCCCGGCTCACGCTCCGGTGCACCTCGCTGCCCGGGTCCAGGGCGGCGGCGATCCCGGCGAGCAGGCGGTCCGGGGCCGGCCGGTGCCCGTCGAGGCGACCCCGGGCGGCCATCGCGGCGGCCACGGCAACCGCGATGGCGCCGGCGATCCCCTCCGGGTGCGCGTGGGTCACCTCGGCCGAGGCGCGGGCCTGCGCCGCGGCATGCGCGGTGGAGTCGGCGAAGTACGCGCCCAGCGGGCCCACCCGCATCGCCGCGCCGTTGCCGCAGGAGCCCTGGCCGTCGAAGGCGGACGCGGCGGCCACCGGCCACGGGGTGCCGGTGCGGATCAGCCGCAGGATCGCCATCGCGCCAGCCCCGTAGCCCCGGCGTGGAGCACACCGCTCGGCGAAGGCCACTGCCAGCCGGTCGCGGTCGACGCCACCGGAGTGGGCCAGCTCGGCGAGGACCGAGCAGGCCATCTCGGTGTCGTCGGTCCACTCCCAGGGGGCGGGCGGCAGCGTGGCGTCGGTGAGGTCCTCCGGCGGCCCCGGCAGGAAGTACTGCGCGCCTAGCGCGTCGCCTGTGGAGAGGCCGGCGAGGCTGTCCCGGGCGAGCGCCAGTCGGGCGTCGGCGAAGAGGGTGAAGGACATCGTCGTACCAGCTTGCCCGGTTCCCAGGTACGTCGCAACGCGATCAACTTGCCAGGCCAAGTACGGTCTTCTCGTGGCCTCCGTGCTCCTGGTCGAAGACGATCACGTCGTACGCGGCGCGATGCTGCGGTCCCTCGCTGACCGGGGGCACGCCGTGCACGCCGTGGGCACCGCCCTGGACGCGTTGCGCCGGGTCGCCGCGGAGACGCCCGACCTGGTGGTGTTGGACCTCGGCCTGCCCGATCTGGACGGCTCCGACGCGCTGCGGATGCTGCGCGGCATCACCGACGTCCCGATCATCATCGCCACCGCCCGCGACGACGAGCAGTCGGTGGTCAAGCTGCTGCGCGCCGGGGCCGACGACTACATGGTGAAGCCGTTCACGGGCGCGCACCTGGACGCCCGCATCACCACGGTGCTGCGACGCGCCGGGCGGGCCAGCCGGACGGTGCAGCCCGCGGTGCACACGGTCGGCGGGTTGCGTGTCGACGTCGGTGAGCGCAGCGCCCAACTCGACGGGGAGCCGCTGGCGCTGACCCGTAAGGAATTCGACCTGCTGGCGTATCTCGCCGCACGACCCGGGCGGGTAGTGTCCCGCCGGGAACTCTTGGAGGAGGTATGGCGGCAGCCATCGGTCGGCGAGGATCAGACCATCGACGTGCACCTGTACTGGCTCCGCCGAAAGATGGGCGAGTCCGCGGCGAAGCCGCGCTACCTGCGCACCGTGCGGGGGGTCGGGTTCCGGCTGGTGGCACCGGACTGAGGACGGCGCTGGCCCTGCTCACGGCCGGCATGTGCAGTCTCGTCGCGCTCGCGTTCCTGATCCCGCTCGGGTTGAGCCTGCGGGGGCAGACGCGGGAGGAGGCGATCGCCGACGCGGCCCGACGCAGCGCGCTGGTGACAGGCGCGCTGGCGGTGAGCACGGACCCGGCGGTGGTGGAACGCGCCGTGGTGGCAAGTGGTGACGGCACGTCGACCCGGCCGGTGGTGCACGGGCTGGGGTTGGACGAGTCCGCAGCCCGCGCCAGCGGCAGCGACCTGGACCGGGCCCGCGCCGAGCGGCGCTCGCTCGTCACCGACGTCGACGGCGGGGTGGTCCGGCTCGACCCGGTGGTCCTCGGCGACAAGACCGCGGTGGTCGAGGTGTTCGTGGCGGACTCCACGTTGGGCGAGGGCGCCGGCGGCACCTGGCTGCTGCTGTTCGGGGTGGGCGCGGCGATGGCCGGCGCGGCGGTGCTTGTGGTCGATCGGGTGGCCGCCCGCGCGGTGGACGCCACGCGAGGTCTGGTCCAGGCCGCCCTGTCGATAGGCGACGGCGACCTGGGCGTACGCGTGGAGCCGACGGGCCCCCGTGAGCTGGCGGAGGCCGGGTACGCCTTCAACCGGATGGCCGACCGGCTGGACGCGGCGCGCACCGACGAGCGGGAGTTGGTGGCCGACCTTTCGCACCGGCTGCGGACGCCGTTGACTGTGCTCCGGCTGGACGCGGAGGCGCTGGAGTCCGACGACACGAGCGTGGGCTCGTTCAGCCCGGCGGAGCTGGACCGGCTGCGGGGCATCCGGCGGATCCGGCAGGCGATCGTCACCCTCGAAGGTGAGATCGACGTGCTGATCAAGACCACCCGTAAGTCGGTGGCCCACGAGGCCGGCCCGGCGATGTGCGACGTCAGCGAGGTCGTCCGGGACCGGATGGTGTTCTGGGCGGCGCTCGCCGGTGACCAGAACCGGCCGCACCGGGTCAACGGCGCCCAGTTGCGCATCCCCGCGCCGGTGCCGCGCGCCGAGCTGGCCGCCGCGCTGGACGCGGTGATCGGCAACGTCTTCCGCTACACCCCGCAGGGCACGGCGTTCGAGGTGGCCGTGTCCCGCCGCGACGGGTACGTGGCCATCCGCATCGACGACGCGGGCCCGGGCATCGCCAACCCGGACCGGGCGCTGCGGCGGGGCACCAGCGACCAGGGCTCGACCGGGCTCGGCCTGGACATCGCCAAGCGGGTGGCGTTGCAGGCCAACGGCTCGGTGAGCATCGACCGGGCCCGGTTGGGCGGCGCCAGCGTGGTGATGCTGCTCGCCGACCCGGAGGCGACGCCCCGGCAGGTCAACCGGTTCGGCCTCGTGGGCCGGATGGCGCGCGACGCCCGGGACCAGAAGACGAGCGGCCGTCGCTGGCCCCGCCAGCGCCCCACCGACGACTGAGCACCCTCCACCGACGACTGAGCACCCCGCGCCGATCGGCTGAGGCGGGCGCTCCGATCGGCTGAGCCGACCGGGGCTGTGCGGCGGCGCAAGTCTTCCTTAGATCGCGGTTAACGACGCCTGTCGGACGCTCGCGGGCTGACAGGATCAGAGCACGAACCCACCAGTTCCACCGGTCAGCGCACCACGCACCCACCGGCCGGTGGAGCCGCGCGCGCGGCGGGAGTCTCAGGTCCCCCCACACCCACGCTCCCGCCGCGCGCCCCGCTCACCCGTCCCGCCCGGTGTCAGCCGACGGTGGCGACGTACGCGTCGATCTCGGCGCTGATCCGCTGCTTGCCGGCCGGGTCGAGGAAGGACGCGGTCACCGCGTTGCGGGCCAGCGCGGCCAGTTCCTCCGGGCCCGCCCCGAGCAGCCGGGCCGCCACCGCGTACTCGTCGTTGAGGGTGGTGCCGAACATCGGCGGGTCGTCGGAGTTGATGGTGACGAGCAGCCCGGCCTCGACCAGCCGGGGCAGCGGGTGTTCGTCGAGGCTGGCCACGGCCCTGGTCCGCACGTTTGACGTCGGGCAGATCTCCATCCCGATCTGCCGCTCGGCGAGGTACGTGAGCAGCTCCGGGTCCTGTGCGGCGGAGATGCCGTGCCCGATGCGCTCGGCGCCCAGCTCGTTGAGCGCGTCCCAGATCGTCTGCGGGCCGGTGGTCTCCCCGGCGTGCGGCACCGAGCGCAGCCCGGCGGCGCGGGCCTTGTCGAAGAAGGGCCGGAACTGCGGCCGGGGTACACCGATCTCCGGGCCGCCGAGACCGAAGCTGATCAGGCCGTCCGGGCGCTCGTCAAGCGCGATGCGCAGCGTCTCCTCGGCCGCCGGGAGGCCGGCCTCGCCGGGGATGTCGAAGCACCAGCGCAGGTCGAGGCCGAAGTCGGCGGCGGCGCGCTTACGGGCGTCCTCGATGGCCTCGCAGAACGCGGGCGCGGGGATGCCCCGCCGCACGTGCGAGTACGGGGTGATGGTCAGCTCCGCGTAGCGGACCTGTTGGCGGGCCAGCTCCCGGGCCACCTCGTGGGTGAGGAGCCAGACGTCCTCCGGATCGCGGATGAGGTCGACGACGCTCAGGTAGACCTCGATGAAGTGCGCGAAGTCGCGGAACTCGAAGTAGTCGGCGAGGGCCGCCGGGTCGGCCGGCACCGGCGAGCGGCCCTCGTGCCGGGCGGCCAGCTCGGCGACGATCCGGGGCGAGGCGGAGCCGACGTGGTGCACGTGCAGCTCCACCTTGGGCAGGCCGGCGATAACTGTGGACAGGTCGGTCACGGGTTCTCCTGGGCTTGGGCGCCGGTGCGGGCGACGACGAAGACGCGGCGGAACGGGAAAGACACCTGACCGTGCCGCGCCGGGTACGCGGCGGTGAGCCGTACTCCCAGTTCGGCGCGGAAGGCCGACCAGCCGGCGGCGTCCAGGGCGGCCCGGACGGGGCGCAGCGCGGTGCCCTCCATCCAGGCCAGCACCGGGTGGTCGGCGGCGGGTTCGGCCGGCAGCAGGTGCACGTAGGTAGTCTCCCAGGCGTCGACCGCGCAGCCGGCGGCGGTCAGCAGCTCCGCGTAGTCGGCCGGGTCGTCGACGGGTTCGGCGCGCAGCAGCGGGGCCACCTGGGCACGCCAGGCCGGACGGCCGGCGACCTCGCGCAGCGCCCGGTGCGACGGGGCGTCGAAGTTGCCGGGGACCTGCATGGCGAGCCAGGCGCCGGCGGGCAGCTCGGTGGCCCAGCGGCGCAGCAACTTCTGGTGGCCGGGCACCCACTGCAACGCCGCGTTGGTGACCACCACGTCCTCGTCGCCGGCCGGCCGCCAGTCGCGCAGGTCGGCGACGGCGAACTCGACAGGTGTCGGCAGGGCGCGCGCCCTGCCGATCATCTCCGGCGCGGAGTCGAGGCCGAGGACCCGGGCGGTCGGCCAGCGCTCGGCGAGGGTGGCGGTGAGCTGGCCGGGGCCGCAGCCGAGGTCGACCACAGTCCGGGGCCGGGCGGCGGGGACCCGGGCTACCAGGTCGTGAAACGGCCGGGAGCGCTCGTCGCCGTAGCGCAGGTACGTCGTCGGATCCCACATCGTCGCCTCCAAACCGTACGTCCGTCTTGTTTACCGTACGGCTCGCGTGGCAGGCCGGCAACCCGATCACTAGGCTCGGGGCATGGAACAGCGCAGCTTCAACCGGCTCGGCCGGACCGTCGGAGTGGTCGGCCTGGGCGCCTGGCAGCTCGGCGCCGACTGGGGCACCGTCAGCGAGGCCGACGCCCTGGCGGTGCTCGCCGCCGCGGTGGACGCCGGAGTCACCTTCCTCGACACCGCCGACGTCTACGGCGACGGCCGCAGCGAGCAGTTGATCGGCCGCTTCCTGCGCTCCCGTCCGGACGCCGGCCTGACCGTCGCCACCAAGATGGGCCGGCGCGTCGAGCAGCGACCGGAGGCGTACACCCTGGCCCACTTCCGAGAGTGGACCGACAGGTCCCGGGCCAACCTCGGGGTGGACACTCTGGACCTGGTCCAGCTGCACTGCCCGCCGAGCGCCGTGTTCGCCGACGACGCCGTGTTCGACGCCCTGGACACCCTCGTCGCCGAGAAGGCCATCGCGGGGTACGGGGTCAGCGTGGAGACGTGCGACCAGGCGCTCACCGCCATCGCCCGTCCCGGTGTGGCAAGCGTCCAGATCATCCTCAACGCCGTCCGGCACAAGCCGCTGGAGCGTGTGCTGCCGACAGCCGCGCAGGCCGGCGTCGGCATCATCGCCCGGGTGCCCCTGGCAAGCGGCCTGCTCTCCGGTCGCTACGACGAGCACACCGAGTTCGCCGCCGACGACCACCGCAACTACAACCGGCACGGCGAGGCGTTCGACGTGGGCGAGACGTTCTCCGGCGTCGACTACACGCAGGGGCTCGCGGCCGTACGCCGGCTGGCGCCACTCGTCGACTCCGACCGCACGATGGCGCAGTTCGCGCTGCGGTGGGTGCTGGACCAGGCCGGTGTCACGGTCGTCATCCCCGGCGCCCGCGACGCCGAGCAGGCCCGGCGCAACGCCGCCGCGGCCGACCTGCCGCCGCTCACGGCCGGCCAACAGACAGGTGTACGCGAGGTCTACGACGAGCTGATCCGCCCGCAGGTGCACGACAGGTGGTGAGCCGCCCACCCCGGGTACTCGCGTTGCGCCGCCACAGCGGCGATGCTGGTACCCGGGGGCGGTGTGGCGCCCCATCCGGGAAGGAGGGCGAACGATGAGAGGTTGGCTGACGCTCACCCTCGGCCTGCTGGCCGTGGTGATCGGTGCGGTGTGGACGGTGCAGGGCCTCGGCTACGTCGGCGGCAGCGGGATGACCGGCGAGCGGACCTGGGCGGTGATCGGCCCGATCGTGGTCGTGGTCGGGCTGGTCGTGCTCTGGCTGGGCCTGCGCTCGCGCCGCCGACTCTGACGGGCGGAAGTGGGAAGCCCCGCATCCCGGAAGGGATACGGGGCTTTACTACAACGACCCCTGGCCGGGTCGTCCACTGACCGACGAGGGCCAGCCACTCTGATCAGAGCGGACGGACCTGCTCGGCCTGCGGGCCCTTCTGACCCTGAGCGATCTCGAACTCCACCCGCTGGTTCTCCTCCAGCGAGCGGTAGCCGCTCGTCTGGATGGCCGAGAAGTGGACGAACACGTCAGCACCCCCGCCGTCGACGGTGATGAAGCCGAAGCCCTTGTCAGCGTTGAACCACTTCACGGTTCCCTGCGCCATGTGTATCTCCTTCTAAAACTGGTGGCCGTGCACGCCGTGCGGCCGATTGGCCGTTTCGAGCAGCGGCGCCTGAGGCGGCCCCCCACGAAGGGAACTTCTCTCAACCCACGCCATCTCGCAGCAGCGTGGAACAGCAAATCACGGACCCGAAAAGTCTGTCACGACCTCTCCCACGAATTTCTCCGACATGTGACCTGACGGATGTCTGAGATCGTCGGGCGGCGTGCCGAGCCGTGCGAAAGGCCCCCTTCCCGTCGATGCGGGAAGGGGGCCTGAGTCGATGTGCCGGTCAGTCCGGCCAGTGGCCGGTCATCCGGCGGACACCCACCGCTCCGCCCCTGTCCACGGCGGCGCGGACCACGGCGAAGATGGCCCCCTGCAACGCCGCGGCGGCCAGGATCTCGCCCCAGCCGCGGTCCTCGTCGGTGGCGTTGGGCGCCTCGCCGTCGCCCGCCGTGACCTTCCAGACCTGCCGGAAGATCGCGCCGGCCACCGTGCCCGCGGCGATACCCAACAACACGCCGACCGGCCGGTACGCCACCTTGCCGATGCTCTTGCTCACCTACGCCTCCCCCGCACGATCATCAGCACGACCACGGTGGCCACCGCTCCGGCGGCGATCGCCGCCCACGGCACCGGGTTGCGTCGAACCAGCTCACTCTTCTCGCGGACCAGGCCGCCCTTGTCGTACGCCTGCGCGCGTGCCATCCCGGCGCCGCGCGCGGCCTGCCCGCGGACCCGGGCCACGGTCTGCGCCGCCTGCTCGCGCATCCGCTCCCGCGCCTGCTCTGCGGACTCCTTCAGGCGGGCCTTGACGTCCGCCTTGGCGGCCAGCGCCTCCATCGTCTCGCCCAGCTCGACCCGGGTGCGGCGGATCTCCTCGCGGAGGGCCTCGGTGTCGCCCGTTCCGTTGCCCGTCATGCCCGGCCCCTGTCCTTCACGGCGGCGGCGACGGTGTCCACGTCAGCCCGGAGGCTGCGGACCGCTGCCGCCGGCATCGGCGGGACGGCACGGCTGACCTGCTTCTTTCCCACCAGCGCGAGAATGCCGGCCACCAGGAAGAGCGCCACCGCCACGATCAGCGCGGCGGCCCAGGCGGGCAGCACCAGGTCGAGCAGCAGGATCGCCGTGACGACGAGCGCCCCCAGGCCGTAGAACGCCAGCGCGCCGCCGCCGCCGAACAGGCCGATCCCGATGCCTGCGTGCTTGCCCTTCTGGGTCAACTCCGCCCGGGCCAGCGCCAGTTCGTCTCGCACCAGACGGGAGACCTGTTCGGTGGCCCGCTGCACCAGCTCGGCGGTGGAGGGCTCGCTCCCATCGCGGGATGTGCGGGCATTTGCCACGTCAGCCATGCTGTCCTCCTTTCCTCATCACCGCGCTGTATGCCCGGAGTTGCCGCCCGTCAATCCTAGAGCGCCCCGGGTCGGTGACCGTTCCCGTTGTCCGATCGCCGCGCCGCGCGACCGGCGGCCGAACCCCGCAATCGCCGAAGAGACGCCCGGCAGCACATCCCCCACCCAAGCCCGCCCAAACCTCTCACCCACCCCGCCGATCACGAACCCTCGTCCGGCAGAGCGCTGAGATCGCCCACGGAGATGCCTCGGGGGCCCCCTCGACGCGAGGAGGCCCCCGATTTCCGATCGAGCGCGAATCTGGCCGGGTCGGCCGCGGCGGTGGCGTCAGGCGCGGGAGGGTGCGTTCTCCTCGGGGCCGACGAAGGCCTCGCTGCGAGCGTCGCCGTCGTCGCTGCCGCCGAAGACGCGGGCGTCGTCGGCGGCCTCCGTGGCGCCCGGACGGCGGGTCGGCCGCCGCGGCTGCACCCACTGCCAGGGCAGGTTGCTGCCGGCGTCGCCCAGCTCGGCGCGCATCCGGGGCATCGCGGTGGGCCGATTGTCCCGGATCCAGGCCACCAGGTGTTCGCGGACGAGGCAGCGCAGATCCCAGAGACTGCCGGCGTCGGCGGCGCTGACAAGCGCGCGCACCCGTACCGTCCCGCCGGTGGCGTCGGTGACCTGGAGGACGCAGACCCGGCCGTCCCACAGCTCGGTGCCCTCGACCAGCCGGCGCAGCTCCTCCCGCATGGTCTGCACCGGCACCGCCCAGTCGACGTCGAACTCGGCGGTGCCGAGCACGGCCGCCTCGGTCCGGGTCCAGTTCTGGAAGGGCGTGCTGGTGAAGTACGAGGTGGGCAGGATCAACCGCCGGTCGTCCCAGATCTGGACCACCACGTAGCTGAGGGTCAGCTCCTCGATCCGACCCCACTCCCCCTCGACGACCACCACGTCGTCGAGGCGGACGGCGTCACTGAAGGCGAGTTGCAGCCCGGCGAAGACGTTGCCGAGCAGACTCTGGGCGGCCAGCGCGGCGACCACACCGACCACACCGGCGGACGTCAGCACACCGGCGCCGATGCCGCGCACGCTCGGGAACGTCATGAGCATCACGCCAACGGTCAGGATGACGATCACCGCGACGGTCAGCCGCCGCAGCATCACCACCTGGGTACGCACCCGCCGCGCGTGCCTGTTGTTCGGCACGTCGACGCGGAACCGGGCGAGCGCGGTGTCCTCCACCACGATCAGCAGCGCCGCCACCAACCAGGCCGCGCTGGCGATCACGCAGAGCACCAGCAGGTGCAGCAGCAGCCTTCGCCAGCTCACACCCACCGCGTACCCGGTGCTGAAGCGGACGGCGAACTGCACCGCGAGGACCGTCGCGGCGACCTGGAACGGGCGGTGCGCGTGGTCGGTCAGCTCGGTCATCAACAGCGACCGACGGCCGAACCGTCGGGTGAGCCGGTGGATGACCTCGACCAGGAAAAGGGCGACCGCCGCCGCGGCGAGCGCGGCGACGGCCGTTCCGAGATAGCTCTGCACGGGTCTGTCGCTTCCCTTCGACCGGGGGTCGGTACTTCGGGCAAAAGCCCAATAGTGCCCGACGTCTCCGGTATCGACCAGCGTCAGACCTTGCGGTACCGGGACTGGAGGAAGCAGTAGACGCCGAAGCAGGCGATGCCCAGGGCGACAAGGATCAGCAGGAACGTGCCGTACGACTGCTCGCGCAACGTGTGCAGCGCGGCGTCCAGACCTCGGGCCTTCTTCGGGTCGTAGTTCACCGCCGCGACGATCACCAGCAGGCCGGCGATGCCGTACGCGACGCCCTTGGCGACGTACCCGGCGACGCCGAGTCGGCGGGCGAGCGTGCGGGTCTTCGGGCTCATCTCGCCGGTCTTGAGGTGTTTCTCGAACGACTTCTTGAGCCCGTAGATCACCAGGCCGACGCCGATCGCGGCGACCACCAGCCCGGCCAGGCCGACCAACCAGCGGCCTCCGGTGGAGGTCATCAGCTTGCCGGTCAGCGCCTCCTGGTTGTCGGCGCTGTTGGAGCCGGCGTCGGAGAAGACCTTGAACGCGGTCCACGCGAAGTAGAGGTAGACGATTGTCCGGCCGGCCGAGGCCAGCCGCTCGGTGACCCGCTCCTTGCCGCGCTCGGCGCGGTGCCCGGCCGCCGCCTCAAGCCCCTGCCAGATCGCCATCGCGAGCAGACCGACCGCCACGGCGATGACCAGGAACTTACCGAGGGGCTGCTCGGAGAGGGTCCGCAGCGCGCCGGACTGGTCGCCGTCGTCGGACGACGTGCCGAACGCGATCTGCAGGGCCAGCCAGGCGAAGAGCAGGTGGACGATGCCGTAGCCGATGAAGCCGGCCCGGGCGAGGAGTTCCAGCCACCGGCTGTCCGCCGTTCGGGAGGCGGTGGCTTCGGCGCTACGGGTGAGTGACATGCCGCCACATTCTCCGATTTCGAAGATCCCCAAACGTCGGCCACCGCCTCCCGCCAGGTCAGTTGCCCGGATTGCGGGAGACGCGGATCTTGACCTGCTGGTCGGTGACGCTGTCAAGCGTGACCGCGAAGCCGCCGGCCTCGGTGGCCTGCTGGCCGGTGGTGAGGGTGAGCTGCTCGCCCGCGACCTCGACGGTCACCTGGTCGCCCTCGGCGCCGACAAGCTTGGCCTCGACACCCAGGATGGTGGCGCTCGCGTCGACACCCCGCTCGAAGGTGACAGTGCAGGCGTCCAGCCCGCAGTCGGTGGAGGCGCCCTGGGAGCTGCAACCGGCGAGCACGGCGAGGCCGAGCGCCAGACCGGCGAACAGCCCGGCGGCGCGGCGGACGGGGGGCGGGGGGATGGTGGCGGGTCGGTTCGTCACCTCGCCAAGGGTACGAGACGTCCGCGACGCCGAGGCGAGAGCGAGCGCCGAGGGCACCCCGGCTAGGGTCCCGGCATGGCCTTCGACATCGCCCGTACCCGGGCCGCCTATCCCGCCCTGACCGAGGGCTTCGTCCACTTCGACGGCGCCGGAGGGACCCAGACCGCGGCCTGTGTGATCGACGCGGTCACCGACGTCATGCGCGCCGCCGTCGGCAATCGCAGCGCGGCGTTCGCGCCGGGTCGACGCTCGCTGGAGGTGGTGGCGGCGGCCCGCCAGGCGGTCGCCGACCTGCTCGGGGCCGAGCCGGACGGGGTGGTGCTGGGCCCGAGCGCCACCGCGCTGACGTACACCCTGGCCCGTACCCTCGGCGCGGGCTGGCGGCCGGGCGACGAGGTGGTCGTCTCCCGGCTGGACCACGACGCGAACGTCCGCCCGTGGGTGCAGGCCGCCGAGGCGGCCGGCGCGACGGTGCGCTGGGCCGAGTTCGACAGGAACACAGGTGAGCTGCCCACCGGCCAGTACGCCGACCTGGTCGGTGAGCGGACCAGGCTGGTCGCGGTGACCGCCGGCAGCAACGCCATCGGCACCGTGCCGGACGTGCCGGCGATCGCCAAGGCCGCGCACGCCGTCGGCGCGCTGGTTTGCGTCGACGGGGTGCACTCCGTGCCGCACGGCCCGACCGACCTCGCCTCGCTCGGCGCCGACGTGCTTGTCACAAGCGCGTACAAGTGGTCCGGGCCGCACCTGGCGGCGATGGTGGCCGACCCGGCCCGGTGGGCGACGCTGCACCCGGCGAAGCTGGTCCCGTCCTCGGACGCGGTCCCGGACCGCTTCGAGTACGGCACCCCGAGCTTCGCGCTGCTGGCCGGCGTGACCGCCGCGGTGGACCACCTCGCGGGGCTGGACCCGGACGCGGTAGGCGACCGCCGGGCGCGGCTGCGGGCCGGCCTGGCCGCCGCGCAGTCGCACGAGGAGGCGTTGCTGGACCGGCTGCTCGCCGGCCTCGCCGCGCGGTCCGCGATCACCGTCTACGGCTCGCCGGCCCGGCGCTGCCCGACTGTCTCCTTCCGGGTCGCCGGGATGTCGCCGGCGGCGACCCAGCAGGCGCTCGGCGACGCCGGTTTCTGCCTGTCGTCCGGCGACTACTACGCCTACGAGTACTTCCAGACGATGGGGTTGCGCGACAGCGGCGGCGCGGTGCGGGCAAGCATCTACCACTACAACACGGCCGACGAGGTGGACCTGTTGCTTGCCGAACTCGACACGGTGGTCGACCGGACGGGGACAATGGCCCGGTGAGCACCCTCGTCGAGGACAACCCCGCCAAGAACCGCTTCGAGATCCTGGTCGACGACGCGTTGGCCGGCTTCACCGCGTACGTGCCCCGTGGGGAGGTGCTGGTCTTCACGCACACGGAGGTGGACCGCGGCTTCCAGGGCAGGGGCGTCGGCGGCGCGTTGGTCCGGGGCACCCTGGATCAGGTGCGCGCCCGCGGCGGTCGGGTGGTGCCGCAGTGCCCGTTCGTCGCCGCATTCATCGACAAGCACCCCGAGTACGCCGACCTGGTCGCCGAACAGCCGTAACCCGGCCGGCCCGGCGACGGCGGCTCAGCCGGCCCGGCCGGTGAGCACCTCGGCGGCGGCCTGGCCACTGGCCCGGGTGGCGCCGTGGGTGGCCAGGTGCACCGACCCGGTGACCAGCTCGGGCACGCCCAGCTCGACCACGACGGCGTCGGGCCGGGCGTCGAGCGCCCGCCGGACCGCCGCGCGCATCCACTCGTGCCGGTGCAGGTCACGGACCACCAGGACGAGGGGGCGGTCCCCGGCCCCGGCGCCCGGGTCGGCGGGCACGTCGCGCTCGGCGTGCCGGATTGTCGTCGTGCCCGGTAGCAGCTCGCCCAGCGGCTCCCCGATGCCCCACGGGGTCTCCGCGCCGATGGCGATGTTGCGCGGCGGCTCGAACTCGACGACGTACGCGGCGCGGGTCAGCGGCAGCGCGCGGGGCGCGTCCGGGCCGGTGGTGACCCGTACGGCGCGGCGGGCGGCGACCAGCCCGACGTCGGCGGCCCCGGGGGCGGCGTCCGGGCGGCCGGCGCGGGCGGCCACCGTCCAGGCGGCGAGCTGACCGACGCGCTTGGCGGCCTCGGCGAGGCGTTCCTCGGGCAGCGCTCCGGAGACGACTGCGGCCACGATGGCGTCACGCAGCTCCCGGGCCGCCCCTTCGTCGGCCCGCTCACCACCGACGCAGATCGCGTCGGCCCCGGCGGCGAGCGCCCGCACCGCCGCGCCGGCGAAGCCGTACCGGTCGGCGACCGCGCGCATCTCCACCGCGTCGGTCACCACCACTCCTGAGAAGCCCATCTCGTCGCGGAGCAGCCCGCCCAGGATGCGCTGGCTCAGCGTGGCCGGCAGTTGGTCGTCGAGCGCGGGCACCAGCAGGTGACCGGTCATCACCGCCTGCACGCCTGCCGCCACGGCGGCGCGGAACGGCGCCAGCTCGCAGGAGTCCAGGCGGGCCCGGTCGGCGGTGATCCGGGGCAGGTCGTGGTGGGAGTCGACGCGGGTGTCACCGTGCCCGGGGAAGTGCTTGGCGCAGGCGGCCACGCCGCCGCGCTGCAGGCCACGGATCCAGGCGGCGGTGTGCCGCGCGACGAGCGCCGGGTCGGCCCCGAACGAGCGGACGCCGATCACCGGGTTGGCCGGGTTGGAGTTGACGTCGGCGTCCGGCGCGTAGTCGAGGGTGACCCCGGCCGCCGCCAGTTCGACGCCGAGGTCGCGGGCGACCGCCTCGGTAAGCGCCGGGTCGTCGACCGCGCCGAGTGCGAAGTTGCCCGGCCGGGAACTGCCCCGGGCGGACTCGATGCGGGTGACGTCGCCGGCCTCCTCGTCGATCGCCACGATGACGTCCGGCCGCTCGGCGCGCAGTGTGGCGGTCAACGCCGCCACCTGGGCGGTGTCGACGACGTTGCGGGCGAAGAGCACCACCGAGCCGAGCCCCTCGCCGAGCCAGCGGCACACCCAGGGTGGCGGCGTGGTGCCGACGAACCCGGGTTGCAGGACGGCGGCGGCCAGTGCCGGAAGGTGCCCGGCGGGCGCGGTCACGCCGTCCCCTCGAAGCGGTAGGCGTCGGTCGCGGGCGCGTTGCCGCCGACCCGCTGGTTGCGCTCGCTCATGCGGCCCCCGTACCCCATCTCTCGCGCGCCCTCGGCGCACCGCCACCGGCAGGCGGTGCTGCCATGGTCACACCGAGCGATTCAATAGTCAATAAACCTTACAGTTGCCGGCGGGCACCGTTCCCGGGAGAGTGCGGGGATGGACTCCGCCCTGCTGGCCGACGCCACGAGCCCGGCCGACATCCCCGGCGTACGCCTGCTCGGCCTGGTGGTCGGCGCCCTGCTGCTGCTCGCCGCGATCCGCGCGATGTTCGGCCGCCGCTGAGCGCGTGCCGCCGACCGGCGCCGGGTGTGGCCGACGACCACCGGGGTACGGCTCTTCCCATCAGCAGGTCCGCGCGCCGAAGGGGAAGCGATGAAGATCGGTTACTTTCTGTCCAGTGAGGAGTACACGCCTGCCGAGTTGCTGGCGCAGGCCCGCGGCGCCGAGGAGGCCGGCTTCGAGGCGCTGTGGATCTCCGACCACTATCACCCCTGGGTGGACGCGCAGGGGCAGAGCCCGTTCGTCTGGTCGATGATCGGCGCGCTCAGCCAGGTCTGCTCGCTGCCGGTGACCACGGCGGTGACCTGCCCGACGGTGCGGATCCACCCGGCCGTGATCGCCCAGGCGGCGGCGACGAGCGCGGTGCTGCACGGCGGCCGGTTCGTGCTCGGCGTCGGCACCGGCGAGGCGCTCAACGAGCACATCTTCGGCGACGCCTGGCCGCAGGCCGACGTGCGGCTGGAGATGCTTGAGGAGGCCGTCGAGGTGCTGCGGGAGCTGTGGGGCGGCGGCTTCGTCAACCACCGCGGCACGCACTACACGGTGGAGAACGCCCGCATCTACACGCTGCCCGACACGCCGCCGTCGATCTACGTCTCCGGTTTCGGCCCGAAGGCGATCGACCTGGCCGCGCGCATCGGCGACGGCTACGTGAGCACCATGCCCGACGGCGAGATGGTCCGGCGCTTCCGGGAGAACGGCGGCGGCGACAAGCCGTGCCAGGCCGGCTTCAAGGCGGCGTACGCGGCCAGCGAGGAGGAGGGCGCGCGGATCGCGTACGAGCGCTGGCCCAACGCCGGGGTGCCGGGTGAGCTGTCCCAGGTGCTGCCCTCGCCGCGCCACTTCGAGCAGGCCGCCGAGCTGGTCACGCCGGAGATGGTGCGGGACGCGTTCGTCTGCGGCAACAGCGCCGACGCGCACCTGGAGATGATCGACAAGTACGCCAAGGCCGGCTTCGACGAGGTGTACGTGGCCAACACCGGCCCGCACTTCGCGGGCCTGTTCGACCTCTACCAGCGCGCGGTGCTCCCCCGTCTGCGCTGAGCCTCGAATCAGCCCGAGCCCATGATCGCCCCACGCGTTTCGGCGGTCGTGGGCTCGGGTACCTCCGGCCCTCGATGAAACTGTCCACGCACTCGATGACGTTGCGCCGCGCGGCGCGGAGCCTCTTCGGCTGGAAGGCGCTGCGGCCCAACCAGCTCGCCGCCATGCGCGCGGTGATGAAGCGACGTGACGCCCTGGTGGTGTTGCCCACCGGCGCCGGCAAGTCGGCGATCTACCAGATCCCGGCCAGCCTGATCCCCGGCCCGACCGTGGTGATCTCCCCGCTGCTGGCCCTCCAGCAGGACCAGATCGCGGCGCTCAACGAGCGCCAGCGTCCGGAGCTGCGGGCGGTGCGGATCAGCTCGAACGAGTCTGCCACGCAGCAGGCGGAGGCGATCGCCGAGATTCAGTCGGGCCGGGCGGAGTTCCTGTTCATCACGCCTGAGCAGTTGAGCAACCCCGATCGGATGGCCGAGGTCGCCGCGCTGAAGCCGGCGCTGGTGGCGATCGACGAGGCGCACTGCATCTCCGCCTGGGGGCACGACTTCCGGCCGGACTACCTGGCGCTTGGTCACCTCATCGAGGGCATCGGCCGGCCGCCGGTGGTCGCGCTGACCGCCACCGCCTCCCCGCCGGTACGCGACGACATCATCGCCCGGCTGCGGCTGCGCGACCCCGAGGTGGTGGTCTCCGGGCTGGACCGGCCCAACCTGTTCCTCGAGGTGGCGCACTGCCCCACCGAGGACTACCGGTGGCGGCGGCTGATCGCGTTGCTGCGCGACGACGAACGGCCGGGGATCATCTACGTGCCGACCCGCCGCTCCGCCGAGGAGCTGGCCGCCCGGTTGACAGGCGCGGGCTTCCCGGCGCAGTTCTACCACGGTGGGATGCCCACCGGCGCGCGCAACGAACTGCACGAGGCGTTCCTCGCCGACCAGGTGCCGATCATGGTGGCCACCTCGGCGTTCGGGATGGGCATCGACAAGCCGAACATCGCCTGGGTGGTGCACATGGCGCTGCCCGACTCGCCGGACAGCTACTTCCAGGAGATCGGCCGGGCCGGCCGCGACGGGCAGCCGGCCCGGGTGCTGCTGCTCTGGCGTGCCGAGGACGTGGGCCTGCAACGGTTCTTCAGCGGCGGCCTGCCGGACGCCGACGAGCTGCGTGACCTGGCCGCGCTGCTGCGCCGCAAGCCGGCCACCAAGACCGAGCTGCGTGAGACCACCGGCCTCGGCCCGCGCAAGCTGGGCCAGTACCTCTCGCTGCTGGAGCAGGTCGGCGCCGCCGAGCCGCGCGCCCGGCAGCGCATCGGCGCGCCCCGCTACTCGCCCACCCCGACCGACGCGGCCGCCGCCGCGCTTGCCGAGGCGGAACGCCAGCAGACGGTGACCCGTTCCCGCACCGACATGATGCGGGCCTTCGCCGAGACCAACGCCTGTCGCGGGCAGACGCTGCTTGCCTACTTCGGCGAGCAGATGACCGAGGTCTGCGCGCACTGCGACAACTGCCACCGGGGCACCAGCGTTGCCGACCAGGGCGCGGTCGGGCCGTTCCCGGTGCACAGCCAGGTACGCCACGCGGAGTGGGGCAACGGCCTGGTGCTCTCCTACGAGGACGACAAGATGACGGTTCTCTTCGATGAGGTCGGGTACAAGACGCTGTCGGTGCGCGTGGTGTCCGAGCAGGGTCTGCTGACCCTGGACTAGCCTGACCCGGGCACCGGTGCGGGGCCCGTGGATTGACCACACTGAGCAGGGCGGAAGGGGCATTGCCGTGATCGAGCAGCCGGCGTACACCGGTTTCGGTTTCTCCGACGGGGAGTGGGGGCTGCTGGTCGGCCTGCCGCAGTCGGTGCTGACCGCGGCGAGCGCCGCCGAGTCCGACGGCACCCGCCGGACCATGGCGGAGAACGCGGCCGGGCTGGAGACCATCGCCGCGGGCCGGGAGTCGGCCAGCCCGCTTGTCGCCGCCGTGGCCGGCGAGATCGTGAGCCGGGTCGGCGACCCGGACAGTGGCGAGGAGCTGCCGGTCATCGCGCCCGCCGATCCGGCCGCGATGATCGACGACGTGCTGGTGCGGGCCGGCGAGGCGTCCGCGCTGCTGGCCGCCCGCGTCGACGAGGGCGAGGCCGGCGCGTACAAGCACTGGCTGGTGAAGATCGCCGAGCAGGTGGTCGGCGCCGCGTCCAGCGGCGGGCTGCTGGGCCTCGGCGGCGAGACGGTGAGCGACTCCGAGCGGCGCTTCCGCGACCGGCTCGCCCACGTGCTCACCGACTGACCGACGACGCGTCCGACAGCGACTGACCGACCGGACCGGTCGGCTCGGCGGCGAGCGCCACCGGGTCGGCCGGCCGGACGCCGCGCAGCGTCACCAGCGCGGTCACCGCGCCCAGGACCATCGCCACCATGGCCGCGATCGCGGCGAGGTGGAGTCCGTCGGTGAAGGCGAACCGGGCGGCGTGCAGCACCGCGTCACCCACCTCCGCCGGCAGCCCCCGGGTCACGGCCAGGGCGCCGCCGAGCGTCTCACCGGCCGCGCCGCGGGCCTGGTCCGGCAGCCCGGCCGGCAGTTCGTCGAGGACCTCGCGGCGGTAGATCGCGGCGCCCACGCTTCCCAGGATTGCCATTCCCAGCGCGCCGCCCAGCTCACTGCTCGACTCGGTGAGCGCGGAGGCGACACCCGCCTGCTCCGCCGGCGCCGCACCGAGGACCAGCTCGGTGACGAGCGACATCACCATCACCAGACCGCCCGCGTACACGCTGGCGCCGAGCAGCAGCAGCCCGAGCGGCGTCTCGGGCGTGACCCGGGTCAGCACCGCGAAGCCGGCAACGGCGACCGCGAAGCCGGCGCCGATCAGGTACGCCCGCTCGACACGCTGGGCGAGCGCGGCGGCTGCCGGGGCGACGCCGCCCACCGCGAGGGACGGCACGAGGCTCCACAGCGCCGCCCGCAGCGGGCTCAGGCCGAGCACCAGTTGCAGGTGCTGGGTGGTGAAGATGGCGAACCCGACCATGGCGAACATCGCCAGCAGGTTGACCGCGAGCGCCCCGGCGAAGCCGTGGTGGCGAAAGAGTGCCAGGTCGACCATCGGGTACGCCCGGGTCCGCTGCCGGTGCAGGAAGAGCGCCCCGACGAGCAGGCCGGCGACGACGGCCAGCACCCGGACCGGGCTGACGCCGTCGCGGGCCATCTCCTTGATGCCGTAGATCACCGGCAGCAGCGCGCCGAGCGACAGCGCCGCGCTGAGCAGGTCGAACCGCCCGCGCACGGCGTTGCGGAACTCGGGCACCAGGACCGGGGCGAGCAGGAGCAGCAACAGCATCGCCGGGATGTTGATCAGGAAGATGGAGCCCCACCAGAAGTGTTCGAGCAGAACGCCGCTGAGCACGGGGCCGATGGCGATGCCACCGGTGAGCGTGGCGGTCCAGATGCCGATCGCGGCGCCCCGCTGCTTGGCGTCGTGGAACATGTTGCGCACCAGGGCGAGGGTGGACGGCATCAGGGTGGCCCCGCCGACGCCGAGCACGGCGCGGGCGGCGATAAGCGTCGCGGCGCTGTCGGCGTACGCGGCGAGTAGGGACGCGGCGCCGAACGCGGTGGCGCCCAGCAGCAGGAGCCGACGCCTGCCGATCCGGTCGCCGAGGGCGCCCATGGTGATGAGCAGCCCGGCGAGCACGAAGCCGTAGATGTCGAAGATCCAGAGCTGCTGGGTGGCGCTGGGCCGCAGCTCCTCGCTGATGAACGGGACGGCGAAGTAGAGCACCGACACGTCCATCGAGACCAGGAGCAGCGGCAGCATCAGCACCGCGAACCCGATCCATTCCCGCCGGCCCGCGCGGGGTGCCTGTGTGGTGGGGGTAGTCATGATCAGCTTCTCCTCTGCGTATGTCGTACGCTGTTATGCGTAGACCATACGCAGAACTAGGATGGCGAAGCAAGGAGGAAATGTGGCGGCGAAGACAGACGACAGCGGGCCGGTACTCCCGCCGGCGATCGAGAGCGCGTGGGGGCTGCGGGACCGACCACCCAAGGGCCCCCGGCCGGGCATGAGCGTGCCCACCATCGTGGACGCCGCCGTACGCGTGGCCGACGCCGACGGCCTGGCGGCCGTCTCGATGAGTCGGGTGGCCAAGGAGCTGGGCGCCGCCACCATGGCCCTCTACCGGTACGTCGGATCGAAGGACGAGCTGCTCATGCTCATGGTGGACACCGGTTACGGCCCCTCCCCCGGGCCGCCTCCGCCCCAGGACGACTGGCGTGCCGGCCTCACCCGCTGGGCCTGGGCCGAGCACGAGGTTCTCCGGCAACGGTCCTGGCTGCTGCACGTGCCGATCAGCGGCCCACCGATCACCCCGCAGCAGCTCGGCTGGATGGAGGACGGGCTGCGCTGCCTCGACGGCACCACCCTCGCCGAGGGCGAGAAGATGTCGGTGCTCCTGCTGATCACCGGGTACGTCCGCAACGAGGCCACCCTCACGTCGCAGATCGCCGAGGGCAGCCGGGCGGCCGGCGTCGAGCCCGGCGAGATGATGCCGGCGTACGGTCGGCTGGTGGCCCGGCTCATCGACAGTGCCCGCTTCCCCGCGCTGCACCGCGTGCTGAGCGCCGGTGTGCTCAACCAGGACGACGACCCCGACGACGAGTTCACCTTCGGCCTGGACCGGATCCTCGACGGCGTCGAGGCGCTGATCCGACGCCGGGCGGGCTGAGCGAGGAGCCCCGATGCTGCCGAGAGACACCATCGACACCACGGTCCTGCCGCCGGGCGAACGGTTCGGCATGTGGCTGGACCTGATCGCGCGCACCTCGGTGCCGGTGCGGATCCACTCCGGGCACAGCCACAACTTCGCCGCCCGCGCCGACTTCATCGGGCTCGGGCCGATCGAACTGGTGCAGTACGAGTACCCGTCGCTGGACGTCACCCGGACCCGGAAGCTGGTCCGGCAGTCCGACCGGGAGTTGTACATCCTCGCCCTCACCACCGGCGGCATCGGCGCGTCCAGCCAGGACGGTCGCCGCAGCGAGATCCTGACCGGCGAGTTCACCTTCTACGACGCGTCCCGGCCGCACGACGTGCGCCACCACGCGACGGAGCCGGAACGGGACCAGGCCACCTCGATCATCACGATGATCCCGCACTCCGCGCTGCCGCTGCCACCACAGCGGATGGCCGCCCTCTACGGAGGCCGGATGTCCGGCAGCGAGGGCATCGGGGCGCTGCTGGCGCAGTTCCTGCACCGGGTGACCGGGCACCCCGAGGAGTATCACGCCGCCGACGCAGGCCGGCTCGGCGCGGTGGGGCTCGACCTGGCCACCACAATGCTCGGCCGGCACCTCGCCGCCGAGGACGCCGTGCCGACCGAGGTCCGCCGCCGGGCGCTGCTCACCCAGGTGCAGTCGTACGTCCACCGTCACCTGGGCGACGCGACGCTCGGCCCCCAGGCCGTCGCGGACGCCCACCACATCTCGCTGCGCACACTGCACCGCCTCTTCGAGGCCGAGAACTCCACCGTGGCGTCGTACATCCGAGACCTTCGGCTCGCCCGGTGCCGACGCGACCTGACCGACCCGACGCTGCGGGCCCAGCCCGTGCAGGTCATCGCGGCGCGGTGGGGATTCGGCGACAAGGCCCACTTCAGTCGGGTGTTCCGGGCGGCGTACGGAATGGGTCCGCAGGCGTGTCGCGACGGCGACGCGCTTGCGGCGCGGGCCGTCAACCACCTGGCGTCCAGAGTCAACTCGTCCGGGACAGACTGACCACTGACGTGGCCCGAGGCGGCGCCCCCGCACCGGGGCTCGACGACGGCCACGAACGGGGGCCGTGGCGAGGCGCCCGCCGCGGGGTGCGGCGGGCGGCCGCCCGGTGCCGCCCCCGGGCCGAGACCCCGGCCCCGTCGCTTCCCCCCAGGATCGTCGGCGGGGCCGGTCAGGCCCTCTCCAGCAACTCCAACACGATCCGTTCGA
This sequence comes from Micromonospora lupini, assembly GCF_026342015.1. Classification (NCBI taxonomy): domain Bacteria; kingdom Bacillati; phylum Actinomycetota; class Actinomycetes; order Micromonosporales; family Micromonosporaceae; genus Micromonospora; species Micromonospora lupini. The sequence continues at coordinate 222,182 of NZ_JAPENL010000003.1, forward strand.
CCTCCTCGCGTGGGGCGCCCGGGTCGAGCGGCGCCACCACGTCGTCGTGGTAAAGGTCGACGACCCGGGGATCCACGTAGGACGTCCGCGCGACCGTGGGGGTGTTGCCCAGCAGGTCGGCCACCGCCCGCATCACCGCCGCCACCGCCCTGCGCCGGGCGGTGACCGAGCGGGCCGGGTCGGCCACGGCCAACTCGGCGGCGGCCAGCACCGTGGCGTGCCAGGTGCGGAAGTCCTTGGCGGTCATCTCGCCGCCACTGGCCTCGCGCAGGTAGCCGTTGACCTCGTCGCTGCGCACGTCGCGCCAGTCCCGGCCGTCCCAGTAGCCGAACAGCCGGTCCGCCCGACGGCGACGCCGCCGCAGGTTGACAAGCACCTCGCACAGCTCCGGGTCCTCGATCCGACGCACCTGCTCGATGCCGCCCTTGGCCGGGAACTCGAAGACCACGCAACCGCCGCGCCTGCGGGCGTGCTCGGGGCGCAGGGTGGACACCCCGAACGTCGGGTCGTCGCCGGCCGCGTACTGGTCGCTGCCGACCCGGAACATCCCCATGTCGAGCAGGCGGGCCACGGTGGCCAGCACCCGGTCCCGACCCAGCCCACGCCCGCCCAGGTCCTGCCCCACCCGTTCCCGCAGCGCCGGCAGCCGCCGGGCCACCTCAAGCATGTGGTCGAACTTGGCCGCGTCCTGCTTCTCCCGCCACACCGGGTGGTAGACGTACTGCTTGCGGCCGGCCGCGTCGATGCCTGTCGCCTGGATGTGCCCGTTCCGGTGCGGCGCGATCCACACGTTCTGCCAGGCCGGGGGGATCACCAGCTCCCGCAGCCGCGCCAGGGTCGCGGGATCCCGTACGGCGGCACCGCTCGGATCGACGAAGGTCCAGCCCCTACCGCGCCGGCGTCGCCCGTAACCGGGCCGACCCGGGTCGCTACGCCGCAACCGCACCGGACACCCGCGCCGCCCTCTCCACCTCGTCCACGGCGGTCAGCACCTCGTCGAGGCGCAGGGCAATCAATGTCGGGTGGCTTCCTACCCCGTCCCACTGGCGCCAATCCCCCGCACCGACCCAGAGCGCCCGGTGTCGGGGCCGGTCCGACGGCGGCCCCCACGCCGCCGGAGGCACCGGCCCGAAGAGCACCACCGACGGGGTCCCGTACGCGGTGGCCAGGTGGGCCACACCGGTGTCCCCGCTGACCACCAGCCGGGCATCGGCGACCAGCGCGGCAAGCGCGTCGAGGTCGGTCCGGCCGGCCAGCACGGCGTCCGGCGACAGGCCGGCGGCGTCGGCGACCCGGGCGGCCAGCGCGTGTTCGTCCGCCGACCCGGTGACCAGCACCCGGTGCCCCCGTTCGTCGAGCGCCCGGGCCAGCGCGGCGAACCGTTCGGCGGGCCACCGCTTGGCGGGCACCTTGCTGCCCGGGTGCAGCACTGTGGCGCCGGCCGGCCGGCCCGTCGAGCCCGGTCGGCGCAGGCCGAGGTCGCCGCGGTCGGACGGGATGTCGTACCAGGACAGCAGCCGGCACCAGCGGTCCACCTCGTGCTCGTCGTCGACCCACAGCGGCCCGTCGCCGAACCCGGCGTCGGCGTTCGCGAAGGCGACCAGGCGCCGCGGGCGTGCGGCGGCCAGCAGCCGGTGCGACTGCGGGCCGCGCCCGTGCAGGTTCACCGCGACCTCCGGGACGGGGCCGGGCCAGGACGGCCCGTCCAGGCCGGCGGTGTCCACCAACCGGTCGACGCCACCCACCAGGTCGACGAGCGGGGCCAGGCCGGCGGGCGCGGCGAGCGCCAGCTCCCTACCGGGGTACGCGGCCCGCAGCGCCCGCAGGGCGGGCACCGCGGTGACCAGGTCGCCGACGCCGAGGGCGCGCAGCACGAGGATCACGGGTACGACGTCTCCTGCTCGGCGCAGACCACCAGCTCGCGCACCGCGCAGCCGGGCGGCTGGTTGAGCGCGAACATGATCGCAGCGGCCGTGTCGACGGGGTCGTTGAGGATGGCGTCCGGCCCCGGCCGGTACTGCGGGTCGCGCTCGTCGAAGAACGCGGTGCGCATCCCACCGGGAACGAGCAGGGTGACCCCGACCTGGCCGGCAAGCTCGGCGGCCAGGGCGCGGGTGAACCCGACCACGCCGAACTTCGCCGCGCAGTACGCAGTGGCGTCGCTGACCGCCTTGACGCCCAAAGTGGAGGCGACAGTGACGATGCGACCCCCCGAGGTCAGCAGGAACGGCAGCGCGGCCCGGATCACCGCCGCGGTGGCCAGCAGGTCCACGGCGACGATCCGGTCCCAGGTCTCCCCCGGCACGTCGAGGAGCCGACCCGGCACGTCCATGCCGGCGGCCGTGACCACCGCGTCCAGGCCGCCGGCCTGCTCGGCGAGGTGCTGGGTGGCCACCTCGGCGGCGCGGGTGTCGGCGAGGTCGCACTCGGTCCAGGACACGCCGTCGACAGGTGGCTGCCGGTCCAGCACGAGCGGGCGGCCACCGGAGGCGGCCACCGCCGCGACCACCGCCGCGCCGAGCCCGCTGGAGCCGCCGGTCACCAGGACCGTGGGCCCGGCGCCGGACCTCGTGGCGGTCATCGGGTGCGCTCCCGCGTCGTCGACACCGGCACGGCGACGCCGGCCGGCTGCTGCGCCCGCCCGCCCGCGTCGCTGGCCGGCCCGGCCGAGCGGGCGATCAGGTCGCTTGTGGAACGACCGTCCAGGTACGGCACCACCACCGTGTTCCCGCCCCAGCGGCGCAGGACCTCCGCCTCGGGAAGCCCGACCGCGTCGTCGCCGCCTGTCGCGTAGTCGCCGCCCTTGACCCAGACGTCCGGGCGCAGCCAGGACAGCACCGCCTCCGGCGTCGGCTCGTCGAAGACGAGGACCGCGTCGACGCAGCTCAGCGCGGCCAGCAGCCGGGCACGATCGCCCTCGGCCATGACCGGCCGGTCCGGCCCCTTCAACCCGGCCACGCTGGTGTCGGAGTTCACGCAGACGATCAGAGCGTCGCCGAGCTGCCGGGCGGCCTGCAGCGTGGCCACGTGCCCGGCGTGCAGCAGGTCGAAGCAGCCTCCGGTGGCCACCACCGTGCCGCCGGCGCCCCGCACCTCGGCGAGCAGCGTGGCGACCGCCGCGACGCCCACCCGCTCACCACCCGGGCCGGCGACCCCGTGCCCGCTCGCCGGTCCGCGGTTCGATGATCCCGCCCGCACGACACGCGGAGACGGCTGCTCCGGTGGCGGCAGGGCCGTGGCCACTCCCCCACCCGCCACGTACGCGGACGCCTCGGCGACCGCCACCTGCACCGCCTCGGAGACCAGCGCGCCCTGGGCCAGCGCGAAACTGGCCGCGGCGGCGAACCGGTCACCGGCCCCACAGGTGTCGCCCTCGGCGCTGCCCGGGGTGGGCACCACAAGCGGCGTCGATCCGGCGTGGCAGAGCAGTGCGCCGTCCCCGCCCAACGTCACGGCGACCGCGCCCGCCCGCCATCGCCGACGCAGCCCCTGCGCGCCCCGGGACGCGGTGGCCAGCCGGGACGCGCCGGGCAGCGCGGGGACCAGCTCGCGCACCTCGGACTCGTTCGGAGTGACCAGGTGCACGCCGGGCACCGCCGCCGGACCGCGCGGGTGCGGGTCCCACACGACTGGCGCGCGGGTGGCGGCCAGCGCGGCGCGCAACGCGGGCTGGCGGGCCACCCCCCGGCCATAGTCGCTGACCAGCACCGCCGACGCCGTGGCGAGCACCCGCAACACCTCGTCGGAGGGCTGGCCCGGCTCATCGGAGGCGCCGCCCCGGTCGTGCCGCAGCAGCACCCGGCCCCGCGCCCGCAGCCGGATCTTCTCCGGCGTGGCGCCGGACAGGCTCAGCGGGTACACCCGCACGCCTGCGGCGGCGAGCAGCGCACTGAGCCGCGCGCCCCCGGCGTCGTCGGCGAGGGCGGTGACCAGCACCACGTCGGCGCCCTGCGCGGCCGCGAACACCGCCGCGAGGCCGGCGCCGCCGGGCCTGTCGACGGCCGAGGTCTCGTCGAGCACCGGCACCGGGGAGTCCGGGCAGAGGCGGTTCACCACCCCTTCCACGTCCCGGTCGAGCAGGGTGTCCCCGACCACCACCACCGGTCCCCTCACGCTGTCCTCCTCATCCTCACGCGTCGACCTGCTGTCCGGCCCCACCGTCGAGCACCACCTCGACCCCGGTCCGCACCGGCCCGGACGCGAGCCGACCGGCCGGCGCCGGCTCGGCGGGCACGCGTCCGGCACCGGCGGCGGCCAGTTCCTGTTCGAGGTACTCGCAGATCAGGTGGCTGGTCACGAGATGCAGCTCCTGGACGACCTGACTGTCGGCCGACGGCACGGCGAGCACCTCGTCGCAGGCGTCGGCGAGAGGGTTGGGGGCGGGCCCGGTCAGCGCCCACGTGGTGAGGCCGGCATCGCGCGCGGCGTGCGCGGCGGTGAGCAGGTTGGGGCTGGTGCCGCTGGTGCTGAGCAGCAACAGGACATCGCCGGGGCGGCCGTGGGCACGAACCTGGCGGGCGTAGATGTCGGCGTATCCGTAGTCGTTGGCGATTGCGGTCACGGCGCTGGTCTCGGCGTGCAGGGCGATGGCCGACAGGGGCTGGCGGTCGTCGTGCAGCTTGCCCACCAGCTCGGCGGTGAGGTGCTGGGCCTCGGCGGCGCTGCCACCGTTGCCGGCCACCAGCAGCCGTCCGCCGCCGGCCAGCCGGTGCGCCAGGTCAGCGCCCCAGCGCGCCAGTTGCGGTTCACACCGGCGGTAGGGCGTCAGTGCCGCGGCGAGGTTGGTCAGGTGCTCGTCGAGCGGGCTGCCCGCCGGCATCAGGCCACCACCCGGGCCGGCCGGCGCACCGCGGCGACCTCGCCGTAGACCTCGGCCAGACGTTCGGCGGCGACCGCCCACGAGTAGCGCGACCGGGCCCGCTCACGCGCCGCCGTGGCGTACCGGAAGCGGCGGATCCGGTCGTCGAGCAGCCGCTGGATCGCTGTGGCGAGGGCCTGCGGATCCCGGGCCGGCACCAGGTCACCCGTCGTGCCGTCGACCACCGTGTCGCGGATGCCGCCGACTGCGGTGCCGACGACAGGCACGCCGCACGCCATCGCCTCCAGCGGGGTCAACCCGAACGGCTCGTACCAGGGTGCGGCGACCAGCAGGTCCGCCGAGCGGTACCAGCGGCCCATCTCCTCCCGGGGTACCGCGCCGACCAGGTGCACCCGGTCGGCGACGCCGCACGACTCGGCCAGGGCGCGCAGCCTCCGGGCGTACGGATCGGTCTCCAGCAGACCCTCGGGCGGGCCGCCGACCACGACACACTCGGCGTCGGGCACCAGCGCCATCGCGCGGACCACCGTCTGGAAACCCTTGCGCTCGACCAGCCGGCCCACGGTCAGGATCCGGGCTCGGCCCGGCTCACGGTCGGCGACCGACCCGAGCGGGGCGAACGAGGCGAGGTTGACCCCGGAGGGCACGACTGTCATCCGGGACCGGGGCACCCCCATCCGGACCAGCTCCCCGACCTCGTCGCGGCACTGGGCGACCACCCGGTCCACCGAGCGGCCCAACTCCCGCTCGTAGGAGATGCGCCGGGCCGGGCTGGTGTCCTGCACGCCCTGGTAGCGGCGCTTGACAGTGCCCAACGCGTGGTACGTCTGCACCACCGGCACCCCGGTCTGCCGACCGGCGGTCAACGCGGCCAGGCCGCTCATCCAGAAGTGCGCGTGGATCACCTCGGGCGTCCAGTCCCCGCCGCGCCACCGCTCGACCAGCCACCGGCTGAACTCCCGCATGTGCGGCAGGAGCGCGTCCTTCGCGACCGGCTCGGCGGGACCGGCCGGCACGTGCACCACGTCGTACCCGTCCGGGGCGCGTACGGTCACCGGCAGGTCCAGGGCGTCGCGGCGGGTGTAGACCCGCACCTCGTGCCCGGCGGCGACGAGGGCGGCGGACAGCTCGGCGACGTGCGTGTTCTGGCCGCCGGCGTCCTCGCCTCCGAGGATGGCGAGCGGGCTGGCGTGCTCCGAGATCATCGCGATCCGCATACTTCCTCCTCCAGCAGCCGGTCCCAGTCAGCGAGGAAACGGTCGAGGCCGTATCTGTCGCGCGCGGCGGCCCGTGCCGCCACGCCGGCCTGACGTGCGGCCGCCGGCTCGGCGATGAACCGGCTGGCGGCGTCGAGCAGGGTGTCCATCCGGGTGGCGAGCGCTCCCGCCTCCGGTGGCACCGCGGTCACCGCCTCGGTGGTGGCGAGCGCGACGACAGGCATGCCGATCGCCATCGCCTCGATGAGGCTGAGCCCGAGGGAGGTCCAGCGGCACAGGTGCAGGTACGCGCGCCGGCGGGCCAACTCGGCGTGCATCCGGTCCTGGGGCACGTCGTCGTGGCTGGTGAGCCGGTCGGCGGGCAGTCCGAGGTGGTCGGCGAGACCTGCCACGCCCATGCCGAACACGTCCAGCGGCGCGATCTCGGCGAAGCGGGGCAGCAGGTCCGTGCCGGTGACCCGGCCCCGCCGCACCGGCTCGTTGATCACCACGGCGAGCCGGTCCAGTTCACCCGTGTACGACACCGCCGGCGCGACGATGCCGTGGTCGACCACGCGGGTGCGGGTCACGCCGGTGTCCCAGAAGATCTGGTTGAACCCGGTGACGTGGGCGACGAGCAGGTCACCACGGTCGGCCATCGGGTGGCGGGTGTTCGGCACGTCGCCCTTGGGGGTGTTGTGCTCGACGTAGATGGCGGGCACGTCGCGCCCGGGACGCCGCCCCAGCCACTGCTCGGCCAGGTCGATCTCCTCCGGGCGTTGCAGGATGACCAGGTCGACGTCGCTGCCGGGCAGGTCGTCGGGAGCCACCTCGACGGCGCTTTCCGGCCACGGGTAGGTGCGGGCCCGGCCGAGGCCGTACGCGCCACGGTCGGGTGTGGTGGGGATCAGGTAGCGGTGTTTGCCGTGCACGAAGGACGTGGTCCAGGAGCCGTGCACGTGCCAGAGCAGGATGTTCATCGGATGCCACCACCGCTGGGCACGAGCGTGCGTACCGCCTCGACCACCTCGGCCGGGTCGACGCCGCTGAGGCACGGGTGCCCCGGGACCGGGCAGCTCGCCGCCCGGGTGTCCCGGCAGGGCGCCCCCGCGTCGCCGAGCCGGACGGTGGGCACCCGGTAGGGCGCCCACTGCCCGAAGGGGACTGTCGGCGCGAACAGGCTCACGACCGGCACCCCGGCCGCGGCGGCCAGGTGCGCGGGCCCGGTGTTGCCGACCACCACGGCGGCGGCGTCGGTGACGAGCCCGGCCAACCCGGCCAGGTCCGTCCGGCCGCCCAGGTCGGTGCCGCCCGCCGCGGCGACCCGGGCGGTGACCGTACGCTCGTCGGGTCCGCCGGTGACCAGCACCCGATGCCCGGCGTCGGTGAGCGCCGCGGCGATCCGCGCCGCCAGCTCGGTCGGGCAGGCCCGGCTCGACGCGGCCGACCCGGGGTGCAGCACCACGTAGCCGGGGTCACCGGCAGCGGCCGGTCGGGGCGCCACGGCATCGTCGCGGAGCCGGAGCACGGGTTCGTCGCCGACCGGCAGCCGATAGCCGGCGGCGGCGGCGAGGGAGAGCGCCCGCTCGGGTTCGGGGACGCCCACCGGTACCCGGTGGCGGATGTCCACCAGGGAGCCCGGGTAGTCGTCGCTGATCGCGGCGATCCGGGTGATCCCGGCCATCCGCAGCAGCAGCGCGAGCGGCAGGGCGGACTGGTGGAACGACGTGAACACCACCGCCTGGTCCGCGCCGACGGCGGCGAGGCGGGACGTCAGGCCCCGCAGGGCGTCCGGGTCGACAGGCGCCGGCGCGGGGTCGATCCACGGCAGCGGGTGCTCGATGATCTCGTCGACACCGGGCAGCAGCTCGGCGGCGGCGCGTCCGCGAGGGCCGCACAGCAGCACCACCCGCCGTGCGCCGGCCGCGACGGCCCGGATCGCCGGCCCGGTGACGAGCACGTCCCCGGCCGAGTCCGAACGCACCACCAACGTCGTGCCCACCCGCTCGGCGACCTCGGCGGGTTGCACGGCCCGCTGGCGGCGCAGGATCTCGTCCACGGCCGAGGGCAGGTCCGCGGCCACCCAGCCGGCGGCGGCGATCTCCTCCGGTCGGGTCACCGGGGTGGGCACCAGCACCCCGGCCGCCCCGGCGGCCAGCGCGGCGCCCACGTCGCGGCCGATGTCGCCCACCAGCACGCAGCGCGACGCGCTCGTGCCCAGCTCACGGGCGGCGGCGTAGACCAGACCGGGCGCGGGTTTACGGCAGTCGCACCTGTCGGAGTCGTCGTGCGGGCAGACCAGCCAGGCGTCGAAGTCGCCCAGCAGCTCCTCCACGCGGGCGTGCACCGCCCGCATCTGCTCCTCGCTGAAGTAACCCCGGGCCAGGCCCGACTGGTTGGTCACCACCGCCAGGCGCAGCCCGGCGGCCCGTAGCCGGTCCAGCGCCGCCCGCGCCCCCGGGACCGGGCGTACCTTCTCCGGGTCGCCGTTGTACGGCACGTCCTCGATCAGGGTGCCGTCGCGGTCGAGCAGGACCGCGTCGTACAGGACTCCCGCGGGGGGTTCGGCAGGCCCGTGGCCAGCCCGGCCAACACCGGCGTACACCCGGGCTGACCTGCGCTGATACGGATCCTCCTGGTCCTGTCGCACAGCCGGCGGGTTCCCGGCGCCCCGAGGAGTAAACGTCGTCGTCGGTGCCGTGGGCCAACGCCGCCGACGGTGCCCGGGTCGGCCTTACCCGCCGCTCCCGAGAAGCTAACCCGCCGGCCCGTTAGCCTCCGTCGGGAGGCGGGTATGGGAGCCCAGTGGCGATAGTGGAGAAAGTGATCGACGCTCCCCCGCAGCAGGTGTTCGACGTGCTGGCCGACGGATGGACGTACAGCGACTGGGTTGTCGGGACCGCGCACGTGCGCGACGTGGATGACGCCTGGCCCCGGGTGGGCAGCCAACTGCACCACCGCGCCGGGCCGTGGCCGTTCTCGTTGCAGGACGCGTCGACGGTGCTGGCCTGCGAGCCCCCGCACCGGCTGGTGCTGCGTGCCGGCCTGTGGCCGGCCGGCGAGGCGATCGTGGCGTTCACCCTGCAACCGGTCGACGGCGGCGCCACCCGCGTCCGCCTCGGGGAGGACTTCGCCGCCGGCCCGCTGCGCTGGGTCCGCAACAAGGCCAACGACCTGGTGCTGCACCTGCGTAACCGGGAGACGCTGGACCGGCTCTCCGACATCGCCGTACGACGGAAGGTCTCCCCGTGACGCAGACGGTGGTGGTGACCGGCGCGCTGCGCTGAGCGCGTCGCCACCTGCGGCCGGCCCGACCGACGGGGAGCCTTTTCAATCCGGATCGGGCAACTGGCTACCCTCTCAGGTAGCCCAGTCCGCAAACCGAGGATGTCCGACATGATCGAGCCCGTCCAGCTGCCGTCGCCGTGGCGAGACGCACACCTGACAGTCGTCGTGCCCACCTACAACGAGGCGGGCAACCTCCCGGCGCTTGTCGAGCGGCTGCTCGCGCTGCCGCTGCCGGGGCTGCGCATCCTCGTCGCCGACGACAACTCCCCCGACGGCACCGGCGAGGTGGCCGACAAGCTGGCCATCGAGTATCCGGAGCGGATCGAGGTGATGCACCGGGCCGGCAAGGAGGGCCTGGGTCGGGCGTACGTCGACGGGATGAGCCGGGCTCTTGAGGGTGGCGCCGAGTTCGTGGCGCAGATGGACGCCGACCTGTCGCACCCGCCGGAGGCGCTGCCGGGGATGCTGGGCGCGCTGCTCTCCACCCAGGCCGGTGTGGTGATCGGCTCCCGGTACGTGCCCGGTGGTGAGCTGGACGAGAACTGGCCGCTGTACAGGCGTGCGCTCAGCGGATGGGCGAACCTCTACGTGCACACGCTGCTGCGGGTGCGCATCCGGGACCTGACCGCCGGCTTCAAGATCTGGCGGGCCGACGCGCTGAAGGACATCGGCCTGCACCGGGTGCAGTCCAACGGCTACAGCTTCCAGGTCGAGATGCACTACCTGGCCACCAAGTTGGGGCACACGATCCTGGAGGTCCCGATCCGCTTCGAGGAGCGGCGCGACGGCGTCTCCAAGATGACCACGGCGACCAAGGTCGAGAGCGCCCTGATGCCGTTCCGCCTCCGCAGCAAACACCGCAACATCACCTAACCCCCACCGCTTGTTGATCAAGAGGTTTGCGTCAGATTCCGGCTCGCCGGTGACGCAAACCTCTTGATCACCGCTTCAGGTCGGGGGGTAGACGGCCTTGTGGGCCGTCGAGATGGCCTTTGCGTAGGCGATGCCCGTCAGGGCGCGGTCGCGGGCCAGGGCCGCGCGGGCCGCGTTCGCGCCCGGGGCGCCGTGCACCCCACCGCCCGGGTGCGCCGACGAGCTGGCCAGGAAGAGCCGGTCCACCGGGGTGTCCGCCCGGCCCAGGCCGGGAATCGGGCGCAGGAAGAGCTGCTGGTACGCGGCGGCGGTGCCCCCGCCGAGCGCGCCACCGACCAGGCTCGGATCGCCCTTCTCCAGGTCGGCGGGCCCGGCCACGTGGCGGCCCACGATGAGCTGCCGGAAGCCCGGGGCCGCCGCCTCCAGCACGTCCTCCATCCGCTGCACGTGCCCGGCGATCTCCTCGGCCCGCCAGTCGTGTCGGAACGGCAGATGGGTGTACGACCAGAGCGACTCGGTGCCCGGCGGTGAGTGGCTGGGGTCGGCCACGGACATCTGCCCGACCAGCAGGAACGGGTCGCGGGGCAGTTCGCCGCGGGCCAGCTCGCCGGCGTAGCGGGTCAGCCCGTCGAGGTCCGCGCCGAGATGCACCGTGCCGGCGCCGGCGATGTCCCGGTTGGTCCACGGCACCGGGGCGGACAGCGCCCAGTCCACCTTCAGCGTCGAGCCGTCCCACCTGAAGTGCGCCAGGTCCTCGACCAGCCGCGACGGCAGCGCCGCCGCCCCGACGAGGTCGAGGTAGAGGGCCGGGGCCGGCACGTCGGCGAGGACGGCCCGACGGGCCCGCCACAGCGCGCCGCCCTCGGTGCGGACGCCCATCGCCCGGCCGCGCGCGGTGAGCACCCGGTCGACCCGCGCGCCGTAGAGGATGCGGCCACCGCGTTGCGCCAGGCGGGCCACGAGCGCGTTGGTGATCTGCCGCGCGCCGCCGTCGGGCACCGGCCAGCCGACCTGCTGGCCGAGCATGGCAAGGAGCCAGCCGTACACGCCGGAGCCGGCCTCCTCGGGGGACAGGTCGGTGTGCAGGGCGCACCCGGCCAGCAGCGCCGGACCGCCGGGGCCGTCGAAGAGCTCGTCGCCGAGCTTGCGCACCGGCACCACGAGTCGCCGCGCCAGCCGCAGGGCGCCCGCGATCCGCAGCCGGCGCAGCAGGCCCAGCCCGCCGCGTACCGGCGGGAACGGCGTGGTGATCGTGGTCAGCATCGGCTCGGCCACGTCGAGCCAGTCGGAGTACGCGTTCAGCCAGCGCTTGCCGTCGCCGGGGGCGAACTGCTCCAGCGAGGCCGCCGTGACGTCCGGGTCTCGGTTGATCACCGCGGCCCGACCGTCGGGAAGCAGGTGCGCCAGCACGTCCGGGGCGTGCCTCCAGGACAGCCCGTACTCGCCCAGGTCGAGGCCGTTCAGCACCGGCGAGGCGTACCCCAGGGGGTAGAACGAGCTGTAGAGGTCGCTCAGGTAGCCCGGCGCGGTCACCTCGGCGGACTGGACCGCGCCGCCGGGTACGGCGGTAGCCTCCAGCACCACCACGTCCCAACCGGCGTCGGCAAGCAGGTTCGCCGCGACGAGGCCGTTGTGCCCGGCTCCGACGACGACGGCGTCCGCGCTCTGCGCGCCGGGGGTAGTCACCCGATCCGCCTACCCGGCGCGCAACCGGGCGAAACGCGTTTGTCTCGTCGGGGCGGGGGCATCCAGCGCCGCATGTACACGGTTGCGCAGCTGGTGGGCGGGGTGTGGGGCGCGGGCGGCGCCGGGGGCGAGCTGGTCGTCCACGATCCGGCGGACGGCGAACCGGTCAGCTCGGTGCCTGTCGCCACTGCCGACGAGGTCGGCAAGGCGGCCCAGGCGGCCCGGGAGTCGGCCGCGGAGTGGGCGGCGACCGCGTCGGCGGAGCGGGCGGCGGCGCTGCACCGGGCCGCGGACGCCGTCGCCGCGGTCATCGACGAACTGGCGACGGCGGTCACCGCGGAGATGGGCAAGCCGCTCGCGGACGCCCGCGGCGGCGTCGAGGCGGGCATCGGCACGATGCGACAGTACGCGGAACTGGCCCCCCTGCGCGGCGGGCGGACGCTCAACGGCGCACTTGACGCCGTGGACTTCCTGACTCCCCAGCCGCGCGGCGTGGTCGCCGCCATCACCCCCTGGAACGACCCGGTGGCGGTCTCCTGCGGCCTGCTCGGCGCGGCGCTGGTCACCGGCAACGTGGTGCTCTACAAACCCAGCGAGCGGACACCGGCGACGGGCTGGCTGCTGGCGCGAGCCCTTGACGAGGCGCTGCCCGCCGGGGTGCTGTCCCTGCTCACCGGCGGTCCGGAGGTCGGCGCGGCGCTTGCCGCACAGGACGTGGACGTGGTCGCCCACGTGGGTTCCACCGCCACCGGGCGCACGATCGCCGCCGCCGCGGCCCGTACCGGCGCGAAGGTGCTGCTGGAGAACGGCGGCAGCGACCCGCTTGTCGTCGACGCGGGTGTCGACCCCGACTGGGCGGCCGAGCAGGCCGCGCTCGGGGCGTTCGCGAACGCCGGGCAGATCTGTGTGGCGGTGGAGCGGATCTACGTGCACCGGGACGTGGCCGACGCCTTCGTGGCGGCGCTCGTGCGGCGGGCCGGTGCCCTGCGGGTCGGGCCGGGTCGGGACCCGGGCACCGAGCTGGGCCCGCTTGTCGACCGACGGCACCGCGACCACGTGCACGGGCAGGTGAGCGCGGCGGTGGCGTCCGGCGCGCGGGTACGTACCGGCGGGGAGGTGCCGGACGGGCCCGGGGCGTACTACCCGGCGACAGTGGTCACCGACTGCCGGCACGACATGGTGCTGGTGCGGGAGGAGACGTTCGGGCCGGTCGCCCCGGTGGTGGTGGTCGACTCCTTCGACGAGGCGTTGACCTGCGCGGCGGACTCCCCGTACGGGCTGGCCGCCACAGTGCTGACCGCATCGATGAGCCATGCGCAGCGGGCCTGGCGGGAGCTGCCGGTGGGCACCGTGAAGGTCAACTCGGTGTTCGGCGGGGCGCCCGGCGGCGCCGCGCATCCGCGCCGGGCCAGCGGGCAGGGCTTCGGATACGGCCCGGAGCTGCTGGACGAGTTCAGCGCCACGAAGGCGGTGCACATCGAGGCGCCCGGCGGCGGGCACTGGTGAACGGTACGGGCGGACGCAGGGGTGGCGCGTCCGCCCGTACCGCGCTGTGCGTGGGTCAGTCGCCGCGAGCCTTGCGGGTGGCCCGGTCGTTGGCCTTCTCGATGGCCCTGACCAGCTCCGGCTTGGTCATGCTCGACCGGCCGGGGACGTCAAGCCTGCGGGCCACCGACATGAGGTGGCCCTTGCTGGCGTTGGCGTCCACCCCACCTGCGGTGGGTGCGCGCCGCTCCGGGCCGCCGCCGGCGGCCTGGCTGTCGCTCGGGCCCTTGCGGCCCTTCGGCTCCCAGTGGTCGCCCACCTTCTCGAACTGGTGCTTCACCGCCGCGAAGGCGGTGCGGTGCGACCGTTCGCCCTCGCCGTAGGTCTCCACCGCCGAGTCGTGTGTCTTCTCCCAGGTGCGCTGCGCCTTGTCTGGGGAGCGTCGCAGCGTGCTGGGCAGGTCTTCGCGCCCGGGCATCTCGTCCTCCTCCGTGTCGACAGGGTGACTGTGAGGATTCCCCGCGCGTGCGACGGCAAACCACGGCGCCCCGCGGGCGGGACGGCACGCCGGCGGCGTCGGCGCCGGTTTGTCGATGTCCCGCTGCGGGTACCGGCCGGGCCAGGCCCGACCGGACGACCGGTCATCCGGTGGCCGGGGCACAGGGAGCGGGCATGACGACCACGGAGCCCGGTACGACGCGCGCCGGCACGCCGGGCACGCGGGTGCCCCGGCGGATGCGACAGCTGAGCTGGCGAACCTGGCGTGGCGTGCTGGTCCGCAGCGTGCAGAACTTCGTCAACGACAACTGCTCCGACTGGGCCGCGGCGCTCACCTACTACGGCGTGCTGGCGCTCTTTCCGTCCGCCATCGTGGTGGTGGCCCTGGTCGGTCTGGTCTCCGACGGCGAGCGGACCCTGGACACGGTGGTCGACCTCGCCAGGCAGGTGGGTGCCGGGTCGGTGGTGGCCGACAAGGACGGCGGCATGATCGGGGTGATCCGGGCCGTGGTGGTGCAGCAGAGCAACGTCAAGGTGCTGCTGAGCTTCGGTCTGCTGGGCGCCCTGTGGTCGGCGTCGGGCTTCATCGGAGCGTTCACCCGCGCCTCGAACGCGATCTACGGGGTGACCGAGGGCCGGCCGGTCTGGAAGCTGCGGCCGGTGCAGATCGGCCTGGCCGCGCTGACGTTGGTGCTGCTCGCGGTGGTCGCCCTGGCGCTGATCGTCAGCGGCCCGGTCACCGACGCGGTAGGCGACCTGATCCACGCCGGTGGCCTGGCCCGCACGGTGTGGAGCGTGGCGAAGTGGCCGGTGCTCGCCATGGTCGTGATGGTGCTGCTGTCCCTGCTGTTCTGGATCGCCCCGAACGTGCGCCAACCCCGCTTCCGCTGGCTCACCCCCGGCGGCGCGGTGGCCCTGGTCTCCTGGGCGGCGGTCTCCTTCGGCTTCGGCCTCTACGTGACCAACTTCGCCTCGTACAACACGACGTACGGGAGCCTGGGCGCGGCCATCGCGTTCCTGGTCTGGCTCTACCTGTCCAACTCGGCCCTCATGCTTGGCGTGCAGATCAACGCCGAGGTGCAGCGGGGGCGACAGTTGCAGGCGGGCGATCCGGACCCGGAGGCGCCGGTGTTGCCGCCGCGCAGGCCCGCCGACTCCTGAGCGCCCGGTGTCCACCCGGATGTCCGGGCCCCGGGCCGGTTCGTGACCCGGTGCCGGTTTACCGGCCGGGGTGCCGGGTAGCGCAGAAGGCATGGAGCGTGGCAACAGCAAGCACGGACCGAGGATCGACGAGCAGATGAGCCGGGAGGTCAGCGGCCTCGTCCAGGGGCCGGGGACCGGTGGCTCTCGGGTCGACGAGTCCCGGGTGCCGGAACCGGCAGGCGAGGACCAGCCGGAGCCCACCACGGCCCCGGCGGGCGACCTGCGCACCGGCACCCCGCAGGGGATGAGTTCCACAGACGTCGAGCAACGCAGCCGGCTCGGCCGGTTCATCTCGATGAGCGCGCTGCCGGGCGACCGACTGGTGCTCATCGCCAGCGCCCGCGAGAACGAGGCGCCGGACGACGTCGTGGCGGCGCTGGAGCGGCTGCCCGAGGGCACCGAGTACCAGACGGTCTCCGAGGTGTGGGCCGCGCTCGGCCACAAGAACGAGACAACCCGCTGGTGAGCAGGGTCGTCCCCCGACCCGGTCATCACCAGCGACTGATGGAGGTTTCCTGATGAGTGGCGTTACCGAACACGTGGACGTTTCCGTACCCGTACGCACCGCGTACGACCAGTGGACGCAGTTCGAGGAGTTCCCCCAGTTCATGGAGGGTGTGCAGGAGGTCCGGCAGGTCTCCGACACGATGACCCACTGGACCGTGGACATCGCCGGTGTGAAGCGCGAGTTCGACGCCGAGATCACCGAGCAGCTCCCCGACGAGCGGGTCGCCTGGCGCTCCACGGGCGGCACCCAGCAGGCCGGTGTGGTGACCTTCCACCGCCTGGACGAGAGCAAGACCCGGGTCACCCTCCAGCTCGAGTTCGAGCCGCACGGGGTGGTCGAGCAGGCCGGCGACAAGCTCGGCATCGTCGACAGGCGGGCCAAGGGCGACCTGGAGCGGTTCAAGACGTACATCGAGCGTCGCGGTCAGGAGACCGGCGCGTGGCGTGGCTCGGTGGACCGCCCGCAGCCGTGATCCCACGCACCAACGACGATGGCCGCCGGATGTCCGGCGGCCATCGTGGCGTTCCGGGCCGGGCCGGCGCCCGTTTGCGATCATCGCGCCCGGGTACGGCTGATGTCATGACCGACGACAGGGTGTGGCGCGACGAGGAACGGCTTCCGCTTGAGGAGTTGGAGCGCGCCGTGGCGGGCTCCAGCATCGACGGGCAGGCCGACGACGTGACCGGCAACGACGCCGGTGAGGAGGCTGCCTTCGGGCACGGACCCGCGGCGGCCGACCGCGACGGTCAGGCCGAGGGCGCGGGCCGGGAGCCGACCGACCCCCAGCGCGCCTACCGCCCGTCGACGACCGGCCGGACCGGACCGGACAACGGATAGTCCGCGTCGGGCGCCGAGGTCCGAGACTGGGCCGGCGCCCCGGCCGCACCGGAACCGGTCCGCTCCGACCCGGCGGCGGTCTGTCCTGGCCCGCTGGTGGCACCGGTCCGCTCCGACCCGGCGGCGGTCTGTCCTGGCCCGCTGGTGGCACCGGTCCGCTCCGACCCGGCGGCGGCGTCGGTCTGCCCCGGCCCGCCTCCGGCGGCGGGCCGGCGGGCGCCCAGCTCGTAGAGCAGGATCAGCGCCAGCGCGAGCACCACCAGGGCCGGGCCGAGCACCTGCACGGACATGGTGCTGATCAGCACGCCGAGCCCGCCGGGGACGAGCGCCGCGCCCAGACCGGAGGCGCCGATCTGGAGCCCGATGGCCCGGTCGGCGTGCGCCGCGCCGACCCGGTCGGCGGTGGTGAGGGTGAGCAGCGGAAACACCGGCGCGGCGGCGAAGCCGACCACGACCAGGCCGAGCACGGCCAGCGCCGCCGACCCGGGCACCGCGATCAGCGCCGCACCGACGGCCATGCCGGCCAGGCTGACCCGCAACACCAACCGGGGCCCCAGCCGCTCGGCCACCACGCCCTGCACCACCCGGCCGACGAAGAGACTGCCCCAGTACGCGGAGACGCAGCCGCCCGCCACAGCGGCGCTCAGACCACGACCCTGCGTGAGCAGCAGGAACGCCCAGAGTCCGGCGGACACCTCGATGGCCACGTACAGCGCGAAGGCCAGCGCCCCGGACCAGACCGCCGGCAGCCGCAGCGTGGCGAGAACGGGCACCCGGACCGCCTGCGCGGCGCCTGTCGTCGCCCCGCCCGCCTCGGGGGCCGGATCGCGGCGCTGCCACGCGCGTACGGTGAGCGCGAAGGCGGTGGCGAGGGCGAGTTGCGCGCCGGACACGATGCCGTACCCCCACCGCCACGCCAGCCCGGCGCTGAGCGCCGCCGTCATGATCAGTGGACCGATCGCCACGCCGAGGCCGAAGAAGGCGTGCAGCCAGTTCATGTGTCGCGGGCCGAAGGCCCCGGCGGCGTACGCGTTGAGCCCGGAGTCGACCGCGCCGGAGCCCAGCCCCAGCAGCAGGGCGCAGCCCACGAGCACGACCAGCCCGGGACTCACGGCGTAACCGGTGAGCGCCAGGCTGGCAAGCAGGGTGCTGCCGGCGAGCAGCGCGCCCACGCCGACGCGGGCCAGCGTGAACCCGGCCAGCACGCTGGAGGTGAGGTAGCCGACAGTGCCTGCGGTGAGCAGCAGCCCGACGGCCTCGGTGGGTACGCCGAGGTCCGCTCGGATCGACGGCCAGCCGACGCCGAGCAGCCCGTCGGGCAGGCCGAGGCTGACGAACGCGAGGTAGGCCAGCAGGAGCAGCGTGGCGCGCGGTGGCGCGGGCGAGATGGACACGGCAGACCATCCTGCCGCAGCGCACCCTATCGAAGGTGGGAGCCGCTCGTGCGTCGCGACAAGAACTGGTGTCCGGACGGCTGGGAAAGCGGACAGCTCAGCCAGAATCGGCCGATCGGGGGACGGCAAACGGGCCAGTTCGCGTAAGAATTTCGGGATGCATCAAGGCTCCGGAATCCTCTCCACGCGTCAGCGCCGCCTCGCCTGGCTCGGCTTCCTGCTCGCCGCGCTGCAGGCGCCCCTGTCGGCCTGGCTCGTCTCCGACGAGTCCTGGCTGTTCAGCCTCTGCGTCGCGCTCATGGTGGCGACCGTGATCATCGCCGACGACGCAGCCCGCCGCCGGCCGGCCAACGCGACAGGCGACTAGCGCGCTTCGGCCGGCCGGGCCTCGTGTCCCGGCCGACCCCGGGTGCGGCGGCGCTCCTTCATCTCCGCCTCGTACAGGTGACGCCGCCCGCCCACCAACTCGTCACGGGCCTGCCGGTCCAGCTCGCGGAACAGCGCGTGGTAGCCGTCGTCGAAGTCCTCGACGATCTGGAACGTCCACCGGCCGGCGATCACGTTGCGGCCGAGCAGTTCGGTGTCGATCCGTTCGGCGATGTGCGGATGGCCGGCGGCACGAAACTGCTCCACCGCCTCGTCGAGCATCAGGTCGGCGTGCCCGATCAGCTGGTGTAGCGAGTACAGGTGGCCACGGGCCCGTTCCACGCACTCCAGCGCCTCGCTGAGCTTGCCCAGCGCGGCGACAGTCTGGTCGCTCACGCCCGCCGGCCGCCGGTGCCGCTCGTCCGGCCCGTCCGTCGGTTCCCCCATCGGTGCCTCCCTGCTGCTGTCGCTCACCAGGCGTCGCCCGTGGTCCGTGCCACGCTGCGCCGTCCCTTGACTGCTGCCCCGTCTGTGCCGGATCAACCCCCGCGGCCAGCCCCGACTCGTCCGGTGACACAGCCGACACCCGCCGAGCGGCCGAGGCCGACCCGGTCACCTGTCGGTTAGCCTCGGTCACCATGCGTGTGTCGTTCAACCGGGTCGCCTCCCGGACCGCAGTCGAGTCGGCGCGGTCCACCCTGGCTGCCCTCACCGTCTCCGTGGGCACCGCCGGCCTCGCCGCCGCCGCCGCGCGTCCCGGACTGCTGGCGCTTGTCGACCAGCACGCCGCCGCCGTGCGGGACAGCCTGGACGGTGACCGGCGGCCGTTGACCGCCGCGACGCTCGCCGGCTACGCCGAGGGAGTACGCGAGGCCGCCCTGGAGCACGGGTGGACGCCCCCGCGGGGGCCGGTGGACTGGAGCGAGCCGGAGTGGCCGCTCGCCCGGCTCGTCGCCGTCTGCGCGCTGGCCCGTTCGCTCGACCGTTCCTGACCTGCCGGTCACCCCGTACCACTCGCGACGCGGGGAGGGCGTCCGCGACGCGGACGCCCTCCCCCTCACGATCGTGCCGTCGCGCCCCGCTACGGGCGGTACTGCTGGGTCTCGTCGGCCGCACCGGACTGGTACGTGCCGCGCCCACCGGACATCGTCGACTGCTCGTCGACCCGGGGCATGGCCTGGGTCCGGTCGCCGCCACGGTCGGCCATCTGCCGCTCCATGTCGCCGCGCCCGGCAGCGTTGGCCCGCCGGTGCTCCTGCACCGCCCGGGCTTCCTGTGCGGCCCGGTCGAGCCAGCCGTCCCAGCGGTTCTGCATCGGCTTCACGAGACCACCGCCGACGCCGACGATCAGGATGCCGGCGACCGTGGCGAGCACCGCGATCAGCACCGGAGTGGTGACCGTGGTGGCGATACCCACCTGGTTCAGCGCGGCGATCACGCCAAGCGCGATGATGAAGATCGCCGTCAGGTCGGCCAGGACCTTGCCGTACGAGAGCCCGCCCAGCGCCCCGGTGACCAGATCCCGGGCAGCGTTGGCGATCGCTGCCGCGACCACCACGATGACGATCGCGATGAACGCGCGCGGCAGCCAGGCCACCACACCGCTGATCAGGTCACTGATCGCGTTGGGTCCCCAGACTCCGAAGGCGAACTGCAGGGTGAACAGCAGGACGGCGTAGTACGCCAGCCTGGCCAGGATGTCGCTGGCGTCGTACTTCGTTCTCTCAAGTGCCCGTTTGATGCCTCCGCGTTCGACCGCCTGGTCGAACCGCACCCGTTCCAACACCGCATCCACGATCTTGAGGACCGCTCTGGCGATGAGCCAGCCGACCACGAGGATGACGATGAAGGCCACTGCCTTCGGGATGAAGAGCAGCACCGACCTCCAGGTGTCGGCGATGGCATCGCCGATGTCGGCCTGCCGAACCGCGAGGGTTTTCAGCATGATGTCCCTCCTGTCGCATGGACTGCGCCGGGCGCATACCCGGCCACCGGTACGGCAGTCCGCGCGGCTCGCTGCCATTTTTCCGACAAGTCGACAAACAGGGGCCCTGACCTGCCCGAACAGTCACCACGCGGCGGTCGGCCGCGACCCGCGCACATGATCGGATGCGGCTGGCCGACGGCCGGCTAGGCTGCGACCATGCCAGGAACGGTCGGGCGAGTCCCCACGCCAGCGATTCCGGTCCCCGGCGCATCCACCGGGCCCGGTGCGGCCGCCGTGCTCGCCCACGACTGGTCCGACACCCCCCTCGGGCCGCGTGCGAGGTGGGATCCGGCGGTCCGCGCCGTGGTCGAGCTTGTCCTCGCCTCGCCGATGCCGATGGCACTGGCGTACGGCGACGACCTCGTCCTGCTCTACAACGACGGCTACGCCGAGTTGTTGGGGAGCAAACACCCGGCTGCCCTCGGCCGCCCGGCCGCCGAGGTGTACGCGGAGGTCTGGGCGCTGCCCGGCTTCGGTGACGTGATCGAACGCGCCTACCGGCAGGGTGTGCCGTTCCTGGAGAAGGAGTCAATGCTCCCCCTGGTCCGGGACAGCTCCGGGGTGGTCGAGCAGGTGGTCTTCACCCGGGGGCACTCCGCCGTACGGGACAGCGCCGGGCAGATCGTGGGAATCCTGACGGTCGCCGCCGAAACCACACACGTGACCGAGCAGTTGCAGAGTCTCAGCGAGGTCGCCGCCGCGCTCGCCGGCACCCTCACCCTCGACGACGTGGCTCGGGTCGCGCTGCGTCACACCATCACCACGTTCGACGCCGACCGGGTCGCGTTCGTGGTCGACGAGGGTGGCGGCGGCTGGCGGATGGTGCGCCGGGTCCGTGGCGAGCTGATGGACGAGGCCGACGAGCGGTTGCCGCCGCTGTGGCGGCGGGCGCCGGCGGACTGGTCGAGCCCGGTCGCGCTCGCGGCCCGCTCGGGCGAGCCGTCGTTCACGCGCGACGGACAGCCGCTGCGCGAGACGGCCGTGGACCGTCACGACCAGAAGGTCCGGTCGATGGCCGTGCTGCCGCTGGGCACGGCGGTGATCCGGGGTGGGCTGACTGTCGGTTACCAGGTCCCGCACTCCTGGTCGGCCGCCGAACGGGCACTGCTGGCCGCCTCTGCCGAGCTGATCGGTCAGGCCGCGGAGCGGGCCCGGCGGTTCGAGACCCAGCACGGCACCGCCCAGTTGCTGCAACGAAGCATGCTGCCGGAGCACCTCCCCGACCTGCCCCGGCTGCGGATCGCGGCCCGCTACGACCCGGGGGTGGACGGCAACGCGGCCGGCGGCGACTTCTACGACGCGTTCCTGCTGCCCACCGGCGCGCTGGGCGTGGTGTTGGGCGACGTCGCCGGGCACGACGTGCAGGCCGCGGCGCGGATGGGGCAGGTACGGGCGGCACTGCGGGCACTGGCCCTGGCCGACCCCGCGCCGGACGCGGTGCTGGCCGGGCTGGACCGGCTGGTGACCAGCCTCGGCGTGGAGGCCGGCACCCACGAGCTGTTCGTCACCGTCGCGTTCGGGGTCATCGACGCCGACCGGCGGGAGCTGACCCTGGCCAGCGCCGGTCATCCCGCTCCGCTGATCCGCCGCTGCACAGCGGACGGCCTGTCGCACGCCGAGTACGTGGACCTGCCGGCCGGTCCCCCGCTGGGGCTGGCTGGGCGGCCGACCACCGTCACTGTCGCGTTCCCGCCCGGCGACACCCTTCTGCTGTTCAGCGACGGGGTGGTGGAGCGCCGGCGGCAGAGCCTGACCGCCGGGCTGGACGCCCTGGGCGACGCCGTGGCCAAGGCCGGCACCAGTGACCCGCGCGCCCTCTGCGCGGTGGCCACCGCCGCGGTGTCCGGCGGCACCGAGGACGACGTGGCAGTGCTGGCGGTCGAGCACGCGCTCAAGCCGAGCCGGTCGACGGCGATGGAGGTGCCGGCCGAGCCGACCGCGCCCAGCCGGGTCCGGCACTGGATGACCGGCCAGCTCACCGAGTGGCAGGTGCCCGAGTCGGTGATCGGCGCAGCGGTCCTGTGCACCAGCGAGCTGACCACGAACGCGCTGTTGCACGCCGGCACGGCCGCCCGTGTGGAGATCGACCTCAGTCCGGAGCGGCTGCTGGTCTCGGTCGCCGATTCCGGGACCCGGGGCACCGTGACCCGGGCCCGCACCGACACGTTGAGCAGTCGCGGGCGCGGGTTGGGCCTGATCGAGGAGCTGAGCGACGCCTGGGGCACCGACCCGTCGGTCCGTGGGTCCACAGTCTGGTTCGAGATCCTCGTCCCGCCGGCCGAGCCCCGCTGAGGTCGGCCGGCGTCGGCGGGCCCGGACGAATCAGCCGACCGCGGAACGGGTAGGAGTGCGCCCATGGCCACCGAACAACCCCACGGAGTGCTCTTCGACATCGACGGGACGCTCGTCGACACCACCTACCTGCACACGGTGAGCTGGTGGGAGGCGCTGCGCCAGGCCGACCACCAGGTGCCGATGGCGACCGTGCACCGCTCGATCGGGATGGGCTCGGACAAGCTGCTGGACCACCTGCTCGGCCCGGAGCGCGACCGCGACGACGACCCGAAGCTGCGCGATGCGCACGACACCCTGTACACCGAGTACTGGGAACGGCTGACTCCGCTGCCCGGGGCGGCGGACCTCCTGCGGGCGTGCGCCGAGCGGGGACTGCGGGTGGTGCTCGCCAGCTCCGCCGCGGAACACGAGGTGGGTGCGCTGCGCCGGGCCCTGAACGCCGACGACGTCGTGGACACGGTCACCTCCTCGGCGGACGCGCAGGAGAGCAAACCCGCGCCGGACATTCTCGAGGCCGCGCTGGAGCAGTCCGGGTTGACCGCCGAGCGCGTCGTCTTCGTCGGCGACTCGGTCTGGGACGTCGCCGCGGCCGGCAAGCTGAACATCCCGTGCGTCGGCTTGACCTGCGGCGGCACCAGCCGGGGGGAACTCGCCGGCGCCGGCGCGGTGGCGGTCTACGACGATCCGGCCGCGCTCCTGGCCGAGCTGGCGGATTCCCCGCTCGCCCGGCCGAGGTGACTGTCACACCGGTTGACCGCGGCGCACACGCATAGCCGGAAGTCTTGCGGGGCATGGACTGTGGCCACCTGCCCGCACCGCGCGGGTGCGGCGAGAGGTGGTGTCCGTGGAGCCGGTAGACGTCGCGTTCGCGCTTGTGGGAGTGGGCGCGCTGCTCGCGGGCATCCTGCCCCGGGTGTTGGAGCGCCGCCCACTGTCCATGCCTATCGCGTTCCTCGCCCTCGGCATGCTGGTCTTCCTCCTGCCGGTCGGGCTCCCGACACCGGATCCGCTGGCACATCCCGAGCTGACCACCCACCTGACCGAGATCGGGGTGATCGTCGCCCTGATGGGCGCCGGGTTGAAGATCGACAGGCCGTTGAGCTGGGCCCGGTGGTCGTCCACTTGGCGGCTGCTGGCCATCGCGATGCCGCTGTGCATCGCGGCGGTGGCGCTGCTCGGATGGTGGTGGGCCGGCCTGGTGCCGGCCGCGGCGCTGCTGTTGGGCGCCGCGCTGGCGCCCACCGATCCGGTGCTCGCCGCCGACGTGCAGGTCGGCGAGCCGACCGACGTGGAGGACTCCGAGGACGAGGTCCGCTTCGCCCTGACCTCGGAGGCGGGCCTCAACGACGGGCTGGCGTTCCCGTTCGTCTACGCGGCCATCGCGATCGCCTCGACAAGCCTCGCCCCGCGCGCGTGGCTGGCCGAGTGGTTCACCGTCGACGTGCTCTGGAAGGTGGGCGTCGGTGTGGGCGGCGGCCTGCTCATCGGCTGGTTGCTCGGCAAGTTGTTCTTCCGGGCGCCCAGCAAGCTGCGGCTGGCCCGGCACGCCGAGGGTTTCCTGGCGCTGGCCGCCACCTTCCTGGCGTACGGGCTGGTGGAGGTGGCCGGCGGGTACGGCTTCCTGGCGGTGTTCGTGGCCGCGCGCGCCATCCGGGCCGCCGAACGGACCCACGAGTTCCATTCGGTGCTGCACGACTTCGCCGAGCAGGTCGAACGGCTGCTCACCCTGGTCTTGCTGTTGCTGCTCGGCGGCGCGATCGTGGGCGGCCTGCTCGCACCGCTGACCTGGCCGGCCGCGGCCGTCGGGCTGGCGCTTGTCTTCCTGGTCCGGCCGGCCTTCGGCTGGTTGTCGCTGCGCGGTGCGCCGGGCCGACCGGCCGAGCACTGGGTGATCTCGCTGTTCGGCATCCGCGGCGTGGGCTCGTTCTACTACCTGGCGTACGCCACCACGAAGGCGGACTTTCCGCAGGCGGAGCTGCTGTGGGCGATGGTCGGGCTGGTGGTCCTCGTCTCGGTGGTGGTGCACGGCGTCGCGGCGACCCCGGTCATGCAGTTGCTGGACCGGGAGGGTGAGCGGACCGAGGACCCGTCCGAACGGGACGAGTCCGCCGAGCCCGTCGCCGCCGCCGGGCGCCCGTGAGCGCGAGCGGCCGGGCGGCGGTCAGCCCAGGCGGGCCGCCAGCGCCCGGCCGAGGTCGCGGCCGGAGCGCCAGGCGCTCTGCACGCGGGGCTTGCCGAACGCGTCGCCGGCCAGGCCGATCCCGTCGGCGTCGAGGTGGTGGGTGTTCCCGGTGACGTCACCTGCCGGCTTGGCGTACGTCCAGCGGTGCACGTGCACGTCGGTGGCCTTCTCGGCCAGGCCCAGCAGGTCCCGGACTGCCTGCTCGATCGCCGGTCCGGCGCCGGAGGGCTGAGCCAGGTGCCCGGCGGCGAACTCCGGCACGGTGTGCGCCACCAGCACCGGCGCATCGTCACCGCGCCGGTCGCCGTCGTCGCAGATGAGGTTGAGCACCGGATGGTCGTTGACGAACGCGCCGTGGAAGCGCGGCCAGCGCCGGGACGGGAAACGCAGCACCGCGGCCAGGGCCGGCGACCAGGTCTGCGCCTGTACGACACGTGTGGCGTCGGCCAGGGCGGGATCGAGCAGCAGGGCGGCCTGCGGCCCCGGCATGGCGAGGGCGACCGCCGCGCACGGCTCGCCGTCGACTGCCGGGCCGGGCTCCACGGCGAGCACCAACCGGTCGACTGTCACCGGCACCGCGCCGGCCAGGTGCTCGACAAGCGACCGCAGCCCGCGTGGCGCGGCGTAGCGCAGCGGACCGGGCACGTCGTGACGGCCGTTCGCGTCGTACGACCAGAAGGTGTCGGTCCACTCCCGGGCCAGGCCGGCGGCACGCCACTCGTCGACCACCGCGGTGAAGTCCGGGTCGCTTGCGGTGAAGTACGCGGCGCCGATGTCGGCGGGACGGCCGTCGAAACGTTTGCTGGCCATCCGGCCGCCGCGGACGTGCCCCCGTTCACGGACCTGCACCGGCACCCCGGCCCGGACCAGTTCCACCGCGCAGGCCACTCCGGCGATGCCCGCCCCGACCACCACCACGCCCGAGGAGTTCACGCTCATCAGGTGATCGTAGGTGCCGACGGTCGCGGCGGACGGGCATGAACCGGCGGCGATCGGGGTACTGGCACACCTGTTCGAAGAAAGGGTGATGATGATGACGGACCGCAGCAACGACCAGCCCGACCCGCGTGGCGCGATCAAGGACCCCGACGAGTGGGTCACCGGCGACGAGCCGCCCACGGCGGCGCAGGAGTCGTACCTGGCCACGCTGGCACGGGAGGCGGACGCGACGCTGCCGGACGACCTGACCAAGGCCGAGGCGTCCAAGCGGATCGACGAGCTCCAGGCCGAGACGGGCCGCGGCCAGTAGGCCGACGGGTCAGGGACGCGGCAGGGTGTGCAACCGGACGCGCGTCAGGCGGGCTCCGGTCGTCTCGGCCGCCAGGTAGGTGGCGTGCGGCTGGGAGCGGCGGTCGGTGGGCGACCCGGGGTTGAGCAGGCGCAGCCCACCGGGCGCCACGCTGTCCCACGGGATGTGCGAGTGCCCGAAGACCAGCAGGTCGACGTCGGGAAAGCGAGCCGCGCACCGCTGCTCCCGGCCGGTGCGGGGGCCCGTCTCGTGCACCACGGCGACCCGCAGCCCGTCGAGGTCGACGCGGGCCACCTCCGGCAGCCGGGCGCGCAGCGCCGGGCCGTCGTTGTTGCCGTACACGCCGATGAGCCGCCGCGCGCGGGCGGTCATGGCGTCCAGCAGCGACTCGTCGACCCAGTCGCCTGCGTGCAGCACCACGTCCGCCGCCTCGATCGCCGTCCAGAGCGGCCCCGGGAGGTCCCGGGCTCGCTTGGGGAGATGCGTGTCCGCCGTGAGCACCAGCCTCATGCCGGCATCATCCCCCGAGCCGGGCCCGTCCACCCGGGGACGCTCGGCGCGTTCGCCCGCGGGCGGTTCAGCGCGACATCGGGGTGAAGTACGCCGGCGGCATGCCGAGACCGCGCAGGGCCGGGTTCTGCTCGACGTCACTGAGCACACCGGCGGCGTTGATCAGGCCGATGTGCGAGAACGCCTGGGGGAAGTTGCCCAGCTGCTCCCCGGTCAACGGGTCGATCTGCTCGGCGAACAGGCCGAGGTCGTTGAGCCGCCCGGCCAGCGCGTCGAACAACTCGTGCGCCCGGTCCCGCTCACCGGCGAGCGCCAGGCAGCACACCAGCCAGAACGAGCAGATGACGAATCCCGCCGGGTCGCCGTCCCAGCGCCGCAACAGGCCGTCGTGCGACAGCTGCTCCTCCACCGCGCGGATCGTCGAGCGCATCCGCGGGTCGTCGGCCGGGAGGAACCCCACCAGCGGCATGATCAGCACCGACGCGTCCAGGTCCTCGGACTCGAAACTGCCGGTGTACGCTCCGCGCCTGTCGCTCCATCCCTGGTCCAGCACCGCCGCACGCACCTCGTCGCGGGCTGCCGCCCAGCGGGCCACGTCCGACGGCCCACCGAGCCGTTCACCGAAGCGGACCGCCCGGTCCAGGGCCACCCAGCACTGCACCTTCGAGGACACGTGGTGGCGTTGGATCCCGCGCTCCTCCCACATCCCCGCATCCGGCAGCTTCCAGTCCCGCTCCGCCTTGTCGACGAGCGACCGGAGCAGGTGGTAGACGTCCGGCTCCAACGGCTCCAGCCGGTCGCGCATCAGCCAGGCGGCGTCCAACGCCTCACCGTAGATGTCGTTCTGTCGCTGCCGCCACGCGTCGTTGCCGATCATCACCGGCGGGCTGTCGCGGTAACCGGCGAGCTGATCCAGGCGGTGCTCGGTGAGGTCCCGCTCCCCCAGTACCCCGTACATGATCGGCACCGGCTCCTCGTCGATCCGGCCCATCGCCCGACCCAACCAGGTGAACTGCCGCTGCACCTCGTCGTAACAGGCGGTGCGCCACAGCGCCCGCAGCGTCAGGGTGAAGTCGCGCACCCAGACGTAGCGGTAGTCGTAGTTCCGGTCCCCGCCGAGCTTCTCCGGAAGCGAGGTGGTCACCGAGGCGACCACCGCGCCGCTTGGTCGGTACGTCATGCCCTGCACGACAAGCGCGCTGCGCCGGACCTGCTCGGCGTAGACCCCGTGGTACTCGTGCTGCCGGACCCAGGAGCGCCATCCCTCGGCCGTGTCGGCGATCGTCTGGTCGGCCTCGGGCACCTGCGGCGGCTGGGCGTCGTACGTCGGGGCGTACCCGAGGGCGAAGTTGTGGGTGGTGCCGGCGCGGACGGCGAACGTCGCGGTGGCCTCGCCGTCGCCGAAGGTCAGCCCCAGGCCGCTGACCAGCGTGAGCCGACTGGCCCCGCCGACGGCCTCCACGATCCCGTCCCGCTCGACGAGGAACGGCGTGGTGCGCCCGTACTCGAAGCGGGGTCGGTACTGCACACACATCGGCACCTCGCCGGACAGACCCCGCACACTGCGGACCAGCACCTGGGGCGAGCGCAGCCCGATGTCGTGCTCCCGCGCGCCGGGCTCCAGTGCGAGCGCGTCGGTCAACTCCACCTCGCCCTGGGCGGTGCGGAAGACGGTCCGCAGCACGAGGGTGCCGTCGAGGTAGCAGCGTTCGACAGTGAAGTCCCCCTCCGGTCGGATCGACCAGTGCCCGGCGTTGTCGCCGATCAGCCGCGCGAACACCGACGGCGCGTCGAACCGGCCCGGGCACCACCAGTTCACCGAGCCCGCGCGGTCCACCAACGCCGCCGTACGGCCGTCGGCGAGGAGACCGTGGTCGCTGATCTGTCCGCTCTGCACCCGCCTGCCTACCCGGACCGTCCCCGCACATGCCTCGCTCGGCCCCGCCCCCCGACGCCCGGCGGGCGTTACCGCTCGGCACTGGCGGGAACGCGGTCGGCTGACGAGGGAGGATGCTCATGACCTCAGCTTCGGGGCCGGCCGCCGCGTGGCGGTCCGGCACACAGAGTGGCGACGTACTTCCGTCCGGGCCGGCAGGCCACCTGTCGACGCCGGCCGGGGACGGGCACGGGCCGCAGGGCGGTCCCGCCACCGTGACGATCGGCTCGTATCCGGACTATCCGTCCGCCCAGAAGGTCGTCGACTATCTGGCCGACAACCGCTTCCCGGTGGAGCACAGCGCCATCGTCGGCACGAACCTCACGCTCGTGGAGACGGTGCTCGGGCGGATGACCACCGGCCGCGCCGCCCTGCTCGGCGCCGGCACCGGCGCCTGGTTCGGGCTCTTCATCGGCCTGCTGTTCGGCATCTTCACCGTGGGCAACTGGCTGGCGGTGATCCTTGTCGGCCTGGTCATCGGTGCGATCTGGGGCGCCGTGTTCGGCGCTGTCGCGCACGCGATGACCGGCGGGCAACGCGACTTCACCTCGGCCAGTTCGCTGCGCGCCGGCCAGTACGCGGTGACAGTCGACGCGCAGCTCGCCGACCAGGCCCGGCAGCTGCTGGGTCGGATGCAGGTGCCCGGCTCGACGCCCGCGAACGCCCGCTGAGCCATCGGCCGGACCGGCCGTCCCGGCGGCGCTGAGCCACCGGCACGACAGTCCCGGCCGTGCGGCGCGACCGACCGTCCCGGCAGCGCGCCGGGGCGGTCGGTCAGTCGTGGTACGCCAGCTCACCGGCCGCCAACGGCACCTCGACCCGGTTCTCCGGCGGTGCGAGGGGGCAGGCCCAGCGGTCGTCGTACGCGCAGCTCGGGTTGTAGAGGTAGTTGGCGTCCAGCCGGACCCGGTCGCCGGGCAGCAGCTCGACGCCCCGGCCGAAGGTGCCCTTCACCGTGTCGGTGAGGTACCGCCCTCCGCCGTAGGTCTCCTGCCCGCAGGTGCCGTCGCGCAGCGGCACGAACAGCCCTCCCCCGTACGCCTCGATCCACCACAGCGTCAGCGGACCCCACGGCGTCTCGGCCACCGCGACCCGCCGGTACGCGACGACCCCGTCCGGGCCGCCGGTGTCCACCCGCAGCTCGCCGGTGGCCGCCCGCAGCGGCGCCTCGACAACAGCCTGGGGGTTGGGCGGGTAGTACCGCACACCGGGGAAGCCGGGCCGCTCGGCAGGCGGGATCGGGCTCTGCGGGTGGGTGGCGAAGAGTTGGTCGCGGCCGGCGCGGAAGCCGGCCAGGTCGACGTCGGACAGGTACAGCCGGGCCACCCGCTCCCGCCAGTCGGCCAGCTCCAGATCGGTCAGCATCCGGCGGACTCCTGATCGAGGGACAACTCTCCGGACCGGAGGGGCCTGCCGCACGCCTGGCAACGGACTTCCGCGACGAACACCTCATCGCAAACATCATGGATGAAGTCGACAGTGGGCACGTCGGCATCGCTGTAGGTGTCACCCCAGCGCTTGAGCACGAGGATGACCTGCCCGAGATCCCGGCCCTTCTGCGTGAGCTCGTACCCCGCGACCTTGCCGTCCTCGCTCGATCGCGCCCGCAGGATGCCGGTCTCGGCGAGCTTTCGCAGCCGCGCGGCGAGGACGTCCCGGGGAGCGCCTACCGCTCGCAGGATCTCGGTGTACCGGGAGGCCCCGAAGGCGAGCGCTCGCACGATGTGCAGCGACCACCTGTCGTTCACTGCGTCGAGCGCCACAGCGAGAGTGTCCCGCGACGGTTTGGATTTCAAACCGTCGGTGCTACGGTTCGTCTGGTTGGACATTCAAACCACACTACCCGAGGAAGCACCCATGACGTCGCCAACCGATCCACCTACCGGGGCGGAAATGCCCGTCACCACGCAGCGCCTAGCCTGGATCCCGCTCGTGCTCACCGGGCTGATCATCGGTACGGCGTTCATCGCCGTCTACGTCGGGTTGCAACGCGATCCCGCGCCGAGCCGCCTGCCGATCGCGGTGGTCGGCGATCAGCTGGCCACCACCGCCCACGGGGGTTTCGGCGATGCCGTCGCCGTCAGGGAGGTCGCCACCGTCGAGGCCGGAGAGTCCCTGGTCCACAACGGCGACGCCGTCGCGGTGCTCAGCGGGACCGCCCCCGGCACGCTGACGCTCGACTACGCCGGCGCGAGCGGGTTCAGTGAGAGCGGCGCCGCCAGGCAACTCGTCGCCGGCCTCGGCAGGCAGGCGGGCATGACCGTCCAGGAGAACGACATCGTGCCGCTGGCGACGTACGACAGCCGTGGGCTGTCCGCCTTCTACGTGGTGTTCGGGGTCACTCTCTCGTCGTTCGTCCTCGCGCAGGGGCTCACCGCGGCGGCCACGAAGGTACGCCTGCGTCACCGGCTCTCCGCGATGGGCGGATTCGCCGTCGCGATCGGCGTGATCGCGGCCATCGTCGCCGGCCCGGTCTACGGCTCACTGACCGCACCGTTCCCGCTGCTCGCCCTGTCGCTCATCCTGCTGTCGGCCGCCAGCGCCTTCACGACGAAGGCCCTCGGGGCCTGGCTCGGCCCCATCGGTATCGCGCTCGCCGTGCTCACCCTCACCACCATCGGCAACGCGACGAGCGGAGCGACGATAGGCGTCGACCTGCTGCCGGGATGGGCACAGGCGATCTCGGCGAAGCTCCCCCCGGGCGCGGCCGTACGCGCGGTCAACAACTTCGGTTACTTCAACGGCTCCCACACGCTGGCGCCCCTCGGCGTCCTCGCCGCCTGGTTCCTGGCGGGGCTGGGCTTCGTCCTGCTCCGACAGCGGACCGCGCAGCGACGCCCGCTCGCCGCAGAGGCCGGACGATGACCGCCCGCGTCAGCCCGTACCTCAGCTTCGGCGGCAACGCCCGCGAGGCGATGGAGTTCTACCAGTCGGTGTTCGGCGGCAGCCTCCAGATCACCACCTTCGGCGACCTGCGCGCGCCGACCGAAGGGGCACCTGAGGACCTGGTCGCGCACGCGATGCTCAAAGGGGCGACCGGGATCGTGCTGATGGGCTCGGACCGGACACCAGGCGACGGCGCCCGCGGCACCACGTCGATCACCCTCGGCGGCGATGACGAGGCGGAACTCGTCGGGTACTGGGAGCGGCTCTGCGCGCACGGTGTCATCACCGTCCCGTTGGCCGGATCGCCGTGGGGCACCCGGTACGGCAGGTGCGTCGACAGGTTCGGGACCGACTGGCTGGTGAACGTCAGCCTGCCCACGACGTCCTGACCTGCGCGGAGGCACCCGGGTGCGGACCGGGCGGGCATGCCTGTCGTGCCCGCCCGGGCCGTCACGGTGACGGCCAGTTGCTCAGAACGGCGTCGAGGGCAGGATCGCCCGGGTCATCTCGGCGAGCCGTACGCCCGCGCTCGCGGCCGTCTCCGGGACGAGGTCGATCTGCTACCGCCTCAGCGATCGGTGGCCAGGCGGGCGTGCAGGTGCTCGTCGTAGCGGCGGCCGTCACCGTACTGGTACGACTCGCGCAACGTCCCCTCGGCGCGGTAGCCGGCCCGGTCGGCGACCCGGCAGGAGGCCGGGTTGGCCACGGCGTGGCACAGCTCCACCCGGTGCAGCCGCAGGTCGCCGAAGGCCCAGTCGGTGAGCCGGAGGACGGCCCGCGTCGCCACCCCGCGTCCGCGTGCCGCCGGTGTCGTCCAGTAGCCGATGGAGGCGTCGCCGTGGTGGATGTGGTGCAGCGACACCGAGCCGAGCAGCTCGCCACCTGCGGCGTCGACAACGGCCAGGGAGGCGTGGTCGCCGCCCGACCAGTCGGCCCGGCGACGCACCCAGAACAGGGCGGCCTGGTCGTCGACCGGGCCGCCACCCTGGGGGTTCCACTGGGCGATGGCCGGGTCGCGCAGGGCGTCGCGCACCGCCGGGGCGTCCGCCTCCCGCCACGGGCGCAGCAGCAGGTCGGCGGCGGAGAGTTCCACGTGTTCCACGAGGCCGGAGTCTCGCACACACCGCACCGGCTCCGCCGCCCGATTGCCCAGGCTTCCTTCAAAGCTGGAGCAATCACCCAGTCAACCGGACAGACGTGATGCACACGAGGCTCAGCAGCACTAGTTAAATTTTTAACTAGTGCTATCGTCATGGGCGTGACAGAGAGCCTGGACAGCACCCGAGCGGCCGCCTGGCGTGCCTACATCGAGGCGAGCCAGCGCCTGTTCACCCAGCTGGAAGACGACCTGCGCGCCGACAGCGACCTCAGCTTCGCCGACTACCACGTGCTGGTCCTGCTCTCCGAGGCGCCGGGACAACGACTGCGGATGGGCGAGCTGGCCGGCCGACTTGTCTTCTCCCCCAGCCGCCTCACGTACCAGATCTCCTCCATGCAGCGCCGCGGACTGGTGAGCAAGGAGGCCTGCCCGGACGACCGGCGCGGCAGCGAGGCCGTGCTCACCGCCGCCGGGCTGCTCACCCTGTCCGAAGCCGCACCCCACCATCTGGCGTCGGTGCGTACCCACCTGATGGACGACCTCGACGACGCCGAGGTCGCCTGCCTCACCCGGATCTTCGACCGGCTCGGCACCCGCCTGCGGGCGGCCCGGGCCACGTCGAGCACGCACGCCACGAGTTAAGGAGCCTCCCGATGCCCGCGATCACCGTTGACAACGTCCTCGTCCTGCCCCGCCTGCCCCGGCTCGACGAGTCCACCACCTTCCGCAAGGTCCGCACGGTGACCACCGCGCCCAGCGGCTTCGAGGGCGAGGGCTTCCCCGTCCGCCGGGCCTTCGCCGGAGTGTCGACGGCCGACCTGGACCCGTTCATCCACCTCGACCAGATGGGCGAGGTGGACTACGCGCCGGGCGAGCCCAAGGGCACCCCGTGGCACCCGCACCGCGGCTTCGAGACCGTCACGTACATCATCGACGGCATCTTCGACCACCAGGACTCCCAGGGTGGCGGCGGGACCATCACCGACGGTGACACCCAGTGGATGACTGCCGGCAGCGGGCTGCTGCACATCGAGGCCCCGCCGGAGCACCTGGTGATGAGCGGTGGGCTCTTCCACGGCACGCAGCTCTGGGTCAACCTGCCCCGCTCGGCCAAGATGAACCCGCCCCGCTACCAGGACATCCGCGGCGGCGAGTCGGCGTTGCTCACCACGCCCGACGGCGGCGCGCTGGTCCGGGTGATCGCCGGTGAGATCGCCGGGCACCGGGGTCCGGGTTCGACCTTCACGCCGATCACCATCACCCACGTCACAGTGCAGCCGGGCGCCCAGGTCGACCTGCCGTGGCAGCCCGAGTTCAACGCGCTTGTGTACGTGCTGGGCGGGCGCGGAACGGTGGGCGTCGAGCGTCGGCCGGTGCGTACCGGTCAGCTCGCGGTGCACGGTCCGGGCGACGCGCTGCGCTTCGGCGCGGACCGTGACCAGGACGCCAACACGCCGGCGCTGGACCTCTACATCATGGGTGGTCAGCCCATCCGGGAGCCGGTGGCGCAGTACGGCCCGTTCGTGATGAACACCCGGGACGAGCTGCTCCAGGCGTTCGAGGACTTCAAGGCCGGCCGGCTCGGCGTCATCCCCACCGAGCGGGTGCCGCACACCGACGGCCAGGGCCCGCGTCCCTGAGGGCTAGGTGATCCACTCCAGGCCGGGTATGTGGGGGCATCTCGTCGCCTTGGGCTCAAGTGGTTGTTGCAACGGGGTGGATTCTCGTCAGGATGAGGGGTCATGCCGGGGCAGAGGTTGTCGTCCGCGGAGCGGGCGCAGATTGAGGTGTTGTTCGGTCAGGGGTTGAGTTGTCCGCAGATCGGGCAGGTGATCGGGCGGGATCGCTCGACGGTGTGGCGGGAGTTGTCGCGGAATCACTGCGGTACGGGGGGTCGGGTGCCGACGGGTCAGCGGCATCCGCATGGTCCTGCTCCGGGGTATGTGGCGGGGGTGGGCTACCCGAAGGGGTGGGGTGGGGTGTATCGGTGGAAGTACTGTCACCGCAACGCTCAGGGCAAGGCGGATGAGCGGGCGCGGCGTCTTCGTGAGGGGACGTTGCGTCCGAGGTGGGGGCGGGCGTGGCCGCCGTTGTGGGAGACGGTCAGGGATCGTCTGACGCAGCGGCATTCGCCGCAGCAGATCGCCCGGTCGTTGCGGCGGGAGTTCCCCGACAGACCGGAGATGTGGGTGTCACACGAGACGATCTACCAGGCGATTTACTTCCAGGCCCGGGGTGGGATGCGCCAAGAACTCGCCCGGCAGGTCGCTCTGCGCTCAGGACGCACCGGCCGCCGCCAGCAGTCACGACAGGCCAGCGCGCTGCGGGGACGCCCGTGGGTGCGTGACTTTCACATCTCGACTCGCCCGGCGGAGGTCGCTGACCGGGCCGTGCCGGGGCACTGGGAAGGTGACCTGGTCATCGGCGCCCGAGGGTCCAGCGCGATCGTCACCCTCGTCGAGCGGGCCACCCGGTATGTGATGCTCGGCGCTCTGCCCGAATCGCGGGTCAGTGAACAGGTCATCGAGACCCTCACCGGTCTCATGCGCCGCCTGCCGGCCGAGTTGCGTAAGACCCTGACCTGGGACCAGGGCATCGAGATGATCCGGCATCCCGTGTTCACCCTGGCCACCGACTGCAAGGTCTACTTCTGCGACCCCCACAGCCCGTGGCAACGCGGCAGCAACGAAAACACCAACGGTCTCCTACGCCAGTACTTCCCCCGCTCCAGCACCGACTTCCGCACCTGGTCCCAGGACGACCTCGACGCCGTCGCCCGCGAACTCAACGGACGACCACGCCAAACCCTCGACTGGCAGAATCCAGCCGAGGTACTCCACAAGCACCTGGTTGCAACCGCCGCTTGAAACCGCCCGCGAGGAAGCCCCCACATCGGCGATCTGGAGATGATCAAGGCGCCGGAGCCGTACCGGCTGCCCCCTCCGCCGCCTCAGGAGACCGCGAAGATCCCCGCCACCCCGAGAATCACCATCAGCAACACCGCTACCAGCGCACCCCGTTCGCTCTCCACCGCCGGCTCGCGGTACTCGGTCACGGGGTTCGTTGTGTCGCGGGGCATGGTGTGGCCTCCTCGGCTGTTGTCGCGTGAGCGTCATCCAGGTCACCGGTCGGCCGACCTGGCATGCGGACCCGCGTCCGGGGTCCTACCGTGAGGACGTTGTCGACCTCCGGGGGGCTGGACGTTGCCGTTACAGGACTGGTTCCTCACCGCACAGGAACGGGCCAACCCGGTCTCTGGGTTACCCGTCTGGACCAGCGGAAACCTCGCCGAGCCGTTGATTCACGGCGCGGCGTACTTCGACCGGCTGGTCGACGAGGTGGAGGCGCTGACCGCCGGCGACCACCTCTTCTTCACCGACTGGCGGGGCGACCCCGACCAGCGACTGCGTCCGGACGGCCCCACAGTTGCCCAGCTCTTCGCCCAGGCGGCGCAGCGCGGCGTGGTGGTCAAGGGGCTGATCTGGCGCTCACACCTCGACGTGCTCGCCTACAGCGAGGCCGAGAACCGCAACCTCAGCGAGACGGTCTCCGCGGCCGGCGGCGAGGTGCTGCTCGACCAGCGGGTCCGCCGTGGCGGCTCGCACCACCAGAAGCTCGTGGTGCTGCGGCACCCGGACGACCCGGAGCGGGACATCGCGTTCGCCGGCGGGATCGACCTGTGCCACAGCCGCCGCGACGACGCCGCGCACGGCGGCGACCCGCAGCCGGTGCAGATGTCCCCCCGGTACGGCTCGAACCCGCCCTGGCACGACGTGCAGCTCGCGCTGCGCGGCCCGGTCGTCGGCGCGCTGGACACCCTGTTCCGGGAGCGCTGGACCGACCCGATGCCGCTGGACTCGGAGAACCCGATGGCGTACGCGCGGGACCGGCTGCGCGGCGCCGACCTGCGGCCGGACCCGCTGCCCGAGCAGCCCGCCGACCCGCCCGAGTGCGGGCCGCACCAGATCCAGGTGCTGCGCACCTACCCCGCCGTCCGACCGCGCTACTCCTTCGCGCCCGACGGCGAGCGGACCGTTGCCCGGGGCTACACCAAGGCGGTCCACCGCGCGCGCCGACTCATCTACCTGGAGGACCAGTACCTCTGGTCGACCGAGGTGGCCAACCTGTTCGCCCAGGCGCTGCGGGAGAATCCCGAGCTGCACCTGGTCGCCGTGGTGCCCCGGCACCCGGACGTGGACGGCCGCCTCGCCCTGCCACCCAACATGGTCGGCCGTGAGCAGGCGCTGTCGTTGTGCGAGCGTGCCGCGCCGGACCGGGTGCACGTGTTCGACGTGGAGAACCACGCCGGCACTCCGGTCTACGTGCACGCGAAGGTCTGCGTAATCGACGACGTCTGGGCCAGCGTCGGCAGCGACAACTTCAACCGCCGCTCCTGGACGCACGACAGCGAGTTGTCCTGCGCGGTGCTCGACGACACGCGCGACGAGCGGACGCCCACCGACCCGGCGGGTCGGGGCGACGGGGCACGGACCTTCGCCCGGGACCTGCGCCTGCGGCTCTGGCGCGAGCACCTGGACCGGGACCCGGACGGCGCGGACGACGGCGACCTGCTCGACCCGGCGGACGCCGTCGCGGCCGTCACGGCCGCGGCCGACGCGTTGCAACTGTGGTACGACGGCGGCCAGGTCGGTGACCGCCCGCCGGGCCGGCTGCGCCCGCACCGGCCCGAGCGGCTGCCCTGGTACACCCGCGCCTGGGCGCTGCCGGTGTACCGGCTGGTCTACGACCCCGACGGCAGGCCGCTGCGCGCGAGGTTGGCCGGCACCTGGTGAATCTGCCGGGCCGGCTCGGGCAGGCCGACCTCACCCGGGTGCACGGTGAGCCCGCCCGGGTAGGCGAACGAGGAGCGCGGCGAGAAGTAGCCGAAGCCGATTGTCAGCGGGTTCGCGGGGCGCAGCGCGTACATCGGGTGCCGGGGTTGCAGGAACTCCACCGACTCGATCTCGAACGGCGCGACCGGCTCGGCCACGAACGGGTAGACCGAGCTGAGCAGTTGACCGTCGCGGCAGGTGAAGTAGCGGTGGTGCCCGCTGCTGATCACGTGGCCGGTCTCCCCCACCCGACACCGGGCGCGGATCAGCGGCGTCCCCTCCGCCTCGGTCTCGGAGAGCAGCGCCTCGCCGTTCACCTCGATCCTGGTCCGGCCGGCGAGCGCGGGGGCGCCCCGCGCGGTGGCGTACTCGCGCACCAGCCGGCTGGAGGCCACGTAGTGGGTCCACCAGCCGCCCGCGTTGAGCCCGCCGGGCGCGTCCACGCCGGCGAGTGAGACGCCGAGGTACGTCAGCGAGTAGGCGCCGAAGCCGGAGGTCTGCGTCTCGTCCTCGACGACGTACTGGTTGAGGAACACCTGCCGGTCCGCACGGGGACGCAGCCCGGCGGGGACCAGCGCGGCGACCGCGTCCGGATCCGCTGGCAACCAGCTGAAGTAGAGCGTGCGACTGTTCACGACGAGCTGGGGAGCGGCTGGATCGAGCATGGTGCCTCCGAACCGGGTGTCTACCCCGCGACGCTACGGCCGGTCCCGCCGACGGGACAACGACGGATAGTCGACACTGCTGCCCGGTTGTCGGATTTCATGTTGACCGGTCGGCGGAGGGTGGCACACCGACCGGTCGGGCCGGACAGGATGACCGGGTGCCGCAGGATCGCGCGCTAAACGGGTAAGAGACCTCACAACCTGCGCGGTCGTTGCCGCGTTTGGGGCGTTTTGTTGCTCAACACGCCTTAAGTGCATCAACCTTTCGGCTAGATTTCCGGGAGCCGATCAGGTTAAGGTGAGTCCCGAACGGCCCATTCGAAGTTAAACCAAAGCGTCACGTCTTTTTGTCCGCGGACGAGGTGCAGGGAGGACCACCCATGACCGCGCCAACGATCACCGAGCAGGCGAGCACCACGGCTGCCGAGCAGACGAGCACCACCAAGCTGGACCCGCGGGCGCTCACCGACAGCGCCGCAGACCTGCTCAACGCCATGGCCGCACTGCCCGCCAACCACCCGTCGCGCGCCACGCTGCGCGACCGGGCGATCGAGGCCTGGCTGCCGCTGGCCAACCACCTCGCCCACCGCTACAGCGGGCGGGGCGAGCCGACCGACGACCTGGCGCAGACCGCCGCCGTCGGCCTCATCAAGGCCATCGACAAGTTCGACCCGTCCCGCGGCGTCGACTTCGCCGGCTACGCGATCCCCACCATCATCGGCGAGCTCAAGCGGCACTTCCGCGACCGCACCTGGGACATCCGGGTGCCGCGTCGCCTCCAGGAGCTGCGGCTGGCCATCTCCGACGCCAACAGCTCGCTGCTGCAGACCCTCGGCCGCTCGCCGACGGTCGCCGACATCGCCGCCCACCTCAAGCTCACCGAGGAAGAGGTCCTGGAGGGCCTGGAGGGCGCCCGCGCGTACAACGCGGTGTCGCTGTCCACCCCGACCGGCGACGGTGACCGGGCCACCGAGCTGGGTGACATGCTCGGCGGCGAGGACAACGAGTTCGAGCTTGCCGAGCTGCGGGTCGCCCTCGGCCCCGCGCTGGCCACGCTCGACGAGCGGGAGCAGAAGATCCTCACTCTGCGGTTCTACGGCAACCTGACCCAGTCGCAGATCGCCGACCAGATCGGCGTGTCGCAGATGCACGTCTCCCGGCTGCTGGCCCGGGCGCTGACCAAGCTGCGCGGTCAGCTCGACGGCACCTACTGAGGGCCTGCCCTGAACGCCACACGATGAGGGGCCGGGTCAGCGTGGCCCCGGCCCCTCATCGTGTGTCAGGACGTCCGATCGGCGTACCGGCCGGGTCGCTCCCCTGCGGGGAGGCGGCCCGGCCGGTCCCGTCAGCGGCCGGCGGGCTCCCGCCACATCGGCCAGAACGGCGTGCCGTCGGGCACCCGGAACGGCTCGCCGGCCCGGTAACCGTGCCGTGCGTACAGGTCCCGGCTGCGTGGACTGCTCGCCTCCAGGTAGGCGGGCATCCCGTTGGCGTCCAACCAGGCGTGGTGGTGCCTCATCAGCGCGGTGCCCAACCCCTGCCCCTGCCGCCCCGGCTGCACGGCCAGGAAGGCCATGTGGTGGTGGTCCGGATGCGGATGGTTCGCCGCGAACAACTCGTCGAGATGCTGGAACCGGTCGGTCCACTCGCCGCACGCGGCGGCGAGCCGGGCGTCGTAGTCGGGCGGCGGCGGGGCCGGCTCACCTACCGACGGGAGCCAGACCGCGACACCGGCCCGGTCCGCGGTGGCGTGCACGAACCCGTGCCGCATCGCGTGGTCGACAAGGATCTCGAAGTCCCCGGCCAGCACCGCCTCGCGCTTGCTCGCGTCGGGCACCAGCCAGTAGGTCACCTCCAGGACCGTGAACGCCTCCGCGATCCGGTTGGCGACCATCGTCGTGTCCGCAGGCCCGAGCTGTTCGATCGTCACGCTCATCGGGACGCCTCCGCACCGGCCGGCGTCGGCGCCTGCTGCTCCGCCGACCGCACGGCCGCCGCGGCGCTCGCCGCGCCGAGACCGATCCGGGCGTACGTGTCCGGACGGTTGCTGCGCAGCAGCAGCGCCCACGCGACGCCAAGCGCGGCCGCCACCGGGTAGACGGCGGGCAGTGCCCAGCGCAGGGTGGAGTCGGGTGCGACGCCCAGCAGGTCGGCGAAGTTCGACACGGCCAACCAGATGATCACGACGAGCGCGACGGTGGCCAGGCCGGGCGCGATGGCCCGCCGCCAGAGGGTCTCGCCGCCGTGGCGGACGAAGTAGGCGATCACCGCGACCGAGGTGGTGGCGATCAGCAGCAGCACGCCGAACCCGCCTGTGGTGCCGCCCCAGAAGAACAGCTGGACCACCGGGTCCCAGCCGTTGACGGCGTAGAGCAGGATGACCAGCAGGCCAAGGACGCTCTGCGCAAGCGACGCGGCCCGGGGCGAGCCGGTCCGCGGCGAGGTCTGCCCGAACACCGCCGGCAGCACCCGCTCCCGGCCCAGCGCGAAGGTGTAGCGGGCCGTGGTGTTGTGGAACGAGATCATCGCGGCGAGCACCGAGGTCAGGAAGAGCACCTGCCCGATGGTGACCGCGGTGTCGCCGAGCTGGGCGGCGGCCAGGTTGAAGATCAGCCCGACGCTCTGCTCGCCGGCCTCGGCGACGATCTTGTCCGGCCCGACTGCGACGGTCATGGTCCAGGACGAGAGCGCGTACAGCCCGGCGATGATCGCCACCGAGAGGTACGTCGCCAGTGGCACCGTCCGCTTCGGGTCCTTGCTCTCCTCGCTGAACACCACAGCGGACTCGAAGCCGACGAACCCGAGGATGGCCAGCACCAGCACCGCGCCCACCCCCGGCACGAAGAGGTTGTCCGGCGACAGGGCGGCGAAGCTCACCTGACCGTCGGCCGGGTTGCCGAGCTGACCCAGGTCGAAGACGAGGATCACCACGATCTCGGCGACCAGCAGCGCGGCGAGCACCAGGCCGTTGATGTCCACCCGCAGCAGGCCGAGCAGCCCGACCAGCGCCCACGCCACCAGGGCGACGATCGACCAGTGCGGGTGTCCGCCGAAGATCCGGTCGAGCACCGGCTCGGCGGCGACGCCGATGGTGCCGTACAGCCCGACCTGGAGCGCGTTGTACGCGATAAGCGCCACCCAGGCGGCGCCGACGCCGGCCGGCCGGCCGAGGCCACGCGAGATGTAGGCGTAGAAGGCGCCAGCGTTCTCGACCCGGCGGGACATCGCCACGTAGCCGACCGAGAACAGGGCGAGCACCGCGGCGACCACCAGGAAGGCCAGCGGTATGCCAGTGACGCCGATGACGCCGTAGCCGGTGGTGACGACACCTGCCACCACTGTCAGCGGCGCGGCTGCGGACAGGACGAAGAAGATGACCGAGGGGACGCCGAGGCGGCCCCTCGCGAGGGCTTCGGAGACGTTGCTGGGTCGGTCGACTGTCGATGTCGATGGCATACGACTACTCCGGTTGTCGAGGGGAGGGTTGGGGTTACCGGGGGAATCAGGGGATGCCGCGCAGCACGGCTGCGCCGACGGCGGCCTCGGTGTGCCCGACAAGCTCCTTCAGGGGCGCCGGCAGCGCGGGGATGAGGACGTTCAGCCGGTGGTGGGCGCGGGGGCCGGCGCTCCACAACACCTCGCGGGTCAGCCCGGCGGCCACGACCAAGCCGAGCAGCAGCGCGTCCGGCACGCTCGGCGGGTCGGGGCGGTCCAGCAGGGCTCGCAGCCGGGTGGCCGGCCAGGCCAGGGCGTTGAGGTCGATCGGGAGATAGCTGACCGAGGTGCGGAGCAGCCGCCGGCTCTCCTGGCGACGCAGCACACCGGCCCGGGCGAGCCGCTCGCCCACCGAGGTCGTCGCGCTCTGCGCCAGAAAGCTGAGCCAGACGTTCACCGCCCGGTGCTGGGACTCGCCGATCAACTGGTCGAGCACTGTGTGCGCCAGCGCGTCGGCGGGTGGGCGCCGGTCGATGACGGTGACCTGTCCACCCGAGACGGTGATGTGCCCGTAGAGGGTCAGCTCACCGAGGAGTCCGGCGGCCAGGCCGAGACCGGTCGCCGCCGGATGGAGCTTGGCCTTGCCGCGGGTGTCGTTGTGGGCGATGAGGAAGAACTCGTCGGCGATGAGCAAACGGTCCTCCCGCTCGAGTGTGTCCACAGTGTTCGCGACCCGGAAAAGGATGCACCGACAGCTACTGCAACGCAACTCCCAGATTTGATAGTTGCACTCCGTGCAGGCGCGACCTGCGGATCTTGTCGTGACAGACTCGGACGGTGACCGCCGCCTCCACCATCCGGCCCGCCGCCAGCCCCACCGTGCGCCGTCGACGCATCGCCCGCGAGCTCCGCCAGCTCCGGGAACGGGCGGGCATGACCCTCGACGTGGCCGCCCGCCAGCTCGACATGTCCAAGAGCAACCTGTCCCGGATCGAGACCGCGCAGATCGGCATCAAACCCCGCGACGTCCGGGCGGCGCTCGCGCTCTACCAGGTGACCGGCGCGGACGCCGAGGCGCTGATCGAGATCGCCCGGGGCGCGCAGCAGCGCGGCTGGTGGCAGAACTACAGCGACGTGCTGCCGGAGTGGTTCGAGTTCTACGTCGGACTGGAGGCCGAGGCGGCGGCGCTGCGCACGTACGAGGCCGAGTCCGTGCCCGGACTACTGCAGACCGAGGCGTACGCCCGGGCGATCTTCCGCCGCACCGCCGGCGAGGACGGCCTGGAGCGCAAGGTCGCGGCGCGGCTGCGCCGCCAGGAGGTGCTGCGCCGCGACGAGCCCGTGCAGTTGTCTGTGGTGCTCAACGAGGCCGTGCTGTTGCGCCCGGTCGGCGGCCCCGCCGTGATGGCCGAGCAACTGGTCCACATGAGCCACGTCGCCCAGTTACCCAACGTAACAATTCAGGTACTGCCGTTCGCGGCCGGCGAGCACCCGGCGATGACCACCCCGTACGTGATCCTCAACTTCGCCGACGCCGCCGACGCGTCCGTCGTTTACCTGGATAACCTCACGATGGGCCTGGCTCTGGAAGATGCCGATCATGTGCTCGGGTATAGCCTTCTGCACGAGGAGCTGTGCCGGATGGCACTCGATCCGGGGGCGTCGCTGACCCACCTCAAGGAGGCTTCTCGTAACTATGCGTGACCGCGTCTGCGGCACGCCGACGCAGACGAGGGGTACCACGGATGACGGCGCTCGACCTGACCCGGGCCGACTGGCGCACCAGCACGCGCAGCAGTGGCAACGGCAACTGCGTGGAGGTCGCGACAGTCGACGGTCGGATCGCCGTCCGGGACAGCAAGGATCGCTCCGGCCCGGCGCTCGCGTTCGCACCGGCCGCCTGGCATTCGTTCCTGCACGGTCTCGCCGAGGTCAGTGGCGGCTGAGTCTCCCGCACCGGTGCGAGACTGGGCCGTGCTCTCCGACGTAACCCTGGACCTGCCGGTCCGTCCGGCGTTGCCGGCGCTGCTGACCGCGCTCGACGCGGCCGGCGCCGCGGTCCTGGTGGCCCCGCCGGGCACCGGCAAGACGACTCTCGCGCCGTTGGCGGTGGCCGACCGGGTCGACGGCCGGGTCGTGATCGCCCAACCCCGCCGGGTGGCGGCGCGCGCCGCGGCCCGCCGGATGGCCGAGCTGCTCGGTGAGCGCGTCGGCGACCGGGTCGGCTACGCCGTCCGCGGCGAGCGTCGGGTCGGGCCGGCCACCCGGATCGAGGTGGTCACCACAGGCCTGCTGGTCCGCCGGCTGCACCACGACCCGGAGCTGCCCGGCACGGGCGCGGTGCTGCTCGACGAGTGTCACGAGCGCCAGC
Source organism: Micromonospora lupini (assembly GCF_026342015.1). Lineage (NCBI taxonomy): Bacteria > Bacillati > Actinomycetota > Actinomycetes > Micromonosporales > Micromonosporaceae > Micromonospora > Micromonospora lupini. The sequence goes on from NZ_JAPENL010000003.1 coordinate 265,782, forward strand.
TCGACGCCGACCTCGCGCTGGCGTTCGCTGTGGAGGCCCGGGCCACCCTCCGGCCGGACCTGTGGCTGCTCGCGATGTCCGCCACGCCGGACACCGACCGGTTCGCCGCGCTGCTCGGCGGGACCGCCGCCGCCCCGGTGGTCCGCGCCGAGTCGGCGCTGCACCCGGTACGGCGGATCTGGGCGCCGCCGGCCCGGCCGGTCGCCCCGCCGGGGGCCGGACCTGTGGACCGCGCCCTGCTCGACCACGTGGCCGCCACGGTCCGCCGGGCGCTGCGCGAGCACGACGGCGACGTCCTCGTCTTCCTGCCCGGGGCCGGTGAGATCGCCGCGGTCGCCGGACGGCTCGGCGACCTGCGGGACAGTGTCGACCTGCTGCCGTTGCACGGGCGCCAGCGTGGCGCCGAGCAGGACGCGGCGCTGCGCCCGGGCGTCGCGGACGGCAGGCGACGCGTGGTGTTGTCCACCGCGCTTGCCGAGACCAGCCTCACCGTGCCGGGAGTGCGGGTGGTGGTGGACGCCGGGATGTCCCGGGTGCCCCGCATCGATCTGGCCCGTGGGTTGGGCGCGCTGATCACCGTGCCGGTCTCCCGGGCCGCCGCCACCCAGCGGGCCGGAAGGGCCGGCCGGGAGGCCCCCGGGTACGTCTACCGCTGCTGGTCCGAGGCCACCCACGAGCGGCTGCCCGCCCGAGCGGAGCCGGAGATCGCCACCGCCGACCTGACCGGTTTCGCGCTTGAGCTGGCCGCCTGGGGGCGCCCGGACGGCGTCGGGCTGGCGCTGCCCGATCCGCCGCCGGCCGCGGCGATGGCGGTGGCCCGGGACACCCTCGAAACGCTTGGCGCGGTCGACGGGACGGGCCGGATCACCGGGCGGGGTCGGGTGATCGCCTCCGCCGGGGCGCACCCACGGCTGGCCCGGGCGCTGCTCGACGGCGCCGGCCGGGTCGGCGCGGACCGCGCCGCCGAGGTGGTGGCCCTGCTCGCCGAGGAGAGCGCGGCCGGCCCGGGCGACGACCTGGTGGCCGGCTGGCGTCGGCTGCGCGCCGGGACCGACGCGGGCGCCACGGCCCGCTGGCGTGCCGAGGTACGCCGGTTGCGCGCCGCGCTGCCCGCCGACCCGACAGGCCGCACGGCCGGCGGACGGGCCGGCTCCGCGCCCGGGGCTGCCGCCGACCCCGCCGGCCGGGAAGCTGGTGGGCGTACCGCCTCGGGCGGGCTCACCGACGATCTCGCCGCCGGGCTGCTTGTCGGTCTCGCGTACCCGGAGCGGCTGGCCCGGGTGCGACGGCCGGGCGGGTCCGCGTACCTCATGACGGGTGGGACCGCCGCGGACCTGGCGGCCGGGTCGGGGCTGGCCGGCTCCGACTGGCTCGCGGTGGCAGTCGCGGACCGCCGCCCCGGCGCGCCGTCGGCGCGGATCCGCCGGGCCACCCCGCTGGACGAGGCGACCGCCCGGGAGGCGGCGGGCCCGCTGCTGTCCACCCGCCGCGAGGTGGGCTGGTCCGACGGGGACGTGGTGGCCCGGGAGGTGACCCGCCTGGGCGCGATCGAGCTGGTGGCACGGCGGCTGGACCGCCCGGACCGCGCGGAGGTGGCGGCGGCGCTGCTGACTGGCCTGCGCCAGGAGGGGCTGGGGCTGCTGCCGTGGACGCCTGCGGCACGGGGGCTGCGCGAGCGGATGGCGTTCTGCAGGCACCACCTCGACGCCGAGTGGCCCGACGTCGGCGACGAGGCGCTGCTCACGGCCGCGCCGACCTGGCTGGGGCCGGAGCTGGCCGCCGCCCGGCGACGGGCCGACCTGAACCGGGTGGACGTCACCTCGGCGCTGCGCCGGCTGCTGCCGTGGGCCCAGGCCGCACGCCTCGACGAGCTGGCGCCGGAACGCATCGAGGTGCCGAGCGGTTCGCGGGTCCGGGTGGACTACGCCGACCCGGCGGCGCCGGTGCTGGCGGTCAAGCTCCAGGAGACGTTCGGCTGGCCGGCGGCCCCGCGCATCGGTGGTGGCCGGGTGCCGGTGCTGCTGCACCTGCTCTCCCCCGCCGGCCGGCCGGTGGCGGTCACCGCGGATCTCGCGTCGTTCTGGCGTACCGGCTATCCGCAGGTGCGCTCGGAGCTGCGCGGTCGCTATCCCCGGCATCCGTGGCCGGAGGACCCGGGCACGGCGACGCCCACCCGGCACGCCGCGCCGCGTCGGCGCTGAGGAGGCGCTACTCCTCGACGACGTCGGCCACCACAACTGTGACGTTGTCCGGCCCGCCGGCGTGCAGCGCCAGGTCGATCAGCTTGCCGGCGCAGGCGGACCGGTCCGGGTAGGCGGTGAGCACCTCGGCCAGGGTGTCCGGGCGGACGACGTTGGAGAGGCCGTCGCTGCACAGCAGCCACCGGTCGCCGGCCCGGGGCACCATCGTCGCGTACGACGGGGAGACGTCCTCGCCCTGCAACGCCTGGGTGACGACGGCCCGGCGCGGGTGGCTGCTGGCCTGGTCCGCGGTGATGACGCCCTGGTCGACGAGCATCTGGACGAAGGTGTCGTCGCGGGTGACCTGCTTGAGGACGCCCTCCCGGAACAGGTAGGCCCGGGAGTCACCGACGTGGGCGAGGGCCAGGCAGCTGCCGGTACGGGCGAAGAGCAGAGCGGTGAGCGTGGTGCCCATGCCCTGGCGCTCGGGGTCGTCGGCGACCGCCTGCCGGATGCGGGCGGTGGCCAGCGCGATGCCGTCCTGGAGGGCCGCCACCAGAGCGTCCTCGGGTGTCTCCACGTCCAGCGGTGCGACCGCGTCGATGGTGAGCGAGCTGGCCAGGTCACCGGCGGCCATTCCGCCCATGCCGTCGGCGACGGCGACGAGCCAGGTGCCGGCGTGCAGGGCGTCCTGGTTTCCGCTGCGGATCAGCCCACGGTCGCTCGTTCCCACGGAACGCAGCTTCAGGGTCATGGGAGGCAGCCTGCCAGGCGAAGGGCGCAGTTGTCTCTAGGAGATCAGGACGACGGCGCGTGGCGCGGCCAATCTCACGTCGCCCGGCCGGCGCGACGGAGCGCGCGGCCGGACCGGCCTCCCTCGTCGCACGCCAGAACCCATTCAGTCGGATCAATTGACAGGGCGATCCGCCGCTGGAAACATCGATCCGACACCTGGGAGCGCTCCCAGGTGTCTGGCCCTCCGCACCACCATCACCGTTCCTCTTCCCGTCCCGGAAGGACTCCCCGTGACGCCATCCCGACGCCGCCTTCTCCTGGCCGCGGCGACCACCCTGGCCCTCACCGGCGCGGGCGCCGGCGCGGCCCACGCCGACCCTCCACCGGACGCCCCCGAGCAGATCGACAACGGCGACTTCAGCGCCGGCGTGAGCCCCTGGTTCTCCTTCGGCACCGGCGCGCTCGCGGTCACCGACGGCCGGCTCTGCACCACGGTCCCCGGCGGGCTGGCCAACCCCTGGGACGCCGGCATCGGCCAGGACGGGGTACCGCTGATCGCGGGCGCCGAATACACACTCGGCTTCGCCGTCTCCGCCACCCCCGGCGCGGCGGTCAAGGCCGTGCTGCAGCTCGGCAGCGCCCCGTACACCACGTACGCGGCCGTGGACGCCACCGCCACCGGCACCGCCCAGCGGGTCGAGCAGACCTTCACCGTCCCGGACGACAACCCGAACGCCCAACTGATCTTCCAGGTCGGCGGCAGCGCGGCCGCGCAGACCATCTGCCTCGACGACGTCTCGCTGCGCGGCGGCGAGCCTCCCGCGCCGTACGAGCCGGACACCGGGCCACGGGTGCGCGTCAACCAGGTCGGCTACCTGCCCGGCGGCCCGAAGAACGCCACAGTGGTCACCGAGGCCACCGGGCCGCTGCCCTGGCAGTTGCGCTCCGCTGCCGGCGCCGTCCTGGCCAGTGGCACCACCACCGCGCGCGGCGTGGACGCCGCCTCCGCCCAGAACGTGCAGACAGTCGACTTCTCCAGCTACCGCACGCCCGGCAGCGGGCTGACCCTGACCGTCGACGGCGAGACCAGCCACCCGTTCGACATCTCCGGCACCCTCTACGACCGGCTGCGCGCCGACTCGATGCAGTTCTTCTACGCCCAGCGCAGCGGCATCGCGATCGACGGTGACCTGATCGGCGACGAGTACGCCCGCCCCGCCGGCCACCTCGGTGTGGCCCCCAACAAGGGCGACACCAGCGTGCCCTGCCAGCCGGGCGTCTGCGACTACTCCCTCGACGTGCGCGGCGGCTGGTACGACGCCGGCGACCACGGCAAGTACGTGGTCAACGGCGGCATCGCCACCTACCAGCTGCTCAACACGTTCGAGCGGACCAAGACGGCGGCCACCGCGGCCGGCGGCGCGGGGCTGGCCGACAGCACGCTGCGGGTGCCCGAGCGTGGCAACGGCACCCCGGACATCCTCGACGAGGCCCGCTGGGAGCTGGAGTTCCTGCTGCGCATGCAGGTGCCGGCCGGCAAGCCCCTCGCCGGCATGGTCCACCACAAGATCCACGACCAGAACTGGACCGGGCTGCCGCTCGCCCCGCAGGACGACCCGCAGCCGCGTGAGCTGCACCCGCCGTCGACCGCGGCCACCCTCAACCTGGCCGCCACCGCCGCCCAGTGCGCGCGGCTGTTCGCCCCCTACGACGCGGCATTCGCCGGCCGCTGCGCCACTGCCGCGAAGACTGCCTACGCCGCCGCCAAGGCCCACCCCGCGGTGTACGCCAGCCCCACCGACGGCACCGGCGGCGGCGCCTACGACGACGGCACCGTCACCGACGAGTTCTACTGGGCGGCAGTCGAGCTGTACCTCAGCACCGGGGAGCAGACCTACCTGACCGACCTGAGCGCCTCGCCGCACCACACAGGTGACGTGTTCGACCCCCGGGGCTTCGGCTGGCAGAGCGTCGCGGCGCTCGGCCGCCTCGACCTGGCCACCGTGCCGAACGGACTGCCGACCGCCGAGCTGACCCGGGTCCGCGCCTCGGTCACCGGCGCCGCCGACGCGTACCTCGCCGAGCTGCGCCGGCAGGCGTACGGGCTGCCGATGCCCGGTGACGCCAACAGCTACTTCTGGGGCGGCAACAGCAGCATCATCAACAACGCCATCGTCCTGGCGACCGCCTTCGACCTGACCCGGAACGCCACGTACCGCGACGGCGCCGTCCAGGCGATGGACTACATCCTCGGCCGCAATGCCCTGAACATCTCCTACGTCACCGGCTGGGGCGAACACAACGCGCAGAACCAGCACAGCCGGATCTTCGGCCACCAGCTCAACCCCGACCTGCCCCACCCGCCCGCAGGCTCCCTCGCCGGTGGCGCGAACGCGGCCCTGCAGGATCCGTTCGTGGCGCAGTTGCTCGCCGGATGCGCGCCGCAGTTCTGCTACGTCGACGACATCAACTCGTACTCGACAAACGAGGTCGCGATCAACTGGAACTCGGCGTTGGCCTGGATCTCCTCGTTCCTCGCCGACCAGGGCGAGGCCGGGGCGGTGCCGGCGACCACCTGCTCGGTGAGCTACGCCAACTACGGCGCCTGGCAGGGCGGCACCGGATTCACGGCGCAGTTGACCGTGCGCAACACCGGCGCCACCGCAGTCAACGGCTGGAGCGTGCGGTTCGCGTTCACCGGTGACCAGCGCGTCCGCGAGGCGTGGCTCGCGAAGGTCACGCAGGCCGGCGCGACGGTCACCGCGAAGAACGAGTCGTACAACGCCAAGATCGCACCCGGCGGCACGGTGACGTTCGGCTTCAACGCGACGACAGGCGGCGGCGCCAACCCGAACCCGGGCCTGGTCACCGTCAACGGAAACGCCTGCTCGCTGTCCTGAGCGCGCACGGGCTGGTGGCCGTCCTCCCTCGGCGGCCACCAGCTCGGCTGGACCCCCGTACCGACGATCGCGAGCATGGATGGACGAGCGTGGATCCTGGCCGCGGCGGCAGCGGCCCTACTGCTTGCCGCCCTGCTGGTCGTCGCACTGCGTCGCCGCCGTCGTACCCAGGCCCACGGGCCTGACGAGACGATGCGCCGGGCCCGCCAGGCGATCAGGGCCAGCGGGTACGAGCAGCGCCGTCAGCGCCGTGGCAGCCTGCGCGGCAAGGGCTACGGCGGAGACGACAACCAGGCGTCAAGCAGTGGCGTCGCCAGCGACTCCGGCGGGATGCCCTGACGTCAGCTTCCATCATCGAGTGACGTGCGGAGGTCCGGACCGCGCCGAGGTTCGGGCCGTTTCGGCGTACGTCAGGGTCCCCGTCTCGCGCCTCGTGGGGTCGGTGCTCGGTAGTCAACGCTTCCCCTTTCCCCAGCCACACCGTTCCCCCGGCCCACACGGCGGCAACCGGTGAGGGCTCTTCCGGTGAGGGATCCGGTCACCTCATCGGAGATCGATGACCAGAATTACCTGTCTTCGGAGGTGGAGCCGTGCCGATGGACGACGGACCCGTGACGCCAGCGCTGCTGATCTGGACCGCACAAAGGGTGCTCAACCAGCACCACAAGCCGCCGAGCCGCTGCGCGCAGTGCCAGGACAACGGCTGCGGGATGTTGACGTGGGCGCGGAGCGCGCTCGATGCGCACCACAGATGATCGAGCGGGAGCCGGCCCGGTCGGCGTGGGTGCCGATGGTGGCCGTGCGGACCACCGCGCGGCCCGCGGATCGTGCCAGCGCTGCCGGCCGGACGAGAGCCGGCGCGCTGACGTGGGCACACGACCGAGCGAGGGAGTACCGGGCCGCCGACGACCGGCCAGCCGGCTGAGGATACCGCGACCACGAGTCGCCGACGTTGTCGTACACCTGTTCTATTCTCGGTCCATGTTCGAGGAGCTGGCGCAGGCGCAGGCGGCGATCGCCGCCTGCGTCGACGCGCCGGCCTGGGCTCTCACCGAGCCCGACCTCGTCGCGGCTCTCGACGCCGCGCACCGGCTTGAGCAGCGTCTGGCGGCCGTGCAACTGACCCTGGTGCGTGAGCTGGACGGCCGGGGCACGGCCCAGGCGCAGGGCGTGTCCTCGACGGCCGTCTGGCTGCGCGACCGGCTACGGCTCACGGTTCCCGCCGCCCGCCGAATGGTCGACCTCGCCGGCGCGCTTGACGCCGGAGCACCGGGGGTGCGGGCCGCCCTGGCCAGTGGGGCCATCAGTGTGGAGCAGGCCCGGGTCATCGGCGACACGGTCGGCACCGTGCACGCCGCCGCCGGCGCCGAGGCCGCCGACAAGGCTGTCGGTGTGCTCGTCGAGTGGGCCGGGCAGTTCGAGCCGACCCTGCTGCGCAGGCTCGGCACCCGGATTCTCGACCACGTCGCCCCGGAGGTCGCCGAGGCGGCCGCCCGGGCGGCGCTGGAGGCGGAGGCCCGCCGAGCCGCCCGAGATCGTCATGTCACCCTGTCCGAGCTGTCGGATGGCCGCCTGCGGTTGAGCGGCAGCCTGGACGCCGAGGCCGCCGGCCTGCTGCGCGCGGCGATCGACCCGTTGACGGCACCATCGGGCCCGGACGATTCGCGCAGTCCCGGGCAACGACGCCACGACGCGCTCGCCGACCTCTGCCGTCTCAGCCTGCGTACCGGCGAGCTGCCCGAGCACGGCGGGGAGCCCGCCCAACTCGTGGTCACCACACGCTTCGACGCGCTGGCCCGGCACCTCGACGTGGGAACCCTGGACACCGGCCTCCGACTCACTCCGGAGACGGTCCGCCGTCTCGCCTGCGACGCGGCGGTCCTGCCCGCTGTCCTCGGCAGCGCCGGTCAGGCACTGGACGTGGGCCGGCAACGCCGCCTCGTCACCGGGCCCCTACGACGCGCCCTGGTCCTGCGCGATCGCGGCTGCGCCTTCCCCGGCTGCGACCGCCCGCCACGCTGGTGCGACGCCCACCACATCAGACACTGGGCCGACGGAGGTGACACCAGCCTCGCCAACTCGGTGCTGCTCTGCGGCCACCACCACCGGCACGTCCACCGCGGCGAGTGGGCCGTCCGCCTCGGCCGCGACGGTCACCCCGACTTCGTCCCACCGGCCTGGCTCGACCCCGACCAGGTCCCCCGCCGCAACCTCTACCACCGGCGCACGTGACCACTGCCCCATCCCGGGCGTACGGCGACGTGGCGAACGCCGCTGCCCAGCGGACGACGCTGGCCGTCCCGCAACACCCTTGTGGACTCTCGCCAGCTTGACGGCAGTCGAAGCCGGCGGCCGGCGCGCAGGAGAGAGCGCGAACGTCAGAGGTGCGCCCGACCAGCGACGTCGTACGTAGGCCGGCATCGTGCGGCCGGCATCGCGCGGACGGCATCGCGCCGACGGCATCGCGCCGACGGCATCGATCGGCCGGCCAGCGCCGTCCGGGAGCGGTCAGCCGATCTCCTCGTCGACGAAGCACCAGCGCCAGTCCTCGCCCGGCTGGGCCGAACGGATCACGGGGTGGGTGGTGGCCGCGTAGTGCTTGCTCGCGTGCTGGTTCGGCGACGAGTCGCAGCAGCCCACCTGCCCGCAGCTCAGACAGGTGCGCAGGTGCACCCAGTAGGTGTTGCCGATGGCCACGCAGTCGGCGCACTCGTCGGGGGTGCGCGGTTCGGCGGTGCCCGCCTCGGTCAGGTGCTGACAGCTCACTGCTCGACCTCCTGCCGCAGCAACGACTCTTCCAGGTCCAGGTCACGATAGGCCCGCACCAGCACCTCCTCAGGAATTCGACCGGAGTCCCGGGCGGCCCGGAACACGTCCCGCTCGGCGTCGATCATCTGTTGTCGGAGCCGACCGTACGCCTGCGACGGGGTTTCCCGCTCGTTGCCACCGAGCCGTTCCCACGCCATGTTGGTGCGGTCGTCAAGCACCCGGCGCAGCCGGTCCACCACCGGCGCGGGCGCTCCCTCGGCCAGCTCCTCCAGCCGGTCCCGAGCGGCCCTGCTGGCCTGCTGCTGTACCCCGGCGGCCGACAGCGCGTCCTGCACCGGGTCGTCCTGAGGCAGTTTCAGGCGGCGGGCCACCAACGGCAGGGTGGCGCCCTGGCCGACAAGCGTGACCACGATCACCGCGAAGGCCAACCAGATGAACAGGGCCCGGGGGTACGGCTCGTCGTCGGCAAGGGTCAGCGGCAGGGCCAGGGCGGCGGCGAGCGTCACCACGCCCCGCATCCCGGCCCACCCGATGATGACCGGGATCTTCGCCGACGGGGCCGGGTCGCGGCGACGGATCCGGGGAACCAGCCGCGCCAGGTAGGTGGCCGGGAAGAGCCAGACGAAACGGGTCAGGAAGACGGTGGCGAGCACCGCGACGGTGATGACGACGAGCGAGCCGGCCGGCTCGTCCAGGTCGCGCACCACCTCCCGCAGTTGCAGCCCGACCAGCAGGAAGACCAGTCCCTCCAGCAGGAACCGGACCAGCCGCCAGAACGCGCCGACCTGCAACCGGGAGGCCGCCGAGAGCAGTTGGGACAGCTTGTGGCCGAGCGCCAGCCCGGTGACCACCACCGCGACCACGCCGGAGGAGTGCACCGCCTCGGCGGCGAACACCACAGCGAACGGGATGATCAACGACAGCGCGTTGTCCAGCAGCGGGTCGGTGATCCGTCGGTGCAGGAAACCGAAGACCATCGCGCCGAGCGCGCCGATCAGGATGCCGCCGCCGGTGGCCCGCAGCACCTGAAGGCTGACGTCTGTGGCGCCGACCGCCGAGCCCGCGGTGGCCATCGTGGCGACCCGCAGCAGCACCAGCGCGGTGGCGTCGTTGACCAGGCTCTCCCCCTCCAGGATGGTGACCACCCGGCGGGGCAGCCCGACCCGACGCGCGACCGCCGTGGCGGCCACGGCGTCCGGTGGCGCGACCACCGCGCCGAGGGCCAGGCAGATCGCGAACGGCACCTGCGGCAGCAGCAGGTGCAGCACGAACCCGACCACGAACGCGGTGAACAGCACCAGGCCGACGGCGAGCAACAGGATGGGCCGAATGTTGTTCTTGAACGCCGGCACCGACGTCTCCAGCGCGGCGACGTAGAGCAGCGGAGGCAGGATGCCGATCAGCACCAACTCCGGGTCCAGCTCGACGTGCGGGACGCCGGGCACGAAGGAGAGCGCCAGGCCGAGCACCACAAGCACGATCGGCGCGAGCAGGCCGAGCCGGCGGGCGAGCGCGGCGCCGAGGGTGGCGATCGCCAGGAAGACGACGACCGGAAACAGGCTTTCCATGGGGTACGAGCCTAGGGGTGCGGTAGACCGGATCCTGATCAGCCGGTCGGCCGCAGCTTCGGCAGCACCTCGGCGCCGAACGCGTCGATGAAACCGCGCTGCTCCTGCCCCACGTGGTGCAGGGCGATCTGGTCGAAGCCGAGCGCGGCGTACTCCTCCAGCCAGCCGACGTGCCGGCCCAGGTCGGCCGAGACGTTCACCACCTGGGCGATCCGCTCGGACGGCACGTCGGCCGAGACCACGTCGAAGTGCTCGACGGTCTCCAGGTCCCAGCAGACCGGCGGGGCGAACACGTTGCTGCGCCACTGGTCGTACGCGAGCGCCTCGGCCTGCGCCTGCTCCGGCGCCCAGGAGACGTGCACCTGGAGGTGCAGTGGTCCGCGCCCGCCGGCGTCGCGGTACGCGTCGATCATCTCGCGCAGGTGCGCCACCGGGGCGTTCACGGTGATCAGGCCGTCGGCCCACTCGGCGCACCAGCGGGCGGTGGCCACGCTGACGGCGGCGCCGACGAGCGCGGGCGGCTCCTCGGGGCGGGTCCACAGCCGGGCCCGGTCCACCCGGACCAGACCGTCGTGGCTGACCTCCTCCCCGGCCAGCAGCGCCCGGATCACGTCCACGCACTCGCGCAGCCGGGCGGCGCGGACGTCCTTGCGCGGCCACGGGTCGCCGGTGATGTGCTCGTTGCTGGCCTCGCCGGTGCCCAGCGCCGCCCAGAACCGGCCCGGGTACATCGCGCCGAGGGTGCCGATCGCCTGCGCGATGATCGCCGGGTGGTAGCGCTGACCGGGGGCGTTGACCACGCCGAACGACATGCCGGTGGCCTGCAACGCGGCGCCCAGCCAGGACCAGGCGAAGCCGGACTCACCCTGCCGGGCGCTCCACGGGGAGAAGTGATCGGAGCACATGGCGGCGTCGAAGCCGGCCCGCTCGGCGTGGATCACCGCCTCCAGCAGCGCGCGGGGAGGGATCTGCTCGTGGGAGGCGTGGAATCCGAACGACGTCATGGGCGCACTTCCTACCCATGACGTCGTTCGCTGATGCGTACCGCTTCCGGAAGCTACTCGGCGTGCGCGCCGGCGCCGGCGGATGCCGCGCCCGCGCCCACCCAGACGGTCTTGATGTTGCAGAACTCCCGCATGCCCAGTTCGGACAGCTCACGGCCGTAGCCGGAGTTCTTCACGCCGCCGAACGGCAGCTCCGGGTAGGAGGTGGTCATCCCGTTGATGAAGACGTTGCCGGCGTCCAGGTCGGTGGCGAAGCGCTCCTGCTCGGCCGTGTCGCGGGTCCAGGCGTTCGAGCCGAGCCCGAAGCTGGTGCCGTTGGCGACCTCGATCGCCTCCTCGTACGAGGACACCCGGTACAGGCCGGCCGCCGGGCCGAAGACCTCCTCGGACCACATCCGCATCTCGGGCGTCAGGTCGGTGACCACCGTCGGCGGGTAGAACCACCCGTCGCCGGTGGGCAGCTCGCCGCCGCAGAGCACTGTCGCACCCCTGTCCGCCGCGTCGCGCACCTGGGCGTGCACCTCGTCGCGTCCCCGTTCGCTGGCCAGCGGGCCCACGTCGGTGTCCGGGTCCATCGGGTCGCCGACGCGCAGCGCGGCCATGTTCGCGGCGAACTTCTCGGCGAACGCGTCGAAGACGTCGGTGTGCACGATGAACCGCTTCGCGGCGATGCAGGACTGGCCGTTGTTCTGGCAACGGGCGGTGGTGGCCACCTCGGCGGCCCGGTCCACGTCGGCCGAGGGCATCACCACGAACGGGTCGCTGCCGCCCAGCTCCAGCACTGTCTTCTTCAACTCCCGGCCGGCGATCTGGGCGATGGAACGCCCGGCCGCCTCACTGCCGGTGAGGGTGGCGGCGCGTACCCGGGGGTCGGCGAGGATCCGCTCGACGGCGTCCGAGCCGACCAGCACTGTGGTGAACGCCCCCTCGGGGAAGCCGGCGCGACGGAACACGTCCTCCAGCAGCAGCGCCGTCTGCGGCACGTTCGAGGCGTGCTTGAGCAGGCCGGTGTTGCCGGCCATCAGCGCCGGGGCGGCGAAGCGCATCACCTGCCAGAGCGGGAAGTTCCACGGCATCACCGCGAGCACCACGCCGATGGGCTGGTAGCGGATGAATGCCCGGGTCGCCTTGACGGCGGCGGCGTCGGCCGGCTGGTCGGCGAGGAACCCCGGGGCCCGGTCGGCGTAGAAGCGGGCCGCTGCGGCGCACTTGGTCACCTCGGCCTGCGCCGCGACGTACGTCTTGCCCATCTCGGTGGTCATGATCCGGGCGATCTCGTCGCGCTCGGCGTCCAGCAGGTCGGCGGCGGCGTTCATCCACCGGGCGCGCTTGTCGACAGTCGTTTCCCGCAACTGCCGGTACGCGATGTCGGCGCGCTCGATGGCGGCGTCGAGCTGCTCGGTGGACATCGCCTCGTAGGTCTTGAGCACCTCTCCGGTGGCGGGGTTGGTGGTGGCGATGTGGGGCATCTCGTCCTCCTGTCACTCGAACAGCGAGTGCCGTACGCCTGGCTCCTCGCGGCGGCGAGCGGCGCGGCGGCGCTGGATCACGACCAGATCGACCACGGCGACCACCGCGAAGATCGCGCAGAGCACGCCGAGCCAGGCGAGCCCGGCCCAGAACGCCAGCACCGCGAACACCACCATGATCACCAACCCGAAACCGGCGAGGGTGAGTCGGAGGTTCAGCGCGCTGTACGCGTGGCCGACCGTGCCACGGGCGCGCCGGGGCTGCGATCTCGTCATACCTCCTGATCTACCCCCGATCGGCGTCGTTAACCGGTAGCCCCCGCGTGCACTGGCGGCGCTTATAGCACTCCGACGGTGGCTTTGACGGCGCTCGGCCGCATACCCGACAGCAACTTCCCGCGGCACCACGTCCAGCGCATAGAGTTACCGCGCTGTCGCTCTGTGCTGCGAGACGGGGGATGCCATGCCTCGACGCTGGGTCGCCGCCCTGGCCTGTCTCGCGGCGCTTGTCGCACTGGCCTGCGAGGGCGGCACGTCGGCCTCCCCCCGTCCCACGAAGAGCCCGCCGTCGTCCGGCGGGCCCGGCGGCATCGCCGCGCTCGGCGACTCGATCAGCACCGGCTTCGCCTCCTGCCTGGTGCTCACGTCCTGCGAGCGCAACTCCTGGTCGACGGGGGACGGCCTGCGGGTGCAGAGCCACTACCGCCGGCTGCTGGAGCAGAACTCCGCGATCCGCGGTCGGGCGTACAACCACGCCCGACCCGGCGCCCGCGCCGACGCTCTCGTTGGCCAGGCCGAGGCAGCGGTACGCGACCGGCCCGACTACGTGACAGTGCTGATCGGCGCCAACGACATCTGCCGGGGCGGCGTCGACGCGATGACCCCGGTGGCGCAGTTCCGGGCCGACGTCGACAGGGGTCTGCGGGTGCTGCGCAGCGGCCGGCCGAAGGCCCGGGTGCTTGTGGTGAGCATCCCCGACCTCTACCGGCTGTGGGAGGTCGGGCACGGCGACGCACGGGCGGCACGCGCCTGGCGGCGGGGCATCTGCCCGGCGCTGCTGGCCAACGCGACGTCGACGGCGCCCGCCGACAAAGCCCGCCGGGCCGCCGTCCGGGACCGCATCGACGCGTACAACGCGCAGTTGGTGGCGGCCTGCCGGGCGTACGGCTCACGGTGCCGGCACGACGGCGGCGCCGCGCACAAGGTCCGCTTCACCCTGGACCTGCTCAACCCGCTGGACTGGTTCCACCCCAACGCCACAGGTCAGGGCCGGCTGGCCGAGGTGACCTGGCGCTCCTCCGGCCTTGCCGACTGAACCGGCGCGCGCGGGGAAGGCTCACGGGCGGCGCGGCTCCGGGACGGCGGTGCCGCGCCGGCGATAGAGCACCCGGGAGCGCTCGGCCAGATCCTTGGTGGCCGACGAGTTGGCCCAGGTGCCGAGCACGATCGCCGCACCCGGCACGATCTTGGCGACGAGTCGTTTGGCCGCCCGCACGCCTGCCATCTGGGCCAGCCGGACGCCGAGCTGCAACATGACCCGGCCGAGCGGACGCTGGCCGCCCAGGCCGAAGAGCGCGTCGGCGCGTTCCCGCCCGGCGGCCACCCCGAGCGCCAGCCGGGCGCTCTCGGCGACCTTGTGCACCCGCTGGAGCACGAGCAGGTCGGTGGCACGGTCGCTGTGCAGCGGGTCGACGTCGTACGCGGCGGCGATGTGCAGAACCATGCGCGCCTGGGTCCAGGCCAGCACGCCGACGTCGAGGACGGCGCCGGGCAGCCCGGCCGCTCCGGAGACCGCTCCGGACAGCCGGGCGAGGTTGACGAACTTGCGGGCCGCCTGGTCGGCCAGGACGTCGGACGAGACATCGGGGTGCTCGCTGCGGGCCCGGGCGGCCCACTGGGCGGCCTCCGGCCCGAGCCGGCGCACCGCCTCCAGGGCGAGGTGCTCCGGGGCGTACTGCGGATCGTCGCGCATCCGGTCCCAGAGGCGGGCCGGCGGCCCCTCGGGCGCGGCCGTCGGCGCGACAGGCGGGTCGGCCGACGGCTCGGGCGTGGGTGCGGCGGGTTGACCGCCGGCGGGCGGGGTGTCGGTCACCGGGTCTCCCCAGGGGTGGGTACGGGTAGGACGGCGGCCGGTGGCGCGGTCAGCGACGGCGGTTGGACAGTCGTGCCGCCAACCCCTTGAGCTTCTGCTGGTTGTCGGGCTTGGCCAGCTCGCGCCGACCCCGGTCCACCAACTGCTGACCCTTCGGCGATCTCAGGAACGTGCTGATCCGCTGCATCAAAGACATAACGTCCTCCTGTCGGTGGTTCCTCAGTCATGTGTACCCCGAACCCGCAACGGATGTACCCGGGACGCGACAGCCTCAACCCTCACCGTCCACAGTGGTCGGTAGGCTACCGCCCGGCCGGCACGATGGCGTCGACGACCCGGGTGGCCCGCCACTCGTGCTGCTGGTAGTGGTCGGGGTACGCGGAGACCTGCACCGCCTGCGCGGCGTCGGTGAGCCGCATCTGCTGCCAGCCGGGCACCTGCTCCAGCGCGGTGAGGAACTGCCGGGTGGCGAACTCGGGGTCCATCAGCCGGCCGACCGGGCCCCAGCCGCTGCTGGAGCGCTGCTGGAACAGCCCGACCGAGTCGTGGTCCCAGCCGACGCCCTGATGCGGGTAGTCCTGCGACTCGGGCAGGACGCCGCTGGCGACGTTGTAGAGGTTGCTCTCCTGCATGGCGGTCGCCACCGCGATCACCAGGCCCCGACGCGGGACGCCCATCTTGCGTCCGGCGCGGACGATCGCCTCGGCGTTCTCCATCTGGTCGTCGTCCAGTCCGGCGACCGGCGCCGGGTCGCTCGGCTGCGCCGGGACGACCTTGCGGGCACGCGCGGTGGTGTCCGGGTCGGCGGAGGTCGCGGAGGCGGACGGGGTGGCGGAGGGCGTGGCGGCGCGGTCGAGAGAGCGGGACGCGCGCTGCTGCTCGGCCCGCTGCGCCAGCTCGGCGCCGGAGGTTTCCTCGCGCGCCTGTGCGCCGGCGTCCTCGGTCCGGACCTGTGCGACGGCGGCCAGACCGAGGCAGCACACCACGCCGGTGGCGAGGGCGACCTGGGCCCGGCGGCGACCGGTCAGGTCGCGGGCGTACGCCCGAAGCCGACTCGCGGCGGTTGTCCGTTCGGCTGAGGTGCCTTCCTCCGGTTCGGTAGTGGGGCTGCTCGGGGCGTACGGGTCGTCGAGGGTGCCGTCGTCACGCATCAGCCGAGGCTAGGCAGACGGAAACCCCGATCACGCACAGTGATCACGTGGTCCTCGCCACAGAATCGGGGTCCCCGGGTGGACGAGCGGGACGGCTCGACCCGCCCGGGGAACGGACCTCGCGTACCGGAGAAAACCGGCGCGGCACGTGGGCCGGCACGGACGACGACAGGAGCGGACATCGGGCCGCCCGGACCGACATGATCGACAAACTCGGCCTTTGGGCCGAACCGCCCATCGGCCGATCGGCGTAATCAGGTGGTTCGTCCGATCACGCCCGTCGGCGGCCGACGGATCGCCCCGCGCAGGAATGCGCCAGGATGGCGGGTACGTTGCCCGAATCGGGTGGCGTCCATCGCGTCGCCATCCGAGTAGGCACATTCCAGGGAGGTCCACACCGGTGCTCGACCCACACGAGCTCTATCAGCTCACCGACGATCTGCCCGACCTCGGGCAGCCGGTCCTGGTCCAGGCCTTGACCGGGTTCGTGGACGCCGGCAACGCCAGCCGGCTGGCCCGCGAGCAGTTGCTCACCTCGCTCGAGGGCCGGCCGATCGCCACCTTCGACGTGGACCAGCTCTTCGACTACCGCTCCCGACGACCGCTCATGACCTTCGTCGAGGACCACTGGGAGAGCTTCGACGCCCCCAAGCTGGAGCTGCACCTGCTGCACGACGACGACGAGACACCCTTCCTGCTGCTCACCGGCCCCGAGCCGGACCTGCAGTGGGAGCGGTTCACCGCGGCCGTCGCGGGGCTCGCCGCCCGCCTGGACGTACGGCTCACCGTCGGGCTCAACTCGATCCCGATGGCGGTGCCCCACACCCGACCGACGGGCGTGACCGCCCACGCCACCCGTCCGGAGCTGATCAGCGGCTACGAGCCCTGGCTGCAACGGGTCCAGGTGCCCGGCAGCGTCGGTCACCTGCTGGAGTTCCGCCTCGGCGAGCAGGGCCGCGACGCGCTCGGGTTCGCCGCGCACGTGCCGCACTACGTGGCCCAGACCGAGTACCCGGCCGCCGCCGAGGTGCTGCTGAGCGCGGTGTCCCGCAGCACCGGGCTGCTGCTGCCCGGTGACGGCCTGCGCTCGGCCGCCGAGGTGGTCCGGGTGGAGATCGACCGGCAGGTGGCCCAGACCGAGGACGCCGCCGCCCTGGTCCAAGCCCTGGAGGAGCAGTACGACGCGTTCGCCCGGGGTCGCGGCGAGCGGAACCTGCTCGCCCCCGACGCCGGTCCGCTGCCCACCGCCGACGAGCTCGGCGCGGAGCTGGAACGGTTCCTGGCCGAACAGACCCGTCCCGGCGACACCCCGGGCAGCTGACCCGGCGACACGGGCGCGGATGCGGCAGGGTGGAGGCATGCGCCTGGCGACCTGGAACGTGAACTCGGTGAAGGCCCGGCTGCCCCGGCTGTTGGAGTGGCTGGCCGGCACCGGGCCCGACGTCGTCTGCCTGCAGGAGACGAAGTGCCCGGACGGCGCCTTCCCAGTGGCCGAGGTGGGCGAGCTGGGCTACTCCGTGGCCAGCCACAGCGACGGCCGCTGGAACGGGGTGGCGATCCTGTCCCGGGTCGGCCTGGACGACGTCCGCGTCGGCTTCGCGGGTGAGCCGGGCTTCCCCGCGCCGGAGGCCCGCGCGATCTCCGCCAGCTGCGACGGGCTGCGGGTCTGGTCGGTGTACGTGCCCAACGGCCGGACGCCGGACGACCCGCACTACGCGTACAAGCTGGCCTGGTTCGCGGCGCTGCGCGACGTGCTGGAGGCGGAACTGGCCGGCGGTCTGCCGCTGGCCGTCTGCGGCGACTTCAACGTCGCACCGACCGACGCGGACGTCTGGGACCCGGCGGTCTTCACCCATTCCACGCACGTCACCCCGGCCGAGCGGGCCGCCCTGGCCGCGCTGCGCGACCTCGGGCTCGCCGACGTGGTGCCGACGCCGATGAAGGGCCCACACCCGTTCACCTACTGGGACTACCGGGCCGGCATGTTCCAACAGAACAAGGGCATGCGGATCGACCTGGTGTACGCGTCCGCGCCGTTCGTCCGGGGGGTCCGCTCGGCGTACGTGGACCGGGAGGCCCGCAAGGGCAAGGGCCCCTCCGATCACGCACCGATCGTCATCGACGCGGACCTCGTCCCAGCGGTCGAGGCGTTCTGAGCCGGCCGCCGCTGGTTAGGGTGGGCAGATGGCAGTCGTGAAGATCAACGCAATCGACGTCCCGCCGAGCGCCGGGGCCGAGTTGGAGAAGCGGTTCGCGGCACGGGCCGGCGCGGTGGAGAACTCCCCCGGCTTCCTCGGCTTCGAACTGCTCCGACCGGTGGCCGGCGAGACCCGCTACTTCGTCTACACCAGGTGGGAGAGCGAGGAGGCCTACCAGGCCTGGGCCTCCGGCCCGTCGCGCGAGGCCCACGCCGCCGCCCCCGGCGACACGCCCCGCCCGCCGGTCTCCACAGGCGCCAGCCTCCTGGAGTTCGAAGTGGCGCTGCAGGTGCCCCAGCCTTAATAGGCCCTCCCCGGCCTCGGTTCAGGGGCGTTGGACGCGTCGGGGCGGGTGTGGAGTGGCGGCCAGCGCCTTGATCGTGCTCGATCTTGGATTTAGTCCCCTCCCCGCAGGCGGTTTCAAGCGGCGGTTGCAACCAGGTGCTTGTGGAGTACCTCGGCTGGATTCTGCCAGTCGAGGGTTTGGCGTGGTCGTCCGTTGAGTTCGCGGGCGACGGCGTCGAGGTCGTCCTGGGACCAGGTGCGGAAGTCGGTGCTGGAGCGGGGGAAGTACTGGCGTAGGAGACCGTTGGTGTTTTCGTTGCTGCCGCGCTGCCACGGGCTGTGGGGGTCGCAGAAGTAGACCTTGCAGTCGGTGGCCAGGGTGAACACGGGATGCCGGATCATCTCGATGCCCTGGTCCCAGGTCAGGGTCTTACGCAACTCGGCCGGCAGGCGGCGCATGAGACCGGTGAGGGTCTCGATGACCTGTTCACTGACCCGCGATTCGGGCAGAGCGCCGAGCATCACATACCGGGTGGCCCGCTCGACGAGGGTGACGATCGCGCTGGACCCTCGGGCGCCGATGACCAGGTCACCTTCCCAGTGCCCCGGCACGGCCCGGTCAGCGACCTCCGCCGGGCGAGTCGAGATGTGAAAGTCACGCACCCACGGGCGTCCCCGCAGCGCGCTGGCCTGTCGTGACTGCTGGCGGCGGCCGGTGCGTCCTGAGCGCAGAGCGACCTGCCGGGCGAGTTCTTGGCGCATCCCACCCCGGGCCTGGAAGTAGATCGCCTGGTAGATCGTCTCGTGTGACACCCACATCTCCGGTCTGTCGGGGAACTCCCGCCGCAACGACCGGGCGATCTGCTGCGGCGAATGCCGCTGCGTCAGACGATCCCTGACCGTCTCCCACAACGGCGGCCACGCCCGCCCCCACCTCGGACGCAACTTCCCCTCACGAAGACGCCGCGCCCGCTCATCCGCCTTGCCCTGAGCGTTGCGGTGACAGTACTTCCACCGATACACCCCACCCCACCCCTTCGGGTAGCCCACCCCCGCCACATACCCCGGAGCAGGACCATGCGGATGCCGCTGACCCGTCGGCACCCGACCCCCCGTACCGCAGTGATTCCGCGACAACTCCCGCCACACCGTCGAGCGATCCCGCCCGATCACCTGCCCGATCTGCGGACAACTCAACCCCTGACCGAACAACACCTCAATCTGCGCCCGCTCCGCGGACGACAACCTCTGCCCCGGCATGACCCCTCATCCTGACGAGAATCCACCCCGTTGCAACAACCACTTGAGCCCAAGGCAGCTCGAGGCCACCACATCCTGGTTCGAGCACGATCTTGACCGGACCCGGCGCGGCGCGCTGGGTCGCGCCAACGGCTCGCCATCCCCGCAGCCCGACAGTCACCGCTTCTGAAACATGACTGAGACAACTTCCGCGGTCAGCTCGATTGCCCAGTCGAGCTGCGGACAGTCGTTGCGACCGTGGCACTCCAGGCACCCGCCCACCCGCCACGGCTGGTCGAGTGCCCGAGTCCAGTGCGCGTCGAGTATCCGCTGCACCATGAACAACTCGGTCGCCCTGGAGACTGGCTCATCGATCGGCACCATGACCTCCGTTCGATCTGCCGTTGCTCCAGCACGGCCGCACGGGACCAATTCGCATCTTGGCGTAGCCGATGCGTGTCTCATGGTTGGAGATGTACTCGGGCGCGCGCCATAGTCGGGGAATTCGTCGCTTCGGTCCATGTCTGCTGTGGTCCGCCACGGATCCGCCTCTCCCTGGTCCGCCTTCGAGTGGGCTGCCAGTTGCCCTGTGTGTCCACCTAGACACCCTAGACGTCCTAGACGCTTAGGGGAACGTTGGCGTTGAGGCTGTTTCGTGATCATGATCGAATGGGGTCGCCCGAACCGAAGGAACCCCGACATGCCGATACCGACCGGCGGCTACCGTCAGATGGCCGAAGACTTGGCCTCCCGCATCAGAAGCGGTGAGTACCCGCCAGGCTCGAAGCTGCCGTCTTATGCGGAGCTTTCAAAGCTCTACAGCATCGCGGTAACCACGGTTCAGAAGGGCATTAGGGTTTTGGAGTTTCAGGGTTTGGTGGTAGGAGTACCCGGTCGAGGCGTCTACGTCCGCGAGGACGAGAAGCCCTAACCTCTGCAGGGCGGGGCACACAGGCCGGCCTGACCGTCATCTGCTTATTGCTTCAGGCAGCCCAAAAGACGGTGCACTGGCCGCTCTCGGCGGCGACGTCGAAGAAGGCGACCAGAGCCTCATAGCGGTTGGCAAGGACGAGCTGAATGTCCCGAACCCTCTCATCTGACATATGCACCTGCTCAGCCTCCTCCGGAGAGAGCGGCTCCAGGTAGCGAGGCGAATCGGGATCGAGATTGACCAAGGTTGCCGCCTTCGCCTCGAGCACCTGCCGCAGGTGGGGTTTGAGGATGTCGAACGGGGTCTGACTCAGGTACAGGGCCGACTGAGCAACCTCTTCGGCCATCAAACATCGAGAGTCGCCCTCCGCGCCCCAGGCGGTGTGCTCATCAGGGTAGGGCGATCCGGCCGCGATGGGGTTGATCGGAAAGCGCCCAGCATCCATCAGGGCAGACAGTCGAGCCCACATCGGGCCCAGGTCCAGCCTGCTCGCATCGGGAAGGGCAGTGAGCTGATGGTATGCCTTGATGGGATGCCTGCGGAGCCACGCCAACGTCTCGGGGTCGAGGCGCGCAAAGTCACCAAGAATGCTCACCGAACATCACCTTTCGCGGACCTCGCCACCGTGCCGTGCCCTTATTTCAGTCAAGGATCCTCCGCCAGACTGAACCCCTGACGGAAGCCGTTGGCGCTGATAGCGTTCGTCGTAGCGCGCCGGCAGGATCGCGGCCGTCCGGCCATCCAACACCATTGCCCTACCCGGCACGGTGTCGGCGCCGGCACGCCAGGGAATCGGGAGGAATTCCGGCCCATGTTCGACGGGTTCGAGGAATTCGACATCAGCACGTCCGGCGCGACGATCCACGGACGCCGGGGCGGCAGCGGGCCGCCCGTACTGCTCCTGCACGGCATACCCGAGACGCACCTCATGTGGCACCGGGTGGCGCCCCGGCTCGCCGAGCACTTCACAGTCGTCGCCACCGACCTGCGCGGCTGGGGTGACAGCGGCACGCCGCCGAGCACCGCCGACCACGAGCCGTACAGCATGCGGGCCATCGCCCGCGACCAGGTCGAGGTGATGCGCAGCCTGGGTCATGACCGCTTCCACCTCGTCGGCCACGATCGTGGCGCCCGCTGCGCGTACCGTCTCGCGCTCGACGCGCCGGACGTCGTCACCCGGCTGGCCGTCATGGACGTCGTGCCCATCGGGGACGTCTACGACCGCGCCAACCAGGCGTTCAGCCTCTCCTACTGGGTCTGGTCCTTCCTGGCGGCGCCCACGCCGGTGCCCGAGCGGTTCATCGCCGCGGCGCCCGAGGTGCTCGTCGACTTCATGCTGGAGACCTGGCCGACGGTGAAGGACGCGTTCCCGGCCGAGGTCCGGAAGGCGTACGTCAGGCAGTTCAGCGACCCGACGACGGTCCACGCGATCTGCGAGGAGTTCCGCGCGGCGGCGACCCTGGACTACCAGCAGGACGAGGCGGACCGCGGCAGGCGGAAGATCGCCTGCCCGCTGCTGTTCCTGTGGAGCCAGGAGGGTCAGGTCGCGAAGCTCTACGACGACCCGATCGCGATCTGGCGGCAGTGGGCCGACGACGTCAGTGGCGGGCCCGTCCCGGTCGGGCACTTCATCCCGGAAGAGGCCCCCGACGAGACCACCCGCCACCTCCTGGACTTCCTGCGCTGACGGCGACCCGCACTGATTGATCCACTCGGGTTCGGCGAGACCGGGGGTGTCCGGGCTGGCCGGACACCGCGACGTCAAGGATCCGAGTCGATCAACCGCCAGCGGGCGGGCCGGGTCGGTCTCAGGGCTTGCGCGACGACTGGAGGGTGGCGAAGGCGATCACGTTGTCGGCATAGCCTGTGCGACCGCCGATGAACTGACCGCCGCAGGTGATCAGTCGCAGCCCGGCGGGGCCGTCGTGGCCGTAGATCCGCTCGGCGGGCAGCCGGTCCTTCGGGAAGTGCTCGACGGTGTCGACCTTGAACACGACCGTCGACCGGTCCGCCCGGGCCACCTCGATCAGGTCGCCGGGCTTGAGCTTGCCCAGGTCGTAGAAGACCGACGGGCCGCTCTTGGTGTCCACGTGCCCGACGATGACCGCCGGACCGGGCTCGCCGGGTGTCGGCCCGCGGTCGTACCAGCCGGTCTCGTTGTGCCGCTCCAGCGGCGGTACGGCGATCGAGCCGTCGCGTGCCTGCCCGACGGGCGCGACAGGCGCCTCCACCTTGATCGCCGGGACGGTGAGCCGCACCGGGCGACTCGCCGACAACCCGACGGTCTCGCTGCGGGCCGGGCGGTCACCGCCGGCCGGGGCCCAGTCGAACGGGCCGACCGAGCGGCCCAGCCCCGCGCCGGTGGCGAAGACCCCCACCAGCACCAGCACCACGGCCAGCGGCACCGACCAGGGGCTACGGCCCGACGGGCGGCTGCGCCGAGGAGCGACGGCGGTCGGCGGACGGGAGGCCACCGCTGGCCGGTCGGCGGAGGCACGCGAATCGCGCGGTGGCCGCGAGCCCGCGGCCGGTTCTGCGTCGGGCGACCACGCGCCGGGCGGTGGGCCGGAACCCGTGGGCGGACGGGCGCCGGCGGGTGGTGGCGTGGGGCGGAAGATCTCCATGGCGGGCTCAGCGGCGCGTGACGCCAGGGACGGTACGTGGCCGACGCAGGGCCACCACGGCGAGGATCAGCCCGGTGATGGTCAGCGCCGCACCGCCGGGCAGCAGCAGCTTGCCTGTCATCCCCCCGGCGCCGCCACCGAAGCCGGTGGCCGGGCCTCGACTGGGCTGGGACGGCACCTTCTTGACCACCTGGAGCATTGTCGACGCGGTCTCGCCGTCGCGGCACTCCAACTTGACCCGGTAGTTGCCGGGGCGGGTCCGCTCGCGCACCATCGGCGCGGCGGTGAGCACGCCGCGCTGCGGCTGCACGCCGACGGCGCCGAACGCGTCGGAGACGACTGTGGCGCCCGCCGAGTTGTCCCGACAGCTGGCCCGGATGCCGACCAGGTAGCCGGGCTGCACCGTGCTGGGGCTCACCTCGACGAAGACGTCCAGCGCCGGAGCGGGCTGGGGTGCGGCGCCTCCGGGCTGGGTCTCGGGCTGGCCCCCGGGCACCGGCGCGACGAGCACGAGCGGGCGGGCGACGGGCGCGAGAACGGCGGGTGCGGCATGTGCGGGGGCGGCGGCCAGCAGGGGGCCGGCGAGCACGGTCACCACCGACAGGGTCACGCCGCCGCGGGTCACTGCCACGATGCCCCCTCTTGACGCCGTAGGACCGCGCCGGGCAGCGGACCGCCCGGCCTGCCGTACCAGATCGATCCTCTCATTCCCGGTCGCACATCACATCCGATCCGCCGACGACGTCGCGTACGCTCGGGTCGCTGTGACCATCACCGACCCTGACCCCGCCGCCGTCCCGCCCGCGGGCCGGCCGATCCGCACCTTCCACCCCCGCCGGGGCCGGATGAGCGGCCGCCAGACCGAGGCGCTGGAGCGGCTCTGGTCGTCCTACGGCCGGGACGTGTCGGGCGAGCCCGTCGACCTGGCTGCCCTGTTCGGCCGCCGGGCCCCGGTGGTGCTGGAGATCGGCTCGGGCATGGGCGACAGCACCGCCGCGATGGCCGCCGCCGACCCGGATCGAGATTATCTGGCGGTCGAGGTGCACACGCCGGGAATCGCGAACCTGCTCGACCTGGTGGACCGCTGTGGCCTCGGCAACGTGCGGGTGGCCGAGGGCGACGCGTTGGAGCTGGTCAGCGGCCTGCCGGAGGGTGTCCTGGACGCCGTACACATCTTCTTCCCCGACCCCTGGCCGAAGGTCCGCCACCACAAGCGGAGGATCATCCAGCCGGCGCACGTGGCGCTGCTGCGCTCCCGGCTGGTCCCCGGCGGGACGCTGCACTGCGCGACCGACTGGGCCGAGTACGCCGAGGCGATGCGGGAGACCCTTGACGCGGACCCGGGGCTGGTGGACGCGTACGGCGGCTTCGCACCGCGTCCGGCGCACCGCCCGGTGACGAAGTTCGAGCGGCGGGCGATCACCGCCGGCCGGCCGGTCGCCGACCTGATCTACCGCCGACGGTGACGAGACGGCCCGGACGGGTGCCCGGCGGAGGCCGGGTTGGCGCGCGGGGGCATGATCCAGGCACCATGGACGGGATATGACGCTCACCGCCGCGCTCCCGACAAGCGCCGACCCCGACACCCTCTTCGACGCGTTCGCCGGTTGGGCGAAGGAGCGCGGCCTCGACCTCTATCCCCATCAGGAGGAGGCGGTCATCGAGATCGTCTCCGGCGCCAACCTGATCATGAACACGCCCACCGGCTCGGGTAAGAGCCTGGTGGCCATCGCCGCGCACTTCGCGGCCCTCGCGGACAGCCGGACGACCTTCTACACCGCGCCGATCAAGGCACTGGTGTCGGAGAAGTTCTTCGCGCTCTGCGAGGTCTTCGGCGCCGAGAACGTCGGCATGCTCACCGGTGACGCGAGCGTCAACGCCGACGCCCCGATCATCTGCTGCACGGCGGAGATCCTGGCCAACCTCGCCCTGCGCGAGGGCGTCAAGGCCGACGTCGGTCAGGTGATCATGGACGAGTTCCACTTCTACGCCGAGCCCGACCGGGGCTGGGCCTGGCAGGTGCCGATCATCGAGCTGCCGCAGGCCCAGTTCATCCTGATGTCCGCCACCCTGGGGGACACCACCCGGTTCGTCGACGACCTGACCCGCCGTACCGGGCGGCCCACCGCAGTCGTGCGCACGGCGGAGCGGCCGGTCCCGCTGATCTTCTCGTACGCCATGACGCCGCTGCACGAGACCCTGGAAGAGCTGCTGGAGACCAAGCAGGCCCCGGTGTACGTCGTGCACTTCACCCAGGCTGCCGCGCTGGAACGCGCCCAGGCGCTGACCAGCGTGAACGTCTGCACCCGCGCCGAGAAGGACATGATCGCCGAGGCGATCGGCGGCTTCCGGTTCACCTCGGGCTTCGGCAAGACGCTGTCCCGGCTGGTCCGCCACGGCATCGGCGTGCACCACGCGGGCATGCTGCCCAAGTACCGCCGACTCGTCGAGACCCTGGCCCAGGCCGGCCTGCTCAAGGTCATCTGTGGCACCGACACCCTCGGCGTCGGCATCAACGTGCCGATCCGCACGGTGCTGTTCACCGGCCTGTCCAAGTACGACGGGGTCCGTACCCGGCTGCTGAAGAACCGGGAGTTCCACCAGATCGCCGGGCGAGCCGGCCGGGCCGGCTACGACACCATCGGCCGAGTCGTCGTGCAGGCCCCCGAGCACGTCATCGACAACGAGAAGGCTCTCGCGAAGGCCGGCGACGACCCGAAGAAGCGGCGCAAGGTGGTCCGCAAGAAGCCGCCGGAGGGCTCGATCGGCTGGGGGCAGCCCACCTTCGACCGACTCGTCGACGCCGAGCCGGAGCCGCTGACCTCCAGCTTCCAGGTCAGCCACTCGATGCTGCTCAACGTCATCGGCCGGCCCGGGGACGCGTTCACCGCGATGCGGCACCTGCTCACCGACAACCACGAGGAGCCCACCGCCCAGCGTCGGCACATCCGCCGGGCCATCGCCATCTACCGGGCCCTGCGCGCCGGCGGGGTCGTCGAGGAGCTGCCCGAGCCGGACGAGACCGGCCGACGGATCCGCCTCACCGTCGACCTCCAGCTCGACTTCGCGCTCAACCAGCCGCTCTCCCCCCTCGCCCTGGCCACCATCGAGCTGCTCGACGCCGAGTCCCCGTCGTACGCGCTCGACGTGCTGAGCGTGATCGAGTCGATCCTCGACGACCCCCGGCAGATCCTGTCCGCGCAGCAGTTCAAGGCGCGCGGCGAGGCGGTCGCCGCCATGAAGGCCGAGGGCATCGAGTACGAGGCCCGCCTCGAACTGCTCGACGACGTGACCCACCCGAAGCCCCTCGCGGAGCTGCTGGAGGCCGCGTACGAGATGTACCGGCAGGGCCACCCGTGGGTCGCCGACCACCAGCTCTCCCCCAAGGCCGTCGTCCGCGACATGTACGAGCGGGCCATGACCTTCACCGAGTACGTGCAGTTCTACGGGCTGACCCGCTCGGAGGGCCTGGTCCTGCGCTATCTGGCCGACGCGTACAAGACGCTGCGCCAGACCGTGCCCGAGGACGCCAAGACCGAGGAGCTGATCGACCTCATCGAGTGGCTCGGCGAGCTGGTCCGCCAGGTCGACTCCAGCCTCATCGACGAGTGGGAGCGGCTGCGCAACCCGTCCGACGTCGCCGAGGTGGCCCAGGCGCACGCGGCGCTTACCGACCGGCCGCCGGCGGTGACCCGTAACGCGCGGGCGTTCCGGGTGCTGGTGCGCAACGCGCTGTTCCGCCGCGTCGAGCTGGCCGCGCTGCGCCGCTGGGACCTGCTCGCCGAACTGGACGCCGAGGACGGCTGGGACTACGACGCGTGGGCCGAGGCCCTCGCGCCGTACTTCGAGGAGTACGACTCGATCGGCGTCGGGCCGGACGCCCGAGGACCGGCACTGCTCATGATCGAGCAGGGGCGGGAACGGTGGACCGTCCGGCAGAGCTTCGACGACCCCAACGGCGACCGCGACTGGGGCATCAGCGCCGAGATCGACCTGGTCGCCTCGGACGAGGTCGGGGCGGCGGTCGTCCGGATCACGGACGTCGGCCAGCTCTAGCAGGGGTCTCGACAGGGGGTCGTCCGCACGCCGGGCGGCCCCCTTTGTCGTGTTTTCCGCACCCCCGTTTTGGCTGGGCGATGTCAGAGGTGTCGATTAGAATGTATGTACTAATCGAGTTCCTGACCTGCAGGATTACGACTAGGGAGGACGTCCGTGACCGCTCCCGCCTCCACGCCCCTCACGCCCTACGCGACACTGCTCGGCTTCACCCGCTACGTCGACCGCACCGGCCCCACCAAGGCGACCTTCGTGGGTGGTCTGCGCAAGCAGCGCGCCAGCCGCTCCGGCTTCAACCCGCACGGCCAGTTCGTCAAGGCGCTCAAGGCCGACATCGCCTTCCACACCGGCGGCACCCACCTGACCGGGGTGGTCGACGTCGTCAAGCCGCGATGGCGTCCGCTCTACCAGGCGCTGGTGCCCGGCGCCACGGCCTGGCTGCACTCCCTCGGCGACCCGGCCGCCGTCGACCTCGCCCAGACCCGCGACGCCCTGGCCATGCTCGGCGACCTACCCGTCAAGATCAACCCCCACTTCGGTGTACGCCACGCCGACGGCCACGCCGACGCGATCCGCCTGCACTTCGACGAGGCCCCACCGAGCGAGGAGTCGGTGCTCGCCACCCTGCACCTGATGGCCCGACACATGGACGCGGTGCTCCCGCACGCCGAACCCGTCCTGGTCGACGTCCGGCGTGGCCAGGCCCACCGCATGCCCACCGACGCCAAGCCCGAACAGATCGAACGCTGGCTCTCCGGCGAGGCCGCCGCCTTCCGCGCAATCTGGTCCACCGCCGCCTAAGACCCCCGTCACGTCGCGCCGACCGCTCCGCTTTGGTCACTCGGCAAGATCGCGCTCGATCCAGGATGTAGTGGCCTCCGCACCACTGGGAGGCCACTACATCCATGTTCGTGCCTGATCATGGGGATAAGGGCGCGCAGCGACGCCCGGGTGATGGCGGCGGTTATCCACAGGGGCGGCGGGGGCGCGGGGGATCGGTCAGCCTGGGGTCCATGCCGAAAGTTCCTCGCCGACCACCGCAGTTGCGCGGTCGGGTCTTCCGTGGCTCGATCGCCGTCTCGCGAGGCCTACTGACCCGCAATGACCTACGCAGCTCGGCGTGGCGGCCGCTCTTCCGCGACGTCTATGCCGACGCCGGGATCAGAGTCACCCACAGCATCAGGTGCGCCGCCGTCGGACGATGGCTGATTCCGCCCGAGGCGGCCATCGCTGGGCGTGCCGCTGCGGCCCTGTACGGCCGCCTCACCTCGACCGCGAACGAGCCGGTCGACGTCCTGATCCCCCCGGGCACCCGGATCGGGCCGACCACCGGCCTCAGGGTGCACCGCGGGGAGATCGACCCCGGCGACACGGTGGATCGGGCCGGGGTCAGAGTGACAAGCCCGGCCCGGACCTGCTGGGATATCGCTCGCTGGCTCGATCTGGTCGAGGCGGTGGTCGTCATCGACGCACTGCTGGCCAGCAGGCTCATCGACGTGCCGACGTTGCGCGAGTACGCGTTGAGCCGGGCCGGTCGCCGAGGCTGGCGGTCCTTGCTGCGGGCGGTCGACCTGGCCGACGCGGGTGCGGAGTCGCCTCAGGAGTCCCGTACCCGGGTGCGGCTGGTGCTCGCCGGGCTACCCCGGCCGCAGACGCAGTGGGTCGTCGCCGAGCAGGGCCGGTTCGTGGCCCGGCTGGACCTGGCCTGGCCACAGTTCAAGGTCGCGGTGGAGTACGACGGACTGTGGCACGACGACCCGGAGCAGTTCCACCGGGATCGTCGACGGCTCAACCGACTGCTCGGCGGCGACTGGATCGTCCTGCACGTGACAGGCAAGCGCCTCCGTGAGGACTTCGACGGGTTCCTCGCCGAGGTCCGGGCGGCCCTACAGGCACGCTCGCGCTCCCCCCGGTGACAATGATCGCGCTCGAACATGGAAGTAGTGGCCTCCCCGTCGAGGGAGGCCACTACTTCCTGGATCGAGCACGATCATCGCCCACCTGGGAGTACGCCGCGCGCGATGCGCGGGGGGGTCAGGCGGCGGCGAGGTACTTCGCGAGGTCGTCGAGGATCTTGTTGGCGGCGCCGACGCCGATGCCTGTCATCCAGACCTCGTCGGAGACCGGGTACGCCTTGCCGGCCTTGACCGCGCCGAGGCCCTTCCAGAGGGTGCCACCCGCCACCTTGGCCTGCTCGGCGGCGGCCTTGTCGCCGTACGCGGTCACGAAGATGACGTCGCCGTCGACCTCGTTGATCCGCTCGGGGCTGACCAGGTCGAAGCGCTTGTCCTCCTTGTTGGCGAGCATCTGCCGCTCGGGGCGGCCGAGGCCGGTGTCGCCGATGACGATGCCGGAGAAGGAGTCCGGGCCGTACACGCGGATGTTGCCAGGCAGGAACCGCACGATCGACACCTTGCGGGCGGCCGGGTCGCCGAGCGTGGCGCCGAAGTCCTTGGCCCGCTTCTCGTACGCCCCGAGCAGGTCCTTGGCCTGCTGCTCGCGGCCGAGCGCCTTGCCGTCGAGGAGGAAGTTGTCCTTCCAGGTGATGCCCACCTTGTCGGTGAACACGGTGGGCGCGATGGCGGCCAGTTCGTCGTAGAACTTCTCCTGACGGAACTTGCTGCCGAGGATGAGGTCCGGCTTGAGGGCGTTGATCGCCTCCAGGTCGGGCTCGGCGAGCACCCCGACCTCCTTGATGCCGGCGAGCTTGTCCGCGCCGAAGTACGTCGGCCAGCTCTTCGCCTCGCCTGCGGTGGCGGCGCCGACGGGTGTGATGCCCAGCGAGAGCGCCGTGTCGATCTTGTCGGTGTCGAGCACCACGACGCGCTTCGGCTCGGCCGGGACCTTTGTGGTGCCCATGGCGTGGGTGATCTCCCGGGTCTCCCCGGTGGCGGAGCCGGCGACCGGGTCGCTCTCACCGCAGGCGGTGAGGCCGACCCCGAGGGCGACGGCCGCGGCGAGAGCGGCGACGAGACGACGCATCAGAGTCCTTTCGAGGGGTACGTGCCGGCGAGCGGGTTGGCCGCGTCGCCGGTGGCGGGTCGGGCGTCCGGTACGGACGCCGTCGGCGAGGAGTGGTCACCCGCGACAGCGGGCGCCGGAGCGTTGCCACCTGTGTGCGCGGGCACCACAAGCGGTGCGCCTGTCACCGGGCAGGGCACGACCACGCAGGCCAGCCCGAAGACGTCCCGGACCAGGTCGGCGGTGAGGATCTCCCGGGGCGGCCCGGCGGCCACCACCGCGCCGGCGCGCATCGCGATCAGGTGGTCGGCGTAGCGGGCGGCCTGGTTGAGGTCGTGCAGCACGGCGACCACTGTGCGGCCGCGCTCGACGCGCAGCCGGTGCAGCAGGTCCAGCACCTCCACCTGGTGGGCCAGGTCGAGGAAGGTGGTCGGCTCGTCCAGCAACAGGGCGTCGGTGTCCTGGGCCAGGGTCATGGCGATCCACACGCGTTGCCGCTGGCCGCCGGAGAGGCTGTCCACCGGCCGGTCGGCCAGGTCGGACACGTCGGCCAGATTCATCGCCTCGTCCACCGCCGCGCCGTCGTCGGACGACCACTGCCGCCACCACCGCTGGTACGGCTGCCGGCCGCGCCCGACCAGGTCGGCCACCGTGACACCCTCGGGCACCAGTGGGCTCTGCGGCAGGACGCCGAGGCGGCGGGCTACGTCGCGGGTGGGCAGGTCGCGGATGGCGGCGCCGTCCAGCAGGACCGTGCCGCGCCGCGGTGTGAGCAGCCGGGCCATCGTGCGCAGCAGTGTGGACTTGCCGCAGGCGTTGGGCCCGACGATGACTGTGAACGCGTCGGTCGGCAGGTCCAGGGTGAGCCCGTCGAGCACTGTCCTCTCGTCGTAGCCGACGACCAGGTCGCGGGTGGAGAGCATCACACGACTCCTTGAGGGCGTCACGACGACCGCTGCCGTCCACGTAGCAACAGGAAGATCAGGTACGGGCCGCCGATCGCGGCGGTCAGCACACCGGCCGGCAGTTGGGTGGGTGCGAGCAGCCGCCGGCCGGCCAGGTCGGCCAGCACGAGCAGCAGCGCGCCGAGCAGCGCGGCGCAGACGAGCGGCGGCCGTTCGGCGCGGACCAGCCTGCGGGCCAGCTGCGGCGCGACAAGCGCCACGAAGTCGACGGCGCCGACCTGCGCGGTGACCATCGCGGCGACGAGCACGCCGGTGCCGGCGAGCCCGATCCGGCGGGCCACCGGACGCAGCCCGACACCGCGCGCGGTGTCGTCGTCCAGGGCGGTGCTGTTCAGAGCCCAGCCGGCCCAGGCCAGCACCGGCAGCAGCACCAGCAGGGTGCCGGAGATCCAGGCGGCCTCGGTCCAGCCCTTGCCGGCCAGGGTGCCGATCAGCCAGATCTGCGCCCGCAGGCCGTCGATCGGGTCGGCGGTGAGCATGACCACCTCGGTGAGCGCCCGGAAGGCGAACGCGACAGCCACGCCGGCGAGGACGAACCGCTGCGCGGCCAGGCCGTGCCGGGCGCCGAGGGCGAACAGCAGCACCGCCGCCAGCAGGCCGCCGACCAGCGCGCTTGGCGCCACGAGCACCGCCGCCGCGCCGCTGGTCAGGGCCACGGTCGCGGCAAGGCCGGCGCCCTGGGTGATGCCGATGACGTCCGGACTGGCGAGGGGGTTGCGCGCCACGCTCTGGATCAGCGTGCCGGCCACGCCGAAGGCCGCCCCGGCCACCGCGGCCAGCACGATCCGGGGCAACCGCAGATCAAGAACGACGAGGTCGTACGGGGTGCCGGCGCCGGAGAGCGCGCGCAGCACGTCGGCCGGGGCGACGTACGGGGTGCCGAGGGAGAGGCTGAGCAGCATCGCGAGCAGGAGCAGCACGGTCAGCACGGTGGCGACCAGCACCGCTCGGCGGCGGATCTGCAGGCTGAGCGGGCCGACCCGCAGCAGCGACCGCCCCGGCAGCCGGGCACGGTCGACACCTGCCGAGCCTGCGGGGCCTGCCGGGCCGGGGACGGGGCGCTGGGTGGTCGTCACGCGGTCACCACCCGGGCGCGGCGGACAAGCACGGCCAGCAGCGGCGCGCCGATCAGGGCGGTGATGATCCCGGCCGGTATCTCGCCGGGCGGGGCGACGAGCCGGCCGACGACGTCGGCGCCGAGCAGCAGCGCGGGCCCGAGCAGGGCGGAGACGGCGAGGGTCCAGCGGTGGTCCGCGCCGACCAGGGCGCGGGCCAGGTGCGGCACGGCCAGCCCGACGAAGGCGACCGGCCCGGCGGCGGCCACCGCGGCGCCGGTGAGCAGCACCGCGGCGAGGCCGCCGGTGAGGCGGACCAGCCCGATGCGGTGGCCCAGGCCGCGGGCCACGTCGTCGCCGAGAGCCAGCGCGTCCAGGCCCCGAGCCACCAGGGCCGCCAGCAGCAGCCCGACGAGGACGAACGGCAGCACCTGGGCGGTGACACCGAGGTCCCGGCCGGCCAACCCGCCGACCACCCAGAACCGGTACTCCTCGAAGGTGCGGGCGTCGATGCTGAGCAGCGCGTACACCCCGGAGGCGAGGCTGGCGTCGAGCGCCGCGCCGACAAGCGCGAGGGTGACCGGGCTCGCGCCCTCGCGGGCCCGGCTGGCGATGGCGAAGACCAGCAGCCCGGCAACGAGCGCCCCGGCGATGCCGAACCACACGTAGCCGGCGAGCGTGCCGACGCCGAAGACCGAGATGGCGAGCACCACGCCGAACGACGCGCCGGCGCTGATGCCGAGGATGCGAGGCTCGGCGAGGGGGTTACGGGTG
Source organism: Micromonospora lupini (assembly GCF_026342015.1). Classification (NCBI taxonomy): domain Bacteria; kingdom Bacillati; phylum Actinomycetota; class Actinomycetes; order Micromonosporales; family Micromonosporaceae; genus Micromonospora; species Micromonospora lupini. The sequence goes on from NZ_JAPENL010000003.1 coordinate 298,738, forward strand.
AGCGCCTGGAACAGCACTCCGGCCACAGCGAGCGCGAGCCCGACGGCGAGGCCCAGGGCGGTGCGCGGCATGCGCAGTTCCCGGACGATCGTGCTGGCGTCGCTGCCGTCCGGCGCGACGAGGGCGTGCCAGACCGCACCGACACCGAGCTGCCGGCTGCCCAGCGCGAAGCTCGCCAGCACGGCGAGCAGCAGCACCAGCGCGGCGCCGGCGGTGACGGCCACCCGTCGGCCGGTACGGGCACCGGACCGGTTGCGGGCCGGCGTCGGCCGGGCGGCGAGGGCGGTCACGAGTCTCCTGCACGTTCGAGCTTAGGTTCGCCTAACCTTAGCCGACCTGCGGAAAGTGACCTAACCGGCGTCTGTCGATACCGACGAGGACGCCTCCGGCCCGCCCGCCGCGCTGCCGTCCCCGGCCGCCGCGCCACCGCCCGGCAGCACGATCAGTGGCCGCATCATCTCGTTGTCCTCGTGCTCCAGCAGGTGACAGTGCCAGGCGAAGCGGCCCGGCAGGTCGAAGCGCGCCTTGATCCGGGTCACCTCCCACGGGTACGCGAGCACCGTGTCCATCCACCCCCGCTCCCCCGGAGCCGGCGGTACCCGGCCCGAGTGCCCGCGGCCGAGCAGCTCGAACTGGGCCTGGTGCAGGTGGACCGGGTGGACGAGTCGGGTGAAGTTGCGCACCTCCCACACCTCGGTGGCGCCCAGGACGGGCTGCTCGGTCACCGGATCACTCCAGTGCATCGGCCGACCCCGACCACGCTCGTCGAGGGTGCCGAGCAGCATCATCATCGACCCCGACGGGCCGGACATCCGCTCGTTGAGCGACAACCGCCGGACCCGGTCGGCAGTCGGCAGCCGAGGACGCGCCGGCAGCCGCAGGTGCTCCGGCGGCACGCTCGCATCCGGGTCGGTCGCCTCGGTGACCACGAAGCGCAGCACCTGGCCGGTGGTCCGTGGGTCGGCCGGCGGGAAGTCCACCCCGGGCCGGCCACCGCGGTACGCCCAGTCGGGCCCCTCGTTGACGAGGTACAGCTCGGTGCCGGCGGGCACGTCGGTGAAGTCGACGATGGCGTCGACCCGCTGGGCGGGGCCGAGGCCCACGCGTTCGTGTGACACCGGCTCGGGCAGGAACCCGCCGTCGCTGCCGATCTGCCAGATCGGCAATACCGGGCGGGCCGGCCGCGCCGTGGCGTGGGCTGCCACGCTCAGCAGCAGGAAGCGGCTGTTGGAGGCGTTGAGCAGGCGGAACCGGTAGCGCCGCCGCTGCACCGTGAGGCTGGGCCAGGTGCGGCCGTTGACGACGATTGTCGAGCCGACGCCTGGCGACGCGTGCCCGCCCGGGTAGAGCAGGTCGCCGTCGGCGGTGAAGCTCCGGTCCTGGATCATCAGCGGAACATCGCGGTACCGGGCGTCCGGCGGGTCGTCGTGCGCCGGCCCCGGGCCGGGCAGCACCCCGTCCGGCAGGTCGCCGGCGCCGCCGAGCAGGTAGAACCCGGCCGGCCCGGCGTAGACGTTCTGGGCGGTGACCCCCAACGTGTGGTCGTGGTACCAGAGGGTGCCGGGCGCCTGGTCGTTGGCGTACTCGAAGGTGGCCGAGCCCGGCGCCCAGCGCAGGCCGCAACGCTCGGCGAAGCGGGACCGGAACTCGTCGTACGCGCTGCCGCAGACGGCGAAGTCGGACGGTAGGTCGCGGGCCACCGGCAGGTACCACGCCTCGGCGTGCCCGTCGCTGTCCTGCGTGCTGTGCCCGCCGTGCAGGTGCACCACCTGGGGCACCGGCCCGCGGTAGCCCCGCGGGTCGCCGTCGCGGTGGCCGTGCTGGTCCCGGTCCGCGTTTCCGCCGGCCGGGTTGGCCCAGTGCAGGGTGGGGTCGACCGGCAGCAGGTGCGGCAGGAAGTCACCCCGGTCGTCGACGAGCTGGTTGACCCAGGTCACCCGCACCGGGTGGTTCACCCGCGCCACGATGCTGGGCGCCGGGTAGCCGAAGCTGCCGGGATGGGCCGTGGAGCCGTAACCCCACACCGTCGTACGCGGCCAGGACGGCGGCAGGATCTGCTGGCGGAACTGCCGCACCGCGATGACGTACGTGTCCCGCTCCGGACCTGTCGACACCGCTGGCATGGCCGGTGGGATCCGCAGCGGCGCGACGTACTTCGGGATGTCGGCGGCGTGCAGTCGCGCCGGCCCGACGAGCGCGCGGCCCGCGGCCGTGGAGCCCCCCGGGACCAGCATCGCGGCGCCACCTGCGGCACCGACGCCGAGCAGCCCTCGTCTGGTGACCATGCCACACCTCCCGTTCGCGTCCATTCCCCATAAGAGAATGGGTTTCGCGGACGGGGACAAGTGCGACAGAACACCGATGACACCCGTAAGAGGAACATTCCGCTCTGCTCGCGCCATAGGCTTGTGACCATGCGATTCGACAGGCACACGGTCGTCCTCCTGGTCCGACCGGCGGATCCGCCGGACCTGCCACCGGAGGCGCTCGACCGGGTGCAGAGCGCCCACCTGGCCCATCAGGCGGGGTTCGTGGAGCAGGGGCTGGTGCTGGCGGCCGGGCCGCTGCTTGACGCCGACGACTGCCACCTGCGGGGCTTCGTCGTGTTCTCGATCTCCCCGGAGGAGGTACGCGGGCTCTACGCCGACGATCCGGCCGTCCGCGCCGGCCTGCTCGTCGCACGGGTGACGAGTTGGATGGTGCCGGAGGGCACCGTGCGGTTCGAGAGCGTGCCGATGCCCCGGTCGATGCTTGAGGCTGCCGCGGGCGACTGAGGCCACCCGCCACGGCCCTCGGCGGTCAGGCGCGTGGGCCCTCGGCGGTCAGCCGAGCAGGCCCTCGATCGGGACCACCCGCAGATCTTCCACAGTGCCGACGATCACCCGCAGCGACGGGAAGTAGGCACCGAGAACCCGCCCGCACCTGTCGCACGGCTCGACGACCTCGCGTCCCCGGTCGGCGACCGTGACGATCGTCTCCAGCTCGGTCACGCCCTGCGTGGCGGCGGCGCCGATCACGACCAGTTCCGCGCAGGTGTCCCCGCTGTCGTGTCGCACGTTCACGCCGGAGAAGACCCGACCGTCGGCGGTCCGGGCGGCCGACGCGCCGGTGTGGCGCTCGCTGCGACACCGCAGTTTGGCGACCGCCGTGGCGGCCTGCACCAACGCCCGGTCGGTGTCCCGCAGCTCCATCCCGGCCCCCCAGCGCTCGACGTCGGCCGCAACTCTAGACGGCCGTCCGAGCGCCGACGGACCCCTCGCGCGGGTAACCCAGGGGCGGTCCGCCGCCGCGCTGCCTATCCTTGGGCACGACATGCAGAATCCAGCCGCCTCCGCCGCGACCGACACCGTCCGCGAGCTGCACCGCCGCCTCACTCCCCTGATGTTCCGCGACCAACGCCGGCTTCAGCGGCGCCTCGACGGTGCCCGCAAGCTGCGCGACCCGCAGCGCCGGGAGGCGGCGCTGACCGAGATCACCGCCGAGCTGGCCCGGGCCGAGCAACGGCTGGCCACCCGCCGGGCGGCGGTGCCGGTGATCACGTACCCGGCCGGGTTGCCGGTCAGCGACCGCAAGGACGACATCGCCGCCGCGATCCGTGATCACCAGGTGGTGATCGTGGCCGGCGAGACCGGCTCCGGCAAGACCACCCAGATCCCCAAGATCTGCCTGGAGCTGGGGCGCGGCGTGCACGGCCTGATCGGGCACACCCAGCCCCGGCGGTTGGCCGCCCGGACGGTGGCCGACCGCATCGCCGACGAGCTGGGCACCGAACTGGGCGACGTGGTCGGCTACAAGGTGCGCTTCACCGACCAGGTCAGCGAGCGCAGCCTGGTGAAGCTGATGACCGACGGCATCCTGCTGGCCGAGTTGCAGACCGACCGGATGCTGCGCCAGTACGACACGCTGATCATCGACGAGGCGCACGAGCGCAGCCTCAACATCGACTTCATCCTCGGGTACCTGCGGGAGCTGCTGCCCCGCCGACCCGACCTCAAGGTGATCATCACCTCGGCGACCATCGAGACCGACCGCTTCGCCAGGCACTTCGCCGGCCCGCCCACCGCCGACGAGCCGCAGGGCGTGCCCGCGCCGGTGGTCGAGGTCTCCGGGCGCACCTACCCGGTGGAGGTGCGCTACCGGCCGCTTGTCGAGTTCGCCGAGGGCGAGGAGGACGGCGACGCCGACGAGGAGAACGTCCGCGACCAGGTCCAGGCGATCGGCGACGCCGTCGAGGAGCTGGCCGCCGAGGGCCCCGGCGACATCCTGGTCTTCCTCAGCGGCGAGCGGGAGATCCGCGACACCGCCGACGCGCTGGGCAAGCTGGTGCAGTCCAAGCGCTCGCTGCTCGGCACCGAGATCCTGCCGCTGTACGCGCGGCTGTCCAGCGCCGAGCAGCACCGGGTCTTCGCCGCGCACTCCTCGCGTCGGGTGGTGCTCGCCACAAACGTCGCGGAGACCTCGCTGACCGTGCCCGGCATCAAGTACGTGGTGGACCCGGGCACCGCTCGGATCTCCCGCTACTCCAGCCGGCTCAAGGTGCAGCGGCTGCCGATCGAGCCGGTCTCCCAGGCGTCGGCCAACCAGCGCAAGGGCCGCTGTGGGCGTACCTCGGACGGCATCTGCATCCGCCTCTACGACGAGCAGGACTTCCTGTCCCGGCCCGAGTTCACCGACCCGGAGATCCTGCGGACCAACCTGGCGTCGGTGATCCTCCAGATGACCGCGATCGGGCTGGGCGACCTGGCCGCGTTCCCGTTCATCGACCCGCCGGACAAGCGCAACATCACCGACGGCGTCAACCTGCTGCACGAGCTGGGCGCGCTGGACCCGACCGAGGCCGACCCGGCGAAGCGGCTCACCGCGCTGGGCCGTCGGCTGGCCCAGTTGCCTGTCGACCCACGCCTGGCCCGGATGGTGGTCGAGGGCGAACGCAACGGCTGCGCCACCGAGGTGCTGGTGATCGCCGCCGCGCTGTCCATCCAGGACCCGCGCGAGCGGCCGGCCGAGAAGCAGGCCCAGGCCGACCAGGCGCACGCCCGGTTCGCCGACAAGGAGTCGGACTTCGTCGCGTACCTCAACCTGTGGCGCTACCTGCGCGAGCAGCAGCGGGAGCTGTCGTCGAGCGCGTTCCGCCGGATGTGCAAGGCGGAGTACCTGAACTACCTGCGGATCCGCGAGTGGCAGGACATCGTCAGCCAGTTGCGTCAGGTGCTGCGTACCCCGCAGCAGGAGGGCGACCGGCGGGGTGGGCGGCCGGCGCGCGACACCGCGGACGACTCGGACGCCGGCCGGGGTGCGAGCCGCCGGGGCGGCGCGGACCTGCCGGAGGAGATCGACACCCCGAAGGTGCACCAGTCGCTGCTGCCCGGCCTGCTGTCGCACATCGGGCTCAAGGACGCCCAGAAACACGAGTACCTGGGGGCGCGGGGCGCGAAGTTCGGGATCTTCCCGGGGTCGGCGTTGTTCAAGAAGCCGCCGCGCTGGGTGATGGCCGCCGAGCTGGTGGAGACCTCCCGGCTGTGGGGTCGCATCGCCGGCCGGGTCGAGCCGGAGTGGGTCGAGCCCCTCGCGCAGCACCTGGTCAAGCGCAGCTACAGCGAGCCGCACTGGGAGAAGAAGCAGGCCGCGGTGATGGCCTACGAGAAGGTCACCCTGTACGGCATTCCCCTGGTCACCTCCCGCAAGGTCAACTTCGGGCGTGTCGACCCGGTCCTGAGCCGGGAGCTGTTCATCAGGCACGCCCTCGTCGAGGGCGACTGGCAGACCCACCACCAGTTCTGGGCGGACAACAAGCGACTGCTCGCCGAGATCGAGGAGCTGGAGAGCCGCGCCCGCCGCCGGGACATCCTTGTCGACGACGAGACCATCTTCGGCTTCTACGACCAGCGGATCCCCGCCGACGTCTCCTCCGGGCGGCACTTCGACAGCTGGTGGAAGAAGACCCGCCGGGACCAGCCCGACCTGCTCACCTTCACCCGCGACGTGCTTGTCAACGACGGCCGGCCCGGGGTGGACGAGAACGACTACCCGGACGAGTGGCAGGCCGACGGGGTGAGTCTGCCGCTCACCTACCGCTTCGAGCCGGGCACGCCGGACGACGGCGTCACAGTGGACATCCCGCTGCCGCTGCTCAACCAGGTGCCGCCGGAGAGCTTCGACTGGCAGGTGCCGGGGCTGCGCGAAGAGACGGTGATCGCGCTGATCCGAACGCTACCCAAGGCGATCCGCCGCAACTTCGTCCCGGTGCCGGACTACGCCCGCGCCGCGCTCGCCGCGATCACCCCGGGCGAGGAGGCGCTCCTGGACGCGCTCACCCGTGAGCTGCGCCGGATGACCGGAGTCACCGTGCCCCGCGACGCCTGGGAGCCGGGCAAGCTGCCGGCGCACCTGCGGGTGACCTTCCGGGTGCTCGGCGACGACGAGAAGCCTGTCGCCGAGGGCAAGGACCTGCCGACCCTGCAACGTCAACTCCGCCAGGAGGTACGCCAGGTGGTGGCGGCCGCCGCGCCGGAGATCGCCCGCACCGGGCTGCGGGAGTGGAGCATCGGCACGCTGCCACGGACCATCGAGCAGGTGCGCGCCGGCTACGCGGTGAACGCCTACCCGGCGCTCGTCGACGAGGGCGCCACGGTCGGGGTGAAAGTGTTCGACTCCCCCGCCGAGGCGGAGGCGGCGCACTGGGCCGGCACCCGCCGGCTGCTGCGGCTCACCGTCCCGTCCCCGGCACGGTTCCTCCAGGGGCGGCTCAGCAACGAGGCGAAGCTGGCGCTGAGCCGCAACCCGCACGGCGGCGTGCAGGACCTGATCGAGGACGCGGCCGGCGCCGCCATCGACAGGCTGATCGGCGACGCCGGCGGGCCGGCCTGGGACGCCAACGGGTTCGCGGCGCTGCGGGAGAAGGTCCGCGCCGACCTGGTCGACACAGTCGTCGAGGTGATGGACCGGGTCCGCCGGGTGCTCGCCGCCGCGTACGCCGTCGAACAGCGGCTCGGCGCCACCCGCAACCTCGCCGTGGTGGCCGCGCTCGCCGACATCCGCAAGCAGCTCGCCGGGCTGGTGCACGCCGGTTTCATCACCGAGACCGGGTACGCCCGCCTGCCCGACCTGCTGCGCTACCTCACCGCCATCGAGCGTCGACTGGACCGCCTGGGCGGCAACCCGCAGCGGGACCGCCAGCAACAGGACCGGATCGCTGTGGTGCAGAAGGAGTACGACGACCTGCTCGCCGCCCTGCCACCGGCCCGCCGACAGGCGACCGCCGTCCGGCAGATCCGCTGGATGATCGAGGAGTTGCGGGTGAACGTCTTCGCTCAGGCGCTGGGCACCCCGTACCCCGTCTCCGAGCAGCGGATCTACCGGGCGATGGACGACGCGGAGGGCCGTTGACCCGCCGGGTGGCGCGCGGGATGCGTCAGCGCGCCGGGATCGAGAGCCCTCGGGCGACCGGGACGCCACGCACCGACGTGGTGAGCGCCGCGCCGCGGGACTCCGCGGCGGTGGGCGTCCACCAGGCCTGGTTCTCCCGGTACCAGTCGAAGACCTCGCTGAGCCCGTCGGAGAACCGGATCCGCGGCTCGAAGCCGAGCTCCTCGGAGATCTTGCGGTAGTCCAGCGAGTACCGCTGGTCCTGCACCTTGCGGTCCGGCACGTGCCGGACCCGTTCCCAGCCGGCGCCGGCGAGCCGCAGGATCCGTTCGGCGAGCGCCCGGTTGGTCAGCTCGACGTCGCCGCCGATGTTGTAGACCTCGCCGGCGCGGCCCTTGGCCAGCACCAGCGCGATGGCCCGGCAGTGGTCGTCGACGTGCAACCACTCGCGCACGGCGCTGCCGTCGCCGTGCAGGGTGATGTCCTGGCCGGTGAGCAGGCTGGTGACGAAGCGGGGAATGACCTTCTCCACGTGCTGGTACGGCCCGTAGTTGTTGGCGCAGCGCGTGATGGAGACGTCCACGTCGTAGGTGCGCCAGTAGGAGCGGACCACGCAGTCGCTGGCCGCCTTCGACGCCGCGTACGGGGAGTTGGGCTCCAGCACGCAGGTCTCGGTCCAGGAGCCCTCGCTGATCGAGCCGTACACCTCGTCTGTGGAGACGTGCACGACCCGGCCGACACCACTGCGCGCGCAGGCGGCCAGCAGCAGGTGGGAGCCCATCACGTTGGTCTCGAAGAACGGGGCGGGGTCGTCGATGGACCTGTCGACGTGCGACTCGGCGGCGAAGTGCACCACCGCGTCGTGGCCGGGAACCACGTCCGCGAGCAACTGCGGGTCGCAGATGTCCCCGCGGACGAAGGTCAGGCGGGGGTGCGCGGCCGGCAGGTTGGCCCGATCACTGGCGTACGTCAGCTTGTCGATCACCGTGACGTCGCAGTGCTCGAACCCGGTGTAACCGCCACCGAGCAGACTGCGCGCGAAGTGTGAACCGATGAAGCCGGCACCACCGGTAACCAGGATCCTCATGTGTGGCCCTCCTGCCCGGCGCGACGCGCCCACCGACAAACTCCGCTGAGTTGAATGGGGCTTTTGCCCGCGCAAGAACCCACCTTAGGTGATCGTTATCGACACCGACGGTGATATTCCGGCGTTGCGCGCGTTTTACCCCAACGGGTCGGTAATCGGGCCCGATCAGCGGGCATCCACCCCCGGCGGGAGGTCGTCGCTGTCGATCGCGGACTGCACGTAGTCGAGCAGGATCCGCCGCAGTTCCCGGCCGGCGTGCGTCGGCACCACGTCCCGGCGGCGGGCCACGGCGATGGTCCGCCGCACCCCGGGGGGCGCCAGCGGCGTGATGCGTACGCCGGGCCGGCGGGCCAGCACGATGCCGGGCACCAGCGCGATACCGAGCCCCGCCTCGACGAAGCTGAGCACGGCGTCCATCTCACCGCCGTCCACCGCGAAGGTGGGTTCGAAGCCCGCCTCGCGGCACGCCTGGATGGTGGCGTCGCGCAGGTCGTAGCCCTCCCGGAACATCACCATCGGCTGGTCGCGCAGGTCGGTGATACGCAACTCCCCGGTGGGCGAAGCGGTCGGCACCTCACCCACCGAGGCCACCACCAGGCTCTCGCGCAGGATCGGATCGGCGCGCAGACCCGGGTCCGCGCCCTGGGCCGGCATGATGATCAGCGCCAGATCGAGATCCCCGCGGAGCAGGTTCCGGACGAGATCCTGGGAACCACCCTCCTCGACGCGCAGGTCGACTGTGGGATGCGCGTCGCGGAACCGGCGCAGCACCGGCGGGGCGAGCGAGGTGGCCAGGCTCGGGGTCGCGCCGAGCCGGACGCGTCCCCGCCGTAGCCCGACCAACTCGTGCACCTCCCGCGTCGCGGTCTCCACGTCGGCGAGGATCCGGGTCGCCAGCGGCAGGAGCACCTCGCCGGCCGCGGTGAGGGCGATGTTGCCCCTTATCCGCTCGAACAGCGGAGCGCCGAGGTCGGTCTCCAGGGCGTGAATTTGCTTACTCAGCGAGGGCTGCGTGATGCCCACGATGTCGGCGGCTTGGGTGAAATGTCGTACTTCGGCCACCGCAACGAAGTACCGGAGCTGATGGAGCTGCATCTACATAGCCTACGGCTATCAACGGTGCGAGTTTGATGCATTGGACGACTGATCGAAGTGCTCTTAGCGTCGGTCCCGTGGTAGTCACGAAAACTCGGTCGCCCATCCGCTCGAACGTCGGCCTCAAGGCCGTCATGGCGGTGACGGGCATCCTGCTGGTGCTGTTCCTCGTCGTTCACATGCTGGGGAACCTGAAGATCTTCACGGGGGAGACCTCGTTCGACCACTACGCGCACTGGCTGCGCGACATCGGCACGCCACTGCTGCCCCACACCTGGTACCTGTGGATCCAGCGCACCGTGCTCACCGTCGCCGTGGTGGCCCACATCGTCGCCGCCACAGTGCTGGCCCGGCGCGCACGCGCCGCCCGCCCGGTGAAGTACGCCCACCGCAAGAAGGTCCGGGGCAGCTACGCGGCCCGCACCATGCGCTGGGGTGGCGTGATCATCCTGCTCTTCGTGATCTACCACATCCTGGACCTGACCACCGGTCACCTGAACCCGCAGGGCGACGCCAGCAACCCGTACGGCAACGTCGTCGCCGACTTCGCGCCGGAGCGCTGGTACGTCACGCTCTTCTACACCCTGGCGATCGTCACGGTGGGCTTCCACCTGCGCCACGGCGCGTTCAGCGCGTTCCGCAGCCTCGGCCAGCAGACGCCCCGGGGCGAGCGCCGGGCGCGCGCCGGCGCGCTCGTCCTCGCCGTGGCGCTCTGCGCCGGATACCTGGTGGTCCCGTTCGCCGTTCTCACCGGATTGGTGTCCTGACATGGAACTCTTCACCGAGGGCGACCCGATCGCCGACACGAAGGCTCCCGCCGGCCCGGTCGAGAAGCGCTGGGAGACCCGCCGCTTCGAGGCCAAGCTGGTCAACCCGGCCAACCGCCGCAAGATGACGGTGATCGTGGTCGGCACCGGCCTGGCCGGCGGCTCGGCCGCGGCGACGCTTGCCGAGCAGGGCTACCACGTCAAGTCCTACTGCTACCAGGACAGCCCGCGCCGCGCGCACTCCATCGCGGCGCAGGGCGGCATCAACGCGGCGAAGAACTACCGCAACGACGGCGACTCGGTGCACCGGCTGTTCTACGACACCGTCAAGGGCGGCGACTTCCGCTCCCGCGAGTCGAACGTGCACCGCCTGGCCGAGGTGTCGGTGAACATCATCGACCAGTGCGTCGCCCAGGGCGTGCCGTTCGCCCGCGAGTACGGCGGTCTGCTGGACACCCGCTCCTTCGGTGGCGCCCAGGTGCAGCGCACCTTCTACGCCCGGGGCCAGACGGGCCAGCAACTGCTGCTCGGCGCGTACCAGGCCCTGGAGCGGCAGATCGGCCTGGGCAACGTGGAGATGAACGCCAGGCACGAGATGCTGGAACTGGTCATCGTCGACGGCAAGGCCCGCGGCATCGTCGTCCGGGACCTGGTCACCGGCGAGATCAGCACCGAGATGGCCGACGCGGTCGTGCTCGCCTCCGGCGGCTACGGCAACGTCTTCTACCTCTCCACGAACGCCAAGGGCTGCAACGTCACCGCCACCTGGCGGGCGCACCGCAAGGGCGCGTACTTCGCCAACCCCTGCTACACGCAGATCCACCCGACCTGCATCCCCGTCTCCGGCGACCACCAGTCGAAGTTGACCCTGATGAGCGAGTCGCTGCGCAACGACGGCCGGGTCTGGGTGCCGAAGACCAAGGGCGACGACCGCAACCCGCGCGACATTCCGGAAGACGAGCGGGACTACTACCTGGAGCGGATCTACCCCTCCTTCGGCAACCTGGTCCCCCGTGACATCGCCTCCCGCGCCGCGAAGAACGTCTGCGACGAGGGCCGGGGCGTCGGGCCGACCAAGCTCGGCGTCTACCTCGACTTCGCCGACGCGATCGGCCGGCTGGGCCGCAAGGCCATCGAGGCCAAGTACGGCAACCTCTTCGAGATGTACGAGCGCATCACCGGCGAGGACCCGTACGAGGTGCCGATGCGCATCTACCCCGCCGTGCACTACACGATGGGCGGCCTCTGGGTCGACTACGACCTCCAGTCGAGCATCCCCGGCCTGTTCGTGATCGGCGAGGCGAACTTCTCCGACCACGGCGCCAACCGCCTCGGCGCCTCGGCGCTCATGCAGGGCCTGGCCGACGGCTACTTCGTGCTGCCCACCACGATCGCCAACTACCTGGCCTCGGGCGGTTTGGAGAAGGTCGACGCCAGCCACCCGGCGGCGGTCGAGGCGCGTACCGACGTCGAGGACCGCATCCAGCGGCTGCTGGCGGTGAACGGCGACCGGACCGTGGACTCGTTCCACCGCGAGCTGGGCCAGATCATGTGGGAACACTGCGGCATGGAGCGCAGCGAGGCAGGGCTGCGCAAGGCGATCGACGAGATCCGTGCCCTGCGCGAGCAGTTCTGGCAGCGGGTCAAGGTGTCCGGCACCGGCGAGGAGCTCAACCAGTCGCTGGAGAAGGCCGGCCGGGTGGCCGACTTCTTCGAGCTGGCCGAGCTGATGTGCGTCGACGCCCTGCACCGCGAGGAGTCCTGCGGTGGGCACTTCCGGGCCGAACACCAGACCCCCGACGGCGAGGCGCAGCGCGACGACGACCGGTTCGCGTACGTGGCGGCCTGGGAGTTCACCGCCACCGGTGAGCCCTCGGTGCTGCACAAGGAAGACCTGAAGTTCGAATACGTCCACCCCACGCAGCGGAGCTACAAGTGAACCTGACCCTGCGCATCTGGCGCCAGAAGGGCCCCGAGGACAAGGGTCGGATGGTGACCTACCCGGTCGACGACGTGTCCCCGGACATGTCGTTCCTGGAGATGCTCGACGTGCTCAACGAGCGGTTGATCCTCGCCGGCGAGGACCCGGTGGCGTTCGACCACGACTGCCGCGAGGGCATCTGCGGCATGTGCGGCCTGATGATCAACGGCGACGCGCACGGGCCGCAGCGCGGCACCACCGCGTGCCAACTGCACATGCGGCAGTTCACCGACGGCGAGACGATCGACATCGAACCGTGGCGGGCCAGCGCCTTCCCGGTCATCAAGGACCTGGTGGTCAACAGGGGCGCCTTCGACACGATCATCGCCGCCGGTGGCTACATCACCGCCCCGACCGGCAGCGCGCCCGAGGCGCACTCCACCCCGGTCGCCAAGGCCAACGCGGACGCCGCCTTCGAGTCGGCGGCCTGCATCGGCTGCGGCGCCTGCGTGGCGGCCTGCCCGAACGGCTCCGGCATGCTCTTCACCGCCGCCAAGCTCACCCAGCTCTCGCTGCTGCCTCAGGGCCAGCCGGAGCGCTACACCCGCGTGATCGGCATGGTCGACGCGCACGACGAGGCCGGCTTCGGTGGCTGCACGAACGCCGGCGAGTGCACGGTGGCCTGCCCGAAGGGCATCCCGCTGAACACCATCGGCCGCCTCAACCGCGACTACCTCGCGGCGACCACGAAGGGCGCCGGCAACACCCCCGGCGCCTGACACCACCGCCTCATCCGGACCGCCGTAGCCCGCCTCGGGCTACGGCGGTCCGGTCTGTGCCCACGGTGGCGGGTTGCGGCCGGCTCTTTGCCCGCAGTGACGGGTTGGGGCGACCGTCCCCGGCTGGTCTTTGCCCGCGGTGACGGGTTGCGGCCGGTCTTTGCCCGCGGTGACGGGTTGCGGCGACCGTCCCCGGCTGGTCATTGCCCGCGGTGACGGGTTGCGGCTGGTCATTGCCCACGGTGACGGGTTGCGGCGACCGTCCCCGGCTGGTCATTGCCCACGGTGGCGGGTTGCGGCGGCGGTCCCCGGCTGGTCATTGCCCGCGGTGACGGGTTGCGGCGACCGTCCCCGGCTCCGGGCGGTCAGGCTTGATCCCTCCGCCGAGGACGGTCGCCCCAACCCGGACCCTGGTCACCGTGCGTCCCCCCGTTGCGCTCCCGCTGGGGTACGCCGGTGGTGTCCGACCGCCGATGCGCCGCGCATCCCGGTCCCCCTGCGATCGACTCGCCAGCCCAAGCCGGCGCGAGCCCAGCCCAAGCCCGAACCTCACCCCAAGCCCAGCCCAAGCCCGAACCCCAGCCCAGCCCAGCCCAGCCCAGGCTCGAACCCCAGCCCAGCCCAGCCCAGCCCAGCCCAGCCGGTTGCATGATCGACTTCATATCGCCGACATGGCGGGATCCTCTTGTTGGGAAACCGCCATGTCGGCGACACGGAGTCGATCATGCGGTCGTGTGACTGGACGCCGCACCGAGAAGCGGTCGTAAGGTGCCAATCGATCCACCGGGCTCTGCACAGGCGGCCGCAAAGGCATGATCCACTCAGGTTCCATGAAGTCGGCCTGTCCCAACGCCCCGGATACCGCGACTTCAATGAAGACGAGTCGATCAAGCGGACGCCACCACACGGCACCCGCCAACAGTGCGGCCCAGGCGGTACCGCAGCGAATGAGCGCACAGGCAGAGCCAACCACGGACAGATGCCGGCCACGGACCGACCAGCCACGGACCGACCAGCCACGGACCGAGACCCAGCCACGGACCGACCAGCCACGGACCGAGACCCAGCCACGGACCGACCAGCCACGGACCGAGACCCAGCCACGGACCGACCAGCCACGGGCTGGGGGCGACCGTGCCCGGCGGAGGAATCAAGCCTGACCGCCCGGAGCCGGGGACGGTCGCCCCCAGCCCCAACCGCAACCACCGCCAAACCGAGCCAAGCGACAAAGACCGAGACCACCAGGCCGAGACCCCCGGGCCTAGACCACCGGGCCTAGACCCCCAGGTCCAGACCAACAGGCCCAGACCCCCAGGCCCAGACCAACAGGCCGAGACCAACAGGCCCAGACCAACAGGCCGAGACCACCAGGCCCAGACGCCACCGGAGCGGAGTCGGTTCAACTGCTCCTTCCCGGGTAGCAAGTCAGGCAGGACCGAGGGAGGGCAACCGGACATGAAGGCGTTGACCTGGCAGGGGAAGCGGGACGTACGGGTCGAGGAGGTGCCGGATCCCCGGATCGAGGCACCCACCGACGCGATCGTCAAGATCACATCCACGGCGATCTGCGGCTCGGATCTGCACCTGTACGAGGTGTTGGGGCCGTACCTGAAGCCCGGCGACGTCCTGGGCCACGAGCCGATGGGCATCGTCGAGGAGGTCGGATCGGAGGTGACCGGGCTCAGGCCCGGTGACCGGGTGGTGGTGCCGTTCAACATCTCGTGCGGCAGTTGCTGGATGTGCCGCCACCAGCTCTACGCCCAGTGTGAGACGACCCAGGTGACAAGCGAGGGCAAGGGCGCGGCGCTGTTCGGCTACACCTCGCTCTACGGTTCGGTGCCCGGCGGCCAGGCCGAGTACCTGCGCGTACCGCAGGCCCACTTCGGACCGATCAAGATTCCCGAGACCGGCGCCGACGAGCGGTACCTCTATCTCTCCGACATCCTGCCCACCGCCTGGCAGGCGGTGAAGTACGCGGACACGCCCCCCGGCGGCACCCTTGCCGTCTTCGGGCTGGGCCCGGTCGGTCAGTTCTGTGCCCGCATCGGTCGCCACCTCGGCGCGGGGCGGGTGATCGGGCTGGATCTGGTGCCCGAGCGGCTGGAGCTGGCCCGGCGGCACGGCATCGAGGTGCTCGACGTCCGCGAGTTGTCAGACGTGCCGGGCGCGCTGATCGACCTGGTCGACGGGCGGGGGCCGGACGCCGTCATCGACGCGGTGGGCATGGAGGCGCACGGCTCGCCGGGCGGCAAACTGGCCCACGCGGCCGTGGGGCTGCTGCCGGACAAGCTTGCCCGGACGATGACCGACAAGGCGGCCATGGACCGGCTCTCGGTCCTGCACGCGGCGGTCAAGGCGGTCCGTCGCGGCGGCACCGTGTCGATCTCCGGCGTCTACGGCGGCGAGGTGGATCCGATGCCGATGATGGAGATGTTCGACAGGGGCATCCAGTTGCGCATGGGGCAATGCCACGTGCGCCGGTGGACCGACGAGATCCTGCCGCTGCTCTCCGGCGACGACGACCCCCTGGGCGTGGAGGATCTGCGTACCCACAGACTGCCGCTGAGCGAGGCGCCGCGGGCGTACGACATGTTTCAGAAGAAGGAGGACGGCTGCATCAAGGTCGTGCTCGCACCGTGAGTCGGGTGGTGGTGATCGCCGGCGCGACCAGCGGGATCGGCGCTCGCGGCCCGCGCGCCGCAGACCCTCGCTGAACGTGCTGCTGCTCACAGTGCTGCCGGGCGTCTATGACGTGCTCGTCGGGCCGTTGATGCGACTGGCCGGCCTGAGCGGTCGGCCGGTCGGGGCGCACGACGGCACGGTGTTCGCGCCGAACCCGGCAGGTGAGGCGGTCCGTGGCGGCCATCTGCCCGACCTGCGGCAGCTCGTGTCCCGACCGGCCGGGGCGGTCGGCGCCGCGCTGCGTCGACGGCTCGGCTGACCTGTTCGGGACTGTTCGGGACAGCAGGGGGCCACTGTGGACCGATCAACTCGCCTAGGGTGGTGGGCCGGCAAGCGCTCCGGCGCCCCACGACGGGAGAGACGATTGACCATCCGACTGAACCGCAGGACGGCACTCGGGCTGGGGACGGTGGCCACCGCCGGCACAGTGCTCGGCGCGGCCACCCCGGCCAGCGCCGCGGCGAACACCGAGGAGACCCCGACCACCCCGGCCCGGGCCGCCAGTCGGGTCGCCAGCGTCTTCGACAGGTACCGCACCGAGGCCGGTGGTAACTGGCAGGCGTACGTCAGCGTGGCCGACCCGGCGGGCCCGCCTGTCGTCGCGGTGGCGGCCGACGAGGACCGCCGGATCGAGGCGTACAGCGTCAACAAGATCGCGGTGGCCACCGCGGTGCTGGACAAGGTCGACCGAGGGCTGCTGACGCTCGACCAGCGGGTCGACGTGACCGCCGCGATCGTCGTGCCGGGCGGCGACGGCATCTTCAGCCTGGACGGCGCGTACCCGAGCAGCGTGACCCTCGGGCACGTGCTGGCCAACCTGCTGACCGTCTCGGACGACACGGCGGTGCGGCTGTGCGGGCTGGTCGCGCCGGCCGCCGAGATCAACTCGATCCTGGTCGCGAAGGGCTTCCCGAACACCCAGGTCGAGCCGGTGGCCAACCCGAACCGGTTCTTCCTCGGCACGAGCACCCCTCGGGAGACGCATGACCTGCTGCGCGCCCTGGTCGCCGGCACGCTGCTCTCGCCGGCCTCGACGACGCACCTGCTCGGGCTGCTGCGTTCCCCGGTGGCCTTCACCGACGGCATCCGGCGCACCATGTCCTCGGACGAGCGGGCCCGCATCGCCACCAAGGCCGGCTGGTTCGCCGACGCCCGGCACGAGGCCGGAGTGATCTTCGACCGGTCCGGTGCGGCGGTGCTCACCTACGCGCTGTTCGCCGACGGACAGGCCGACCCGGACAACTTCGGCGCGACCCACCCGGCGGTGCAGGCCCGGGCCGCCATGGGTCCGAAGTTCCTGGCGGCGGTGGACCGGATCGCGGGCACGGGCAAGACGTTCCGGATCACCGCCCGACGCCCCAGCAACGGCGGCTGACCCCGCTCCCGGGCCGGTCGTCGGAGGACGGCCGGCCCGGCGCGGGCCACCGCCGGAGCGGGAACCGCGACGGGGAACTACCGTGTAGTGCGGGACACGGCGGAGGGACGGCGATGGCGCCAGCGAAACGCACGGACGGGCAACTGACGCTCGGGCGACGGATGCGAGGAACGGCAGGGCTGGCCGCGCTGGCCGGCCTGGCGTGGGTGGCCCGGGACGTGCCGGCGGCGCTCGGCGGTCGGCTCGCCGGCGCCCGCGCCGAGCGGGCGGCCCGCTCGCCGCAGTTCCGCGACGGCACCTTCCACAATCAGGCCGACACCCGCACGATGACCGCCGAGCCGGGTCGCAACCTGGTCCGCGAGCTGATCTTCGGCAAGCAGAAGCGTCGGCCGACCGCGCCCGTGCCGCTGCTGCGCCCCAGCACGCCGGCCGCCGCCGACACCGCAGGCGAGCTGAACATCATCTGGTACGGCCACGCCTCGGCGCTCATCGAGATCGAGGGTCGGCGGGTGCTGCTCGACCCGGTGTGGAGTGACCGCTGTTCCCCGTCCGGCCTGGTCGGCCCCCGCCGACTGCACGAGCCTCCGGTACGCCTGGACGAGCTCCCCCCGCTGGACGCCATCCTGATCTCGCACGACCACTACGACCACCTGGACATGCCCACCGTGCGGGCGCTTGTGGCCGGGCAGTCGGCACCGTTCGTGGTGCCGCTCGGCGTGGGTGCCCACCTGGACCGCTGGGGTGTGCCCGCCGAGCGGATCATCGAGCTGGACTGGTCCGAGTGCCACCGGGTCGACGGGCTGGAGATCACCGCCACCGCCGCCCAGCACTTCTCCGGCCGGGGGCTGCGCCGCGACGGCACGCTCTGGAGTTCCTGGGTGGTCGCCGGAGCCCGGCGCAAGGTCTTCTACACAGGCGACTCCGGCTACTTCGCCGGGTACGCGGCGATCGGCGCCGAGCACGGCCCGTTCGACGTGACGTTGATGCAGATCGGCGCGTACGACCGGGCGTGGCCGACAATCCACATGTTCCCGGAGGAGGCGGTCGACGCCCACCTGGACCTGCGCGGCGGGCTGTTCATCCCGGTGCACTGGGCGACGTTCAACCTGGCGCTGCACGACTGGTCCGAGCCGGTCGACCGGCTCTGGGCGGAGGCCAAGGCCCGTGACGTCCGGCTGGCCGTGCCCCGCCCCGGCGAGCGGGTGGTGGTCGACGATCCGCCCGCCGTCGACGGCTGGTGGCAGTCAGTCGCCTGACGTCCTCGGGCCGGCGCGGGCACGCCTGACGGTCGGGTCAGAGCACGAAGGCGTCGGTCCACAGCGCGCCGGAGCGGCCGGAGAGCGCGTCCAGCATGGCCACCGCCTGCCCGTCGGTGAGCTGCGCCACGAAGTCCACGATGGCGCGGCCCCGCGCGCGGCCGATCCGGTGCGGCGTGCGCGGGTGCAGCTCCGCCTCGGCCAGCTCGACGAGGTCGTGCAGCCGGCGGGGCAGCCGGGATTCCTCCTCCGGGTCGAGCAGCCACTCCCACAGGGCCTCCACCAGGGTGCCCAGCAGCCGGGCCTGACCACGCTGGTGCAGGGCCAGGTCGGGGCGGGCCAGCACGAACCGGTGGTGGACGAACTTGAGCACCTGCACCTCGTGCCACTGGGCGCAGCCGAGCAGCACGTACCCGGAGCGCACCGACGGCTTGTCGGTCATCGTGATCGCCTCGACGAAGCGGGTGGACCAGCGGGCGGAGAACCGCGACACGTACTGCTCCGCCTCGATCGAGCCGTCGAACGGCATCGCCAGCAGACCGTCCACCAGCTCCTCGCGGACGTGCTCGACGGCGGCGGCGAACGCGTCGTCGTCGGCGATCCAGGCGTCCTTGTGGTGCAGCTGGCGGCGTAGCCGTTCGATCGCCGCGCCGGGCCGTCGGGAGGCGGTGGCCAACGCCGCGTCGGTGATCGCCCGGAAGTGCCCGCTCTCGCGCTGCCAGGCCATCAGCTCGGCCGACACCGCCCCCTGCTGGAGCACCCCGACCCGGTAGAAGTCCTCGACGTCGTGGATGGCGTACGCGATGTCGTCGGCGGTGTCCATGACGGACGCCTCCACGGTCTGCTGCCAGTCCGGGATGCGGCCGGCGAACGGCTCCCGGGCTTGGCGCAGGTCGTCCAGCTCGGTCCGGTACGCCCCGAACTTCGACGAGCCGCTCTCCGGGTCGTCCGGCGGCGGGGTGGCGCCGCGGGGCGGCGGGTCGAGCAGGCGCGGGTGCGGGTCGGGGTAGTCCAGCCGCGTCCACGGGTACTTCAGCATCGCCGCGCGGACCGCGGCGGTCAGGTCCAGCCCGGTGGTGGCCGCGCCCCTGATCTCGGTGCTCGTGACGATCCGGTACGACTGCGCGTTGCCCTCGAAACCGTCGGCGAGGCCGAGACGCTGGCGGGCGAGCCGGTCGAGGACCCGCTCGCCCAGATGCCCGAACGGCGGGTGACCGAGGTCGTGGGCGAGCGCCGCGGCCTCCACCACGTCGGGGTCGCAGCCGCCGAGCTTGTCCAGCAGGCCGCGCCACCGGTCGTCGGCAGTCAGGCGCTCGGCGATGGCCCGGGCCACCTGGGCGACCTTCAGGCTGTGGGTGAGCCGGTTGTGCACCAGCAGCCCGGAGCCGACCGGGCTGATCACCTGGGTGACGCCGCCGAGGCGGGCGAAGAACGGCGAGCCGACGATCCGGTCCCGGTCGGCGCGGAACGGGTTGGCCGTGAGGTCGCCGAGGGCGCGGGCGCTGCCGCCGAAGAGCCGCCGGGCGCGCGGCTCCGCAGGTGATTCCATGATCGCCACGCTAGCGCAGGCCCACCGGGGGCCGTCGGCGGATCAACCGGCCGCGCGCGGGCTCCGGCCCCTCCCGGGGGAACGGAGGCGGGCCGGCCGGGCGCGGCAGTGCCGTCCCCGCCGGGCGCGACGGGCGCGCCGGCCGGGCGCGGCGACAGCGCCCGGGGGCGCCCGGCACAATGCAGGCGGTACCCGCTCTGTGAAGGCGGATCGAGTCGAAGGCGGATCGAGATCGTGACCCAGTCTGTTCATCAGCGGATCGCCGACGAGCTCGGCGTGGCCGAGCGTCAGGTGCGGGCGGCCGTGGAGCTGCTCGACGGCGGCGCCACAGTGCCGTTCATCGCCCGTTACCGCAAGGAGGCCACCGGCCTGCTCGACGACACCCAGCTGCGCACTCTGGAGGAGCGACTGCGCTACCTGCGCGAGCTGGACGAGCGGCGGGCCGCCGTGCTGGAGTCGATCCGCGGCCAGGGCAAGCTGGACGACGCACTGGAAGCGCAGATCATGGCCGCCGACTCGAAGTCGCGGCTGGAGGACATCTACCTGCCGTACAAGCCGAAGCGACGGACCCGCGCGCAGATCGCCCGCGAGGCCGGGTTGGCTCCGCTGGCCGAGACTCTGCTCGCCGACCCCGGCCAGGACCCGAAGGTCACGGCAGCCGGGTTCGTCGACGCGGAGAAGGGCGTCGCCGACGTGGCCGCCGCGCTGGAGAGCGCGCGGGCGATCCTCATCGAGACCTTCGCCGAGGACGCCGACCTGATCGGCACGCTGCGCGAGCAGATGTGGTCGCGGGGCCGGCTGGCTTCCCGGGTACGTGAGGGTCAGGAGACGGCCGGCGCCAAGTTCTCCGACTACTTCGACTTCTCCGAGCCGTACCCGAAGCTGCCCTCGCACCGCATCCTGGCCATGTTCCGGGGCGAGAAGGAGGGCGTGCTCGACCTGACCATGGCGCCGGAGGAGGCCGGCGAGGCGGACGCCGCGCCGACCGGTCCGAGCCGGTACGAGGCGGTCATCGCCGGCCGGTTCGGGGTGTCCGACGCGGGCCGCCCCGCCGACCGCTGGCTGGTCGACACGGTGCGCTGGGCGTGGCGTACCCGGATCCTCATCCACCTCGGCGCGGATCTGCGCATGCGGCTGTGGCAGGCGGCCGAGGAGGAGGCGGTGCGGGTCTTCGCCACCAACCTGCGTGACCTGCTGCTCGCCGCGCCGGCCGGTACCCGGCCGACGATGGGCCTGGACCCGGGCCTGCGGACCGGCGTCAAGGTGGCGGTGGTGGACGCGACAGGAAAGGTGCTCGCCACCGACACGATCTATCCGCACGAGCCACGCCGGCAGTGGGACGCCTCGGTCGAGACCCTCGCCCGGCTCGCCGGGGCACATGGCGTGGAGTTGATCGCGATCGGCAACGGCACGGCCTCCCGGGAGACCGACAAGCTGGCCGGCGACCTGATCAAGCGGCACCCGCAGCTCAACCTGACCAAGGTCATGGTCTCCGAGGCCGGCGCGTCGGTCTACTCGGCGTCCGCGTACGCCTCGCAGGAGCTGCCCGGGATGGACGTGTCGCTGCGCGGCGCGGTCTCCATCGCCCGCCGCCTCCAGGATCCCCTCGCGGAGCTGGTCAAGATCGACCCACGGTCGATCGGGGTCGGCCAGTACCAGCACGACCTCTCCGAGGTGAAGCTCTCCCGGTCGCTGGACGCGGTCGTTGAGGACTGCGTCAACGCGGTCGGGGTGGACGTCAACACCGCTTCCGCGCCGCTGCTGACCCGGGTCTCCGGGATCGGGGCCGGGCTGGCGGAGAACATCGTGCTGCACCGGGACGCCAACGGGCCGTTCCGCTCGCGTACGCAGCTGAAGAAGGTGGCCCGGCTCGGGCCGAAGGCGTTCGAGCAGTGCGCCGGCTTCCTGCGCATCCCCGACGGCGACGACCCGCTGGATTCGTCAAGCGTGCACCCCGAGGCGTACCCGGTGGTGCGTCGCATCCTCGGCAGCACCGGTCAGGACCTGCGCTCGGTGATCGGCAGGAGCGCGATCCTGCGCGGGCTGCGGGCCACCGACTTCGTCGACGACCGGTTCGGCCTGCCCACGGTCACCGACATCCTCGCCGAGCTGGAGAAGCCGGGCCGGGACCCGCGGCCGGAGTTCCGCACCGCCACCTTCGTCGAGGGGGTGGAGAAGATCGGCGACCTGACGCCCGGGATGGTGCTGGAGGGCGTGGTCACCAACGTGGCCGCGTTCGGCGCGTTCGTCGACGTCGGGGTGCACCAGGACGGTCTGGTGCACGTGTCGGCGATGTCCCGGACGTTCGTGAAGGACCCCCGCGAGGTGGTGAAGTCCGGTGACGTGGTCAAGGTCCGGGTGCTCGACGTGGACGTACCCCGTAAACGCATCTCGCTGACCCTGCGTTTGGAGGACGAGCCGGCCGCCGGCGGCGGTGGTCGGACGAGCCAGGAGGGTCGAGGCGGCCCGGCCCAGCGCGGACCACAGGGCGGCCGCGGCGAATCCGGCGGTCGCACCAGCCAGAGCGGGTCCGGCGGTCGCGGCGGGCAGGGTGGTCGCGGCGGCCAGAGCGGATCCGGCGGGCAGGGCGGATCCGGCGGGCAGGGCGGCGCCGGTGGGCGAGGCGGGCAGGGCGGACGAGGCGGGCAGCAGCGCCAGGGCGGGCCGGCGCCGGCCAACGACGCGATGGCCGAGGCCCTGCGCCGCGCCGGACTGGCCTGATCCGCCGACCGGCGCGCGGTATCGGTGTAGATCTTGGACAGTTTCCGTTCGGCGTGAACTATTCAGCGTGAACGGAAACTGCCCGAGATCTGGAGTTGCTGCGGCACCGCGCGGCACGGCGGCCGGAAAATCGGGTCGCGCGGGGGTGGACGCCGGAGCGATGATCTCGCGGGTGAAGATGCATGCCGACCAGGTGGACGTGCCCGTGGACGTGGTAGCCGCGCTGGTGGCCGAGCAGTTTCCCCGCTGGCGGGGCCTGACCATCCGTCCGATCTCCTCGGCCGGGACGGTGCACGCCCTGTTCCGGCTCGGCGCGGAGGTCGTGCTGCGGTTTCCCCTGCGTCCCGGGGCCGATCCCGACCTGCGCGCGGCGTTGGCGCGGGAGCAGGAGTACGCCGCGCTGCTCGCCGCGCACCTGCCGGTCGCGGTGCCCGAGCCGCTCGGCCTGGGCGAGCCGGGCCCCGGGTACCCGGGGCCGTGGGCGGCGTACCGCTGGATCCCCGGTGCCACGGCGCAGCTCGACCGGATCGACGACGCGGACGTCTTCGCCCGTGACCTGGCCGCTGTCGTGGTGGCCCTGCGCGGCATCGACACCGGCGGGCGGTCCTGGCCGGGAACCGGTCGGGGCGGGCCGCTCGCCGACCAGGACGCGGACGTGCGGGCAGCCCTCGCCGTCAGCGGCGAACTGACCGACACCGTCGCGTTGGCCGAGGTGTGGGACAGGTGCCGGGACGTGGGTCGCGACGACCCCGACGTGTGGATCCACGCCGACCTGATGCCGGGCAACCTGCTGGTCCGCGACTGTCGACTGGTGGCGGTCATCGACCTCGGCACGGTCGGGGTGGGCGACCCCGCGGTGGACCTGATACCGGCGTGGAACCTGCTCGACGCGGGGTCGCGGGAGACGTACCGGCGGGCGTTGGGTGTGGACGACGCGACCTGGGAGCGGGGGCGCGGGTGGGCCCTGGAACAGGCGATCAACGCGCTGCCGTACTACGTCGAGACCAACCCGGTGATGGCGGGCATCGCGCGGCACACCCTGCGGGCCGTCCTGAGCTGAGTCGGGGTCGCGTACCGTCGGCTCGTGGACGAGGGCGACGGCCGTGAGTGGCGGGAGCGGCAGCAGCGGGCGGTGCGGGCGCACGCCGACGCGGAGGCGCGGCGGCGGGCCGGCGAGCAGGCGCAGGCGGCGGAGCTGGTGGCCTGGTTCGTTGCCGAGGCGACCCGACGGGGCCTGCCCACCACGCGGCTGGTCGCCCGGGGCTACGACGGGCGCGGTCGCTACCGGACCCGGTTGACCGGCTGGTACGTCGACCGGGCCGGAACCCGGGCAGTGGACACGACCGGTCGGTTCCATCTGCTGACCGTGCCGGGCGGCCTGCGGGCCCGGTTGTTCGGCGTCGACCCCGAGCCCAGCCCGGCGCCGCTCGTCGTCGGGGCGGGTGGGCGCGACGGCGAGTCGATTCCGCTGCGGACGCTGCTCACGCGGTTGCTGGACGGCGGGACCGACGAGCCAGGTTCCACCACCAGAGCTGCTGCACCACGAGCGTGAGCAGCCCGGCCAGGACTATCGCGCACAGGTTGATCACCAACTGGAGGGCCGAACCGCCGGCCTCGTCCCACACGCCGTAGGCGGCGGCGACAGAGACGTTCGCCGCGGCGGGCACTGTGGTCACCGAGATCAGCACCCCGACCAGGCTGCCCGACTTCTTCGAGGTCAACGAGAGCATGCCCGCGACCCCGGCGAGCAGGCCGACGACCCAGGACAGCGCGTCCGGTCGCCAGATGAAGTCGGTGAGCGGCCGCTCGGCGAGCAGCATCTCCCTGCTCACCAGACCGACGGCGGTCAGCGCCCAGGTGCTCAGCACGGTCGCCACCATGGCCGCCAGGAAGCCCACCGTCAGGGCCTGCACCGATCGGCCGATCACCGAGAGTCGGCGGCGCAGCAGCGCCACGCAGAGCGCGGCGAGGGGGCCGAACTCCGGCCCGACCACCATCGCCCCGACGATGAGGATCGGCTGGTCCAGCAGCACACCGATGCCCGCGATCATGGTGGCCACCACGATCAGCACCAGGTAGGTGCCGGACAGCTCGGTCTGCTCACCGGTCTTCGCGGCGATCTCGTCCCACACGATCGCGTCCGCGCCGCTGCCCGGCGCCAGCTCCGCCGCCCGGTCGGCCGCCGCGGAGATGGTCAACTCGACGTCGTCCGCAGCGATGCCGCCGCTGGTGTCCACTCCGATGCGCTGGAGGCCGTGCAGCACCCCGTCGGCGCTCTCCCGCACCACGTCGCAGAGGACGAGATCACCCTTCGGCTGCCGCGCGACACCGGGCAGCACGGCCAGGTGGGTCACCCCCGCGTCCGCGGACAGCAGGTCGACGACCTCATCGGTCCGATCCGCCGGGACGATCACCCTCAGGTGCAGCACTCGTTCTCCCTGGTGTGGACGTACCGCGGCCGGCAGCACTCTACCGGCCGTGCCGTGGCTCGTCGGAACGCGAAGGCCGATCGGGTGGAATCGGCGCAGGATCGGCGAAACCGCCCATCCACCGCCATAGCGACTGCTACAACCATTGTGATCTCTCAGCACATGTGATCGGAGGCGCCGTCCGTGGAGCTCATCCACCACCGTCCGCCCGAGGCGCGCGGCGGCGGCCCGGCCGTCACCGACCCGGTCTTCCTCT
Organism: Micromonospora lupini; assembly: GCF_026342015.1. Taxonomy (NCBI): domain Bacteria; kingdom Bacillati; phylum Actinomycetota; class Actinomycetes; order Micromonosporales; family Micromonosporaceae; genus Micromonospora; species Micromonospora lupini. Next base: position 324,020 of record NZ_JAPENL010000003.1, read on the forward strand.
CTCCCCCGGATGTCGGCGAGGTGGAGGAGTCGTATCTGCTGCGCGCCTTCCGCGCCGGCCGCTTCGACCCCGAGGGCCCGGAGCTGGGCGCGTTCGAGCGGGAGGTCGCCGCGCGGGTCGGCGTCGGGCACGCGCTGGGGCTCTCCTCCGGCACCGCCGCGCTGCACCTGGCGCTGCTCACCGTCGGCGCCGGACCCGGTTCCGTGGTGGTCGTTCCCACCCTGACGTTCGCCGCCACCGCCAACGCGGTCACCTACACGGGCGCCGAACCGGTCTTCGTCGACTGTGACGCGGCCACCGGCAACCTCGACGTCGATCTGCTCTCCGACCTGCTCGGACGACTCGCCGAGGCCGGCCGGCGGGTCGCCGCCGTGCTGAGCGTGGACATCAACGGTCGGTGCGCCGACTACGACAGGCTGCTGCCGCTCTGCGCCTCGACAGGCGTCCCCGTCGTCGAGGACGCGGCGCAGGCCCTCGGCTCCACCTACCGGGGCCGCCACGCCGGCACCCTCGGCCGGGTGGGGATCTACTCGTTCAGCCACAACAAGGTGATGACCACCTCGGCCGGGGGGATGCTCGTCTCCGACGACCCCGACCTGGTGGCGCGGGCCCGCCACCTCGCCACCCAGGCGCGCGAGCCGGTGCCGCACTACGAGCACCGCGACATCGGCTACAACTACCGGCTCAGCACGCTGCTGGCCGCCCTCGGTCGGGCGCAGCTCAGCCGGCTGGACGCGATGATCGCCCGACGGCGGGCGCTGCGGGACCGGTACGCCCATCTCTTCGCCGCCGTCCCCGGCACCCGGATCCTCGGCGCCGGCGATCCCGGCTCGAACTGCTGGCTGACCTCCGTGGTGGTCGAGCCCGAGCGCGCCGGCTGGCAGGCCGGCCACCTGGCCGAGCACCTGGTCACCCGCGGCGTGGAGAGCCGCCCCATGTGGAAACCGATGCACCGCCAACCGGTGTACGCCGACCAGCCGGCCGCCCTGACCGGGGTCGCCGACCAGCTCTTCGCCTCCAGCCTCTCCCTGCCCAGCGGCTCCGCGCTCACCGGCGACCAGGTGGACCGGGTGTTGACGACGATCAACGAGTTTCTCCAGGAGCGCCGATGACGAGCAGACCCCGCCCCTACGACGCCGTCAAGCGCGCGCTGGACGTCGTCCTGGCCGCCACCGGTCTGCTGCTGGCAGCCCCGGTGCTCACCGCCGTGGCGCTGGCCGTGCTTGTCACAATGGGCCGGCCGGTGCTGTTCCGGCAGGCTCGGCCGGGCCGGCACGGCCGGTTGTTCCACCTGGTCAAGTTCCGTTCGATGACAGTCGGCGGCGAGGACAGCGCGCCGGCCAACGACGGGGCGCGGCTCACCCCGTTCGGTCGCTGGCTGCGGACCACAAGCCTGGACGAGCTGCCCCAGCTGTGGAACGTGCTGCGCGGCGAGATGAGCCTGGTCGGGCCGCGTCCGCTGCTGCCGGCGTACCTGGCCCGGTACACGCCCGAGCAGCTCCGCCGCCACGACGTCCGGCCCGGCATCACCGGCCTCCAGCAGGCGTACGGGCGCAACGCGTTGAGCTGGGAGGACCGGTTCGCGCTCGACGTGCGCTACGTGCGGCACCGCTCACTCGCGCTGGACCTGCGCATCCTGCTCCGCACGGTACGGATCGTGCTGCGCCGCGAGGGCATCACGGCGCCGGGCGTGGCCACGGCCCGCGAGTACCTCGGCCCGTCCGAACTGGCCCCCGCCGGCACCGGTCACCTTCCGGCGGCGGGCCGCCGGTGAGCCTGGACATCGTCATCGTCGGCTGCGGCGGCCACGGCCGGGAGGTGCTGGGCATCGTCCGCGCCGTCAACGCCGCCGCCGACGGGGACCCGGTCTGGCGGGTCCGCGGCTTCGTCGACGACACGCCCAGCGAGGTCAACCTGAAGCGGGTGCAGCGGCTGGAGGTGCCCTACCTGGGCAGCACGGCTCGTCTCGGCGACCAGCCCGCCGGCACGCACCTGGCACTGGGCATCGGGGACCCCGCCGCCCGGCGGGCGGTGGACCAACGGGTGGCCGCCCACGGACTGGCCGCGGCGGTGCTGATCCACCCGGACGCGACGGTCGGCCCGGACGCCGTCTACGGCGAGGGGCTCGTCGCGTTCGCCGGCGCCCGGGTCACCACGAACGTCACCCTCGGGCGGCACGTGCACCTCAACCAGAACAGCGCCGTGGCACACGACTGCGAGGTGGGGGACCACGTGTCGGTGAACCCGCTCGGCGCGGTCTCCGGCGACTGCCGGCTGGGCGACGGCGTACTCATCGGAGCGGGTGCGGTGGTGTTGCAGGGGCTGCGGGTCGGCGCCGACGCCACGGTCGGTGCGGGCGCCTGCGTGGTCCGAAACGTGCCGGCCGGCATCGTCGTCAAGGGAGTCCCGGCCCGGTGAGCGCGAGCGGCGCCTCCGGCGGCCCACGCGTGGGCCACCCGCACGGTGTGCGCCGGCTACGGATCGCGGTGCTTGTCAAGACCAACGCGGGCGGGACCTGGCTGCTGCCCCAGGTCGACGAGTTGCGCCACCGCGGCCACGAGGTGACCGTCGTGCTGCCCGCGGGCGCCGGCCGGTTGACCGACGAGTTGGAGCGTCGGGGCGTCGAGGTGCTGCCCTCCCCGTACGACTTCACCCTGGGCTGGTCCACGCCGGTCGGGCTGCTGCGGCTGCGGTCGCTGCTGCGCCGGCTGCGCTCCGACGTGGTCCAGTACCACCTGATCGCCTCGGCGTACGCGGTGCGGCTGGCCACGCTGGGTCTGCCGGTGTGCCGGGTGCACATGGTGGCCGGCCCGGCGTACCTGGAGTCCGGGTTGGTCCGCTCGGTGGAGCGGCTGCTGTGGCGGCTCGACGACGTGGTGGTCTGTGGCTGCCGGTACGCCTCCGCCAGGTACGGGGAGCTGGGCTGCCCGCCGCAGCGGCGACCTGTCGCCGTGTACGGGGTGGACACCGACGCGTTCAGCCCGGACGCCACCGGCCCGGACCAGCGGGCGAAGCTCCGCGCCGAGCTGGGCATCGACCAGTCCGTGTTCCTGGCGGTACTGGTCTCCTACGTCTATCCGCCCAAGCGCCTGGTCCACTCAGGTCGCGGGGTGAAGGGGCACGACGTGCTCCTGACCGCCTGGCGGACGTTTCGCCGCCGGCACCCGGACGCGCACCTGCTTCTCGTCGGGGGTGGCTGGACGGCGGCCGGGGAGAGCTACCGGCGGCAGCTCGCCGAACGCTTCGGTGTCACCGACGATCCCGGGGTGACCTGGGTGGAGTCCGTCCCGGACGTCCGGCCCTGCTACGCCGCCGCCGACATCAGCGTCTCCCCGTCGCTCTGCGACGGGCCGGGGGCCGCGGTGGAGGCCGGCTCGATGGGCGTGCCGAGCATCGTCAGCGCGGTCGGTGGTCTGCCCGAGGCGGTCACCGAACGCTCCGGTTGGGTGGTTCCACAGGCCGATCCGGCGGCTCTGGTGAGCGCGCTCGACGCGGCGTACCGCGCCTGGGTCGGCGGCACGCTGCCCCTGCGCGGCCGGTTGGCACGTCGGCACGTGCTGGCGTCCTTCGACGACCTGCGGGCGGCGGCCGAGGTGGCGGACATCGTCGAGGACGTGGCGGCACGACGGCGCTGAGCGCCGAACACGACGGCGGCGCCGAACACGGCTGCGGGCGGCCGGTGGCCGGTCCCGCCGGACCACCGACCGCCCCCGCGCGTCAGTGTCGGATGCCTGCCCAGTCGTGGTGCCGGCGCACTGTGGAGAGGATGAAATCGACCACCCGACGGGAGGTGTCGGGCACCTGGTAGTCGACCGGGCACGGCACGCCCTGGGCGGCGACCTGCGCCACGGTCACCTCGACCGCCTCGACGACCCCCTGCGGGTCCAGGCCCGTCATGATGATGCCGCCGGCGTCGAGCGCTTCCGGTCGTTCGATCGACTCCCGCAGGGTCACCGCGGGGAAGCCGAGGATGGCCGCCTCCTCGCTTATCGTCCCGCTGTCCGACAACGTGCAATACGCCCCGGTCTGCAGGTGTACGTAGTCGAGCAGGCCGAACGGGTCGTGGAAGGCGATGCCGTCCAGGGCAGTGGCGTCCGGGGCGAGCGCCTCCAGGCGCTTGCGGGTACGGGGGTGGGTGGAGACCAGCACTGGGAACCCCCACCTGTCGCGGACGGCGACGAGGCAGTCGAGCAGCCGCTGGAGCCGGTCGGGCCGGTCCACGTTCTCCTCGCGGTGCGCGCTGACCAGGAAGTACCGACCCCTGTCGAGTTCCAGCTGACGCAGGATCGTCGAGCCGGCGATGGGCGCCCGGTAGTGCTCCAGCACCTCCCGCATCGGCGAGCCGGTGTGCAGGATCCGGCGCGGGTGCAGGCCCTCGGCGAGCAGGTTGCGCCGGGCGTGTTCGGTGTAGACGAGATTGAAGTCGGCCACGTGGTCGACCAGTCGGCGGTTGGTCTCCTCCGGCACGTTCAGGTCGAAGCAGCGGTTGCCGGCCTCCATGTGGTAGACCGGCACCCGCATCCGGCGGGCCATCAGGGCGGCGATGCAGCTGTTGGTGTCGCCGAGCACCAGCAGGGCGTCCGGCCGCACCTCGGCGATCGCCGCCTCCATGCCGACCAGCACCCCACCGAGCACCCGGCCCAGCGAGGACGTGTCGACACGGAGGAACCGGTCCGGTTCGCGCAGGCGCAGCTCGGAGAAGAACACGTCGGAGAGGCTGCTGTCCCAGTTCTGCCCGGTGTGCACCAGCACGTGCTCGACTGTCTCGTCGAGCCGGGCGAGCACCCGGGACAGTCGGATGATCTCCGGGCGGGTGCCGACGACTGTCATCACACGGGTCATGGGGTCTCCCTTCGCCTGTCGCTCACCGGACGCCTGCTGGCACGCGGTGCGCGCCGCCGACCGGTTCCGGCCAGGTGTCCGGTCGCTGCGTGTCGAACAGCTCGTTGGTCCAGAAGAGGGTGAGCAGCTCGTCCGGGCCGGTGTTGGTGATGTTGTGCGCCCACATGGTCGGCATGTCGACGACGACGGGTTCGTCGCCGCTGACCGGGAACCGGACGACGTCGGTGTCGCCGACCCGGCGCAGGCTGATCTCGGCGGTGCCGCGCAGCACCACGAACCGTTCCACCTTGGCCAGGTGGAAGTGCTCGCCACGGGTGACGCCGGGGAGGGTCGTCGAGCAGAACGTCTGTCCCGCTCCCCCGTGGGTCTTGACCGTCTCGACGAGCGCGCCCCGGGCGTCGGCCCGGCTGGGCAGGGCGAGGGGATAGTGCGCCGGGAAGCAGTGCGACCGGTACGTGTTGAACAGCCGCACGTCGTGCCTGTCGCGCAGCGGCGGGATCTCGCCGGTGCGGTAGATGCCGGCGTACGAGGTGAGCTGGTCGGCGAGGTCACGGACCCCGATGCGCAGCGGCGGCAGCGCCGGGTCCCAGGAGCCGCCCGCCGTCACGCCGGCAAGCCGGGCCGCCGCGTCGGTGACGTGTACCAGGTCCAACTCCCGGTCGGCGTGCACCTCGGGCCGGCCACCCTCGGCGAGCACGCGGCAGAAGGTGGCGACCGCCGAGTTGTACCAGGGCCGGCCGTGTTCGCCGTACAGGTTGGGCAGCAGCACGTCGTCCAGGACCACACCGGTCTCGGCGAGGATGCCGGCGGCGGTGGCCTTGGCGTCGCCGTACGGGGTGCCGTTGCCGGCCTGGACCGAGTTGGCGAAGACCACCCCGGCCGGCGGTTCCGGGCAGGCCCGCAGGCCATTGGCGAGCTGCGCGGCGAGCTGCACGTTGCCGGCCGCCACGTCGGCGGGCTCGCCACGGTTGACCCCGGCCAGGTGCAGCACCCGGTCCACCCCGGCGATCCGGCGGGCGACCACCGCCGGGTCGGCCAGGTCGGTGCGGGTGAGCACTGTCGGCTCGGGCCAGCCGAGCGCGTGCAGCAGGACGCGCACGTGCCAGCCGAGGAAACCGCCGGCACCGGTGACGGCGAGCCTCAGCACGCCAGCACCGGATCGCGCAGCGCCAGCTCCGCCCGGACCTCCGGCAGCGTCCTGAGCAGCTCCACGATCTCGGGTACGCCGAGCCGTGTGGCGTTGGCCGAGTTGAAGTCCTCGCGGGGAGTCTCGCCCAGCTCACCCTCGGAGACGTAGAGCGCGTAGTTGAGGTCCCGGGCGTCCAGCGGCACCCGGAAGAAGTCGCCGAAGTCGTCCGCCTGGGCCAACTCCTCGTGACTCGCCAGGGTCTCGTGCCACTTCTCGCTGTGCCGCACGCCGATCACGTCCAGTTTGAACGGCACGTCGAAGAGCTGGCAGACCGCTTCGGCGAGATCGCCGATGGTGCAGGCGGCGGCCTTGCGGATGAACACGTCGCCGGGGCGGGCGTGGTGGAACGCGTGCTCGACCAGGTCGACCGAGTCGGCAAGCGACATGAGGAAGCGGGTCATGGCGGGTTCGGTGACGGTGGGCGCGCGGCCGGCCTTGATCTGCTCGATGAACAGCGGGATCACCGAGCCGCGGGAGTACATCACGTTGCCGTACCGGACGCAGGAGACGGTGGTGGAGCTGTTCGGGTTGTTCCGGGCGTACGCCTGGGCGACCTTCTCCATCAGCGCCTTGCTCATGCCCATGGCGTTCACCGGGTAGACGGCCTTGTCGGTGCTGAGGACGACCACCGAGCTGACGCCGTTGTGCGCGGCGGCCTCGACCACGTTGCCGCTGCCGAGGATGTTGGTGCGTACCGCTTCGAGGGGGAAGAACTCGCAGGACGGCACCTGCTTGAGCGCCGCCGCGTGGAAGACGAAGTCGACGCCACGGGTGGCGCGCAGCACGGTGTCGACGTCGCGTACGTCACCGATGTGGTAGCGCACCCGCTCGTCGCCTGTCGACCGGCGCATGGCGTCCTGCTTGGCCTCGTCCCGACTGAGGATCCGCACCTCCGCGACATCACGGTCGAGCAACCGCCGGGCCATGGTCTGTCCAAAGGATCCGGTCCCGCCGGTGATCAACACCCGGCGACCCGCGGTCAGCACGCTCATTCGTTCTCCCGTTCGTCATCCGACGGGCGGCTTCCACCCGCCATCCCCGGGCGGAGCACGACGCGCCACGTTCCGGGGAACCGGCCGCCGGCGGTCAGGTTCGACCCGGCGCCGGGTACGGCACCCGGGTCAACGAATGCTCTGAGCAGCAGATACGCGTTCGGTGGCAAAGGGGTGCAATTACCTACCAGAGCCAATAAAGACCGTGCGCTTGTGCGATGAATTGCCCTCTTCACGGCCCGTTACCTGATACAAACGGTTCGGTGTCGCCCCAGCCGTGACCGGGGTTCACACCATTCCTGGGCCCACCGCCACGTGGAGCCGCATCCGGTACCTCCGAAGGAGCCCCATGCCGCGCGGTCACCTGTCCGGCCCGGTGTCCGAACCCGAGCCGGGGCGCGGCCGATGACCGCCGCGCCGCCGGGGACGGGGCCCACGACCACTCCCCGTTACCGCGCCACCGCCACCGAACGGCTGGTGCCGGCTGCCGGTCGACGCCGCCGCGCAGTGGATGCCCACCCCGCGCCCCCGCCGTCCCCACCCGCCGGCAGCCTGCCCGCCGTGCTGACCCTGTGCGTGGTCGCCTTCCTGGCGGCACGCCCGCCGTGGTGGTCGTTCAACTACGGCGCGATCCTCGCGGTGATCGCGATCGTGCTCACCGGTCGACTGCCCAGGCTGCACAGGCTCGACGTCGTCGCGCTGCTCACCGGCGGCTGGGCCGCCGCAAGCCTGCTCTGGAGCAGCCGGACCGACCTCACCGGACCCGCCGCCTACCGCTACATCTCCGTCTGCGTGCTCTTCGTGGCCTGCCGGCACGTCGTCCGCGGGCGGCGGGACCTGCTGCTTGTCGGCTGGACGTACCTGGGCGGATGTGCGGTGGTAGCCGTCGAGGTGGCCACCGGCGCCCGGTCCCAGGGGCAGGTGCTGCTCTTCGCCGAGCGGTACGGCGTCGACGGCAAGGAGGTGAACGTCACCGCGTACACCCTGGCCGTCGGGGTGGCGTTGGCCCTGGTGCTCGCCGCGGCCGGCGCGCACCGGCGGCTGCTGCGCCTCACCCCGCTGGCGTTGATCGTCCTGCTCGGGTACGCCGTGCTGCTCACCGGATCGCGGGGGGCCGCCATCGGCGTCCTGCTCGGTCTCGTCGCCGCGCTCGCCACCCGGATCGCGCCCCGACTGACAGCGGTCACCGTCGCCGGCTTCGCCGCCGCGTTGATCGCGCTGGTGCCGTTCGGGCTGGCGCCGAAGGCCGAGCTGCTCTGGCTCGACGGCCTGTACGGGCGGCCCACAGGCGACATCTCCGGCCGCCTGTCGATCTGGCCCTACGCGCTGTCCACCTGGTCCGAGTCCCCGCTGGCCGGCTCCGGGGCGGGCGTGTTCATCGGCACCAACCCCTTCGAGATCGGCCCGCACAACCTGCTGCTCACCGTCGGCAACGATCTGGGCCTGGTCGGCGTCGCGCTCTACTTCGCGACGATGGCCGGGGCGCTCGTCGTCACCGCCCGCACCGGCCGGGCCGGGCTCCTGACCGCCTGCGCGTTCGTCGGGGCCATGCTGCCGATCTGGCTGACCGGCCAGTGGGAGACGTCGCTCGCCTTCTGGCTGGCGCTGGCGCTTGTCACCGTCCTGCCCGGCATCTGGGGACCCCGGCGGCCCCCGGGCATCGCTGCGCGACACGCCCGCGCCCGTCGCCGACTCCCGACCACAGTCGCGCCGACGATCACGGTCGCCGGTCGGACGGTGGCGACCGGCCGGTAGCGCCGTCGGCGGGACCGACTCTCAACCGACGTCCGACCCCTCCAACGCGACGACCCGCCCGGGTCGGGGCACCAGCGCCGCGCCGGCCGGTAGACGTGCCGCCTCCCGCAGCACCTGGGCGAAGCGGGCCGCCACCCGGTCGGTGCGGTGGTGGCGCACCGCGTACGCCAGCCCTCGCCGGCCCAGGCGGGCCCGCAGCTCCGCGTCGGCGCAGAGCGGGCCGAGCGCGGCGGCGAGGGCAGCCGGATCGTCGCGTCCGACCACCGCACCGGCGTCGGCCGCCGCCAGGTGCGCCATCGAGGCCAACTCGGCCGGGCCGAACCCGAGGACGGGACGACCGGCCGCCAGGTACTGCGGGATCTTGGTGGAGAGCGAGTAGCGGGTGTACCTGCGGTGCTCGGCGGCGAACGACTCGACGTGCACAAGCACATCGGCCCGGCGCAGCACCCCGGCGACCTCGCCGCTGGCCAACGACCGACCCAGGTGGACGGCTTGCATCCCGGCGAACGCCCCGGCGTAGCGGCCGACGTCGACCGCCGGGGCGTGCACGGTCAGCCGCGCCGGCGTGCCCCTGGCGGCCAGCCGGTCGACGGCGGCGCCGACCCGACGCAGCGACCGCCACCGGTCCAGGTGCAGCCCACCCACGTAGACCAGCTCGACAGGGGTTCCGGCCGGCCGGTCCGGCGTCCGACCTCGGGGATCGGCGAAGTCGGCGGCGTCGACACAGTTACCGAAGGCGGCGAACGGCAGCCGGTAGCGGCGTTCGAACTCCCGCGCCATGGCCTCGCTGATCCCCATCCCGTACGAGGAGTGCCGCAGAACGTCGCGGAACCCGGCGCGGACGGCGAGCCGGGGCAGACCCAGCACCTGGCCACCGGTGTAGAGCGTCGTGGGCCAGTCGTCCATGAAGTGCGGGACCAGCGGCACCCGGCACTCCTGTGCCGCGGCGACCGCGAGGCGCATCATCCGGATGCTGCCCAGCGTCGTGTAGACCACGTCCGGCCGCTGGTCGCGCACCCAGCGACGGACGTCCGCGGGGACACGGACCGGACTGAGGTCGACGAAGGCCCGCAACTGGGTGCGCAGGTGGGCGCGCACCGCACTGGGCGCCGGATTCCGGGCCACGGCGACCGGGCCGACCGGGCCCGTCGAGCGGACGTTGCTGGCCGAGCCGACCGGGCCCGTCGGGCCGGGCGAGCCCTTCACGACCGCCCGGAGTGGCCGGCGGACGCGTTCCCACTGCCGGAACAGGTGGTACTCCACCGGGGCGTTGCGCGGCGCGAACCGCGCGAACGTGCCGACCGCGTCCGGACCCGGAGCGCGGTCCTCGGCGTAGAGCTGCGCGAGCCGGTCCGCCGGCCAGCCGGTGAACAGGTTCGACAGGGTGATGCCGGTGCCGGTGGAGCGGTCGAACACGGCAGCGCTCACCACGAGCACGCGGGGATACTCGTCAACGCGCACTTTCCACAAGTCCCTCCTCGACGGCCGGGCCGCGGTGACGCCGCAGCGTCCGGCGATATCCGTACAGCGCCGCAGGCGCGACGGTAAGCGCGTAGCCGACGGCGCCCACCCAGGGCACGGCGGCGACGCCGAGCCGGTCGGCGGCGAACCACTTGCCGAGCACCGACAGCGCCAGAAACGCCAGCCAACCGCACAACTGCGGGACGAGGACGCCTCCGGCGTTCTGCACCATGAACCGTGGTGAGAGCGCCGACTGCAACAGCCACCAGACGCCCAGCCCGGCGAGCAGCCACCGGTCACCGCCCATCGGCACCGGCAGCCAGGCGGCGAACAGCCGGTCGCCGACGGCCACCAGGGCCACCGCGGGCAGACCGGCGGCGAGCACGGACAGCACTGTCATTCGCCGCGTGGTCCGCCGCACCCAGTCCACCTGCCCCTGTGCCAGGGCCTCGCCGTTGGCCGGCCAGAGCGGAACGTTTACCAGGACGACGAGCTGGCCGAGCTGGGACAGCAACTTGGCCGGCACCACGTACCCGGCCACCGCGGACAGGCCGAGCGCGTGCGCGATGATCAGCGTGTCCGCGTTTGTGGCGAACGAGATGACCACTGTGAGCACGAAGAACAGCCCGCTGAGCCGGGTCAGCTCCACTGCGGTGTCGACACGCACGGCGCTGGGCGCGGGCCGGATCCGCGGCTCCTGCCGGCCGAAGAACCACAGCGTGTTGAGCAGGTTGACAAGCAGCGGCGCGGTGACCGAGACGGCCACCACCAGAATCGGCGACCAGCCGGCCCGGACCACACCCAGCACCGCGCCGAGCGCGGCCAGGCTGCCGGTGGTCTGCCAGACGTTGCTCCGGCCGACCTGCTGGTAGGCGTACTGGACCCGGGCGATCAGGCTGAGCGGGACGTTGAGCGCGAACGCGGTGAGGCAGATCAGCGAGATCATCCGGGTCTGCTCCGGGGTGACCTGACCTGTCACGTTGAACAGCGCCGACCACGGCACCGCGCCGGAGCAGGCCCAGAGCACACCTGTGAGAGCGAGCGCGAGGACCGACAGGGTCAGGTACGCGCTGGAGATGTAGCGACGGGCCCGGACGGTGTCGCCGCGGGCGTAGCAGGGGGCCAGCTTGGTCATCAGCCCGCTGCCCAGACCCAGGTCGGCGAAGGCCGCCATGCCGGCCAGCGCGGCGACCGCCATCCACAGGCCGTACAGGTCGTTGCCGAAGTAGGGAAGCGTCACCGGCACCAGCACGATCGGCACGACGAGCCCGGCCACCCGGCTGAGCAGCGCGGTGGCGACGCCGGAGAGCAGTCGGCGGCCACGGTCGGGGCGACGACGGTGTGCGCCAGGTGTGCGGGCGCGCCGGGTCCGCTCGGCGACCCCGGACGACATCGGCGACCCTACTGGCCCGCGAGCACGTGACCGGACATCCAGGCCACCGTGCGCTCGAGACCGGTGCGCAGCGGCACCTGTCGCACGGCGGGAAACAGCTCCCGCAGGCGGGCGCAGTCGGCCTGGGAGTCCCGCACGTCGCCCGGGCGCGGCGGCTCGTGCGCCACGGACAACGGCCGGCCCAGAATGTCCTCCAGTTCGGCGACCAGGTCGAGCAGGGAGACCCGCGCGCCGAAGGCCAGATTGACCACGTCCGTGGTGGACACCCGGCGCACGATCGCGTCGACGATCACCGCGGTGACGCTGCCGACGAATGTGAAGTCGCGGGTCTGCCGGCCGTCGCCGTGCACCCGCAACGGCTCGCCGGCGAGCGCGGCGGTGACGAAGCGGGGCAGCACCGCGGCGTACGCGTGGTGCGCGGCCTGCCGGGGGCCGAAGACGTTGAAGAAGCGGAACGGCAGCACCGTCAGGTCGTAGCAGGCCGCGTAGGCGAGCGCGTACGCCTCGGCGGCCAGCTTGGACACCGCGTACGGCGAGACCGGGATGGGCCGCAGCCCCTCCTGGCGGGGCAGCACCGGGTTCGCGCCGTAGACCGACGAGGACGACGAGAGGATCAGTTGGCGTACGTCGTGACGGCGGGCCGCCTCCAGCACCATGAGCGTCCCGGTGGCGTTGGCGTGGTGACTGGGCAGCGGTCGGTCGATGGAGCGCGGCACGGACCCGAGGGCGGCCAGGTGCACGACGCTGGTAGCGCCAGTGAACGCCTCGTCGAGCAGATCCGGGTCGAGCACGGTTCCCCGGTGCAGCCGGACCGGCTGGCCGTCAAGGTTGTCGAGCAGGCCTGTGGAGAGGTCGTCCACGACCACGATCTCGGTCACCTGCGGGGTGTCGGCGAGCGCCCGCACCAGGTTGGCGCCTATGAAGCCGGCGCCCCCGGTCACCACTACTCTCAACGATCTCCCCGTTTCGGCTCGGCCGGCGAGCCGCCCCGGCGGCGCGATGCCCGCCCGGCGGCGCGGTGGCGGTGACCGCGCGACGGCCCACCAGTGTGACAACGAGCGCTGTTCCCGCACGTCACGCAAAACGGACCCGGTGCCGCGTGTCCTTCGTCGCCGTCCGTCAGTTGTGTGCCCCGGGTGGGCGAGTCGACGGGAGGGCCCGGACATGCGGATCGGACTGATCAGTCAGTGGTACCCGCCGGAGAGCACGTTCGTGCCCGGTCAACTGGCCACCGAGCTGGCCCGACGCGGGCACGACATCCGGGTGCTGACCACCTTCCCGAGCCTGCCGCTGGGGCGTACCTATCCCGGCTGGCGGCAGCGGTGGAACCATCGGGCGACCGACCGGGGGGTGACCGTGCGCCGGGTTCCGGCGTACCCGAGTCACGACCGTTCCGGCCTGCGTCGGGCGGCGAGCTACCTGTCGTTCGCGGCCACCAGCACCCTGGCCGCCCCGCGACACCTGCACGGCGTCGACGCGCTGTACGTCTACCACCCGCCGCCCACCTCGTACGCCGCCGCCGGCCTGCTGCGCCTGCTGCGGGGCGTACCGACAGTGCTGCACGTGCAGGACCTGTGGCCGGAGTCGGTGACGACGTCCGGGATGGCGCCGAGCGGGGTGGCCGGCCGGGCGCTGGACCGCCTGCTCACCGCCAGCATGCGCCGGATCTACCGCTCCTGCGCGGGCATCGCGGTGATCGCGCCGGCGATGGCGGAACAGGTGGTCGAGCGGGGCGTGGACCCGGGTGCGGTGCGTACCGTTTTCAACTGGACCGACGAGGCGCTGTTCCGGCCGGTGCCCGGCACCGACGCCGCCCGCCGGGCGATCGGCCACCGCGGCCGTACCACTGTGATGTTCGCCGGCAACCTGGGCCTGCTGCAGGGCGTCGACGTGGCGATCCGCGCGGCGGCGGCCGTGCCGGACGCGGTGGACCTGGTCTTCGTCGGCACCGGGCTGGGCGCGGAACAGGCCCGGCAGCTCGCCGACGAGCTGTGCGCGGACAACGTCCGGTTCCTCGGCCGCCGTCCGCCCGCCGAGATGGCGGAGCTGTACGCCGCCGCCGACTACCAGTTGGTCATGCTGCGTGATCTGCCGTGGTTGCGCGGGACGGTTCCCTCGAAGTTGCAGGCCGCGCTGGCCTGCGGTGTGCCGGTGCTGATGTCGGCCGACGGCGACGCCGCACGCCTGGTCAGCGCCGGTGGGGCGGGTCTGGTCTGCCCGCCGGACGACTGGCGGGCGCTTGCCGACCAGTTCGTCGCCGCGGCCGAGGTGCCGCGCGAGCAGCGGGTGGTGATGGGCCAGCGGGGTCGTCAGCTCTACCTGGACCGGATGTCGTTGCGGGTCGGCGTCGACCAGATCGAGGATCTGCTCGGCAAGGCCGCCGCAAGCGGGCGTGGCTGACCCGGCCCAGCGCACCGGCGCACCGGCGCGATCCCGGACGGGATCAGCGCGCCTGCTCCCCGACTGTCGCCCCGACGTCGTCGAGGGCGTCCCGCTGGCCGTGACGCCCGGTCACGCCGACGAGGAAGTCGCGCATCCGGCGACCCTGCGCGGCCGGGTTGCGGGTCTCCCGCACGAAACGGGCCCCGCCCGCGCCCAGCGCCCGCGCCTCCCCCGCCGGCAGGTCCAGCACCCGGCCGATCGCCGCGCGCAGGCCGTCGGGGGTGTCCGGCTCGGCGTACGACAGCCAGGGCGCGTACGCGGGCGGGATGCCGGGCAGCCGGGTGCTCACCACAGGCACGCCTGCGGCGAGATACTCGATGATCTTCGACGGGAACGACAAGCGGACGAAGTCCTGGTCCACGGGGCGTGGATTCACCAACACTGCGGCACGGCTCAGGCGGGGCAGCAGCTCCGCCCGGGGCAGCAGCTCGGGCGGCACGATCCGCTGGTCCACGGCCGCCTGCTCGCGCAGCCATTCGGTCAACTCGCCCCGCCCGTACAGGCACAGCCGCAGCTCGTCCCCGGGCAGGCCGCGGAACGCCTCGACGAGCCGATCGACGCCGTACGCGCGGCTGAGTCCGCCGGCGTAGACGATGTCGCGTGTCGACCCGGCGCTCGCGGCCCTGTCGTCGGCTGCTGTCGGCTCGGCCCAGATGCCCTCCATCACCAGCCGGGGACGGCCGGGGGCGAAGTCGTCGGCGAGCGCGGGGGTCAGGGCGATCACCCCGGCACAGCGGGCGAGGGCGGCCCGGACCAGCGCGACATCGAGCCCGCGCAGCAGCCGGACCAGACGACCGTCGGTGGGGAGCACGACACCTGGCGGGTCGGTGAGCACCGGCACGACCCGGACCCCGCGCCGCCGGGCCCGCAGCACACCGAACCACAGGAAGGGCGAGTGCACCCCGTGCACCAGCAGCACCTCGGTGTGCCGCTCGTGAAGCGCCCGGCCTCCGGTGCGCCAGGCGGCCACGAAGCGGGTCAGGTGCTTGAGACCGAGCAGGTTGACGAACGCCAGCAGTTGACCGTCCACCTCGTCCTGACGGAAGTGGCCGGCCCGGAAGCGGAGCTGGCGGTTGCCGGGCCAGCCCGACACCGGCGCCGCGGAGAGCAGGTGTACCGGACACCCGGCGGCCCGCAGAGCGCGGACCAGACCCCAGGCGAAGGTGTGGGTCTGCGTGGGCATGATGGTGTCGCGGGCGATGATCTCGGCGAGCACGTCGTCGGGCACGGTGAAGCCCAGGAACGTGACGCGCGGGCCGCCTGGCGGCGTCACGCCCGCTCCCCGAGCACCCGCTGGTAGACGCGGTCCAGGGCACCAAGCATGACGTCGAGGCTGTAACCCTCGGCGACCACCTTGCGGCCCAACTCCCCCAGGTGCCCGCGCTCGGCGGGGTCGTCGAGCAGTGGGGCCAGCGCGGCGGCGAGGGCGTCCGGGTCGCCCGGTGGCACCAGTCGGCCACCGCCGGAGCGCAGCACCTCCACGTTGCCGCCCACCGCCGACGCGACCACCGGGAGCCCGTGCGCCATCGCCTCCAACAACGCGTTGGAGAGGTTCTCGTGCAGGGTCGGGAAGACGAAGAGGTCCGCCGCGGCGAGCAGGTCGGGCACGTCGAGCCGGTTGCCGAGCAGGCGTACCTCGACGTCGCCGACGTGGGCCAGCGCGGCCGACACCCCGTCGCGGTCGGGCCCGTCGCCCGCGACAAGCAGCACCCGGCGCGCGGCCGTCGGCCCCCTGCCGGCGGTGGACGGCGGCAGGCGTCGCAGCGCGTCGGCGAGAACGCCGAAGCCCTTCTCCCAGGTCAGCCGGGACACCGCGATCAGGGCCACGTCGTCGGGCCGCAGCCCCAGGTCGGCGCGTACGCGGTCGCGGGCGGCGCGCGGGTGCGCCGGCAGCGGAACCCCGTTGGGGATCACTCCGACGAACTTCGGACCCAGGCGGCGCAGGAAGTCCCGACCGGCGGCGTACTCGCAGACCGCGCCGACGTGGCTGGCCAGCCGCAGCGTCGCGGGCTCTGCGCCGTGCACGAGCGCCCGGCGCTTCCAGGCCGGCCCGGGCTGACGCAGGTCGCGTACGGTCCCGTGCACGGTGACCAGGACACGGGGACAGCCGGCGAGCCGGGCGGCGAGGACACCGTGGAAGCCCTCGTTCTGCAGCCCTCGCACGTGCACCACCGCGGGTCGCACCCGACGCAGCAGGCGCACCCACTCCCGCAGCAGCGACACGTTGAGGCTGCCGTTGCCCGCGTGCTGGTGCATCCGGACGAACTCGTACCGCTCGGCCAACGGCGACGCGAGGACCCGCTGCACGGCGGTCAACGGACCGTTGGCGCCCGGGGTTCCGGCCGAGTGCTGCACGACCACCGGCCGCGTCACGGCTCGACTCCGCGCGACGACTGACGGCACCGGGGGTCGGGCGCGGCGCGACGCTGCATGGCCTCTCATTCCGACGGCGGCTCGGCGTCGGGCCGAATCCGGCCCGCTGACAGCACATGTACGGCAACTGCGGCGCGGCGCGCGAGGTGACGGCACGCGGAGCACGGAGCACTGCCTAGACTAAACGGCCATAAAGGCCAATTGACCCGAGTTCTCCCAAGGGGGATGACAGTGGGCGAGCCCACCACCGTCGCGGGACCCGTCCGCGCTTCGCGGCCGGCCGCGACGCCGCACGTGCTGGCGCTGGCCGCCTACCGGTTCCCGCACGGCGACGCCATGTCCAACCGTCTGCTGCACCTGGCCCGGTCCGCCACTCCCGTCGGCGGCGTGACAGTCGTGGTCAACGACTGGCCGCAGGACGGATCACGCCCGCCGGTCGCGCCCCACCTGCCGGCCGGCGTACGGCTGATCGAGCTGCACCGTCGCGGAGTCGGCGGCGGGGTGCCGGGCCGCTGGCTGCACAGGCGTCTGTGGCCCCTGCGGGTGTTGGCCGCGCTGCGCTGCGCGGGCATCCGCCCGGACGAGCTGGCCGGCGTGTTCCTCCCTGCCGGCCTGTTCACCCTGACCACCTGGGTGGCGCTCCGGGCCACGGTGCGCTGCCCGGTGACCGTGGACGTCCTGGAGCGGCACGACCGGGCACAGTTTCCCCGGGGGTGGCTGACGCCGTACTTCGTCCGGCACCGGTGGGCGTCCTTTCTGGCCGGACGACTGGCGGACCGGATCATCGCCATCTCCGAGACGCTGGGGCGGCGTTTCGTCGCGCGTGGCCGCCCGACGCTTGTCGTGCCGCCGCAGGTGGACTGCGCCGACTACGCCGAGCACGCGCCGCTCCCGCTCGCTGGCGGGCTCCGGCTCCTCTACGCCGGATCGGCCGGGCCCAAGGACCAGTTGGCAGTGGTGCTGGAGGGCCTCCGCCGCCTCGCCCCCGACGACCGGCGCCGGGTGCGCCTGGTGATCGCGGGGATCAGCCGGGAACAGGCGGGGCACCTCTCCGACCTGGACGAGGCCGGACCGCGGGACCTCGACGACCAGGTGAGCTTCCTCGGCTGGATCCCGCGCCACGAGGTCCTCGCCGAACTGCGTCGGGCGCACTTCTCGGTCCTGGTCCGCCCTCCGGCCGGGTACGCGCAGGCGGGTTTCCCGTCCAAGGTGCCGGAGAGTCTGGCCGCCGGGTGCCCGGTGCTGCTCAACCACACAAGTGACCTCCGGCGCTACGTGGTGGACGGCCGGGAGGGGATCGTGCTGGCCGGCTGCGGGGCGGAGGACGTCCGGCACGGAATCGAGCGGGCGCTGCGGCTCGACGACCCGGCCTGGGCGGCGATGAGCCGCGCGGCCCGCGAGCGGGCCCACTGCTTCGACTACCGGGCCTGGACGCCTGTGGTCAGCGACTTCGTCACCGGCGCCGGGGTCGGTCCGGGCGTCGGCAGGTCGGCCAGAACGGCCAGCTCGGTGGCGGACAGTCGGCGGTGCGCCGGATAGAGCTGCCGCTCGTGGTCCTGGATGGTCTCCACCGGCCAGCGCAGGCGGATCACCCGGGCCGGGTTGCCGGCGGCCACCGTGTACGGCGGCACCGAGCGCGTGACGACAGCGCCCGCGCCGATCACCGCCCCCCGGCCGATTGTCACGCCGTGCAGGATCACCGCCCGGGTGCCCACCCAGACGTCGTCGCCGATCGTCACACCCCGGTCCTGGGTGTCGTCGCCGGGCGCCTTGTCGACCGCGATCATCGGCACGCCGACCTGGTCGATGCGGTGGTTGCCGCCCCGGATGGTCACCTCGGGGCCGAACATGACGTTGTCGCCGATCCGGATCCTGGATCGGGCCGCCATCAGGACCGGCCGCCAACCGAGATCCACGTTGTTCCCGACCTCGATCGTCTCGCAGGTGTAGACCCCGTCGGGGTCGAATGTGAAGTTGTCCCCTCGGGCCGCGAACCGACCGGCCAGGGCGAGGCCCCGGACCGCCCGACGGGCCCGGGTCGCCGTACACAGGAGACGGTCGAGGGCCCCGGCCAAGGGACCGAGCAGCGTTCCGGGTCGCTCGACGCCGACGCGCATTTCACCCTCCTTGTCCCGGTTTGGACCGGCCGGGCCAGGGGCCGATGGTAGTTTCGACCCCCTCCACAATAGGTGTATACCGCTCGAAGTCCGTCGTAGCCCGGCAGAGAGGACGAGATGACAAGAATCCTGGTCCTGACCGACTACCGGGGGACGTTCTACTCCACCGCGCGCACGCAGCACGGTCTGTGCACGATGGACGTCGGCAAGATCGCCGCGCAGCTCACCCGCGCCGGCCTCGACCCCGAGGTCATCCGGTTCGCCGACCTGGACCTCACCGGCGACGTGCGCGGGGTGCCGGTGCTCTACACCTCGTCGGAGGACCGCGGGCTGCACTACAAGAGCTGGATCGAGGACCTGGTGCTGGCCCTGGAGACCGCCGGAGCGCGGGTCATCCCGGGCTACCGTTACCTGCGCGCCCACCACAACAAGGTGATGATGGAGGCGCTGCGCGCGCGGCTCTTCCCGCCGGACGCCCGCCTCCTTGACACCCGCACCTTCGGCACCTACGAGGAACTCGCGGCGACGGAGCTGGACGGTCCGTGGCCCAAGGTGCTCAAGTCGGCGTACGGCGCCGGCTCGCAGTTCGTGGCCCGTGCCGCCGACCGACGCGAGCTGCTGCGCACCGCCCGCACCCTCAGCGACACCTCCGACCGGGGCGAAGCCGTTCGCGAGCACTGCCGACGACTGCTGCGCCGCGACCACCATCCCCGCTCCCTGCACCGGCAGAAGTTCCTGGTGCAGGCGCTGGTCCCCGGGCTGACCGGAGACTTCAAGGTGCTCCGGATGGGTGCGCGCTACTACACGCTCTACCGCCGCAACCGGCCCGGCGACTTCCGCGCCAGCGGCAGTGGCGACGTCGACTTCCAGGACCTGGCGGGCGTCGACCGCGACGCGCTGCTCGACTACGCGGAACGGGTCTCCGACACTCTCGGTACCCCGCTCACCTCGCTGGACATCGGTCACGACGGCGAGCGCTTCCACCTGCTCGAGTTCCAGTGCCTGCACTTCGGGACGGTCACCGCCGAGAAGTCGACCGGCTACCACATGCGGGTGGGAGACACGTGGCAGCACGTCGAGGAGGAGTGCGACATCGAGGCGGTGTTCTGCGAGGCGATCGTGGGGCACCTGCGGCAGTTCGCGCCTGCACCTCCCCGACTGTCGCCCGAGGCGATCACCGCGGCATCAGGCACCCGGCGCCCGTCCGGCCGGTGACGCCGCGACGACACTTATCCGTCGACGGCATCCGAGTCCGGTCTCGCCGGTGCGACCCAGGATCCGTCTGGCCGTGTCCAACGCGAGGGTTTGGGGGTTTATCAGGCGGATGTCGACCGACTGCGAAGATTTGGGGTTTCTGTTCTCCTCCACGTCCCGCCCGACGTCGACACGCACTGCCCACCGTCGCGGAGGTCGGAACATGCCGGTGCCTGGTCGTCTCGCGGACGTGGCCGATGCCCCGCCGCGCCCGCACACGGGCGACACCGTGTACCTGTCGCCGCCCGACATCGGGCCGCTGGAGGAGTCGTACCTGATCGCGGCCCTGCGCTCGGGCTGGGTGGCACCTGTCGGTCCGGATCTGCAGGCGTTCGAACACGACGTCGCGACGAGGGTCGGCACCGGCGGGGCCGTCGCCGTGAACTCCGGAACAGCGGCTCTGCACCTGGCCCTGCTCGGTGTGGGAGTCGGCCCCACCGACGTGGTCATCGTGCCCACCCTCACCTTCGTCGCCACCGCGAACGCCGCCCGGTACATCGGCGCACGACCGGTCTTCGTCGACTGCGATCCGCAGACCGGCAATGTGGACGTCGACCTCGCCGCCGACCTGATCCGACGGCTGCGGGCGCGCGGCGAGCGGGTCGGCGCGATCGTCGGAGTGGACATGTTCGGCAGCTGCGCCGACTACAGCGCCCTGCTCCCCCTGTGCGCGGAGACCGACGTGCCCCTCGTGGAGGATGCCGCGGAAGCACTCGGCGCCTGCCACGCCGGGCGGGCCGCCGGCTCCTTCGGGCGCGTCGGCGTGCTGTCGTTCAACGGCAACAAGATCATGACCACCTCCGGTGGTGGAATGCTGGTGTCCGACGACGCCGCGCTCCTGGCCCGCGCCCGCCACCTCGCCACCCAGGCCCGCGAACCGGCACGGCACTACGAGCACCACGAGACGGGCTACAACTACCGACTCAGCAATCTGCTCGCGGCGCTCGGACGGGCCCAGCTCATCCGGCTGGACGAGATGATCGCCCGACGCCGCCACCTGCGCGACACGTACGCCAAGCTCTTCGCCCCGGTGCCCGGCGTGCGGCTGGTCGGGGCCCAGGACGCCGAGTCCAACTGTTGGCTGACAGTCATCGCCGTCGAGCCCCAGCGGTGCGGTTGGCGGGCCGACGACCTCGCGACGCACCTCGCGGAACGGAACATCGAGACCCGGCCGGTGTGGAAGCCGATGCACCTGCAACCGATGCACGCGGGTGCGGAGAGCCTGCTCACCGGTGCCGCCGAGCGACTCTTCACCGACGGGCTCACCCTGCCCAGCGGGAGCGCCCTCACCGAACCGCAGATCGCCCGGGTCTTCGCGGCGATCGACGAGTTCCTGAGCGCCCGGGCATGCCTGTCCCCGTCGTGAACGACCGGCCCGGCCTGGTCCGCCACGGCTGGGGGGTTCGGCCCCCGAAGGGTGGCCGATCAGGTGACGGTGACAGGCGTACCGGCTCGTGGAGCCCGGCAGTAGCAGGATATTCCATTATCTAGCAGCAAATACCCCAGAAATCTAGAAAATGAATGTTACGGGGACATAGGCCGCATATCTCCCCCGGCCGCGCGGTGGAAGCCGGCCGGGCGACGGGACAGGAAGCGAGCACATGCCGCAGGAGACAGAGCACACGGAACGCGTGGACCGGCGGACACGACGGGCCAGGGCACGCCGCGCCACAGCGGCCCTCCTCGCCACCGACACCACCGCCTGGGTCTGCGGTTTCGTCGCGGCGGTGTGGACCCGGTTCGAATTCCACCTCCCGCCCGGCCAACCGGCCCGGGCGGCGGCGATCGGCGTGCTCGCGGCCGCCGTACACCTGGGAGTCGCGGCGGTGCGACGCCTCCACTCCGGGCGGCACCCGCTGGGCAGCCTGCACGATGCGCAGGGCGTCGCCGGCGGCGCCGTCCTGGCTGCCGCCATCGTGCTGCTCGGCCTGCTGCCCTCCGACGAGCGGCCGGTGCCGGCGAGCACCCCGCTGGTCGGTGGCGCACTCGCCCTGCTCCTGATGCTCGGCGTTCGGTTCGCGTACCGCCACCGTCGGGACCTCTCGATGCGACCGGACGTCCGGTCGTCGACACCTGTGCTGCTGTTCGGGATGGGCGACGCCGGGCAGGAGCTGCTGCGGGCCATGCTCAGCGATCCGCGGGGCCGGTACCTGCCGGTGGGCGCTCTCGACGACGACGCCGACAAGCGCGACCTGCGCATTCGAGGAGTCCGGGTGCTCGGCGGGCGGCACGACGTGCGCTCGGCGCTCAGGCGTACCGGGGCGGGGGCCGTCATCTTCTCGGTGGCGAATGCCGACGCCGCGCTGATCCGCGAGATCCGCGAGGCCGCCCTCGCCGCCGGCGCGGTGTTCAAGGTGCTGCCGCCCGTGCGGGACCTGGTCGACCACCGGATCACCGTCACCGATGTCCGGGACGTGCAGATCGGCGACCTGCTCGGCCGCCGCCAGGTGGTCGGTGACCTGCCGCTGCGAACGAACAGCCTGACCGGACGGCGGATCCTGGTCACCGGAGCAGGCGGATCGATCGGGTCGGAACTCTG
This sequence comes from Micromonospora lupini, assembly GCF_026342015.1. Lineage (NCBI taxonomy): Bacteria > Bacillati > Actinomycetota > Actinomycetes > Micromonosporales > Micromonosporaceae > Micromonospora > Micromonospora lupini. Next base: position 346,377 of record NZ_JAPENL010000003.1, read on the forward strand.
CCGCCAGGTGATGAAGGCCGACCCGGGTGAGCTGATGATGCTGGACCGGGACGAGTCGGCCCTGCACGGCCTGCAGATGTCGCTCAACGGGCGGGCGCTGCTGGACGGTCCCGAGTTGATCCTCGCCGACCTGCGCGACGACGAGGGCATCCGACGGATCATCCGCGAGCGCCGCCCGGAGATCATCCTGCACGCGGCGGCACTCAAGCACCTGACCCTGTTGCAGCGGCACCCGGGCGAGGCGGTGAAGACGAACATCTGGGGCACCCTCTCGGTGCTGGACGCCTGCCAGGACGTCGCCAAGTTCGTCAACATCTCGACCGACAAGGCCGCCAACCCGATAAGCGTGCTCGGGTACTCGAAGCGGATCACCGAGCAACTGACCGCGCACGCGGCGTCCCGGTTCCCGGGCACCTTCCTCAGCGTCCGGTTCGGCAACGTGTTGAGCAGTCGCGGCTCGGTGGTGACGGCCTTCCAGCGGCAGATCGAGGACTCCCGACCGTTGACAGTCACCCACCCCGAGGTCACCCGCTACCTGATGACCGTCCAGGAGGCCGTCCACCTCGTGCTCCAGGCCGCCGAGATCGGCCGGGACGGGGAGGCGCTGGTGCTGGACATGGGCGAGCCGGTCCGCATCGCCGACCTGGCCCGCCAGATGGCCGAGCAGGCATCCAGCCAGGCGCCCATCGTCTACACCGGCCTGCGCCCCGGAGAGAAGCTGCACGAGGACCTCTTCGGCGCCGGTGAGACAGACACCCGGCCGTTGCACCCACTGGTGTCGCACGTGGCGGTGCCCGCGCTCGACCCGAGCGAGGTGAGCGGGCTCGACCCGTACGACGACACGGCGAAGCTCATCGAGCACCTCGCGTTGCTCTGCGCCCCGCCGATCGGCCCGAGGGTGGACGGTCCGGTGGGCGTACCCCTGCAGTCGCGGTGACCGATCCCGCACCCAAAAGCCCTCGCCCGCAGTTATGCCGGTGAGGAAGCAGCCCCAGCGTGAGGCCGCGCAGCGGCATCCGCATCGCCAGGCGCGTCCCTCCGCCGCGGATCGATAGGACCGAAGGATTGCGGGCCCCCGACAGTAGGTTCGAGCGGCAGGAACAGCCGGACGCCGCGGCGGCGGGGGCCGGTCGGGCCGTCCAGACGGTGGAGCCGCCCGCGCCGGGCGCCCCCGCTCCCCCGACCCCGCGTCGCGGTCGCCGGCTGCTGTCCTGGATCGCCACCGCGGCGCTGAGTCGAGCGGTGAGCGCCGTCGTGCCGCTCTTCCTCCTCCCCGTGACGCTGTCGTATCTCGGTACCGATCTGTACGGACTCTGGGCGGCGGTCCTGGCCGTCACCGGGATGGTCGCCTTCGCCGACCTGGGCGTCGGCCTCGGGCTCATGACCAGGCTCGCGCCCTGCCGGGTGGACGGTGACTGGGCGACGGCCCGGCGCTACGTCTCCAGCGCCTACGCGGCGGTCTGCGGCGTGGCGCTTCCGACGTGTGGCCTGCTCTGGCTGGTCGGCGGGTTCGTCAGGTGGCCGGCGCTGTTCAACGCCACCGGGGCGGCGGCCGACGACGCGCACCTCGTCGCCCTGGTCTGCCTGACGGCCTTCCTGCTGAACATTCCGCTGTCGCTTGTCGCCCGGGTGCAGTACGCGTATCAGCAGGTGGCCGTCAGCAACATCTGGCAGGCGGCCGCGAGCGCGCTCTCGTTGCCGCTCGCGCTCGGCGCGGTGTTCGCGAAGCTGCCCCCCATCGCGGTGATCGCCAGCATCGCGATCTCCCCGTTGCTGGTCAACATCGTCAACACGGTGTGGACGTTCGGGTGGCGGCTGCCCCGCCTGGCGCCTCGCCCCCGGTTCGTCGACGGTCGGGGCATTCGTGACCTGTTCGGCCTGGGTGGACTGTTCTTCCTGGTGACGCTGGTGATGGTCCTGGCGGACAACGCCGACCCCCTGCTCATCGCGCACGTGCTGGGGCTGGCCAGCGTCACCGCGTACGCGGTGCCGGCCCGGCTGTTCACCCAGCTCGGCGCGCTCGTGACGCTCGTCAACCAGCCGCTGTGGCCGATGCACGGCGAAGCCCTGGCGCGCGGCGACCTCGACTGGGTACGCCGGACCGTCCGGCGCATGACAGTCGTGTCCACGCTCGTCGCCGTGGTGCCGTCGACCCTGCTGGTGGCGTTCGGTGAGCAGTTCTTCGCCGCCTGGCTGCCGATCCCGATCGGGAACCGGGCCCTCCTGCTGGGCCTCGCCTGCTGGTGGATCGTGCTGGCGGCGATCTCTCCGCGCTTCATGGTGCAGAACGCGGCAGGGGTCGTACGCCCCCAACTGTGGGGCTACCTGCTGTACCTGCCGCTCTCCGTCCTCGGGAAGCTCGTCGGCCTGCACTGGCTGGGCGTGTGGGCCGCGCCGTACATCGCCGTCGTCATCTACAGCCTGACCGTCGTCCCGGCCGCCATCTACGGCTACCGGCGCGCACTGACCCTGCGGACCACATGAGAGAGGTGGACGTACCGATGCTTGCGGACGAGGAATTTCCCCGGGTGCTGGTGGTGAGCCACACGCCCTTCAGCCGCGTCAGCGGTACCGCCATGACCCTGTCGAATCTCTTCTCCGGCTGGCCCAGGGACCGCCTCGGGCAGGTGTACACGGGGAACATCACGCCGTCGACGGAGGTGTGCGAGAACTACTTCCACTTCCCACCACGGGACCACTACCTGCCCATCCAGTACTACTCGATGCGGATGCTTGGGTGGAACGGGCACACGCCGCTGCAACAGAGCAGGCCGATCGCCGCGGTCCACGCGGCGGCGGAGAGCCGTCCCACGGTGGCCAGGGTCTACGCGCAACTGCGCGCGAGCGCCGACCTCAGCCCGATCCGTGTCCCCCCGGCGCTGATCCGGTGGATGCGTGACTTCCGTCCCGACGTCGTCTACTCCATGCTGGGCAGCGTCCGGCTCACGAGGATCACCGCCCTCGCGGCGCGGACCTGCGGCGTCCCGGTGGTGCCGCACTTCACCGACGACTGGCCGGCGACGCTGCACGCCAACGGCGAGCTGTTCGGCCGGGCCACCCGCAGCGTCCAGGAGACGACGGCACGGCTCGTCCGCCTGGCGCCGCTCGGCATGGTCATCAGTCAGCCGATGGCCGACGAGTACGCCCGACGGTACGGGATCCCGTTCAGTCCCTTCGTGAACTGCGTCGACGAGAGTTTCTTCGCCGCGCCCCGCAGCGACTCCGACCGGCAGCGCGGCGTCGAGCTGGTCTACGTCGGCGCCCTGCACCTCAACCGCTGGGAGTCGCTGCGCGACATCGGCGCCGCGCTTGACGACGTCGCGCAGACCGGTCCGGCCGTCCGACTGACCATCCACGCCCCGGAGAGGGACCTCGCCCAGTACGGACGGCACTTCGCCGACCTGCGGCGGGTGCGGCTGGGGCCCTCGCTGACAAGCGAGGAGGTGCCCGCGGCGCTACGGTCGGCGGACGTCCTCGTGCACATCGAGTCCTTCGACGAGGAGATCCGCCGCTACACCCGCTACTCGGTCTCGACGAAGATCCCCCAGTACCTCGCCTCGGGCCGTCCCATCCTCGGCTACGGTCCCGCCGAGGTGGCGTCGATGGACCACATCCGGCAGGCAGGCGCCGGCGTGATCGTCGGGACGAACGACCGAGCCAGCCTGGTGCACGACATCGCGGCCCTCTGCGGCGACGCGGCGCTGCGGGAGAGGCTCGCCCGCAACGGGGTCGAGTTCGCCCGTCAGGAACATGCCGGGGAGAGCGTGGCGGCGCGGTTCGCCGCCACGTTGCGCGCGGCGGCGCGAGCCGGGTCCGTCACCCCCGACACGGCAGGTGTACACCTGGCACCGAGGCGCGGCGGGGTGCGGCGATGAGACGTACACGATGGGTCGCCTGTGTGGGCCCGTTCCTGTTCCCGTGGGGTGAGGCGGGGTCGCGGCGGGTGCACGGCCTGGTGGCGTCGTTGGCCGCCGCCGGCTACGACGTCGTGGTGGCAAGCGGCGGGCCGGAGCCGAGCGTCCGCACGCCGCTGCCGGGCGTCGACGGCCCGGGGTCGGTCTCGCACATCGGCCTGGCGGAGCGACCGCCGGCGACGGCCGGGCCGGTGGGCAGCTCGATTCAGACGCTTGTGCGCTGGGGTCAGCGGACGGTCCGCTGGCTCGACGCCCAGCCGACCAGACCGTCGCACGTCCTGGTGCACGGCGGTCAGGCCCAGTACATGTTCCACCTCCAGCGGTGGTGCCGACGGCACCGCGTGCCGCTGATCGTCGACGTCGTGGACTGGTTCAACGGCCGGCACGTGCGCGGCGGCTACCTCGGACCGCTGCACGTCAGCATGAAGCTGGCCCTGCACCACTACTACCCGCGCTGCGACGGCGTCATCGTGATCAGCTCCTACCTGGAGGATCACTACCGCCGTACCGGTCGCCCGCTGCTTCGGATGCCGCCCACCCTCGACGTGAAGGGCCTGACGCTCGACGCCCGGCAGACGGCGGCGGACGGCTCGTCCCCCCTCACGCTCGCCTACGCGGGCAACCCGCACGGGAACAAGAAGGATCTCCTGGGCACCGTCATCGAGGCGGTGGGTCGTGTCCAGCGCGACGGTGCGCGCGTCGAGCTGCGGATCTACGGCCCGAGCGTCGACGAGGTACGCGGTCTGGTCGAGGGTCGGGCGGTGCCCGAGGGCGTACGGTGCCTGGGTCGCCTGCCGCAGGCGGAGGTGGCGAGCGCCCTGCAGGCGGCGGACTTCACAGTCCTCGTCCGCAGGCCGGACCGGGCCACGAACGCGGGCTTCTCGACGAAGTTCTGCGAGAGTCTGGCCAGCGGCACCCCGGTGATCGCCAACCTCACCAGCGACATGGGGAGGTACCTGCGCCCCGACCTGGAGGGCCTGGTGTGCCGGGACCACACGCTGGCCGGGGTCACCGAGGCGTTCCGCGCCGCCGCGCGCCTGAGCGACGCGCAGCGCAGCGTGATGCGCCAGGCCGCGCGCAGCCAGGCGCTCGAATCGTTCGACTACCGGGCCTACGCCGAGCCCCTGGGTCGGTTCTTCCGACGCTGGGACTGACGCCCGTCGGCGGGCGACTGGAGCGCGTAGAGCACCAGGAGCGTGGCCATCCCGACGATGGATTCCGGCGCCATGCCGAGCTGGTTGTTGGCCGGCACGTAGACGATGAGAATGCAGAGCTGCGCGAAGATCAACGTCGGGACCACCCGGCGGGAGGACACCGCCGCGCGCCACGACCCGGCGAAGAGCCACCCGACCAGGCCCATGAACAACGCCGCGCCCGGGAAGGTGAGATCGGAGGCGAGCCAGGGATAGATGGTGGCCCAGTACATGCGCGCCGGCCACCCCTTCTCGTGCTGGGTGCGGTCGGGGTACGTCGGGTGTTCGGTCAGGTCCACCCCGAAGGACTGCTCGGCGAAGAGGGCGGCGGACGGCGCGCTACCGAGACCGTGGGACCACTCGAAGGGCACCTGAAGGTTGTACGACAACCCGAGGTAGCCGTGCGTTGGGTAGCCGATGATGGCGGCGAGGCCCACAGCCGCCGGTTCACCCATGGCGCGTTCGACCTCGGGATTCACCCGCACCACCTCACCCGTGGTGCCGAACTCCGTCGCCCGCGTCGCGTGACTGAAGGCCATGTAGATCGCCAGGAGCGCGAACGCCCCGCCGAGCAGTGCGAGCGCCCGGCGACGCCGCGAGCGGGCCCGCCGCCGGTGCCGGGTAGACGCCCGCGCGATAAGCATTCCCGCCGCCAGCATGATGACGACGTCGCCGAGGCCCTTCATGGTGCCGATGTAGAGGTAGAAGGACAGGTGCATCGCCGTGCCGACCACGCCGGCGAGTCGCAACCAGCCGGGCAGGCTCTGCCAGTGCACCACCAGCAGCGGTACGAGGGCCGCGCTGAGGACGCCGAGCGGAAGCAGGAGGGTCATCCACGGGCCGGTGCTCGTGACTCCCTGCTGGTAGACGTCGAACTTGTTCACGTAACCGGTAGCGGGCGCCTCGATGCTCGCCCACACGCTCTGCGGGCCGGTGGCACCGAACTGGGCCAGCCGGGTCAGGCTGACGATCACGTAGTAGACGGCGCTCGCCAGGACCAGTCGACGCACCTGCCGGATGCGGTCGGTCGAGTGGGTCGTGGCGGCCACCACCGGGACGCGACGCGCCATCTGCGCCACGTATCCACAGGCGAAGAGCGCGGTCGCCGCGAGCACGAAGACGCAGAGCCGGTCGGGGTTCTCGACCTGGCGGGCCAGCTTCGTCAACCAGAACGCGCCGAACGTGCCGAGCATCCACGTCAGGGCCAGCGCCAACGGCAGCCACGTCACCGTGCGGGGTCGCGACTCCGCGCGGTCCACCACCGACGGCCGGCGCGGACCGTCCTCGGCCGGCGGTGACGGCCAGGGATCCCGGTCGCGGACACTCCCGATCGGCGATCGGTGTCGGCCACTGCTGATGCCGTCGAGGGCGGTCACCGAGGTTCACCCCCGACCGGCCACCTGGCCCTGGGTGGTGGCGAGTCTGCCCGGACAGGATTCCGAGATGGCACTCGCCGACCCTCCACATGGTTGAGCGCCCCGGCTGCGCACCGGGCTGTCAGTAGTCACTGAACGAGCCAACGACCGTGCACTCACCGGAGTGATGGCCCGACGCGGACCGAGACCGCGCCGTCGGCGAGCGATCAGATGCCCGGGCTCCAATTCGGCCCCGCAGGCAGGTGACCCGCTCGGCCGAACCGCCTCATCCGGCGCTCGGCGACCTGTACCGGAAGCACCGACAGCAGGGCGAGCGCCAGCCACGGTCCCCGCTCGAACTCCCACACTCCGGTCAGCCAGATCGGAAACCCGCCCACCAGGAAGAGCCCGGCGACCCGGAGCCCGACCGGACACTGCGCCGCCCGCGTGGCGAGCACCGATCCGAACAGGGCGACAACGCCCAGCAACCCCACCAGGCCCAGGTCCACGGCCACGGCGAGAACCGCGTTGTGCGGGCGGATTCCCAGCGGGTTCCCGATCTCGAAGATTCCCGCGCCGCCGCCGAACCACAGGTCGTCCCACCAGTAGGACGTCGCGTACCGCCACATCTCGATGCGACTCAGCACGTCGCCGGTCGCCGCCGACCCGATCACGCCGTCCGCCCACCCCAGGGCGCTCTGGCCCAGGCCGAGCGGCACCGTCACCAGCAGCGTGGGCACCACCGCCGCTGCGGCGACCCACATCGCGCGCGGATTGAGTTCGCTGAGCAGCGCGTACACCACCACGAGCAGCAGAGCGACAAGGGCGCCCTTGGTTCTGTTCAGAAAGACCCCGCACGCCAGCACCGGCAGCGCCGCGGTCAGAGCGACGGTGACGAGCCGCGACTGACCACGGATCTTCAACAGGCCCAGTGCCAGGACGAACGCGGTGACGCTCGAGTATGCCGTGAAGTTGATGTTGGTGCCCTCGATGCCGAAGCGTACGGCCATGTCCATCGCGCTGGCCTGTCCGCCGGCGCCGCGCGCCTCGATGATCAGGCGCCACGCGGCGATCGCGCACCCGACGATGTACGAGCCCCCGACCGCGAGCAGATGCCTCGGAGTCGCGGCGACGTGGCGTACCGCGACGAAGAGGAGACAGGCCGAGGTGTACGCGAGGGCCACGCTCCGCGTCTGCCCGACATCACTTGACCAGACGACAGTCAGCTGCGCCCAGGCCGCGATCGCGACCGCAAGCACATCGGGCAGCCGGGGACGGGGTACGCGGCAGCGGAGGAGGATCGCGGCGGCCGAAGCCTGCGCGACGATCAGCCAGGCGTTCGCCGACGACGCCTGGAAGGCCGCGACGCACAGCAGCCCGACGGCGACTGTCGTCGCCTTCGTCCGCCAGCCCGCCGGACCGCTCCCGGTCACTGTCGCCGCAGCTCGACCTGCGGGCGCGACGCGGGCACCGGCTGGGGGCGAGGCCGGCGAGTGGGAGCCGAGCCTCGACCGGGTTTGCGATGTCACGACCACTCCTCTTCGTCACTGAAGCCGCACCGGCGACGTTGGACACGACAGACCGACGAGGCCCGCGCGGCACACCACGCCGCACCGGCCTCCGAGACCGTGCCTAATGTCCGATTAATGCCGAAATGCAGCTTCCCGGACCGCCGGCGAGCCCGGGAGGAAATGGGCTAAATGCCGCCGATAAGCTGATAGCGTCGCCCTCCCCGTTGCGTCGAGCTGCCCACGCTCGGCACCGCGAGTGGCCTGCGTTCCCGCAGGCCGTGATCGCCTCCGTCGTCCTGCCCAGGGGGAACCTGATGGCCAGACCCGATCTCCGTGCGATGGCCGTGGACATGCGCGCCCTCGGCCTGTCGGCGCCGCTCCGCGCGGCGTACGAGGCGTCCAAGCGCAGCGGATTCCACGCCGTCCTGTTCCGCGGCGAGACGCACAGGCATCACCCGGCCAGCCTGGTGCCACTGGGCAGTACGGCGCCGCTCGGCGACGAGGCACGGCAGCGCTGCCTCGACGACGCCGGCCGCGTCCTGCACGAAGGGCTGCGGGTCTTCGGTACCCGGGTGGCGACCGGCGTGTCGACGCCGTGGAGCACCGACCCGCTGACCGGGCGGCAGTGGCCGGCCGACGCGCCGTGGTGGCGCGTCGACATCCGTTCCGGGGCACGGCTGTCGGACGTGAAGCACACCTGGGAGGCGGCCCGCCACCGCGACCTGGTCGTGCTGGCCCGCGCGGCACGCCTCGACCCGGCCGGCCCCTGGCGGGACGGCCTCGGCGACCTGCTGCGGGCCTGGTGCGACCAGTCGCCACCCGAACGGGGGGTGAACTGGTACTCCAGCCTCGAACTGGCGCTGCGCGCGATCGCCTGGAACCAGATCCTGGCGCTGGCCGGCGAGCGGCTCCCCCGCGACGTGGTGACCGCCATGGAACGGCACCTGCTGGCCAGCGCACGGCACCTGCTTGTCGAGCTGCCGTACACGGTGAGCAGCATGCGCAACAACCACATGCTCGGTGACGCGCTCGGGCTGATCCTGCTGTCGCGCATGTTCCCCACCGCCGCACGAGCCCGCTGGTGGGCGCGTACCGGCGAGCGGATGTTCGCCACGCAGCAGCGCCGGCACTTCGGGCCGGACGGCCGCATGATCGAGGATTCGCTGTCGTACCACCGCTTCGTGCTGGAAATGCTCGTCGTGCGGTCGCTGCTCGGCGGCGCGCCGGCCGGCGTGCGCCGCGATCTGCGCGCGGCCAGCCTGCACCTCGCCCGGCTCGGCGTGTTCGACGGGGACGTCCCGCAGTACGGCGACTGGGACGAGGGCCGGATGCTCGCGTCCTCAGGCGACCCGCTCGACGTGGCCGGCTCCGCCGCGCTCGGGCTGGCGCTGTGCGGCGAACGGCTGCCGGCGCGGTGGTACGCCGACTTCGACGAGCTCGCCTGGTACGCGCCCGCGAGCGCCCGGGAGCGGGCCACCGCGGCGTCGTATCCGCCGGCCCGGCGCGGCGTCACGACCTCGGGAGGCACCGCGCTTGTCGAGCGGGGGCCGTGGCGGGTGTGGTTCAAGGTGGACGGCGGTCCCTCGCACGGCCACGCTGACCTGACCTCGGTCTGGGTCACGCACAACGGCCGCTGGCTGATCGCCGACCCGGGCACGGGCACCTACAACGGCCCGTTGGCGGTACGCAACGGGCTACGCACCTCCGCCGCCCACCCCGTGCGCCGCCCGGACGGGCAGGACCAGCTGATCCCGCACCGCGCGTTCCGCTGGCTCGCCACCGGTCGCGGTCACCTCGGACCGCCGCTCGTCCTGCCGGACCGCACCATCCTCTTCGGGTGGCACGACGCGTACGCGCGCGGCGAGCGCCAGGTGCGCGTCGGCCGCGCCGTCGTGGTGGCCGACGCGTACGTGGCGGTCGTCGAGTTCGCCGACCCGTCGGGGGCCGCCGGCTCCTGGTCGCTCACGATCCCCCTGCACCCCGACGTCGAGGTGGCGAACGACGTGCTCGTCACCGGCGACACCAAACTCCACCTCTTCGGCCTGGACGGGTACGAGGCGGTACGCGGACGGTCCACGCCGTTCGCCGGTTGGCACAGCCGGACGTACGGGCGCTGGGAGCCGGCGACGTGGATCACGACCGAGAGCCGGGCCGACACCATCGCCTGGGGGCTCGGGGCCGTACCCGGGCCACGGCCCGACGCGACAACCCTCGACGGCCTCCGCTACGAGGTGGCCTGGACCGACGTGGGCGCCACCCTGACCGTCACCCACCTCGCCTCCGGGGAAGTCCAGCACGTGGGAGCACCGCGATGACACGACGAAGCGTCCTCGTCCTCAACCACTTCGCCGTGCCCCCGGGCCATCCGGGCGGCACCCGGCACGTCGAGCTGTTCAGCCGCCTGCCCGGCTGGACGCACGTGATCATCGCGAGCCGCCGCAACATGATCACCGGCCGGCCGCAGCTCCCGGAGCCGGGATTCCACCCGGTCGCCGTGACGCCGTACCGGGGCAACGGCCTGGGCCGGGTGCTCAACTGGGCCAGCTACGGGCTCACGGCCACAGTGGCCGGCCTGCGGCAGCCCCGACCCGACGTGGTCTACGCGTCGTCGCCGCACCTGCTGGCCGGCCTGTCGGGCTGCGTCGTCGCGGCGCTGCGGCGTACGCCGTTCGTCCTGGAGGTCAGGGATCTGTGGCCACGGGTGCTCGTCGAGATGGGAACGCTGTCCGAGACGTCGACGGCGTACCTGGCGCTGGAGCGCCTGGAGCGCTTCCTGTACCGACGCGCCGACCGGGTGGTGATCCTGGCGGCGGGCGTGCGGGAGGCGATCGAGAGCAAGGGCGTGTCACCCGAGCGGATCGTGTTCATCCCCAACGCGGCCGACCCGGACGACTTCGTCCCCAGGGGTGACCGCGACGAGCTGCGGCGACGGTACGGGTTCACCCGCCGGACGGCTGTCTACGCGGGCGCGCACGGCCCGGCCAACGGGCTGGACCTGCTCCTGACGGCGGCGCGGGCGGTGCCGGAGATCGATGTCGTGCTCGTGGGGTCGGGCGTCGAGAAGGCACGTCTGCGGGCGGCGGCGCGCGACATCCCCACCGTGCGGTTCCTCGATCCGGTGCCGAAGACCGAGATCCCCGATCTCCTGCACGCGGCAGACGTCGGCGTACACGTCCTCGCCGACGTCGAGCTGTTCCGGGCCGGGGTCAGCCCCAACAAGGTGTTCGACTACATGGCCGCCGGTCTGCCGATCGTCACCAACAGCCCGGGAATCGTCGGCGACCTCGTGCTGGGCGCGGACGCCGGGTCGGTGACCCCGCCGGGGCACCTCGCCCACGGCCTCGCCCAGATGGTGCAGGCGAGCCCGGACGAGTTGGCGAAGATGGGCGCGGCCGGCCGGCGGTGGATACGGGACAACCAGTCGCGGACGGCGATGTCGGGCGCCCTCGGACGCCTGCTCGCCACGCTCGTCGACGACCCCGACGACGCGGGGCGCTGACCCTCCCGGGTCAGCGCCGGCCGCGCCGCGTCACGAGGTGATCCCGGCGTTCACGCCGCTGTCCACATCGACCTGTGTGGGCAGTCGCGCCGGGAGCTGCGAGATGCCGGCCAGGGCGGCTATCGCGGACAGCGCCGCCTCGGTCGTACCGATCGACGCCTCGAATCCCCGCTGGTGGGGCGCGTTCCCGGCGATCACCGCCCGCACGTGGGCGAGCTGCTCCTGGTGTCCCTTGCCGTCGGGCGCCCGCTTGACCTCCCGGCCGTCGATCTCCAGGCGTCGGAAGTCGTCGATGAGCACTGTGTGGCCACGGCCGAGGATCTCCAGCCGTTCCTTCGGCGTGCGCCGGTGCCCCCTGGTGGAGTAGGTGATCGTCGCCGTGGAGCCGTCCGGGTATCCGAGCAGGACACTCACGTCCTCCTCCAGGCCCGGTTCGCCGCGGCCGCTGCCGTACGCGTGCACGACCCGGGGCTGCTCGCCGACCAGCCACGACGCGAGGTCAATGAAGTGGCACACCTCGCCCCGGACGCGGCCGCCCTGGCGGCGGTCGTGGTACCAGTGCGCGGCGGGCAACTGCCCGGCGTTGACCCGGTAGGCGATGGTGATCGGCCCGGACCCGGCGGACAGGACCTTCCGGGTGTACGCCACCATCGGCGCGTGCCGCCTGTTGAACCCGACGAACAGGTGGCCCGGGTTGCGGTCGTACGCGGCCAGCACGTCGTCGAGCTCGTCCCGCGTCAGCGCGAGTGGCTTCTCCACGAAGACGTGCTTGCCGGCGTCGAGCGCCCGCACCGCCAGCTCGGCGTGGGAGTCGTGGCGGCTGAGGATGAACGCCACGTCGACGTCGTCGCGGGCGAGCAGGTCCTCGACCGTCGGCGCCACGACGGCGATGTCGTTGCGCTCCGCGGCGTGGCGTGCCGACAGCCCCTTGGCCGACGTGATGGCGGCGATATCGTCGCCCCAGCCGGCCGCCTTGAGGGCGGGCAGGAAGGTCGCCTTGGCGTACGTGCCGGCCCCGATCAGCCCCGCCCGGGGTGACGTCGACCGGTGGCGCGGCCGGATCGTGGCCGTGCGGGAGGCCGGCTGCGCGGGCGCCGAGTAGGTGAGATGCACCGCGAGCGAGCGCGGGTCCGACGCCAGCACTTCGTACGCCGACGTCGCGCGCTCCACGTCGAAGACGTGGGTCACCATGTCGTCGACCTCGACCCGACCACTTGCCACCAGGTCGAGGTAGGTCTCCACGTTGCGCCGCGCCGTCCAGCGCACGTGGCCGATCGGATAGTCGACGCCCCACTCCTCGTACGCGCGGTCGTAGCGGCCGGGACCGTAGCTGCGGGCGAAGCGGAGATCCAGCTCGCGCTCGTAGAAGCGTCGCCGGTCGAGGTCCAGGCCGACGTCACCGACCACGACCAGCCGGGCGCGGTCGCGGGCGATCTCCGCGCTGCGGGCGACAGGCTCCGACGAGGTGGTCGCCGCCGTGATCAGGACCGCGTCGACGCCTCGACCACGGGTGGCCTCCATGACCTGTTCCGTGGTCGCCGCACCTGCCTCGACAAGCCCGAGCGCGCCCGCGCCGCCGGCCAGCTCGGCGGTCCACGGGCGCAGGTCGATGCCGACGACTGTGAGCCCGGAGGCGAGTGCCAGGCGTACCGTCAGTTGCCCGACCAGGCCGAGGCCGACGACAGCGATCGAGCCGCCCACGCCCACCTCGGCCTGCCGCAGCCCCTGCAGGGCGATCGCCGCCACCGCGCCGAAGGCGGCCGCCTGGTCCGACACGGCGTCCGGGACGGGCACCGCGAGCAGGCCCGGCACCGCCTGGTACTCGGCGTGCCCCGCCGACGCCGTGGCCACCCGCATCCCTGGGCGCAACCCGTCGGTCGCCGCGCCCGCGGTGACGACGACGCCGGCCGCGCTGTAGCCCAGGGGCATGTCCTCGTCGAGCCGGCTGCGCACCGCGGCGAGTGTCGAGCGGACTCCCCCGGTACGCGCCCGGTTGACGACCTGGCGGACGAGATCCGGCCGGGCCCGGGCCTTGCGCAGCAGGCTCGCCGAGGCCAGCTCCCGCACGGCGCGCTCGGTGCCCGCGGAGAGCAGGGACCTGCGCGTGGCGACGAGCACCTCGGTCGCGCCGGGCTCCGGTTGCGGAACCTCCACGACTCGCAACTCGCCGCCGGACACGGATTGGACGATCTGCTTCACGCGGTCTGCCTGCCTTCGGAGATAAGAGCCAGTCGACACTGCACAGAGAGCAAAGGTATCAAATTGGATAACTTGTACCATTGGTACGACGCCGCTGATTCACGCCGAATTTACGAGGAGACCCATGCCAGCCGACGCCGTTCTGCACGTCGCGGGCGCACGCCCCAACTTCCCCAAGGCGGCGCCCGTGATCCGCGCGCTGGACCGACACGGCGTCCGGCAACGCCTGGTCCACACCGGACAGCACTACGACGACCGGATGTCCGAGGTCTTCTTCCGCCAACTGCGCCTCCCCGAGCCCGACCTCAACCTCGGGGTGGGCTCGGGCAGCCACGCGAGCCAGACCGCCGCCGTCATGACCGGCCTGGAAGAGCTGATGGTCGCCGACCGCCCGGCGCTCACAGTCGTGTACGGCGACGTCAACTCCGCGCTCGCCGCGGCCCTCGTCGCGGCGAAGCTGCGCATCCCCGTCGCCCACGTGGAGGCGGGCCTGCGCAGCTTCGACAGGTCCATGCCCGAAGAGATCAACCGGGTCGTCGTCGACCACGTGTCCGACCTGCTGTTCGCCACCAGCCCCGACGCCCTGGCACACCTGGAGACCGAGGGCATCGCGGCGGAGAAGGTCCACCTGGTCGGCAATCCGATGATCGACACGCTGCTCGCCAACCTCGACCGCTTCGACGTCGCCGGCATCCGTGCCGCGCTCGCCCTCCCCGAGCGCTACGTCGTCGCCACGCTGCATCGGCCGGGCAACGTCGACGACGCGGCGGACGCCGTCGGCCTGGTCAAGGCCATGCACAGCGTCGCCGACCACCTGCCCGTCGTCCTGCCGCTGCACCCGCGCGGCAGGCGTCACCTCGAGAACGCCGGTCTGCTCTCCCACCGCGCGATGCGGGTCATCGAGCCGCTGGGCTACCTCGAGTTCGTCAGCCTGGTCCGGGGCGCGGCTGTCGTCGTCACCGACTCCGGGGGCGTGCAGGAGGAGACGACGATGCTCGGCGTGCCCTGCCTGACGTTGCGGCCCAACACCGAACGCCCGATCACTATCACGCACGGCACCAACCGCCTCGTCACCCGCTCGACGCTCGCCGAGGCGGTGGCGAGCACGCTCGCGACGGGTCGGCTCGCCGTACGGGCCACGCCGCCGCTGTGGGACGGCGCGGCCGGCGAACGGATCGCGCGGATCATCGCGGCGACGCTGCGGTAGCCGACCTCGCCGAGTGGTCACGTGCGGCACCGGAACCGACACGGTCGGCTACCTATCGACCCATCTACCTATTGACATCAATCGAGCCAGACCGAAGGCTCGCGCCTACAGGTCCTTCACCCAAGGAGGCGCGATGAGACCGAGACGACTGGCGATCGCCGGCGTGGTCACCCTGCTCGGCGCCCTGGCGCTCGCCCCACCGGCGAGCGCGCGGCCACCGTCGGATCCGGGTGCCCGCGAGGGCCTGGAGGTGTACGTCGGCACTGTCGACGCGAAGCAGCGTGACCTGCTGCGCGAGGCCGGGGTGGACCTCGGTCACGATGCCACTGCGGATTCCACAGGTCGCACCACCGTCGAGACGGTCCTCACTCCCCGGCAGGCGAAGCGGCTGACCGACAGGGGCGTTCCTCTGAGCGTGAAAAAGGTCCGCGGCAAGGACGCGTCGCAGGCGCTGCGGGAGCAGGCCGCGGCGGGCTGGTCGGCGTTTCGTCCGTACAGCGAGCCGGGTGGCCTGCGCGACGAGATCAGCGCCACGGCGGCGCGGTTTCCCAAGCTGACCAAGCTGGAGACGATCGGCAGGACCCAGCAGGGCAAGCCGATCCTCGCGATCAAGGTGACCAGGGACGCGCGCAAGGTCCGCGACGGCCAACGACCCGCTGTGCTCTACGCCGGTGCCCAGCACGCCCGCGAGTGGATCACGCCGGAGATGACCCGCCGGCTGATGCACCACGTGCTCGACAGCTACGGCACGGACCGGGAGATCACCCGGCTGCTCGACACGACCGAGCTGTGGTTCCTGCCGGTGGCCAACCCGGACGGCTACGACCACACCTTCACCCCCGGCAACCGGTTGTGGCGCAAGAACCTGCGCGACAACGACGGCGACGGCCAGATCGGCTCCGGCGACGGTGTCGACCTCAACCGCAACTTCGCCTACAAGTGGGGGTACGACAACGAGGGCTCCTCGCCCGATGAGAACAGCGAGACCTACCGGGGCCCCGGCCCGGCCTCGGAGCCGGAGACGAAGGCGCTGGACGGGCTGCTGCGCCGGGTCGGCTTCGAGTTCTTCGTCAACTACCACTCCGCGGCCCAACTGCTGCTCTACGGCGTGGGCTGGCAGGTGAGCACACCGACACCTGACGACGTGATCTACCAGGCGATGGTCGGTGACGACGCCCACCCGGCCGTGCCCGGCTACGACCCGGACATCTCCGCCGAGCTCTACACCACCAACGGCGACACCGACAGCCACGCCACCGTCCGCTACGGCACGTTGGGCTTCACGCCGGAGATGTCGACCTGCCAGTCCGCCGCGGCCGTCGACCCGGACGACAGGTGGCGTCCGGAGGACTGCGTCAGCGAGTTCATCTTCCCCGACGACGAGACGCTCATCGCCGGCGAGGTGGGCAAGAACCTGCCGTTCGCGCTGGCCGTCGCCAGGTCCGCGGCCGACCCGGACGACCCGGTGTCGGTGGTGGGCCGCAGCACCCCGGACTTCGTGGTGGACGCCTTCGACACCTCGTACGGGCGCACCCAGCAGGTCGCCTCGATCACCCGCCGGGCCCTCAAGAACGTGCGGATGCACTACGTCGTCAACGGCGGCCGGCCGAAGACCGTCGGGGTCCGTGAGTGGCGCGGCGGCGAGCGGTACGGCGACACCAACGACGACTACTACGCCGAACTACGCGGCACGGTCACCGGCACGAAGCCCGGCGACCGGGTGGAGGTCTGGTTCACAGGCGTCAAGCAGCGCGCCAAGGTGGTGGCCAGCGAACACTTCACCTACCGGGTGCACACCGACATCGGCGGCGACGTGCTGGTCCTCGCCATGGAGGACGTCACCGGACTGAGCCCGACGCAGACCGGCACCACCGCGAAGTACGCCGACGAGGTCGCCGCGTCACTGACCGCCGCCGGACGCAGCAGCGACGTGTACGACTTCGACGCCATGCGACGCACGGCGCCGCACCCGCTCGGCGTGCTGTCGCACTACAAGACGGTGGTCTGGGAGACCGGCGACGACGTCATCCTGCGCTCTCCCGGCCAGGTGGCCGGCACCGCGGCCAGGGCGGCGCTGGACACCGAGCTGGCCGTGCGGGACTACCTCAACGAGGGCGGCAAGCTGCTCGTCAGCGGCCAGTACGCCCTCTACGCCCAGGGTGCCAACGGGTCGTACGTGTACCACCCGGACGCGCCGCCGGAGTGCGCAGACGGCGAGGATCCCAGCTGCCTACCGCTGCTCAACGACTTCCAGCAGTACTGGCTCGGCGCACACACCTACGTCAGCGACGGCGGCACCGACGCGGACGGCCCGTTCCCGGTCCTGGGCTCCGATGGGGTGTTCGTTGGCTTCGACGGCGCCCTGAACGCCCCCGGGTCGGCGGGCAACCAGGGCCACACCGCCTCGTTCCTGACCACGTCGAGCTTCCTGCCGGTCGACCAGTTCCCCCAGTTCGCCAGCTCCGCGCCTGTGGACTGGGTACGCCCGGGGGCGGCGCCGTTCGACCCGCGCACGGGTGACTGGTACCTGTGGAGCGGGCAGGCCGACGAGGCGTTCAAGCGCCTCACCCGCACCGTGGACCTCTCCGGCGCCACGAGCGGTGAACTGCGGTTCGCCGCCTCGTACGACGTCGAGGCGGACTGGGACTTCCTGATCGTCGAGGCACACGAGGTGGGCAGCGACGACTGGACGACCCTGCCCGACGCCAACGGACACACCGGCCGGGAGACCGGGGAGAGCTGCGAGTCGGGTTGGCAGACCCTGCACCCGTTCGTCGCGCACTACCAGGGCGCGGGCTGCTCGGCCACCGGCAGCACCGGCGAGTGGCACGCCGTCACCGGAGCGTCCGGAGGCTGGCAGGACTTCTCGATCGACCTGTCGGCGTACGCCGGCAAGCAGGTCGAGGTGTCGATCTCGTACGTCTCCGACTGGAGCACCCAGGGCCTGGGCGTCTTCCTGGACGACGCCCGGGTGCTCGTCGACGGGTCCACGGTCACCGAGACCTCGTTCGAGACCGAGGACCTCGGTGGTTGGACGGTGGCCGGTCCGCCCGCGGGTTCCGCTGGTAACGCCACCGACTGGTCGCGCAGCCAGCAGGCGTTCGAGGAGGGGTCGGTGGTGGTCACCGCCGACACCGTGTACCTGGGCTTCGGGCTTGAGGGCCTGCCGCCGGCGGCCCGCAACGACCTGGTCGCCCGCTCGCTGACCCACCTGAGCGGCCGGCCGCGCCGCTGACGGGGCGGAAGGTACGCCGGCGGTCCGTGGACGGCCGGCGTACCTTCCCCGGTACGCCGGACGCGTCCGACGCCTGTGTGGTGAGCTGTACGGGTGTCGGGGCTGGGACTGGTACTGCACCCCACCCGGGATGTCACCGAGGTGGTCGGGATCATCGAACGGTGGGCGACGCGCCACCACAAGTCGCTCATGGTGCGCGCGGAGGACAAGCACCGCGTGCCGGCCAGCGTCGAGCCCGTGCCGGAGAAGGAGGTGGCCGTCCGCGCCGACGCCTTGATCAGCATCGGCGGTGACGGCACCATGCTGGGGGCGCTGCGCTCCGCCATCCTCGATCCGAAGCCGGTGCTCGGCGTGCACCTGGGCCGACTCGGTTTCCTCGTCGAGATCGAGCCGCCGGCGCTGCCCGAGGCGCTGAGCCGGCTGCTGTCGAAGGACTTCACCATCGAGTCACACGCCTGTCTGGCCTGCGACGTGTGCGGCGACGACGTGGTGGCGTTCAACGACATCGCCCTGGTCCGGCGACCCGGTTCGGGCTTCGTCACCGCCACCCTGGCCGTCGACGGCCAGCAGTACGGCTACTACCGCGCCGACGCCGTGGTGGTGAGCACGCCTATCGGTTCCACCGCGTACAGCTATGCGGCCGGCGGCCCGCTGATCTCCCCGGCGGCGGACGCGGTGGTCATCACGCCGTCGGCGCCGATGGCCGGTATCTCCCGGTCGGTGGTGCTCTCCGGGGACGAGAAGATCCGGCTGGAGTTGGAGCCCCAATCGTCGGCTGTCGTGGTGGAGATGGACGGGCTGGTGTTCCGGGACGCGGCGGACGAGGGCGCGGTGGACATCAGCTACCGGCGCAACGCCGGGCTGGTGGTCCGCTTCGACCCGCTGCGCTACCAGGAACGCAACCAGCTCAAGATGAGCCTGCTCGACCTGCCCTTCCTCCCCGAACAGCTCAAGGCGCTACTCCCGAAGGAACTCCAGAGCCACAACGAACGAGAAATCCCCCCACGCTGCTAGCCGCCACCCACCCGGCTCCGGCTCCGGCTCCGGCTCCGGCTCCGGCTCCACCCCGGCTCGGTGATCAAGAGGTTTGCGTCACGACACGCCGGGCGGGCTGACGCAAACCTCTTGATCACCGCGTCATGCCTGGGTCAGGGCCTGGTCCACCAGGGACTTGGCTTCTTCCTGGATCTTCTTGAGGTGGTCGGGGCCCTGGAAGGACTCGGCGTAGATCTTGTAGACGTCTTCCGTGCCCGAGGGCCTTGCGGCGAACCAGCCGGACTCGGTGCTCACCTTGAGGCCGCCGATCGGGGCGTTGTTGCCGGGGGCGGTGGTCAGGGTCGCGGTGATCGCCTCGCCGGCCAGCTCGGTGGCGGTGACCTGGTCCGGGGAGAGCTTGGCGAGCACCGCCTTCTGCTCCCGGGTGGCCGGGGCGTCGATCCGGGCGTACGAGGGCGCACCGAACCGCTCGGCCAGCTCCGCCCAGTGCTCGCTCGGGCTGCGCCCGGTGGTGGCCAGGATCTCGGAGGCGAGCAGGCAGAGCAGGATGCCGTCCTTGTCGGTGGTCCAGGTGGAGCCGTCGCGGCGCAGGAACGACGCCCCGGCGCTCTCCTCGCCGCCGAAGCCGACCGCCCCGTCGAGCAGGCCGGGGACGAACCACTTGAAGCCGACCGGCACCTCCAGCAGCGGCCGGCCCAGGTCGGCGGCGACCCGGTCGATCATCGAGGAGGAGACCAGGGTCTTGCCCACCGCGGCGGCCGGACCCCAGTTGGCGCGGGTGCGGAACAGGTGCCCGATCGCCACCGCCAGGTAGTGGTTGGGGTTCATGAGACCGGCGTCCGGGGTGACGATGCCGTGCCGGTCGGCGTCGGCGTCGTTGCCTGTGGAGATCTGGTAGTCGGCGCGGGCGGCGATCAGGGACGCCATCGCGTTTGGCGACGAGCAGTCCATCCGGATCTTGCCGTCGCCGTCGAGCGTCATGAACCGCCAGGTCGGGTCGACAGTCGGGTTGACAACTGTCAGGTCCAGCCGGTGCCGCTCGGCGATCTCCCCCCAGTACGCCACGCTGGCCCCGCCGAGCGGGTCGGCGCCGATCCGGATGCCGGCGTCGCGGATGGCGTCGATGTCGATCGCCGCCGGCAGGTCGTCGACATAGTGCGCGAGGAAGTCGTACTCCCCGGTGGTGTCGGCGGCGCGAGCACGCGCGTAGGTGATCCGGCGGACCTCCTTGAGCCCGGCGGCGAGGATCGTGTTGGCCCGGTCCTGGATCCACCGGGTGACGTCGGTGTCGGCGGGCCCGCCGTTCGTGGGGTTGTACTTGAAGCCGCCGTCGTCGGGCGGGTTGTGCGACGGGGTGATGACGATGCCGTCGGCGAGCCCGCTGGTGCGGCCCCGGTTGTGGGTGAGGATGGCGTGCGACAGCGCCGGGGTGGGGGTGTAGCCGTCGCGGCTGTCGACGAGCACGGTGACCCCGTTGGCGGCGAGCACCTCCAACGCGTCCACGGCGGCCGGCGCGGAGAGCGCGTGCGTGTCCCGGGCCAGGAACAGCGGGCCGTCGAGGCCCTGCTCCCGCCGGTAGTCGCAGAGCGCCTGGGTGACCGCGAGGATGTGGTCGGAGTTGAACGCGTTGCGCAGGCTGGAACCCCGGTGGCCGGAGGTGCCGAAGGACACCTGCTGCGCCGGGTCCGCGGGGTCCGGATGCTCGGCGTAGTAGGCGGTCACCAGGCGCGGCACGTCGACCAGGTCGGCGGGCTCGGCGGACTGGCCGGCACGGGGATGGGTCACGGGGTTCTACCTCCTCGATAGTGCGACGGTCACGGCTCGACCCGCTGGCCCTTGCCGATCACCACGATGCCGTTGTCGGAGACGGTGTAGCGCTGCCGGTCCTTCTCCAGGTCGACCCCGATCTCGGCGCCCTCGGGGACGAACACGTTCTTGTCCAGGATGGCCCGGCGGACCACCGCGTGCCTGCCGATCTCGACACCCTCCATCAGCACCGAGCCCTCGACGTGCGCCCACGAGTGCACCCGCACCTTCGGCGACACGATCGAGTTCTCCACCAGCGAGCCGGAGATCACCACACCCGGGGAGACCATCGAGCCGACCGCGCGGCCGACCCGCTCACCCCACTGGTGGACGAACTTCGCCGGCGGCCACGGCGGCTGCTCGGTGTAGATCGGCCACTCGAAGTTGTAGAGGTTGAAGACGGGGTGCACGTTGATCAGATCCATGTGCGCGTCGTAGAACGAGTCGAGCGTCCCCACGTCGCGCCAGTAGCCGCGGTCGCGGTCGTTGCTGCCCGGCACCTCGTTGTCGCGGAAGTCGTAGACGTTCGCCTCGCCCCGCTCGACGAGCATCGGGATGATGCTGCCGCCCATGTCGTGCTTGCTGGACTTGTCCGCCGCGTCACGCTCGACCGCCTCGCAGAGAGCGCGGGTGGTGAAGACGTAGTTGCCCATCGAGGCGTAGATCTCGTCCGGCGCGTCCGGCAGGCCGACCGCGTCGGTGGGCTTCTCGCGGAACGCACGGATCTTCCGGCCGTCCTCGCCGACCTCGATGACACCGAACTGGTCGGCCATCGAGAGCGGTTGACGGATGCCGGCGACTGTCACCGCCGCGCCGGAGGCGATGTGGTCCTCCACCATCTGCCGCGGGTCCATCCGGTAGATGTGGTCGGCGCCGAAGACGATCACGTAGTCGGGCTGCTCGTCGTTGATGAGGTTGAAGCTCTGGTAGATGGCGTCGGCCGAGCCGGCGAACCACCACGGGCCGCGACGCTGCTGCGCGGGCACCGGGGTGACGTAGTTGCCGAGCAGCGTGGACATCCGCCAGGTCTTGGTGATGTGCCGGTCGAGGGAGTGGGACTTGTACTGGGTCAACACGACGATCTTGAGATAGCCGGCGTTGGCCAGGTTGGAGAGGACGAAGTCGACCATGCGGTACATCCCGCCGAACGGGACGGCCGGCTTGGCCCGGTCCGTGGTGAGTGGCATCAGGCGCTTGCCCTCCCCACCCGCCAGGACGATCGCGAGCACCTTGGCAGCCATGCCCCGACGCTATCCACCCGCGTCGGACTTCACCACTCGTACGGGGAGTCTTCTGCACTAGGGTGCGGGGTCATGACGGAACCCACCCCGCTGCGCGTCGATCTGCTCACCCGCGAGTACCCACCGGAGGTCTACGGCGGCGCGGGCGTGCACGTCGAGTACCTGGCCCGGGAGTTGCGCCACCTCACCGACGTCCGCGTGCACTGCTTCGGCCTGCCGCGCACCGAGCCGGGCGTCACGGCGTACGCCGATCCGCCCGGCCTGACCGGCGCGAACGCCGCGCTGCGGACGATGGGTGTGGACCTGGAGATGGCCGCCGGCACCGCCGGCGCCGACGTGGTGCACAGCCACACGTGGTACGCGAACCTGGCCGGGCACACAGCGAAGCTGCTGCACGGCGTGCCGCACGTGCTGACCGCGCACAGCCTGGAGCCGCTGCGGCCGTGGAAGGCCGAGCAGCTCGGCGGCGGTTACACGCTCTCCTCGTGGATCGAGCGCACCGCCATGGAGGCGGCCGACGCGGTGATCGCGGTCAGTGGGGGAATGCGCAGCGACGTGCTCACCGCCTACCCGCAGATCGACCCGGACCGGGTCCACGTGGTCTACAACGGCATCGACACCGCGCAGTACGCGCCGGATCAGGGCACCGACGTGCTCGACCGGCTCGGCATCGACCCCGTGCTGCCAAGCGTGGTGTACGTGGGAAGGATCACTCGGCAGAAGGGCCTGCCGTACCTGTTGCGGGCCGCCCGCGAGCTGCCGGCGGACACCCAGCTCGTGCTGCTCGCCGGGGCGCCGGACACCCCGGAGATCGCCGCCGAGGTTCAGGGGCTGGTCGCCGAGCTGCGGGCCAACCGCTCCGGCGTGGTCTGGGTGGCCGAGATGCTGCCCAAGCCCGAGGTGATCCAGGTGCTCACCCACGCGACAGTCTTCGTCTGCCCCTCCGTGTACGAGCCGATGGGCATCGTCAACCTGGAGGCGATGGCCTGCGAGACGGCTGTGGTGGCCACCGCCACCGGTGGCATCCCCGAGGTGGTGGCGGACGGCGAGACCGGCCTGCTGGTCCCCATCGAGCAGGCCACCAACGGCTCCGGCACCCCGCTGGCCCCGGAACGCTTCGTGGCCGACCTGGCGGCGGCGGTAAACACGCTGCTCGCCGACCCGGCGCGCACCGAGCGGTTCGGACTGGCCGGCCGTCGGCGCGCGGTCGAGCACTTCTCCTGGGACGCGGTCGCCCGCCAGACCCTGGAGGTCTACCGCTCGGTCGCCGCGGGCTGAGGGGAGACGGGCTCATGCGGTACGACGAACTCGAAGCGGCAATCCTTGCGCTCATCGTCGCGGCCGGTGAGGACGAGCTGCGCGCCTTCGGCCGCGAGACCGTTACCCGGCTGGTCCGCGCGGACCTGCTCGACACGGCCGGGGACGACGAGCTGACCGAGGACGGCTGGGCGGCGCTGACAAGCGCGCGGGAGAACGTCCGGACGGCCGACGGGGCCAAGCTGCGCGCCCTGCTGACGCGTGTCGACGAGGGCATCCGCGCGGACGACGACCTGGACCAGGGGCTCCTGACCGTCATCACCGCGCTGGAGCACTGGACCACCTACCTGGAGGAGGACCAGCGCGGGGAACTCTACGAACTCGCCATCCGCTCCGTCGAGGAGGTCGACTTCCAGGTCTCGGCCGACCTCGACGACGTCCTCGCCACCGCGGAGATGGCCGGCGAGTACGCGCGAATCAGAGGCCTGCTCACCGCTTAGCTCTCGCCTTTCCCGTCAGCCCTCAGACCGCCGTACCCGTCAGCCCTCAGGTCGCCGTACCCGTCCGCCCTCGGACCGCCGTTCCCGTCCGCCCTCAGACCGCCGTTCCCGTCAGCCCTCAGACCGCCGTACCCGTCAGCCCTCAGACCGCCGTACCCGTCAGCCCTCAGACCGCCGCTCCCGTCAGCCTCAGACCGCTGTTCCCGGAGGGGACTTGAACAGCGACGTCGCCTCGGCGGAGTAACCGCCATCCCCGTTGCGGAGCGCGCTGGCCGCGATGCGGATGAGGTCGATGTTGACCCCGGCAGCACCGCTGGGGTCGTGCACCGTCAGCTTCAGGTCGAGGCTCACCGCCGTCTCGCCCCAACCCTGCGCCTCGATGTTGAGGTGGGCCACCTTCTGCGAGCGCAGGTGCGGCAGGTAACCGAGCGGAGCCATCTCGACCCTCCCGGCGGCGGGCCGGTCGGCGGCGGGCCGGTCGCTGGCGGGCCGGTCGGCGGCGGGCCGGTCGGCGGCGGGCCGGTCGGCGGCGGGCCGGTCGGCGGGGTGGCCGTCCGTCAGGGCGTTGAGCTTGGACTGCTTCTTGGTGTTGGGGTTGTCGACCAGGTTGCGGAAGTCCTCGGTGCCGCCCAGATTGACCTGGTAGGAGCTGACCAGCGTGAGGCCCCGCTCGGCAAGCAGGCGCAGCAACGCGTTGTGCACGACCGAGGTGCCGAACTGGCTGGCCAGGTCATCACCGAGCAGCGGCAGACCGGCCGCCTCGAATCCGCTCAACACGTGTGGATCGCGCGCGACCGGGTCGGCGGTGGTGTTGATGAAGGCGACACCCGCGGCGCGCGCGGCCTGGGCGTACGCCCGGGCGGTCTCCGGCCGGCCACTCGGCGCCGAGTAGAGCAACACCTCGGCCCCGGCCAGCGCCGCCACCACCCGCTCCACCTCGGTCGCGTCGACGAGGCCCTTGGTGACAGGCACACCTGCCCTGGCTAGGTCGCAGTCCAGCCGCGGAAAATTGTTGGGCGGCAGAAAGATGGCCTCGGTCAGGTCCCGGCCGATCTTCTCCTCGGACGTGGCGAAAGCGGCCACGATGTCGATGTCGCCGACCCCGAGCCCGCCGATCATCGGCCTGCGGATGCCGACCAGACTGCCGCTCTGGCGGTAGAGCGCAAGACCCTGCACCAGTGCCGACGTGTTGTTGCCGACTCCGACAACGGCGACTCTCACCCGTTCGATCATGGCGGGAGGCTACGCCACCCCGCGCCCTCGACCTAGATCAACACGGGTTCCAGGAAACCGCGGTATCCGAGCCGCGTCGATACAGCGGTTTCCTGGAACCCGTGTTGATCACGCCGAAAGGCGTGGCCACTCACGCGCACCCGGTGGTCCGCGTGAGCCGCTCCAGCCGCACCAGTGACGGCGCCGGTGCCGGTGCTGCTCACACTGCGAGGCGCGAGGCGCGAGGCGCGAGGCGCGAGGCGCGAGGCGCGAGGCGCGAGGCGCGAGGCGCGAGGCGCGAGGCGCGAGGCGCGAGGCGCGAGGCGCGAGAAAGTGTCGTACACCTGTTCTAGTCTTTGGTGGTGATCGATGCGTTGGAGCAGGCGGAGGCCGCAGTGGCGGCCTGCTTCGACGCGGCCTCCTGGGCCGCCAGCGAGCACGATCTCGTCACGGCGCTGGATGCCACGCACCGCCTGGAGCAGCGGCTGGCGGCGGTCAAACTGACCCTCGTGCGCGAGCTGGACGGTCGCGGCACCGCGACGGCGCAGGGCGCGTCCTCGACGGCGGTGTGGCTGCGGGACCGGTTGCGGCTCGGGGTCGGCGCCGCTCGCCGTCTGGTCGAGCTGGCCGCGGCGCTCGACAGCGCGCCGGGTGGCGTGCGGGACGCGTTGGCCGGTGGGGCGGTCGACGTGGAGCAGGTCCGCGTCATCGCCGACACCGTCCAGACCGTGCACTCGGCCGCCGGGGCAGGGGCCGCCGACAAGGCCGTCGGCGTCCTCGTCGAGTGGGCGGCGCGGTTCGACGCCTCGCTGTTGCGCCGGCTCGGCACCCGCATCCTGGACCACGTCGCCCCGGAGGTCGCCGACGCGGCCGCCGAGGCGGCGCTGCGGGCGCAGGAGTCGCGGGCCGCCCGCGACCGGCACGTCACCGTCAGCGAGCAGCCTGATGGTCGGCTGCGCCTCGCCGGCATCCTCGACGCCGAGGCCGCCGCCCTGCTGCGCGCCGCCATCGACCCGCTGACGGCGCCCACCGGTCCCGACGACACTCGCACCCCGGGTCAGCGTCGCCACGACGCCGTCGCGGATGTGTGCCGGCTCGCCCTGCGCACCGGTGACCTGCCCGCGAACGGCGGCGAGGTCGCCCAGGTCGTCGTCACCACCAGCTACGACGGGTTGGCGCGGCAGTTGGGCGCCGGCGCTCTCGACATCGGCCCACACCTCACCTCCGATGTCGTACGTCGCCTCGCCTGCGACGCAGGCATCCTGCCGGCCGTGCTCAGCGGCGCCGGTCAGGTTCTCGACGTCGGCCGGCAACGCCGCCTCGTCACCGGGTCGCTCCGACGCGCCCTGGTCCTGCGCGACCGTGGCTGCGCGTTCCCCGGCTGCGACCGCCCACCGCGCTGGTGCGACGCCCACCACATCCGGCACTGGGCCGACGGCGGCCCGACCTGCCTGGCCAACTCGGTGCTGCTCTGCGGCCACCACCACCGCCACGTCCACCAGGGCGACTGGGCGGTCCGGCTCGGCGGCGACGGCCATCCCGAGTTCGTCCCACCTGCCTGGCTCGACCCCGAGCAGGTCCCCCGCCGCAACGAGTACCACAGACGTAGATAGGCAACGGCCCAACCAGCCGACCACCACGCGCCCGTGCTGACACCGCCGCCGCGGGGCGAGCGCTAGCGCGCCCAAGGCCAGGCAATACCGACCGGGCCAACGCCCATCCAGGCCACTGCCCTCAGCCGCTGCCCTCAGATCGACGCCCTCAAACCGACGCCCTCAGGCCAACGCGGACCAGGAGAGGCGCGTCAGGCCAACGCGGACCGGTCAGGCGCGTCAGGCCAACGCGGGCCAGGAGAGGCGCGTCAGGCCAACGCGGGCCAGGCCAACGCAGGCCAAGTGACACGGGCCGCGCCGACACACACCAGGTCAGGCGCGTCAGGCCAACGCGGGCCAGGCCAACGCAGGCCAAGTGACACGGGCCGCGCCGACACACACCAGGTCAGGCGCGTCAGGCCAACGCAGGCCAGGCCAACGCAGGCCAAGTGACACGGGCCGCGCCGACACACACCAGGTCAGGCGCGTCAGGCCAACGCGGGCCAGGCCAACGCAGGCCAGGCGACACGGGCCGCGCCGACACACACCAGGTCAGGCGCGTCAGGCCAACGCAGGCCAGGCCAACGCAGGCCAGGCCAACGCAGGCCAGGCCAACGCGGGGCCAAGTGGCACGGGCCGAGCCGACACCGGCCGCGCCGACACCGGCCGAGCCGACGCGGGTCCGCTATGGCGTTCGAGCCGACACCCGTCCGGTGAGGCGTTCGGACGGACGCGGGTCAGGTGAGGCGGAGGGTTGCGGCGAGTTGGGTTAGTTCGGGGGGCGCGTCGGTGGACCGCCACACGACGGCGACCAGCCTTCGCATCGCGGGCCGGTCGTGCACCTCGCTGTGGGCGGTGCGTTCCGCGACGAGCAGCGTCCGGCCGGCCCGGAGCATGTCGCCGGCCAGGGCGTACACGCGCGTCACGTCGAGGAGGTACGCCGCCCGGTGCTCGGGCGGCAGCGTGCCGGAACCGCCCGTCCGAGCGCGTTCGCCGCACCCGCACCGGCACCGGCACCCGCACCCGCACCCGCACCCGCACCAGCGAAGATCCACACGACTTCCAGGAAGTCGCTGCATCCCGGCCGCACTGATACCGCCGTTTCAGCGAAAGCGTGTTGATCTAGGCGGTGGCGGCCCGACGGCTACTGGGCGCGCGGCGGGTGTGATGTGGTCGTCGGGACGGGGCGCCTGGTGTGCTTGGCCGCGCGCGAAGGGATCTCGCACAGTAGGTTGGCGGGGTGACAGGACGGTTCCCGATCGAAGACGTCTCCCCCGTCGTCTCGTGCGGGCGGTACCCGGCGAAGGCGGTCATCGACGAGCCGGTCCCGGTGTCGGCGCGCGCCTACCGGGAGGGGCACGACGCGCTGGGCTGCAACGTGGTGTGGGCCGGCCCGGACGGTGTGCGGCGCCCGTTCACCCGGATGCGCCCCGGCGAGCCGGGCCAGGACCGCTGGCACGCCACCATTCGTCCGGACGCCGTCGGCCCCTGGACCTTCTCGGTCGAGGCGTTCCAGGACCCGTACCTGACGTGGCAGAACGCGGTCACCAAGAAGATCGCCGCCGGGCAGGGTCCGGCCGATCTCGCCAACGACCTCGCCGAGGGCGCGCGGGTGCTGGCCGCTGCCCGGGACCTGGTGCCGGCCGCCGACCGGGCCCGCGTCGCCGCCGCGCTCACCGTGCTCGTCGACACCGACCTTCCGTTGCCGCAGCGGGTGGACCCCGCGCTGGCCCTGGCCGACCTGCTCTGGGAGCACCCGGTGCGGGAGCTGGTGACGGTCGGTGACGCGTACACCATCTGGGTTGACCGCAAGCGGGCGCTCTTCTCGGCCTGGTACGAGTTCTTCCCGCGCTCCGAAGGAGCGTCGGGTGGCCGGTCGGGCACCTTCGCCACCGCGACCGAGCGGCTGCCGGGGGTGGCGGCGATGGGCTTCGACGTGCTCTACCTGCCGCCGATCCACCCGATCGGCCGGATCAACCGCAAGGGCCGCAACAACGCGCTCACCGCCGGGCCGACAGACGTGGGCTCGCCGTGGGCGATCGGCGCCGCCGAGGGCGGCCACGACACGATCCACCCCGACCTGGGTACGCCTGCGGACTTCCGCGCCTTCATCGAGGCGGCGGCGGCGCAGGGCCTGGAGGTGGCGATGGACCTGGCGTTGCAGTGCGCGCCGGACCACCCGTGGGTCACCGAGCACCCGGAGTGGTTCACCACCCGGGCCGACGGCAGCATCGCGTACGCGGAGAACCCGCCGAAGAAGTACCAGGACATCTATCCGGTCAACTTTGACAACGACCCGGAGGGCATCCGGGCCGAGGTGCTGCGGGTGGTGCTGCACTGGGTGGGCGAGGGCATCCGGATCTTCCGGGTGGACAACCCGCACACCAAGCCGTTCGACTTCTGGCACCGGCTGATCGCCGAGGTGAAGACTGTCGACCCGGACGTGCTGTTCCTGGCCGAGGCGTTCACCAGGCCGGCCATCATGCACGGGCTCGGCAAGATCGGCTTCACGCAGTCGTACACCTATTTCACCTGGCGCACGACGGCCGCGCAGATGCGGGAGTACTGCGAGGAGCTTGTCGCGTCGGCCGACCACATGCGGCCGAACTTCTGGCCGAACACCCCGGACATCCTGCACGAGTCGTTGCAGCACGGCGGCCCGCCGATGTTCAAGATCCGAGCGGTGCTGGCGGCGCTGCTCTCCCCCTCCTGGGGCCTGTACGCCGGCTACGAGCTGTTCGAGCACGTGGCCCGGCCGGGCGCGGAGGAGTACCTGGACAACGAGAAGTACGAGCTGCGCCCCCGCGACTGGGCCGGCGCCGAGGCGCAGGGCCGCTCGCTGGCCCCGTTCCTGACGACCCTCAACCGGGTACGCCGCGACAACCCGGCCCTGCACCAGCTCCGCAACCTGCGCTTCCACGAGATCGACAACCCGGCGCTGCTGTGCTGGTCGAAACACGACCCGGACACGGGCAACACCGTCATCGTGATCTGCTCGTTCGACCCACGTGTGGTGCAGTGGGGCAACACGACGCTTGACATGCCGGAGCTGGGGTTCGACTGGCACGAGCGGTTCACCGTGTACGACGAGCTGACCGGCACCAGCTACGACTGGGGGCAGCGCAACGCGGTGCGGCTCGACCCGTACCTGCAACCGGCGCACGTGCTGACCGTCCGCCGCCCGGTCGCGCCCTCCACGCCGACGCCCGCCGTCGTCGAGCCGGCCGACCTCACCGTCACCGACGTCCCGGACGAGCTGTCCGGCGGCACCGCGCCGACGACCCCGGCACCGACGGCCGCCACCGACCCGGCCGCCAGCGCCGAGCCAGCCGCCAGCGCCGAGCCAGCCGCCAGCGCCGAGCGAGCTGCAGGTACCGGCCCGACGGCGGCTCCACGTCCCGCGGCGGCCCGCCCGTTCGACCCGCGCTCCGTGGCGGCCCGGGGATCCGCTGCCCGCTCGGCGAAGGCCCGCTCGGCCGCGCCCCGCCCGCCCGCCGCGCCCCGCCCGTCCGCCTCCGCCCCGACCGACGCCGCCCCGAAGGACGACCGATGGACCAGCTGATCACCGGCGTGACGCACGACCCGCACGCGCTGCTCGGCGCGCACCCCGCCGACGGGTGGACGACGATCCGCACGATGCGCCGGGGCGCGGGCGACGTGCTGCTCCTCGTCGGCGACGAACGGCACCCGATGAAGCGGGTGCACGACGTCGGCGTCTTCGAGACCCACGTCGAGGGCACCGTGCTCGACTACCGGGTGGAGGTCGACGGCACCGTCCACGACGATCCGTACCGCTATCCGCCCACCCTCGGCGAGCTGGACCTGCACCTGATCGGTGAGGGCCGGCACGAGCGGCTGTGGGACGCACTCGGCGCCCGGGTCTTCGACGAGGGCGTCGCGTTCAGCGTCTGGGCGCCCAGCGCCCGCGGGGTGCGGGTGGTCGGTGACTTCACCGGCTGGGGTCCGGACGACGGCTGGCCGATGCGGTCGCTCGGCTCCAGCGGCGTGTGGGAGCTGTTCGTCCCGAACGCCCGGGTCGGCGCCCGGTACAAGTACCGGGTGCTCGGCGCCGACGGGCAGTGGCGGGACAAGGCGGACCCCCTGGCGGCGTACGCAGAGGTGCCGCCCGCCACCGCTTCCGTGGTGCACCACTCGACGTACCTGTGGAACGACGAGGACTGGTTGGCCCGGCGGGCCGAGCGCAAGCCGCACCAGGAGCCGATGAGCGTGTACGAGGTACACCTCGGCTCGTGGCGGCCCGGCCTGGGTTACCGGGAGCTGGCCGACCAGCTCACCGCGTACGTCACCGAGCTGGGCTTCACGCACGTGGAGTTCCTGCCGGTGATGGAGCACCCGTTCGGCGGCTCCTGGGGCTACCAGGTGACCGGCTACTACGCGCCGACGTCCCGCTTCGGTGACCCGGACGAGTTCCGCCACCTGGTGGACCGGCTGCACACCGCCGGCATCGGCGTGATCCTGGACTGGGTGCCCGCGCACTTTCCGAAGGACGAGTGGGCCCTCGCCCGCTTCGACGGCACCCCGCTCTACGAGCACCCCGACCCGCGCCGCGGCGAGCACCCCGACTGGGGCACGTACGTCTTCGACTTCGGCCGCCGCGAGGTGCGCAACTTCCTGGTCGCCAACGCGCTCTACTGGTGCGACCAGTTCCACGTCGACGGGCTGCGGGTGGACGCGGTCGCGTCGATGCTCTACCTGGACTACTCCCGTGACGAGGGCCAGTGGGCCCCCAACCAGTACGGCGGTCGGGAGAACCTGGAGGCCATCGCGCTCATGCAGGAGGTGAACGCGACTGTCTACAAGCACCACGCCGGGGTGGTGATGATCGCCGAGGAGTCCACCGCCTGGCCGGGCGTCACCGCCCCCACCGCCGACGGCGGGCTGGGCTTCGGGTTCAAGTGGAACATGGGCTGGATGCACGACACCCTGCTCTACACCTCGAAGGACCCGATCTACCGCCAGCACCACCACCACCAGCTCACGTTCTCCCTGGCGTACGCCTGGAGCGAGAACTACGTGCTGCCGATCAGCCACGACGAGGTCGTGCACGGCAAGGGCTCGCTTGCCGGCAAGATGCCCGGCGACACCTGGCAGCGGCTGGCGAACGTCCGCGCGCTGCTCGCGTACATGTGGGCGCACCCGGGCAAGCAACTGCTGTTCATGGGCTCCGAGCTGGCCGACGACCGGGAGTGGAGCGAGGAACGCGGCCTCGACTGGTACCTGCTGCACGACCCGGCCCGCGCGGGCGTGCAGCGCCTCGTCGGTGACCTCAACCGCGTCTACCGGGCCACCCCGGCGCTGTGGGCGCAGGACACCGAGCCGGCCGGGTTCCGCTGGATCGCCGGTGACGACGTCGCCAACAACACCGTGTCGTTCGTCCGGATCGCCCCGGACGGCTCGACGCTCGTGTGCGTGGCGAACTTCTCCGCCCAGCCGCTTCACGACTACCGGATCGGCCTCCCGGCGGGCGGTACGTGGGCCGAGGTGCTCAACACCGACGCCCACCACTACGGCGGGTCGGGGGTGGGCAACCTGGGCGAGGTGCACGCCGAGGACGTGCCATGGCACGGGATGGTCGCCTCGGCGGCCCTCCAGGTGCCCCCGCTGGGCGTCGTCTGGCTCCGCCAGAGCTGAGCTCCGGGCGCTGAGCTCCGAGCGCCGCGCAGCCCTGACGGCGCGATGCCGGCGATACTGTCGGCGTGAAGTACGTGTCCAGAGTGCCGCGACCGCCGCTGGACGGGCTGATCGACGACCTCTACTACCTGGAAGGCGCGCCGCCGTACGCCCGGCTGACGCTGCCGCCGATGCCGGGCGCGCTGCTCATCGTCAACCTCGGTCCGCCGTTCCTCATGCGTGCCGGCACCGACGTCGAGGCGACCGAGTACGCCGACGGCTGCGTCATCACCACGCCCACCCGCGCGTTCGATTTCGGCTACCCACTCCGGACCCGGTCCGTCGGGGCGCACGTCAAGCCGTGGGGGCTGGCGCCGTTCCTGCCGATGCCGGCGGCCGAGCTGTGTGACCGACCGGTGAGTGTGGAGCAGGTGTGGGGCCGGCCCGCCACTGCCGAGCTGCGCGACCGGATGGCCGCGGCGGACGGACCGCACGAGATGCTGACGCTGCTCGAGGACGAGCTGATGCGACGGCTCTGCGAGACCGCCGGCCTCGGGCTGGTCCGCCACACGAGCAGCGTCATCGCGGCGACAGGCGGAACGATGGCCATCGACGACCTGAGAGTCTCGACAGGTGTCAGCAGCACGCACCTGGCACAGCGGTTCAAGGAGCTGGTCGGCGTCACGCCGAAGCGGCTGGCCCGCACCTACCGCTTCGCCGCCACCGTGTTGTCGATCAACCCCGCCGAACCGATCGACTGGGCCGACCTCGCCAGCGGCGCGGGCTACTTCGATCAGGCCCACTTCGGCCACGAGTTCCGGGCGTTCACCGGGCTCACACCGACACGATATGTCGAAGTCCGGCAGCGGTTCCTGCGCGAGAATCCCGGCCACGTGCTGGACGGCTGGCCGCTGCCGACCGAGTGATTTCTTACAAGAGCGACAGCCCACGAAACCCTAATCTGAGGGCATCCCCCAGCAGAGGAGCGCCCGTGGGCAGAGTGGTCATGTACAGCTCGGTATCGGTGGACGGCTTCATCGCGGACGAGAACGACCAGCCCGGACCACTGTTCGACTGGTTGCTCGGCGGTGACGTGCCGTTGGACTCCAGCGGCCAGTTGAAGGTGTCGCAACCGTCGTACGACTACACCCGGCCGTACTGGGACCAGATCGGGGCGACGATCGTCGGCCGCCACGTCTTCGACATGACGGACGGCTGGGACGGGGTGCCTCCGGGTGGGGTCGACCACGTCGTCGTCGTGACGCACCGGCCGAAACCCGAGGGCTGGGACCCCGAGGCGCCGTTCCACTTCGTCGACGGCGTCGAGGCAGCCGTGGCCACGGCGCGGAAGCTCGCGGGTGACCGCATCGTCGAGGTCGCCGCCGGCGACGTCGGTGGCCAGGTGCTCGCCGCGGGCCTGGTCGACGAGGTACGCATGGACGTCGTACCCGTGGTCTTCGGGTCCGGCAAGCGGTACTTCGGGTCGGTCCAGGCACAGCATCTGTTGGAGGATCCGGACGCGACGATCCAGGGCAACCGGGTGCTTCACCTGCGCTATCGAGTGCGCCGCTGATGCTGAGCGGCGGCCCTGGCCACTGCCCGGCGGCGAAGCCACAGGTAGATCAGCCCGGGCTCCCTCCGATAGGGAGGCGGGACCAGGAACCGTGGCCTGTTCCACCACATGATCGTCGGCATGGACAGCATGAGGAAGAAGAGCGCGCCGGCTTCCATCCGGACCACCACAGTGACGAGATCGGACGACACTCTCCAGACCGGGATCAGCATCACCACCAACAGGAACATCACCAGGAACGCGGCCGGAGTGGCCCAACTTCCCCGCACAGCCGCTGCACGACTACCGGATCGGGCTGCCGGCCGGCGGCTCCGCCAGGGCTGACCGCCCTCGTACTCCCGGCCGCCGCCTCCACGCCACGCCCTAGGTCCTGTCGCTGCTGGTTGGCTTCCCGGAGCGACGGCTTTCCTGAGACGGTCGCGGAGGGCGGGGGCGCCTCGCTCGGATGGCCAGGAGGTCCGTCACGAGCGTCTGGGTGAAACGCATCTGGCGTTCGATCGGCCCCCTGCCGAGTGGCTGCGAGGAGAAGTATGCCGCCTGAATAGCGAGCGTTGAGATCACGAGCAACACGGATACACAGGCGACCAGCACGAGCGGCGCGGTCAACGCCACCATCACCGGCCGACTGATCAGGTGATTGGCCCAGAAGACCTGAGTCAGGACCAGGGCGGTGGCGGACAAGAAAACCGTTCGCCACGACCACACCAACAGGCGGTAGGACTTCCGCCTTCGCATCTCGGCAATGAGGTCGCTCAAGGAGTACTCCGCCGTCAGACCAGGCCGGCGTCGCGGAGCAGCATCCACAGGCCGGCGCCGTCCGGGGCGGACAGCCACTTCTGCCCCACCGGCCCCGACGACGGGCGGCCCGCCGGGGCGGGCAGGCTACCGGCAAGCACGGACTGGGTCGGGGACAGCCGGCGGATCGCCACCCCGGCGACGTTCTCCGGGTGGGCGGCGGCGAACTCCCGATAGATCTCCTGGTCGTGCTGGCCGTCGTCGCCGACAAGCAGCCAGCGCACGTCGGGGAACTCCTTCGCCAGCCGGGCGAGGGTGGACCGCTTGTGCTCCATCCCGCTGCGGAACCAGCGGTCGGCGGTCGGACCCCAGTCGGTGAGCAGCAGCGGCCCGGCCGGGTAGAGGTGCCGGGACAGGAACCGCGTCAACGTCGGCGCCACGTTCCACGCGCCCGTGGACAGGTAGAAGACCGGGGCGCCCGGATGCGCGGTGACCAGTCGCTCGTAGAGCACCGCCATGCCGGGCACTGCGGCGCGGGCGTGCTCGTCGAGGACGAAGGTGTTCCACGCGGCGAGCAGCGGCCGGGGCAACGCCGTCACCATCACCGTGTCGTCGATGTCGGAGAGGATGCCGAACTTGACGTCCGGATCGAGGATGCGCACGGGCGCGTCGACCGGCTCGGCGTCGGGCACGCTGACCCGGACGGTGCCCCACCCGGGCGGCAGGTCGGCCTCGACGAGCGTGTCGACGAAGCCGCTGCGGTCGGCCCGCGTCTCGTGCCGCACCCCGCCGGCCTCGATGTGCACCGTGACGTGCTTGGCGGGCAGGGTGGTGAAGCTGCGCCAGCCACGGACCTTCTCCAGCCGACCCCGCTGACGGGTGTCCGGACGACCGAGCAGCACCCGGCACATCACCCGCACCCACCCGGGACGGCCGTAGCCGGTGTACGCGACGATGTTCATCCGCCAGCCGGTACGCCGCAACCGACGCTCCACGAGCTGGTGCACGGCGTCCTCGATCCGCGCAGCCCGGTGCAGGTTCGGCACGGCCAGCTGGCCGGCGGGTGTGGGTGGCACGCGCCAACCCTGCCACACGTCGCCGGTCACGGCCACGCGAGCAGCCGGCGGAGCCGCCCCGCAGCCGGCCCTGGGCCGTCGACCCGGCCGAACCAGCCGGGCCCCGGCCACGCCGAACCAGCCGGGCCCCGGCCACGCCGAACCAGCCCGGCGCCGGCTGCGCCGAACCAGCCCGGCAGCCCGGCGGAACGTGACACACTCCGGTCGGGACGACGACGGGGGCGTGGTCGTGTCGCATCCAGTGCAGCACGGCGGGCGGTGGCGTCCGCGACTCGACCGGCCGGCGCTCGTCGCGCTCCTGGTCGGGTTGGTCGGTGTCGGATACCGGCTGGTCCTCACGCTGTACACCGTGCCGGTGTCGAACAGCGACGAGGCGACCTTCGGGCTGGCCGCCCTGCACATCGGGCAGGGCCGGGAACGCCCCGTCTTCCTCTACGGCCAGCACTACATGGGCATGCTGGAGTCGTACCTCGCCGCGCCGCTGCTCGCGGTGGCAGGGCCGAGCTGGCCGGTGCTGCGGCTGCCGATGCTCGCCCTGTACGCGGTCTTCCTCTACCTGGTGTACCGGCTCACCCGCCGGCTCTACACGCCGTGGTTCGCCGTCCTCGTCGTCGGCCTGCTGGCGCTGGGGCCGGAGCGGGTGGTGCGCGACCAGCTCACCGTGGTCGGCGGCCGTCCGGAGGTGAAGCCGGCGGTGCTGCTGATGCTGCTGATCACCGTGGGGCTGGCCACCGGGACGGTGCGCCGCCGTCGGCTGGCCGTGGCGCTGTTCGGGCTGCTGGTCGGGTTGGCCGCCTGGTCGGACTGGCTGATCCTGCCGTACCTGGCGGTGGCCGGCCTGGCCCTGGTGTGGGCGGTGCGGCGGGAGCTGCTCGGCTGGTCGGGGCTGCTGCTGGTGGCGGGCTTCGTGGCCGGGGTGGCGCCGATGATCGTCGACAACCTGCGGGCCGGGCCGGGCGAGGACTCGCTGACGGTGTTCCGGGAGGTCAGCACCAAGGCCGGCCCGTTGCCACAGTGGTCGGACCGGATCTCCGGCGGCCTGCTGGAGGGGGTGCCACTGGCGCACGGGCTCTGCCCGGTCGACGGGTGCGGCCGGTGGCAGCAGTGGTTCGGCGTGATCTACCCGGTGCTGCTGGTGGCCGCCGCCGTGCTCGCGCTCCTCGCGTACCGCCGGGCCGCCGACGCATCGCGGGGCGCGCAGGCCGCAGACACCCCGCCCGGCACGCAGCCCGGGGGCGCGCTGCGGGGCGCGCGGGTCGGGCCCGTGGTGCAGCTCGCGCTTGTCGTCGGTGCGGCGTTGACACTGCTGTCGTACGTGCGCAGCCCGCTCGCCGCGACCAGTCCGCTGGACAACGCGCGCTACCTGTCGGTGCTGCAACTGTCGTTGCCGGCGGTGCTCTGGCCGCTCTGGGTGGCGGCTCTGGCCTGCTGGCGGGGCACGGTGGGAGCGCTCGGCCGGTTGGCCGGCGCGCTGGCTACAGCCGTGCTGGCGGCGCTTGCCGCGACGACGCTCGTGGTCACCGTGGTCTTCGCGACCACCGGCACCGCCGCGTCGCGGACCGAGGAGCGTCAGGCCCGGGAGCTGGCCGCCGCGCTGCGCGCCGACGGGCCCCACGAGGTGTACGGGGACTACTGGACCTGCAACCGGCTGATCTTCAACACCGACGAGTCGGTGGTCTGCGGGGTGCTCGACGGGGACCTGTCCCCCGGGCAGAACCGCTACCGCCCGTACTGGCGGCAGGTCGGGCGGGCCGCCCGGCCGGGTTACGTGGTGGAGGTCGACTCGCCGATGGACCGGCGGCTGCGCCGGCTGCTCGGCGACCGGCCCGACGCCGCACCGGTGCGCGAGGTGGGCGGCTATCGCGTGTACCACCCCGACACACCGGTGCGGCCCTGGCGGTAGCGGCGGGTCGTACGCTGGCCGGGCTGCCGCTGCACCCGCCCGAGGAGAACCGATGCTCATCCTGCTGCCGCCCTCGGAGGGGAAGGCCGACGCCGGCACCGGACGGCGGTGGACCCCGGAGCGGCTCTCGCTGCCGGAGCTGAACCCGGCCCGCGAGCGGGTCCTCGACGCGCTCGTGACCCTCAGCGCCGGGCCCGACGAGGAGGCCGCACGTGCCGCCCTCGGCCTCAGCGAGGGCCAGCGCGGCGAGCTGCGCCGCAACACCCGGCTGCGGGCGGCGGCCACCGCCCCGGCCGAACGGCTCTACACGGGGGTCCTCTACGAGGCGCTGGAGCTGGCCACGCTGCCGTCGGCGGCGCAGCGGGCGGCACGCCGGTCGATCCTGATCAGCTCCGGGCTGTGGGGGGCGGTCCGTCTCGCCGACCGGATCCCGCCGTACCGCTGCCCGATCGGCGCCCGCCTGCCGGGCGTGGGGGCGCTGTCGGCGTACTGGCGCGGGGAGCTGGCCCCGGTCCTGGCCGGCGCGGCCGGTCGGGGGCCGGTGCTGGACCTGCGGTCCGGCGCGTACGCCGCCACCTGGACGCCGCGCGGTGAGCTGGCCGAGCGGACGGTGACCGTGCGGGTGCTGCACGAGCGGGAGGTCGACGGCGTGCCGGTCCGCTCGGTCGTGAGCCACTTCAACAAGGCGACCAAGGGGCGGCTCGTTCGTGACCTTCTGGTCGCCGGGGCCCGGCCGCGTACCGCCGCGGAGTTGATCGGCACGCTGCGGGAGCTGAAGCACACGGTGGTGGAGGAGCCGGCCGCCGCTGGCCGGGTCCGGCAGGTGGACCTGGTCGTCACGGACCTGTAGCGGCCCGTGAGCCGCAAGTTTTCCTCAAGGCTGGGCGGGATGCGTTCCGCTGCGGCCGTGCAGGGGCCACGGTAGGGGAACCCAGACTCCGACGAAGGAGCCTCCGTTGGCCCGCGATCCCGCCCTGCTCGACCGGCCCCGTTCGCCGGCGACGCCTCCCCCGCTGGACTGGCTGACCCTGGGCGACGCGTTCGAGGCCGCCTGCCTGCTGCGCTGTACGGCACCGGCGGCCGGCGTCCGCTCGGCCGCCGCGCTGCCGTCGCACGCGCCGGGGGTCGAGTTCAACCGGGAGGACGCCGCGCTGCGGATGCGGCAACTGCTCGCCCGCCTCGACATCCCGGTCACCCAGGAGGTGGCCGTCGGCGGTCTGCGCCGCCGCTACGAGCTGCACCGGCTCTGGGTGCCGCCGGAGCACCGGGGGGCGTACGCCCGGATGGTGGATGCCGGCTGGTGGCAGGGGCGTCGGGAGCTGCTGGGCGGTCCCGTGCCGGGTGCCTCGCCGGCCCGCCGCCGGTGGATGTCCCGGCTCGCGGCGGCGGCCTGGCGGTCGGCGCTGTTGGCCGGCGGGCGGCACGTGCGGCGGCACATTCTCGGCGTACGCCTCACCGACCGGGAGCTGGCCGCCGTGCTGATCCGCAGCGCGGCCGTGCTCGACGTGCCGGCCGTGCTGCGCCCGGGCACCGGCTGTTTCCTGGTCAGCGTGGCCGACGGGCCGGACCGGGAACGCATCCTGCGCAGCGCGTCGATGGAGCCGGCGCGGGGCGCGGCCCCGGAGCCGGCCTGCTGATCGGAGCCCGCGCCGCACCCATCGGCGGCACTGACGGGTACGGGCTTGCGCGCGTTCGCCGGAACGCGCACAGTGCACCGCGTGAGTCGTACCTCGTCGGGTCGGAGCGGTTCGCGCCGCGCGGGGGCGGCGGCGCTGGCGCTTGTCGCGGCCCTCACCGCCGCCGGCTGTCGGGACGACCCGGCCGAGCCGATATCGATCCGGATCGCCACCGGCAGCCCCACCGCCGTCTACTACGCGTTCGGGCAGTCCCTCGCGACCATCCTCAACCGGGAACTACCAGGGGTACGGGCCAGCGTGGTGATCACCGCCGCCTCGGCGGAGAACGTGCGCCTGGTCGGCTCCGGAGCGGCCGAGCTGGGCTTCACCCAGGCCGACGTGCTGCCCACCAGTCCGGCGCTGAGCCCGTCGGTGGACGCGGTGGCTCGGGTGTACGACGACCAACTGCATCTGGTCACGACCGACGGCGGGCCGGTCCGCACGGTCGGCGACCTGCGGGGCCGCCGGGTCTCCGTGGGTGCGCCCGGCTCGGGCACCGAGATCACCGCCACCCGGCTGCTGGAGGTGGCCCACCTCGGCGGCGACACGGTACGCCGGGAACGGCTCGGCCTTGACGACTCGGTGGCGGCGCTGCGCGCGGGGCGCATCGACGCGTTCTTCTTCTCCGGTGGCCTGCCCGTGCGCGGCATCGAGGAGCTGGCCGGGCGCAGCGCCACACGCATCGTGGGCCTCGGTGAGTGGACGGAGCCGCTGCGCGCCCGGTACGGCCAGGTCTACGTCTCCCGGGACATTCCCCGCTCGGTGTACGGCATGAACCCGGTGACCACCGTCGCCGACCCGAACTACCTGATCGTGCGGGCCAGCCTGCCGGAGCCGCTGGTCCGGGAGGTGACCCGGCTGCTGATGGAGCGTCGGGCCGAGCTGGGCGCGGCGCATCCGGCGGCGGGACGGATGAGCCCCCGCTCGGCGATCGCCACCGCGCCGCTGCCGCTGCACCCGGGCGCCGCCGCCTGGTACCGGGCCGCCAAGCCCTGACCGTCGCCGGCCGCGCCCGAGGCGCTTCGCGGCCCACTCGGGTCGCTGCCGTGGCGGGGCGAGCCGCTAGCGCGCCGGGGCGGGCCGCAGGTCGGCGGCGGTGTCCTCGTCCGCCGACGCCACCGCCGGCTCGGGCTCGGGGGCCGGGAACCACAGGTCGGCGACCAGCCCGCGTGGCTGGGCCGGCCGCATGGTCAGCCGCCCGTCGGAGGCGTCCACAAGCACGGCGGCGATGGTCAGGCCGAGCCCCGCGCCGTCGACGTTCTGCGCGTCCGGCGCACGCCAGAACCGCTCGGTGGCCTGGCCGAGCTGACTCTCGGTCATCCCCGGGCCGGTGTCGCGCACCTCCAGGACCACCCCGCCGTCGCGCCGGGCCACGGTCACCGTCACCGCCCCGCCCGCCCCGCTGAACTTCACCGCGTTGTCGATGAGCGCGTCCAGCGCCTGGTCGACGGCGGTCGGCACGGTCCGCGCGTACGCCGGGGCGTCGCTCGTGGCCATCCGCAGCGCGACCGACCGGTGCCGGGCCAACGGTGCCCACGCGGCCACCCGGGACGCGGCCACTGCGGCGGCGTCCACGGTGACGCGCTCGTTCTCCTCCCGTTCGGCGCGGGCCAGGGTGAGCAGCGCGTCGAGCACAAGCGCCAACCTGTCGGTCTCCTCAAGCGCCAACCGGTGCTCGGAGCGCCCGTCCGCGCCGGTGAGGCTGGGACCCAGCTCCTCCACCCGCAGCCGCAGCGCCGTGAGCGGGTTGCGCAGCTGATGGCTTGCGTGCGCGACGAACGCGCGCTGCCGGTCCATCACGTCGGAGACCACGTCGGCCATGTGGTTGAAGCTTGCCGCGAGTCGGCGCAGCTCCGGCGGGCCGAGCCGGTGCTGTACGCGCGCGCCCCGGTCACCCTCGGCGATCTCGTGGGTGACGGCGTCCAACTCGGTCACCGGGCGCAGCACCCAACCGGCCAACCCGAACGCGGTGAGCACGCAGGCCAGCACGACGAGCAGGCCGGCCAGGGTGAGCAGCAGCCACCAACTGCTCACGGCCCGGCGGATGTCGTCGGCCGGGGTCACGATCACCACCGCGCCGAGGACCTCACCGCCGTCGTTGATCGGCACCGCCACCACCACCGGCCCGGCCGACCAGGGCCAGACCGACTCGGGGGCGCTTGCCTGCTGCCCGGACAACGCGACGTCCAGC
This sequence comes from Micromonospora lupini, assembly GCF_026342015.1. Lineage (NCBI taxonomy): Bacteria > Bacillati > Actinomycetota > Actinomycetes > Micromonosporales > Micromonosporaceae > Micromonospora > Micromonospora lupini. The sequence goes on from NZ_JAPENL010000003.1 coordinate 387,879, forward strand.
ACCGTGGCGGTCCCGGTGGACTGCCAGCTCGAGGAGTCGACGACGATGCCCCGGTCCCGGTCCACGACCGCCGCGCCGATCCCGTACAGCTCGTCGTAGCTGCGCAGCTCCGCACCGATCGGGCCGGGCTCGCCGCCGCGCAACGCCGGCCCGGCCAGCGAGGCGAACCGGGTGGCGTCGGCGAGCCGGTCGGCGCGTACCCGCTCGGTCTCCCGGCTGGCCAGGGTGACGGCGAGCGGACTCTCCAACGCGATGAGGACGAGCACCATCAGCAGCAGGTAACTGATCACCAGTCGACGGCGCACGGCTGCCCCTCACGCATCGCGCAGCCGGTAGCCGACCCCGCGGACGGTCTCCACCAGGCGCGCGTCGCCCAGCTTGCCGCGCAACGACCCGACGTGCACCTCGACGGTGTGCCGGTCGGCCCAGGTGGTGCCCCACGCGTCGAGCAGGATGCGGTCGCGGGGCACCGCCACCCCCGGCTGGCGGGCCAGCGACAGCAGCACGTCGAACTCCTTGCGGGTGAGCGTGACCGCGCGCCCCGCCACCGTCACCGTGCGGGCGGCCACGTCGATGCGTACCGCCCCCGCCTCGATCAGGTGCCGCTCGGGCGCCGCGTTCGCGGCCCGACGCAGCACCGCCTCGATCCGGGCCTGCAACTCCACCATCGAGAACGGTTTGACCACGTAGTCGTCCGCGCCGAGGCGCAGCCCGAGCACCCGGTCGCGTTCCTCACCCCGCGCGGTCACCGCGATGATGCCGAGCTGGCTGCTGCGTCGGCGCAGCTCCCGACACACGTCGGTGCCGTCTCCGTCGGGCAGGGTCAGATCGAGCAGCACCAGGTCGCAGGGGGCGGCGGAGAGCGCCGCGGCGACTGTGGCCGCGTGCTCGACCTGGTAGCCGCGGCGGGTCAGGGCGGAGGAGAGCGCGGCAGCCACCCGGCGGTCGTCCTCCACCAGCAGGATCCGCACCGTGCCCCCCATCCGTCGCAGCCGTCCTGCGAATGGTGGCAGAAGGGTGCCGCGAGCGGGAGGGCCGCCTCCGGTCGGATCGGCTACCGGGCCCGTTTCCTCAGGGGGCCCTACAGGCCGAAGACGTCGTCGGCGACCGCGTCGCGGACGCCGTCGGCGAAGCCCCGGAAGCCGGGGTCGTCGTGCCGGGCCGGCACGCTTGTGACGTTGACCCCGCTGGCCTGGGTGACGGCGTCGACCAGGGGCGGGAAGTCGATCTCGGCGTCGTCGAAGGCGTCGTCGTCCGCCTCGGCCAGGTTGATCACATGCTGTACGTCGTCGGACGGGGTGTCCGGGTCCTCGGCCCACTCGCCGCCGGCCCGGTAGCACTCGTCGTACAACCCGCGCTGGCTGTCGGTCCAGTCGTCGTCGTAGCTCGCCATCGTCCATCCCTCCACGGCCGCTCCACCTGAGCATGCCGGGCCGCGACCGGCGTCGGCGGCGGTACGGCCGAAACGCGTACCGGCCGACGTTCGCACAGCGCGACGTCGGCGACGTAGTCTGCGGAGATGATCTACAAGCTGTTGCCGACAGCCGATTGGGACGCCGCCCAGGCCGTCGGCGCCGTCGCCGGCTCGGCCGTGGACCGGCAGGACGGTTTCCTCCACCTCTCCGCCGCCGACCAGGTGGTGGAGACGGCCCGCCGGCACTTCGACGGCGCCACCGGCCTCACTCTGCTCGGCGTGGACGTCGACCGGCTGGGCGACGCCCTGCGCTGGGAACCGTCGCGGGGTGGGCAGCTCTTCCCGCACCTGTACGGACCGCTGCCGCTGACCGCCGTGGTGACGGCACGGGCGTTGCCGGCCGACACACCTGTCGCCGACGCGGTCGCCGCCCTGCTCGACTGACGCGACAGCGCCAGCCCTGCTCCGCTCACGCGACCGCGCCCGGTCCGACGGGTGTCGGGCCGGGCGCGGAACGTCGTGCGTGGGTCAGCGGCAGAGGCGGGCGATCTCCTCCTGGAACCGGTCCATGGGGTTGGCCTCGGCCGGCCCCAGCAGGTAGGTCTTCAGGTCGCGGCGCGCCTCGGTCATCGGGTCGTCGCCGGCCCGGGTGACCGCCACGATCTTCTCCAGCTCGCCGCAGTCGGCGGAGAGCAGGTACGCGGCCCGCGCGGTCGGGTACTCCCGGCGGAACTCGTCCTCCGGCAGACCGGCCGGGTTGGCCACCACGTACGGCCGCTGGCTCTGGACGAAGTCGGAGACCACACTGGACACGTCGCTGATCAGCAGGTCGGTCTGGTTGAAGCAGTCGAACAGCCCAGGCGTACGGCCGGTCACCACGAGGTGCGCGGTGCCGTCCAGGGAGGACGCGTTCGGGTTGCCGTCGGCGGCCCGGATCGCCTCCACCAGCCGGTCGTGCACGGCCTTGGCCGCCTTGGACCGCGACCCGGTGAGCGGGTGCGGCTTGTAGACCAGACGCACCCGGGGGTTGGTGGCCAGCAGGCCCTTGACGATCCGCTCACCCATCGACACCAGCGAGGTGTGGTACGGGTCGTCGTCGAGCCAACCCTCCCAGGTGGGCGCGTAGAGCACTGTGAACTGCCGGTCCACCGACTCGGCCCCGAAGGTGTGCACCCCGGCCAGCTGCGGCCGGCCGATCTCCACGATGTCCGCGTCGAGCACGCCCACACCGGCGCGGGCGTACCGCTCCCGGCCGGCCAGGCCCGCGACCCAGACCTCGTCGTACACCTTGCTGTAGGGGTTGACGCTTGCCTGCTTGTCGCTGTCGCCGTGCCCGACGAAGACGTGCTTCATGCCGGGCTCGCGCAGCATGTGGATGTTCGCGCCGACGTTCGCGGCGTAGAGGGCCGTGCGGACGCTGCCGAGTTCGAGGTTCATGAAGTCCACCCCGGCCGGTACGCAGATCACCGGCAGCCGGGTGTCGGCCAGCTCGGTGAACGCCTCCCGGCTGCGCATCAGCACCACCGCGCGCTGGTCCAGCGCCTCGGTCGGCGCGAGCCACATGTTGGCCTGGTAGACGTCCTTGGCCGGTCCGGCGAAGTAGAGCGCCACCTCGGGCCGGTGCGTGTCGAGCCACCGCTGGACGGCCGGCAGCAACGGGCCCTGCCCGGAACCCCGGCCGCGCAGCCAGGTCACCGCGATGATCGCGCCCACCACGGCGGTCGCCGTCGCCGTCACCGCGGCGGCGACGAGGAACGGCGTCGTGTCGTGCTGCACCGCGGCGGCCACCGCGGCCGGCACCAGCAGCACGTTGAGCAGGGGCATCCGCTCGCCCGCGACCGCCGCCGCCCAGGCCGGGGGACGCGGGGCCGACCGCAGCGGACCCAGCTCGATGTTGCGCACCAGGGCGGACAGCGGGTTACGACGGTCGATCATGGTGGAGAGCGCGCCGGCGAAGACCGAGACGACCCACACCGCCGCCGGCAGGATCAACAGCAGGCTCAGCTCGGTGCCGTTCAGCGCGACCTCCGCGGCGACCAGCAGCACGGCCGCCAGGTCCCGGGTCAACTGCCGGTACGACCAGTGCAGGCCGACCTTCTCCAGCAGCAGCTGCGACGGCGGCGACCAGCGGGCGACGGCGAACTCGCCGAGCACCGCCGCCAGCCCGGCGACGGCGAACAGGCCGACCCAACCGAAGGCGCCGGCGACGAGCATGACCAGGTAGGACAGCACCAGCAGCGCGCTGCGGGCGGCCACTCCTATGCGTCCTGTCAACGTGCCGAACAACGAGTTCGCTCCCTACGATTTCCAAGACGGGCGGACGCCCGCGGTGGGTCGACGCCACTCCACGTCGCGCATGGTCAACCGCGACCCCCGGACTGCATCAGGTCACGGTGGCGGTGACCCGGATTCCCGTGTGGCGACTGGCAGCGCGTGACTGCGACCTTAACGCGAAGGGACACGGCGGTGTCGCTCGGGTATCCGGCACCAATCTGGGTCAAAGCCCCGGACGTCGATGCGTTCAGCCGACCCGCCGGAAACACGTCATCGCACCGGGCGCCCGACGCTTGGCGAACTCCTGGTAGCCGAGCTGCGGCGCCATGTCACGGGCGTACTGGTTGCCGTTGTAGACACAGATGGTGCCCACGTCCAACCGGGCCAGAGCCGGCGCCAGCTCGGTCGGCGACGCGGTGCTGACACCATCGGCGAAACCGGCGAGCAGCAGGCGGTCCTTGGCGAACTGCGAGTTGAGGTCGTACTCGACGAGGTAGAAGTCACGCGGCAGGACGACCCGGACCTGACTGGTGACGACCAGGGAGGTCCGCATGATCGTCTTCGGTGCCAGCAGCAGGCCGGGCGCGCGGTCCAGTCCCTTGATCCAGAACGCGATCGACTGACGCTGCTGCGGCAACTTCCAGGTGGGCCGATCGTGCACGTCGACCCAACTCTTCGCCGACCACATCGGGGTGGCGAAGAGGGCGAACGAGGCGACCAACAGCACCGCGATCCCACCGGCCGCCGCGCGGCGCAGCACCGGCGTGGGCGCCGGCACCCGGACCGTGCAGAGCAGCCCGATCAACGTCGGCAGGGCGAGCAGCCACGGCACCCGCCACAGCACCACGGAGATGCCGCTCAGCGCGCTCAACGTCTCCAGCACGCCGGGGACGAACAGCACGCTCAGAGCGAGGGTCGCGCCCGCGGTGAGCAGCGCGGGAGTGCGTCGACGAGCCAGCAGCGGGCCACACCAGAGCGCCAGGCCGGAGATCACCCCGACCACACCGATCAGCAGGGTGCGCTTGTACGTGTACGCCGCGTCGAAGAAGGCGTCGTCCGCGCCGTCCGCGGCGAGCCCGCCGAGGACCAGACGGGACACCACGAGCGAGCCGATCGGGTACGCGAGCGCCGCCACCCCCGCCACCACTGCGGCCTTCCACCGCCCGACCAGCAGCATGGCGAACCCGGCGGCCCCGACCAGCATCGGCAGGATGATCGCAGCGGTGGTGGTGAGGCCGATCGCGGTGATCGAGAGCGCCACGATGAGCGCCAGGCTCCGCCGCGACCTGGTGTCGAACCACTCGGTCAGGTACAGCCACATCAGCGGAATGACGGCCGAGACGAACATGCCCTTGCCCTCGTAGAGCCGGGGCAGGTGGAACGTGCCCAGCGCGGCGTCCCCACCGACGACAAGGTAGAGGTACGCGATGGCCACGCTGAAGGCGAGCACCGGGCGACGCGGGGCCCACCTGTGGGTCAGCCGCCACAGCGCCAGCACCGCCAGCACCGCCATGATCGGCAGTGCCACGTACCACGTGGCCGAGGCGGCGGTAATGCCCAGCACGTGGGCCAACGCGCCGTCGAACACCTCGATCGACGGGATCGGCGGTTGCGAGCCCATCGCCGGCAGCACATTCTCGGAGAACAGGAAGTCGTTGAGCGGGATGAGGTCACGCTCGGCGATCCACACCGACTTTCCGACGTAGTACACGTCGTCGGGGGTGTTCCGGGCCAGGAAGAACGAGGAGATCCCGACCAGCACCGCGACGGCGAGCGCGTACGCGGACTGCGGCGCGGTGGGCATCGGCGCGATCGACGTGGTCGTCGGCCCGGCGAGCCAGACCCGCCGCAGCAGCAGGATTCCCCCGATCGCCGCGAGCAGGCCGGCCGCCGCCGGAATCCACCAGGAGATGCCGACACCCGATCCGACCAGGCCCGCGGTGATCGCGGCCACTGCGGCGGCGGCCAGCACGCCCCACAGCAGACGCCTGTCGACGGCTGGCCGCGTCTCGGTCGAGTCGCCAGGCGTGGAGGTCTCGCTCGGTGTGGAGGTCTCGCGCTCGCCGAGAAGGCCACCGCCGGAGCGGCGACGGGCGCGCAGCAGGGCCGCGACGGCGAGCAGCACGCAGGCGAGCAGCCAGATCCGGAACGTCACCGACGGGCGCAGGTCCGCCAGGAACGCCGCGTGGTAGAGGACTGTGAAGAGTGCGAACGCGACCACCGCACCGTCGGTGAGCAGCGCCGGGGCCGCGGCCACCAGTGCGCGTACCCGGGCCGCCGGGCTCCGGTCGGGGCCGGTGGTCGGTCGAGGTGCCTGTTCGGCGCGCGGCACCGGGTCCGAATCGCTTGGCGCGACGGCGATGCTGTCGACGTTGGCCACGGGCGTCCTTCTCGTCAGACGGGATATGAGGGCGAAAGGCGGATGTCAACTTGGTGACGGCCAGGCGTCAAGGGGGCAGCCTAGCGGAGGCGGCAGCCGGATCCGGTCCCCGCTGCGGGTGGTGTCGCGGGCCCGGTCAGCCGGAGATCGGCGCTGCCCTCGGCAGCGGTACGTCGCTTGTCGCGCCGAGTCCGGCGGCCACCGAGTCGACAAGGCCCTCCAGGTAGCTGTCGCTGAGCGGCAGCCGGGCGATGGCGAGCCGCCAGTAGAGCGGGCCGACGATGAGGTCGACTGCGGTGTCCGGGTCGGTGTCGGCGGGCAGCTCGCCGCGCTGCACGGCGCGGCTGACCAGGCGGCCGCCGATCTCCTGCTGGCGGGCGTGCAGCACCTGACGCAGGGTCTCGTCGATGGCCGGGGTGCGGGCTGCCTCGGCCAGCAGGTCCGGGATGATCTGCGACGCCAGGGGATGGCGTAGCGCGTGTGCCACCGCCTGGAACAGCAGCGCGAGGTCGCCGCGCAGGGTGCCGGTGTCCAGCACCGGCAGCTTGCCGTGCGCCGCGGCGGCGACGATCTCCACCACCAGGTCGAGCTTCGAGTTCCACCGGCGGTAGATCGCCGTCTTGCTGACGCCGGCCCGGCGGGCCACCGCCTCGATGGAGAGCCGCCCGTAGCCGACCGCGGCGAGCTCCTGCATGAGCGCGCGCCGGATGGCCGTGGTGATCTCGTCGCGCAGCACCGCCGCGCCGGCCGGCACGCGCCTCTTCTCGGTCGTCACCAAGGACTCTTCTCGCAGGTCACGCCCACTACAGTAGCGCAACGACGGTACGGTTGCGTCCCCACGTGTTTCGGACTACTGTCCACGCAGCGGCGAGGCGGCGCCCCGCGCACACTTCCCACTAGGATCCCATCGTCGCGAGCAACCCGTCTGCACGAAAGATCGGAGCGCCATTTCCATGGCCACCACCGCGCTGGTCGACCCCGACACGGGCCTGACCCAGGCGCAGCTGGCCGCTCGGCACGGGCTCCGGGTCGCCGGTGAGCGACCCACCCTCGCCGAGTACAGCCGCCGACTCTGGGCCTACCGGCACTTCATCGCCGCGTACGCCAATGCCAAGCTGGTCGCCTCGTACAGCAACGCCAAGCTGGGTCAGCTCTGGCAGGTGCTCACACCCCTGACCAACGCGGCGGTCTACTACCTGATCTTCGGGGTGGTGCTGGCACAGAACAGCATCCCGAACTTCATCGCGTACCTGACCACCGGGTTGTTCATCTTCAACTTCACCCAGAGCGCGATCCTGGCCGGCACCCAGTCGATCAGCAGCAACCTCGGGTTGATCCGGGCGCTGCACTTCCCCCGGGCCAGCCTGCCGCTGTCCACCACTATCACCCAGTTCCAGCAACTGCTGGCCTCGATGGTGGTGCTGATCGGCATCGTGCTTGTCACCGGCGAGCCGATCACCCTCGACTGGCTGATGCTGGTGCCGGCCCTGCTGTTGCAGGCGGTCTTCAACGCCGGCGTGGTGCTGCTGGTCGCCCGGCTGGGCTCCAAGGCCAGCGACCTGAAGCAGGTCATGCCGTTCGTCATGCGCACCTGGATGTACGGCTCCGGCGTCCTCTACAGCGTCAGCCTCTTCGAGCGGCTGCCCGGCTGGGCGACGACGCTCGTCCAGTTCAATCCCCTGCTGGTCTACATCGAGCTGGCCCGGTACGCGCTGCTGGAGCAGGCGCCACTGCTCAACGAGTCGCTGACCCAGCTCTGGCTGGTCGCCGCCGGATGGGCGCTGGTGGCCGGCATCGGTGGCTACATCTACTTCTGGCGCGGCGAACAGGAGTACGGCCGTGGTTGATTCCCTGCCGGCCGCCGACGAGGCGACCGTGTCCCTGCCCGTGTTGACGCCGGAGCGGATCCCCACAGTGGTGGTGGACGACGCGCACATCATCTACCGGGTCCACCAGGGCGCCACCGGTGGCACCACTCCGGTGGCCGCGCTGCGCCGGCTGGTCAAGCGCACCAACGCGCCGAACGTCCGCGAGGTGCACGCGGTCAAGGGCGTCTCGTTCACCGCGTACCGGGGCGAGGCGATCGGGCTGATCGGCAGCAACGGGTCGGGCAAGTCCACGATCCTGCGGGCCATCGCGGGCCTGCTGCCGGTCAACCGGGGCGCGATCCACACGCAGGGGCAGCCGTCGCTGCTCGGCGTGAACGCCGCGCTGCTCAACGACCTCTCCGGTGAGCGCAACGTCGTCCTCGGCTGCCTGGCGATGGGCATGCACCCCGACGAGGTGGCCAAGCAGGCCGCGGGCATCATCGACTTCTCCGGCATCAACGAGCGGGGTGACTTCGCCAGCCTGCCGATGCGCACGTACTCCTCCGGGATGGCGGCCCGCCTGCGGTTCTCCATCGCCGCCGCCAAGAGGCACGACGTGCTGCTCATCGACGAGGCGCTCGCCACCGGCGACAAGGGCTTCCGCAAGCGCAGCGAGCAGCGCGTGCGCGAGCTGCGTGAGGGCGCCGGCACGGTGTTCCTGGTCAGCCACCAGCTCTCGTCGGTGCGCGACACCTGCGAACGGACGATCTGGCTGGAATCGGGCGTCCTGCGGATGGACGGCCCCACCGACGAGGTCATCCGGGCATACGAGGCGTACGCGAACAGCAAGTAGAGTGCCGGCGAACCACAGGCATCGACACGGCACCAGGACCGCGTCGCCCGCGTTGGGGCGGCGCGGTCCGCGCGTTAAGGTTCATTCCGTCGCCGCTCGGGCGGAACCTTCCGTTAACGCATCTGCAGAGAGTGAGGATCCGGCAATGACGCAGGACCAGACCACTGGCCCGGACGCCGCGACGGAGACCCCCGTACCGTGGCGGCCCTCGCGGACAGTGGCCGTGGTGCTGGCCGGAGGCACCGGGACCCGGCTGGGTCTCGGCATCCCCAAGCAGCTGCTGAAGATCGCCGGCAAGCCGATCATCGAGCACACCCTGGCCGTCTTCGAGGCCGCCCCGGAGATCGACGAGATCATCGTGCTGATGGCCACCGGCCACGTCGAGGACGCCCGGCAGATCGTCGAGAAGGCCGGCCTCCGCAAGGTCACGAAGGTGATCGAGGGTGGCGACACCCGCAACGCGACCACCCGGATCGCGCTTGACGCCGTCGGCCCGGCCGACTGCAACATCCTCTTCCACGACGCGGTGCGCCCGCTGCTCAGCGGCCGGATCGTCCGCGAGTGCGTGAACGCGCTGTGGACCTACAACGCCGTCGACGTCGCCATCCCCTCCGCCGACACGATCATCCAGGTGGACGAGGACGACTGCATCACCGACATCCCGGTGCGCTCCCGGTTGCGCCGGGGACAGACCCCGCAGGCGTTCCGCTCCCCCACCATCCGTGAGGCGTACCGGATCGCCGAGGGTGACCCCAACTTCGCCGCCACCGACGACTGCGGCGTGGTGCTGCGCTACCTGCCGGGCACCCCGATCAAGGTGATCGACGGCTCGGACGAGAACATCAAGGTCACCCACCCAGTCGACGTGCACCTGGCGGACAAGCTCTTCCAGCTCGCCGCGGCCCAGGCGCCCCGGCTGACCGACCACCGCAGCTACTCGGAGGAGCTGACCGGCCGCACCATCGTGGTGTTCGGCGGCAGCTACGGCATCGGCCACGAGCTGACCGAGCTGGCCCAGCGCTACGGCGCGCAGGTCTTCCCGTTCAGCCGCTCCACCACCGGCACCCACGTGGAGCGCGCCGAGGACGTCGAGGCCGCGCTGACGACCGCCTTCGAGGCCACCGGCCGGATCGACCACGTGGTGGTCACCGCCGGGATCCTGGAGAGGGGCGCCCTCGCCGAGATGGACGAGGAGACGATGGACCGAGTGCTCCAGGTCAACTTCGTCGGCCCGGTGACCATCGCGCGGCAGGCCCTTCCGTACCTGCAACAGACCAAGGGTCAGTTGCTGCTCTACACCTCCAGCTCGTACACCCGGGGTCGGGCCCGCTACGCGCTCTACTCGGCCACCAAGGCCGCCCTGGTCAACCTGACCCAGGCCCTCGCCGACGAGTGGGCAGACGTCGGCGTCCGCGTCAACTGCATCAACCCGGAGCGGACCGCCACCCCGATGCGGACCAAGGCGTTCGGCGAGGAGCCGGAGCACACCCTGCTCGCGGCGGAGGCCGTCGCCCAGTCCTCGCTTGACGTGCTGATCTCCGACCTGACCGGTCAGGTCATCGACGTACGCCGGGCGCCCGGTGACGGTCCGTCGGTGCCGGCCCAGCCGGCGCGGGCCGGGGCCGCGGCGGCCGTGTCCTCCGCGAGCTGACGCGGGCGACGGAACTCCGACGGCGGCGAACGGAACGACATGCGTGGTGACCTGGTCCGCAAGCTGGCCGCCCGGTGCCTGAGCGTCGGTCTGGCCGTGCTGGCGTTCGTCGTGGTGGCGCTGACCGGCGCCACCGGCTGGGGGCTGGCGCTCGCCGTCGCCGCGCTTGTCGCGGCGTACGCCGAGCAGCGGATCCGGCCCGGCGCTGACCTCGTCGCCGAGACGGCGCTGATCGCCGCCGCGGTCCTGGTCGGCTACTCCCGGCGGCTCGACGACGGATTCGACCCGGCGCTGGCCGCCACCGCGCTGGTCCTGCTGGGGCTTGTGCTCCTGGTGGGGCCGCTGCGGACCGCCGGCAACCTGGAGGTCCGGGCGGCCAACCTGCCGGTACGCGGTTGGACCCCGCTGATCGCCGACCAACTCGGCGTCGCCCTGCTCGGGCTGCTCGCCGCCGTGGCCCTCGCCGCCGCGCTGGCCCTGCCGCCCGCCGTGGCGCTGGCCGCCGGCCTGCTCGTCGGCGTCGGTGCCGGGGCTGTCGCGCTGGATCTGGCCCGGCGGCGGTTCCGGCCCACCGTCGGCGGTGGGGCGGTGGCCCGCGCGCTGCGCCGGCACCAGCCGGAGTTCCTGCTCTACTTCTCCGCGCCACCCGGCTCGGAATACCAGGTCACCATGTGGCTGCCGTACCTGGAGCGGATCGGCAGTCCGTTCCTGGTCCTGGTACGCGAGCCGGAGTTCCTGGCGCCCATCGCGGCGGCGACAGACGCTCCGGTGGTCTACTGCCCCACCCTGCGGGCGATCGACGAGGCGCTGGTGCCGAGCCTGCGGGTGGCGTTCTACGTCAACCACGGGGCGAAGAACAGCCACTGCGTCCGGTTCACCCAGCTCACCCACATCCAGCTGCACCACGGCGACAGCGACAAGGCGCCGAGCGCCAACCCGGTGTCGGGGATCTTCGACCGGATCTTCGTGGCCGGTCCGGCGGCGATCGACAGGTACGCCCGCGCCGGAGTGCGGATCCCGGCGGACAAGTTCGTCGTGGTGGGCCGCCCGCAGGTCGAGTCGATCGACGTACGCCGGGAGCCGGCGCGCGGCCTCACCAGCCCGACGGTGCTCTACACCCCGACCTGGACGGGGCACCACGCCGACGCCGACTACTGCTCGCTGCCGGTGGCCGAGGAGCTGCTACGACGGCTGTTGGAACGCGGTGCGACGGTGATCCTGCGGGCTCACCCGTACACGGCGCAGAACCCGGCGTCGGCACGCCAGCTGGGCCGCCTGACCGAGCTGCTCGTCGCCGACCGGGCCCGCAGCGGCCGCCAGCACGTTCTCGGCGCGGCCGCCCGGGAGCTGAGCTTGACCGACTGCGTCAACCGCTCGGACGCGCTCGTCTCCGACGTGTCCGGCGTGATCTCGGACTACCTCTACTCCGGCAAGCCGTACGCCGTGACCGACATGGGCGACGAGGGCGACCGGTTCGCCGAGCGTTTCCCGCTGGCCGCATCGGGCTACGTGCTGCGGCGCGACATGTCGAACGTTGACGCCGTGCTCACCGCGCTGCTGGCCACTGACCCGCTGGCCGAGGAGCGCTGGGCCACCCGCCGCCGCTACCTGGGTGACTTCCCCGCCGAGTCGTACGCCGAGGCGTTCCTGTCGGCCGCGCGCCGGGAGTTGGCGGCGCAGGATCCTACGGACGCGCGTACGCCGCACCTCTCCCCCTCTGCCTAAGAGGTCTCCACGGGGTACCTGTCGAACGGGTCTGCGCCCGTCCGCACGTACAGGGCCTGGACCGTTCCCAGACCCCGTCCATCTCGGCCGCCCACGGCTGGACGCCCGACGGACCACACGTCCGTCCGCCCCAGCAGCGGGAGGCAGCGGGCCAGTGCCCGGTCGAGGTTCGGGGCCTCCAACCTGGCGAGCACCCGCACCACGACGTCGTCCTCGGCGGCCACCAGGGGCAGTCGCTCAACCGAGGCGGTCCCGGCGAGGTCTCCTCCGCGCAGGTCCAGAGCGTCGTCGGCGCTGTCGGCCACCGTGAGTACGGACACGCACAACGGAGTCATGCCGTCCCTGGTCCGCTCCCGGCCGGCCGCGAAGAGCGTCGGGTGGCCACGCGCCGACTCGTCCACCTCCACATCGCCGTGCCCCCACCCGAAGCGGCTCAGCAGGGGCGCGGCCAGTTGGCGCACCGCCTTCTCCCCGGCGGCGGACAGCGGGGGCGGTTGGAGCGTCAGGTCGACGTTCACCCCGCGGCGGCCGCCATCGGGATCGGCGCGGGCCGCCGTCAGGCCCACCGCGCCGAGCGCGGCCACGAGTGGTTGGCAGCGACGCACCGCGTCGTCGAGTCGGGTGTCGACGACGTTCAGGCTCACGCAGACGAGCAGTGTCGAATCGCGATCAATCATCGATGCGGGAGCGTACGTGGCGCAGCGCGGTCGCACGACGACATTTCCGGCCCCCGTGGGCGCTCGCGGCGGCTCAGCGGTAGGCGTCCAGCAACGCCAGCACGGCGGCCGGGTCCTCCAGGTGCGCGTTGTGGCCGAGGCCCGGCAGCGTGGCGACAGGCACGCCGTACTCCTTGAGCTGCGCGTCGGTGACCATCGGGTCGTGCTCGCCGCGCGCCAGCACCACAGGCACGTCGGTCGCCGCCAGCAACGCGGCCAGATCGGGCTCGCCGACGGCGAACGCGGTCGTGTCCATCGCGAGCCGCCACCGGCCGTCGACCTGGCGCAGACCGGCGTCCACCATCGGGGCGTCCGGGGAGACCAGGCCGGTGAGGCCGGCGACCCGCAGGTAGCGGCGGGCGGCCTCGGTGCGGCTGGCGTACCAGCCGACCGGACGGGCAGCGAGTTCCGCGGCGCGGGTCAGCTCGGCGGGTGACCAGACCGCCTTGATGCCCAACCCGACCACCGCGTCCACCGGCAGCCCGGCGTCGCGGGCCGCCAGCGTCAGGCCGACCACCCCACCCAGCGAGTGGCCGAGCACGACGACGCGGTCGTCACTGGCCAGGCCCTGCCCGACCCGCTGCGCGAAAGCCTCGAAGGAGTACGACGACAGCGGGGCCGACCAGCCGTGGCCGGCGAGGTCCGGCGCCAACCACCGCCCTGGCCAGTGCTGCTCAAGCAGTGACGCCCAGGGCAGCCACACGTCGCCCGTCGCTCCCATGCCGTGCAGCAGCAGCAGGACCGGCCCACGGCCGGCGTGACCACCCGAATCGTCCACCACGGCCGCAGTCTCCCACGGTTGGCGGCCCGGTACGAGAGCCGTGATCGGCAGCGACGCGACAACGCCGCGGGCGCCGGCCCCTCGTGGGGGACGGCGCCCGCGGCGTCAGCGCCTGGGTCAGGCGGAGTAGCCCCGGCTGGCGATCCAGTTGGCCAGGTCGATCGTGGTGATCCAGTAGGACGGGTCGGCCGGGTTCGCCGAGTCGGCGATCCGCACGGTGCGGCCGTTGTCCTTGTAGCCCACGACGGCGATGTAGTGCCCGCCGCCGTAGGAGTGCCAGCCGCCGTCGGTGTCGGTGGCGTCGCCGACGACGTTGGCGACCACGCCTCGGCCGTCGGTGATGGCCTTGACGACGTCGGCCTGGAGGCGGTCCATCTGCGCGCGGCTTGGCGCGCCCTCGAACATCCGGGTCCGGTACGGGGAGCCCTTCACCTCGGCGTTGAGCACCCGGGTGGTGTCCTCGGCCGAGTTGGTGCCCATCTCGGTGGTGCCCAGCTCGGCGCCGAGCTCCTCCTGCGTGCGGTCGATGCCGCTGGCGCTGAGGGCGTTGCGGGTCGCCGCCGGGCCGCAGTTGTAGTACGTGTTCTGCGCCTCGTAGTCGTAGTCGAGCACCTTGGTCGCGGGCGGCTTCGGCGGCGTCGGCTTACGGGTGAGGTCGGGGTTGCTCGTGGCCTTCGCAGCGGGAGAGGCGGCGCTCGTGGCCGGGGCGGCGGTGCTCGGCGCGGCCGAGGGGGGCGCGACGCGTGCCTGGCCGCGGGACGCGATGGTGTCGCTGCGCATCTCGGCGACTGTGGTCGAGGTGTGCCCGCTGGCCGGGGCCCCATCGGTGCCGGCGAGCAGGACGCCGGTGGTGGTGGCGATCGCGAGGGCCGCGGCGGAGGCGGCGACGATCTGGTACGGGCGCTCGGTCGCGAGGCGACGAAGCTGACGCTGCAGGGTGTGCTTCACGGGGTCCTCCACGGTTCGGGGGGAGAGCGGCACACCGGGCGCGGTCGGTGTCCGGGCAGGCGCCAGCGCGCGGACCGTGGTCCGCGGGTGGTGAACCGCTCAGGGGATCGCCCGGCGCGGCCGGGCGGGAGAGGCGGCGACCCGGGGGGTCAGCTCACCGTCACGAGGCGGATGAGCGGGGGTGCCGCGACGCCGTGGAGGCGTGGGACCAACCGAGGGGTGGAGAGGTGCTGCACGAGGATGGAACTCCTTCCGTCACCGCCTACCGGGTTAGCTGACGGATTCGGGCGGGAAGATCGCCCTACCGCGGGCCGTGGCTCGCGGATTCACCCCGGACTTACTGTGGGTCCCCGGTTCGTTGATCACGATTGAGCGGGTCGGCGCGGCGTCGCATCCTGCGATCGGTTACCGCACCGGACGGGACGACAGTACTGGCCGACGCTCACCCTGCCAAGCGGTGCCCACCTGCGTAAACATCGTCTGGTGCGACAATTTCTGCGCGTATTGCCGCTGACGTGACTCGATGGGACAACCGGTTACCGAGGCGTCCGTGGGTGACAACCGGACAGGTCGCCGGAAACGCCTCGACAATTGCGGGAACAATGGCCACCGATCGGGCCGGTCGCCCGATTTTCGCTGGCGGTGACCGGCCTCACATAACAGATCGGGCTCAACCCGCCCGGACGGGACGCCAGCGCGCCACAACGGCCGGACGCGACGCCCCGGTCGTCGCGCGACGGGACGGCACCGGGGTCGGCAACAGCCGGGCCGTCGCCGCGTACGCCTCCTCGGCGAGGGTGCGCGCCGACTCGGCGGCCAGCTCCGCGTCCCGCCAGGCGGACCGCTCCCGCTCGGCTGCTGCCCGGTGGTCGGCCAGCCGCGCGTCACGGATCACCCGGGTGAGAAGCACCTCCTGCTCGACCGGGTGCCGGCGGGGATCCCAGCCGCGCCGGTGCCCGAACACGTCCGCGAGCTGAGCCATGGTCAACTCTCCACGCCAGTGCGCGGCCATCGCGGCACGGTGCAGGTAGCGCTCCCGGGCGGCGTACTCGGCGGGGGTGTGCGGGGTACGCGGGGGCGGCAGCGCACCGGCGGTGGCGAGGCGGCGGGCGGTGGTGTCCGCGTCGTCGTACCGGGACCAGGCCCGCTGCGCCTCTTCCTGAGTGATCAGCCAGTCAGCGCGTCGTCGTCGGGCGGTCTGCGCGGCGCGGGACGCGGCCACGGCCACCTCCTCGGCGTACCGGCGCAGGTCGGCGACCTCGGCGGCGGCCACCTCGCGGGCGGTGGGCGCCGGCGGCGGCGGCTCGGCTGCCGGCGAGTCCCGCTCGGGACGGGCCACCAGCACGGCGAGGACGGTAAGCGCCAGCAGGAACAGGGCCGACCAGATGGCGGCAGCCTGGGGCACCTCGGTCAGGAACTGATAGAACACGACGGTTTTCATGGTCGGCACCTCGGAGGCACGTTGCGATGGGGAAGCCGAACGAGGGTCGTGGCCCACGGATCGGCTGGTGCGGAGTTGGTGTGTCGACAGGTGCGGTAGCGGGACGCTCAGCCCGGCGTCTCGGTGCCCCGGTCTGACAGCTCGGCGCTTCCGTGTCGAGCATTGACCCGGAGGCGTCAGTGGCCGGCGTGGGTCAGCGGCCCGGGTGGGGTCAGCGGCCCGGGTGGCTCAGCCGCCCGGTGTGCTGCGCTGCTCCGGTGGGGCCCGGGGCGCTCGGCTGGCCGAGGTGTCGACGCGGGGTGACCAGTCGGATGTGGCACGCACGGACGCCACGCCTGTTGGCGCGGAGGGCAGGTCGCCCGGACGTCCGTGCAGCGCAGGCGGCAGGTCGGCCGACCACGCCGAGCCTGCTTCGCGCACGGTGGCGCTGTCGCGGACGGCCAGGCTGTCGACCGTGGCGCTGTCGCAGGCGGCGCGGGTGGCGCTGTCACGGGTGGCCGTGCCGTCGATGGTGGGCCTCGCCGGCCGGGTGTCGGTCACGGCGGGCTGGTCGGACGCGACGGGCGGCTCGACTGTGAGCGTCGACGCCGCGGCGGCCGGCGCGGGCGACCCGGGAGGGGACGTGGCGGCGCCGATGGCCAGGGCGGCGATGACAGCGAAGCTGGTCAGCACCCGTGTCGCCCAGCGCGCCACCCACCACAGGGGACAGGTGAGCGCGACCGGAAGCACGTTCCCACGCTACCGCCGACCGCGACCCCGCGCATCGACGCCGGGCGTGTCGGCCCGCGCCGCGCCGACCGCTTCTGACCAGGGTGGACCTGTCAGCGCAGGTCGACGTACGACGATCGCTCGTCGGTCTGGCCGGTGCCGCCGCCTGCGGTGTCGGCCGGGGCCCTGCCAGCTTCGGCGCCGTGGGCAGCGGCGCCCTGGGCAGCGGCGCCGGGGGCAGCGGCGCCGGGGGCAGCAGCGCCGCCGGCCACGGCGTCGGTGGTGTCGGTGTCGCCGGCTCGCTGCTGGGGGACGACAGGTGGTCGCCTCGGGCGGCGCGGCGCGAGCCGGCGCATCATCGGGGTCTCGACGAAGCGGTGCAGCAACCCGGCGAGGACCAGGTTCACCAGCAGGAACCCGAGCACCACCGCCGGGCCGCGCCAGCCCCGGAAGCCGGTCCCCCAGTCACCGGTGAGTCGCAGCACGCTCGTCATGACCAGCACGTGCACCAGGTAGAAGGCGAAGGAGACCTCGCCGAGCCAGACCAGCGGGCGGGAGCGCCACGGCGAGCGCCGGCCGCGCACGTCCGCGTCGGCGGCAGCGGTGATCACCAGCAGGTACGCGGCGGCGAGCAGTGTGGTCCACCACTGGGCGGGGACCCACTGCGCGGCGACCACCCAGGTGACCACGAAGATCGCGGTGGCCGCCGTGAGCCGTGGCCCGCGCCAGAGGCCGCGCAGCATCAGTTCCGCAGCCACCGCGCCCAGCCAGAACTCCAGCGACCGCACCGGCGGGAAGATCTGGGTGAACCACCAGCGGCTGACCTCGGGCACCAGGTGCTGCGCCGGCCAGAGCGCGAGGATCAGCAGCGGCAGCGCGATGATCAGCGTCCAGAGCACCGACGGCCGGGCACGGCGCAGCAGGGGAAGCGCCAGCGGCAGGCACAGGTAGAAGAAGAACTCGCAGGACAGCGACCAGCTCACCGTGTTGACGCTGTAGAACCAGCCCAGCCGAGGGTCCCAGGCCTGCAGCAGCAGCAGGTTCTCCACGGCGACGGCCGGCAGGACGGGGTCGGCGAACCACCAGGCGGCCAGCAGCGCGGCGGCCCACAGCACCAGATGGTTCGGGTAGATCTTCGCGACCCGCCGCCGCCAGAAGGTCAGCCGCGAGTCGCCCGGGCGGGCCGACCAGACAAGCACGAAGCCGCTGAGGATGAAGAAGAACTGCACCCCGGACAGGCCGAGGGTGAACAGCGCGTCGATCACCGCCTTGTAGTCCGGTTCGGCGATGATCCGCATCGTCCCGGCGTGGAATCCGAAGACCAGCAGCGCGGCGATCCACCGCAGCCCGGTCAGTGAGGGCAGCCGGGCGGGGGCGGGCGGCGCGGCCGGCGCGTCGGCGGTGCTCGTCATGCCGGGGTCCCGACGCTTCGCAGGGTCACCAGCACGTACGTCTCCTCCTCGGCGCGCGGCGTCGGACGGCGCGACGACGACGCCCGCGACGGCCCGGCAGGACCGCACCGAGGCACCCTACCGGGTCACTCCCGGGTGAACCGGGCGGCCGTTGTTAACCTTCCGCTTCGCGGGAGTTCAGTGATTTCACAGTCCTCGGCCACGTGTGGTTCCGGGGCTGGCCATTCGCGTCGTCGAAGGTGGCGACGTGGTCAATGAGCCGACGAACGCGCCGCTGCTGAGCATCGTCGTGCCCGTCTACGGCGTCGAGGCGTACCTGTACCAGTGCCTCGAGTCGATCCGGGCGGACATCCCAGCGGGCGAGTCGGACGCGGTCGAGCTGATCGCCGTCGACGACGCCTCGCCCGACGGCTGCGCAACGATGCTGCGCTCGTACGCCGCCGGCCGCGACGGCGTCCGCGTCGTACACCTGAGCAGCAACGTGGGTCTGGGCCTGGCCCGCAACGCGGGCCTCGACGTGGCCACCGGCCGGTACGTCTGGTTCGTCGACAGCGACGACTGGTTGCCGCCGGGCACCATCGCGGCGGTGCTGGACCGGCTGCGCGAGCACCAACCCGACGTGCTGATGCTGGACCACCTGCGGGTGCACGAGGACGGGCGGCGCGAGGTCGACGCGAGCAGCCACCTGCTGCGTGGGGTGCCGGGCGTGGTCCGGATGGCCGACCAGCCGCAGTTGCTGCGGGTGCAGCACACCGCGTGGAACAAGGTCGTCCGCCGGGCCTTCCTCGACGAGTTGGAGCTGCGCTTCCACCCCGGCTGGTACGAGGACATCCCGTTCAGCCATCCCCTGCTGATCGGCGCGGAGAAGATCTCCGTGCTGGACCGGGTCTGCTACCTCTACCGGCAGGGCCGCCAGGGCGCGATCACCTCCACCCGCAGCGGCCGGCACTTCGACGCGTTCAGCCAGTACGAACGGTTGATGGACTGGGTCCGCCGCCGGCACCCGGACGACGGGGGCCTGCACGCCGAGCTGTTCCAGTTGATGATCAGCCACTACCTGGTGGTGGTCGGCAACGACGACCGGCTGCACCCGCACCTGCGGCGGGCCTTCTTCCACCGGGTCGCCGAGCACTACCGCCGTTACCTGCCCGCCGACGGCTATCCGATGCCCGCGGGCGTGACCGGGCTCAAGCACCGCCTGGTGGGGCGCGGTGACTGGCTGGCGTACTCGGCGTTGCGGCAGGCCCACCGGGTCGCGGGGCGGTTCCGCCGACCCGACCCGGCCGGCGGCGCCGACCGGAGCGCGGGGTCGCCGTCGGCCGACGACGATCCTTCCCGACCGGCGACGCCCACCAGCGGGTCGGACGCCGGGCACGCCGACGGAGCGGTCACGACGGAGCGGTCGGGCGCGCTGGCCGGCGGTCGCGTGCCGTGACCCGTCGCACCGCACAGCACGCCGGGAGCCGCCGTGGCTCCCGGCGTCGGAGTTTTCCAGGTCGTCCGCCCGTCGGGTGGACGACGACAGCACCACCGCACCCCGGTGCGGGCGTACCTGAGCAGAGGTCGGAATGACGGCGACAATCAAGATCGGACCGCACGCGGTCGGTGCCGGGGAGCGACCCTTCGTGGTCGCCGAGATGTCCGGTAACCACAACGGCGACCTGGACCGGGCGCTTGCCATCGTCGACGCGGTGGCCGAGAGCGGGGCGCACGCGCTCAAACTCCAGACGTACCGGCCGGACACGATCACGATCGACGTCGACACCCCGGCCTTCCGCATCTCCAGCGGTCACGAGCTGTGGGGCGGGGAGAACCTGTACCGCCTCTACGAGCGGGCGCACACCCCGTACGAGTGGCACGCACCGATCTTCGCGCGGGCCCGTGAGCGCGGACTGACTGTCTTCTCGTCACCGTTCGACGCGACAGCTGTGGAGCTGCTGGAGTCGCTGGACGCGCCGGCGTACAAGATCGCTTCGTCGGAGCTGGTGGACCTTCCGTTGATCCGGTTGGTGGCCAGCACCGGCAAGCCGATGGTGATCTCGACCGGGATGGCGACGGTGGCCGAGATCGACGCCGCCGTGCGGACCGCCCGCGACGGTGGCGCGGCGGGCATCGTGTTGCTGGCCTGCACCGCGTCCTACCCGGCGCCGCCCGCCGACAGCAACCTGCGCCGCCTGCCCGTGCTTGCCGGCGCGTTCGACGTCGCGGTCGGGCTCTCCGACCACACGCCCGGCATCGGCGTGGCGGTGGCCTCGGTGGCGCTGGGCGCGTGCTTCATCGAGAAGCACGTGACCCTGGACCGGGCCGACGGCGGCGTGGACTCGGACTTCTCGCTGAACCCGGCGGAGCTGACGGCGCTTGTCGCCGAGTCGGGTCGGGCGTACGCGGCGCTGGGCGGCACCGCGATCGGCCCGACACCTGCCGAGCGCGAGGGGCTGCGGTTCCGCCGTTCGCTGTTCGTGGTCGAGGACGTGCGGGCCGGCGACCCGGTGACCGCGCGCAACGTCCGGTCGATCCGGCCGGCCGGCGGGCTGGCCCCGGTGGAGATCGACCGGGTGCTGGGCCGCACCTTCACCACCGACGTCCCGCGCGGCACCCCGCTGAGCTGGGACCTGATCTGAGCGCCGGTCGGGCTGCGCCGCCACACGGACGCAGCCCGACCGCCGGCGCGGCTACCCCGCCACCTCGTAGGCGCGTCGCGCCGCCGGCACGAAGTGGGGCGCGGCGGCGAAGCCGACGGTGACCACCAGCTCGGCCATCCGTAGCGTTCGCCAGACGGCCGTTCCGTCGGTGGGCGTCCCCAGGCCGTAGCGACGCCACCAGGCCGCGACCGGCACGTCGGCCAACTTGCACCAGCACTCGGCCCGGGTCCATCGTGCCCAGAAGTCCGCCGTGCCGAAGCGGCGGGCCAGGGCCGGGGGCACCGGGGCGTCGGCGCGTTCCGCATCGATCGCCACCCGCCATCCGGGCGTCGGCGGTCCGTACCACCCGACACAGCGGCCGTCGGCGAGGTGGCTGCGGGTCACCGCATCGGCCAGGTCGGCGGGGAGGCCGACGCGCAGGTGCCGCTCGGCGGCGACGAGCAGCCCCGGCACCGGGCGAGGCCGGCCCGGCCGGTACGGGTCAGATGGAGGCGGCACCGTCCACCACGATGACCTGGCCGTTGATGTTGGTCTGGTCGCGCAGCAGCATCCGCACCACAGGCACGACCTCCACCGGCTCGGTCAGATGGCCGGTGGGGGTGCGCCGCACGATCTGGTCGAGCTGGGTCGGGCCGAGCACGGCGGACATCTCCGAGGCGAAGAAGCCTGGCGCGACCGCGTTGACAAGCATCCGCCCGCCGAGTTCCCGGGCGAGCGAGCGGGTCGCGGCGTCCATTCCGCCCTTGGTGGCCGAGTACGCGACCAGGCCCGGGAAGCCACGTTGCGCACAGATCGAGGTGATGTTGACGATCCGCCCGCGCAGCCCCTTGCCGAGCATCCGGCGGATCACCAGCCGGGTCAGTTGCAGTGGCGCGGTCAGGTTGGTCTCGATGATCCGGGCGATGTCGTCGGTGGCGGTGTGCACGTGCAGGGAGTCCTGCCCGACGGCGGCGTTGTTGACGAGGCCGTCGATGGGGCCGAGACGCTGCTCCACCTCCCGGACGAAGCCCTGGGCGGCACGCAGGTCGGTGACGTCGACAGCGCCGACGTGCACCCGGTCGGGGTGCTCGGCGGCGAGCTTCTCCAACTCCGGGGTGACGGTACGGGCGAACGCGGCCACCCGTACGCCCGCGTCGAGCAGGTCGGTGACGATGGCCAGGCCCAGCCCTCGGGAACCGCCGGAGACGAGGACCACGGAGCTGGGGGGTACGAGCTGGGTGTCGGCGGGGTCAGACATCGCTCTTCAGGGTCTCCTTGACGGGGATCTCGGTCAGCACGCGGATCCGGCGGGGCACCGCGTGCTCGGGCAGCCGGTCGGCACACCACCGGACCAGCGCCGCCTCGTCCGGCACGTGGGCGGCCGGACGGTCGGTCGGGTCGGCGGGACCGGCGGTAGGCGTGAGGACCACGTCGGCGACCACCATCCGGCCGAGCACCGGGGCCCGTCGGCCGGTGACCCGGGCCCAGGCAACGCCGGGGTGCCCGGTCAGCACGCCGCGGACCACACCGGCGGAGACCTTGCTCCCGCCGACGTTGATCTCGTCGGAGTCGAGCCGGCCGGTGATCAGCACCCGACCGTCGACGACCTGCACCCGGTCCCCGGTGCGGACCGGGCCGGCCAGCCCGGCCCCGTGGTACGGGGAGGTGACGACCAACTCGTCGTCGTGGACGGAGAGGGTGGGCCGGCCCGGGGTGTCCCGGTCCAGCCACTCGACCGGGAACCCGGCCCGTCCGTCGTGCACCACGATTGACGCTCCCACCTCCGAGGACGCGTAGATCCAGGAGATCCGCGCGGCGGGAAAGACCTCCCGCAGCTGGTCCAGGATCGCCTGGTCCACAGGCTCCCCGCCCAGGGTGAGCTGGCGCAGCGGCACCCGGGCCAGCGCCTCGGCGTCCCGGTAGAGGGTGCGCCGCCAGAAGGTGGGCGTGCCGGACGCGGCGTCGACCCCGTGCGCGGCGGCGACAACGGGCCAGTCGTCAAGCTCGTCCGGCTCGACGACCACGAGGTGCTGACCGGGCTGGGTCAGCGACAGGGTCACGACCTGCCACCAGGCGTACGTGCCGGGGGCGTAGGGGCACAGCCACGTCCGGTCGGGCTGGTCGGCCCGCACCGTGGTCAGCGTGTCGAGGGTGTGGCCGACCCGCTTGGGACGCCCCGTGGAGCCGGAGGTGAGCAGCCACAGCCGGCCCCGCTCGGCGGCACGCGGTCGGGCCGGCGCGCTGGGGCGTACGCCGTCGTCGTCGAGGACTGTGACGGTGAACCCGGCGTCCAGCAGCTCGGCGCGCATCGTCGCGTCGACGCGGCTCGCGGTGCTGAGCAGCAGCTCGGTGCCGTGCACGGCGTGCTGCCGCGCGGCGGCGAGCGCGTGCCCGGCGGAGTGCGCCAGCACGGCGGCGGGGTCGGGCAGCGTCGGCGTCGGCAACGTCCGCCAGGTCAGCGGGGCGCCGCCCACGACCAGCCGGTTGTCCACACCGGCCGGCTCCGGGCCGGCGGCGGCAGGGCGGGGTGTCGCGACGGTCACTGCCGCTGCAACTCGACGAGGAAGTCGAGGACGTCGGAGACGGTGGCGATGCGGCGCAGGCCGGGGGCGTCGAAGTTGAGCTCCTCCCCCGTCTCGTCCTCCACCCGCAGGGCCAGCTCGGAGAAGTCCAGAGAGCGGAAGCCGATGTCGCGCAGCTGCGCCGCGTCGTCGGCGGGCAGCTCCTTGTCCTGGTTCTTCAACACCTGAGCCATGAGGTCGCGGATCTGCGCGCGACTCAATTCGTTCATGCGCGGAAGTGTACAACCCAGCAATTGGATAACTGCTTTCCCGGTGGGCCCGGGTAAGGTGCTCCGACCGGACGTGAACAGACAGGAAAGCGAGAGCACGTGCTGCGCGAAGCGACGGCGGACGACGTTCATCTGATGTTGTCCTGGCGTAATCAGGAAACCAACCGTCAGGTCAGCAAGACCAGCCACGAAATCACCGCCGAGGAGCACGCCAGGTGGTGGTCGGCGGTGCGCGACGACCCGACGCGGCGGGTGCTGGTGTACGTCCGCGACGACACGCCCTGCGGCGTGGTCACCTTCTTCGACCTGCGGTTCGACGGCCCACGGACCGGCGCGTGGGGCTTCTACCTGGACGCCGACGGGCTGGCCGAGCGGGACGAGACGCTGCCGGCCTGGCTCGCGGTGATGCGCGAGGCCGTGGAGTACGCCTTCGACGGGCTGCACCTGGAGCGGCTCGACGGGGAGGTGTTGGAACACAACACCGTCGTGCGGCAGATGAACAGGCGTTTCCGATTCGTCGAGGGCACGCCGCTACAGGAACTGTCCGACGGTCGGGAAATCACCGTCATCCCGATTTCACTGGCCCGCGACGACCGCCGCCAACGCTGATCGCCGTCGCAATTCCCGCACTGGTTCGACGCTATTAACTGCCCGTGCGCCCGGTGGACATCCGCCGTTCACGAAACACGATGTCCACCGGGCGGAACCGGGTCCACCGGTCAGGCTCGGCGCCAGGCCGCCCAGTGCTGCCGCTCGTTGCCGCCGAGCCGGACGAAGCCGTACCGTGCGCCGTCCCAGTCGTCCGGCTCGCCGGGCGCCCAGCGGGTGAACACCACCTGCGCGGCGGCGGGCGGCTGCTCGCTGAACCACCGCACGTCGGTCCAGGTCACCTGGTGGCTGAGGTTGAACCGCAGGATGTAGTGCACGCCTGTGGAGGCCCAGACACGCTCGCCGGGGCGTACCCCGACGTCGGCGACCCGGGGGGTCGGCGCGGTGCTCGCCGCCATCGGCCGCACCAGGCGCTTGTCGATCACCTGCATGGTGATGAGGTTGACGACGACCAGAGCGCCGAGCACCGGCAGCCGCAGCCGGGGCACCCGGACGGCGGCCACGAGCAGCACGCACGCGCCGATGCCGAGCAGCGACCCGACCACCGGGCGCATCTCCCGCCAGCCGCCTGTCAACGCCATCAGGTCCGGCGCACCGAAGCCGCCGTAGCGCAGCGAGTGCCCCCGGCTGGCCACGTACGCGAGCCGGACGGCGACCAGCGCGCCGCCGGCGACCAGCAGGCCCACCGCGACCGCCGCCCGGCGCAGCACCACCCGGCGCTGGGCGGTGAGCAGCACCCCGAGGCCGATCAGGAGCCAGAACGGGGCCAGCATCTGCACGTAGCGGCCGTAGATCGCGTCCAACGGCTTGCCGGTGATCCCGGCGAGGATCACCGACGCGCCGCTGGCCACCCCGACACTGACGACGAGCGCCACACCCATCGTCCAGCGGGTGGCGTCGCCCTGGCGTGGGCGCCACAGTTCCCGGACGGCGGCGGCCCAGGCGACCCCGGCCAGCCCGAAGGTGATCACCACGAGGTACCAGAGTTGGGTGGTGACGGCCGCCGCGACGCGGACCACACCCTGGCCGGAGGCGACCGCGGCGACAGTGCCGCCGCCGGGAGTGCTGCCCAGCAGGTAGACCTTGTTCCCGAGGACGTGGATGCCTGCCTCGTTGACAAGCGCCATGGCCAGCACCGGCAGCAGCGCCGCGAGCACCGCGACGGGAGTGATCCGGCGGCGGACGAACAGCAACAGGACCAGTCCGGCGTGCACCGCCACGATCACCAGGCCGCGCGAGTGCAGCAGGTGGAACGCGCCCACCAGCAGGCCGACGGTGGCCGCGGCGAGGGGGCCGGGACGCTCGATCCACAGGTGTACGGCGAGCAGCCAGGCGACCACCAGCGGCGCCATCACCGTGTCGATCATGGCGACGCCGGAGTAGAAGGCGGTGGCCGGCAGCGTCGCCGCCACCACGGCCGCGAGCAGCGCGGACGCGCGCGGCAGTCGGAGCACCCGCCGGGCGAGCAGGTACGCCAGCGGCAGCAGCGCCGAGTTGACCATCGCGTTGATCAGCTGAACGAGGCGGTAGCTGTCGGCGAAGTCGTGGTGGCCGAGGAACGCCGGCGAGATCAGCATCGGGTAGCCGACGCGGCGGAGCAGGTCGTTCTCGCTGCTGAACCCGCCCGGCCCGCCAGCGAGGGCGCGGGCGGTGTTCAGGTAGCTGTCCTCGTCGGTGTGGGCGATCGGCAGCGCGATGTGCCGCGACAGCCACATCCGCCAGGCGACGCCGAGCACCCAGCCGACGCACAGCAGCAGCGGCACGAGCCACCGTCGCGCGGGTGCCGCGGGCGGTGTCCCGGCCGGGACCGCCGGCCGTTCCATCACGTCGCTGCCGGATGTCATCAACGCCTCCTGAACTGCCGGCCGGGCCGGGCGGGCGTGCCCGCCGGTGGGCACGCCGACCGGCCGGTGACGCTCGGGGAAGACCCGCTCGCACCGAGGCGGTGCGGATGTCGGGTGAACGCGGGGAAACGACGGCGCGCAGAGGCTGCCGGTCGCTCGCGCGGCCACTGTAGCGGCCGGATCGGGCCTGGTCAGCCCGCTTCGAAGACGGTCGGAAGTGTTCGCCTGCGCGGTGCCCGCCATTCACGACGGCAGGGGAAGCGGTTAACCCGCGAGCGCCGAGGCGTTAACCCGACGCGGTTAGCGTCTCACCCCGGTCGGCCGGCCGAGGGCCGCCGGTTCATCCACGATCACGGGAGCACCAAATTGAGTGAGTTGAATGGATCGTCCATTCTGATCACCGGGGGAACGGGTTCCTTCGGCAGGACCTTCCTCCGGCACATCCTCACCGAGGCCGACCCCGCCCGGGTGGTGGTCTTCTCCCGCGACGAGCTCAAGCAGTACGAGCTGCGCCAGCAGCTCGGCGACGACCCGCGCCTGCGCTGGTTCATCGGCGACATCCGGGACCGGCACCGCCTCACCCGGGCGATGCACGGCGTGGACCACGTGGTGCACGCCGCCGCCCTCAAGCAGGTGGACACGGCGGAGTACAACCCCTCCGAGTTCATCGCCACCAACATCACCGGCTCGCAGCACGTGGTCGACGCCGCGATCGAGGCCGGCGTCAAGAAGGTCATCGCGCTCTCCACGGACAAGGCGTCCAGCCCGATCAACCTGTACGGCGCCACCAAGCTCGTCGGCGACAAGCTGTTCGTCTCGGCCAACCACTACGCCGCGCACCACCCGACCCGGTTCTCGGTCGTCCGCTACGGCAACGTGGTCGGCAGCCGCGGTTCGGTCGTCCCGCTGTTCCACCGGCTGGCCGCCGAGGGCAAGAGCCTGCCGATCACCGACAAGCGAATGACCCGGTTCTGGATCACCCTGGAGCAGGCCGTCCAGTTCGTCATGGACTCGTTCGACCAGATGCAGGGCGGCGAGCTGTTCGTGCCGCGCATTCCCAGCATGCGCATCCTGGACCTGGTCGAGGCCGTCGCCCCGGACGCCACCACCCACGAGATCGGCATCCGGCCCGGCGAGAAGCTGCACGAGGAGATGATCGCCCCGGACGACAGCCGGCGGACGCTGCGCGCCAAGGACCGCTACATCGTCCAGCCGACGATCGCCGGCTGGGGCTACCAGCCGCCCGTCGACTGCGAGCCGGTGCCGGACGGCTTCGCGTACCAGTCGGACACCAACGACGAGTGGCTCAGCGTGGAGCAGCTGCGCGTGATGCTCGGCCTCACCGCATGACGGGGATGCTCCCGTACGGCCGGCAGTCGATCACCGAGGACGACATCGCGGCAGTCGCCGACGTGCTGCGCGGCGACTGGCTCACCACCGGGCCGCAGGTCGACGCGTTCGAGGCCGACCTCGCGCGGTGGACCGGCGGGGTGGGCGTCGCAAGCGTCTCCAACGGCACCGCGGCGCTGCACGTGGCGTACGCGGCCGCCGGGGTGGGACCGGGCGACGAGGTGGTGGTCCCGCCGATGACGTTCGTGGCCACTGCCAGCAGCGCCGTCGCCCTCGGCGCGACCATCGTGTTCGCCGACGTCGAGGACGAGACGTTCTGCCTCGACCCGGCCGCGGCGGCCGACGCGGTCACCTCGCGGACCGCTGTCGTCGCCGCTGTCGACTACGCCGGCCACCCGGCCGACTACGACGCCCTCCGCACGGCGCTCGTGGGCTCGGACGCGTTGCTGCTCGCCGACGCGGCGCACTCGATCGGCGGGACGTACCACGGCCGCCCGGTCGGGTCGCTCGCCGACCTGACCACGTTCTCGTTCTTCCCCACGAAGAACCTGACCACCGCCGAGGGCGGCGCCGTCGCCGCGCTCGACCCGGAGATCCTGGAGCGGGCCCGCCGGTTCCGCGGCGTCGGTGTGGTCCGCGACCGTGCCGAGCTGCGGTTCCCCGACGAGGGTGGCTGGCACCAGGAGGTGCACGAGTTCGGGCTGAACTACCGCCTGCCCGATGTGCTGTGCGCCCTGGGCCGCAGCCAGCTCCGCCGGCTCGCCGCGTTCAAGGCCCGCCGCAGCGCGCTTGTCGCCCGCTACGACGAGGCGCTGGCCGACCTGGACGGCGTACTGCCGCCGACCCGCAGGTCGTGGGCCGACCCGGCCTGGCACCTCTACCCGATCCGGGTGCTCGACGGGCGTCGCCGCGAGGTGTACGACCGGCTGCGCGCCGCCGGCATCGGCGTCCAGGTCAACTACCTGCCTGTGCACTGGCACCCCGCCTTCGCCGACCTGGGCTACCGCCGCGGATCCTGCCCGGTGGCCGAGTCGTTCTACTCCCAGCAGCTGTCGCTGCCGCTGTACCCGGGACTCAGCGACGCCGACCAGGAACGCGTCATCGACGCGTTGACCGCGGTCCTGCGCGGCAGCGCGGTGCGTTCCGCCGCCTGATGGGAACCTGATGCACCACGCGAACCACTTCTACGGCCACGCCCACGTGCTGGCCCGCTACGCCGGCCTCGGCGACAGGCATCCCCCGCGGATCAACGGGTACGTGCAGCACGGCTGGAACATCGGCGACGGCCTGGCCCCCGGTCACCCGTACGCCGACCGCACCCCGAGCCTGCTCTGGTCCGAGCAGACCCGCCGGCGGGCCTGGTCGGTGGGGCGGCGCAACGTGGTGGTGATCGGCGCACCGTTCACCTACCTGCTGGCCCTGCGGCCGGAGGACCCGCCGGCGCAGGAGCGGGAGGGCACCATCTGGTACCCGTTCCACGGCTGGGAGGGCCAGCACGTCAAGGGCGACCACCGGGAGCTGATCGCCCGCATCCGCGACACCGAGCCCGGCCCGGTGACGGTCTGCCTCTACTGGCACGAGTACGGCATGCGCCACGTCCGCCGGCTCTACGAGCGCGCCGGGTTCCGGGTGATCTGCCACGGCTACCGGGGGCACTGGTGGAAGGACACCGACCCGGAGTTCCTCGACAAGCAGTTGACCGAGCTGCGTCGGCACAAGCGGGTAGCATCCAACCGGCTGACCAGCGCGATCTTCTACGGCATCGCGGCCGGCTGCGAACCGGCCGTCTACGGCGACCCGATGATCCTGTCCAACGAGGACCCGACCTTCGGCGGAACGGCCCGCATCCGTCGGCAGTGGCCGGAGCTGCACGGCGCCGCGGTCGACCTGCCCACCGCGGTCGGGATCGCCCGCGCGGAGCTGGGCACCGACCACCGCTGCACCCCGGCCGAGCTGCGGGAGCTGCTCGGTTGGGCGAACCTTCCGGAAGAAGAAGAGGACGACAGTGACGACTGAGACGGCACCCGCCGGCCGGATCACCCTGCCGGGCGGCGAGATGCTGGCCTGGTCCGACCTGCCGAAGGAGCGGTTGGCCGACGGGGGTCCCCTCGCCGCGCTGGCCGTCCGGATCGTGCCGCCCGGCGCCCGGGTCCTGCTGGCCGGCCCGCACGACCCGGCGCTGCTCGACCGGCTCGCCCACGCCGAGGTGACCTGCCTGCTGCGCAGCCACCCGGACGCGGTGGCGCTTGCCCAGCGGGCCGCCCGCGTGGTGGTGGGCGGCCCGGCCGGGCTGCCCGACGACGAGACGTACGACGTGGTGATCGCCGCCGCCGGGCTCGATCCGGTGGAGTCGGTGGAGGGCACCCGGCTGGGCTGGAACGGCGTGCTGGCACGGCTTGTCGCTGCGGTCCGCCCCGGCGGCGCGCTGCTGCTGCGCCTGGACAACCCGCTCGGTCTGCACCGGCTGGTCGCCACCACCCCCTGGTACGCCGCCCGCGACGACTCGGCCTGGGTCATCGGCGGCGTGCTGGACCAGGCGCACCCCGCCAACCGGGACCAGCTGCGCGAGCGGCTCACCGCCGCCGGGCTGCACCTGAGGGCCTGCTGGGCCGCGTACCCCGACGGCGCGACCGCGACGGCGCTGCTCGACGCCGACCAGCTCGACCGCGGCGCGGGCTCCGGGCTGTTCGACGCGGTGCTGCACGGCGCCTGTGCCGCGGCGTTCGGCACCGCCACAGTGCTCCAGGATCCGGCCCGGCTGGCGGTGGACGCCCTGCACGCCGGACGTGCCGCCGATCTCGCACCGGCCTGGCTGATGCTGGCCCGCCGACCGGGCGGACCCACCGACCCGGGCGCCGACGCGGACCTGCCGGTGGCGCTGGCGCAGACCGGGCAGTCCGGCCAGCCCGGGACCTGCGTGCTGGAGGTGCTCGACGGCCCGTCGGGCTGGCGGTGGGGCCACCACGCCGGCGCTGACGCCGGCACGACCACGGCGGCCGCGCCGTTCGCCAGCCGCGAAGCCGCCTACCGGGACCCGGCCGCGCTGTCCGGGCCGGTGCCGACCGGGCGGCTGCTGCACACCCTGCTGCTCGACGCCGCGCTGCGCCGCGACCTGGCGACGCTGCGCACACTCCTGCACGGGTACGCGGGCTGGCTCGCCGGCCAGGCCAACGCCGACGGCCGACTCGCCGGCGCGGCGGCGCTGGCCAGCACGGACAACATGGTGGTCGACGGGGACCGCTACGCGGTGCTCGACCCGAGCTGGCGGGCCACCGACACGCTGCCCGGCGACGTGGCGCTGGCCCGCGGCCTGTGGCGTTTCGCGGCGGCCCTGCTCACCGGCGGATACGCCCACCCGTGGTCGTCCACTCTCGACGTCGCGGGCCTGACCGTGGTACTCGGCGGGCTCGCCGGCCACGACCTGGACCGGGCGACTGTCGCCGAGGCGGTGCGGACCGAGGCGGCGGTCGCGGCCACCCTGCACGGGTTGGACGCCGAGCGGCGCGCGACCCTCGCCACCGAACTCCAGGCCGTCGAGCCGACCGACCCTCCGGTCGGCGCGCACAGCTACCAGCAGCTGCGCGAGGCGTGGCTGCGGCAACGCGAGGAGATCAGCCGACTCGCCGCCCTGACCCGGTGGACCGACGAGCTGCTCACCTCCCGGGAGCGGGCGCTACGCCGCGCCGAGGCGAAGATCGGCCTGCTCAGCGGGTCCATCAGCTACCGCGTCGGCCGGCTCGCCATCACCCCGGCCCGGCTGGCCAAGCGGGGTGCGCGTGCCGCGAAGCGGCGAGCCCGGGCGGCGCTCGCGCCGAGGCAGGAGGAGCAGCAGTGACAGGCGACGACAACGCGTCCGCGACGGCGAGCCGACCGGACCCGACGGCCGACACGGGAGCGGCCGTCGGGCCCCGGATCGTCGGGATCGTGCAGGCCCGGATGGGCTCGTCGCGGCTACCCGGCAAGGTGCTCCGCCCGCTGGCCGGGCGGTCCGTGCTGGGCCGCGTCGTCCGCGCCGCCCGCGACAGCGGCGTCCTCGCCGATCTGGTGGTCGCGACGAGCACGGACACCGTCGACGACGCGGTGGTCGACGAGTGCCGGCGGCTCGGCGTGCCGTGCCATCGCGGGCCTGTCGACGACGTGCTGGGCCGGTTCGTGGGCGCGCTCGCCGCGCACCCCGGCGACGCGGTCATGCGGTTCACCGCCGACTGCCCGCTGCTCGACCCGGAGATCATCACGCTTGTCGCCTCGGTGTACCGGGCCGTGCCCGGCCTGGACTACGCGAGCACGTCGATCGCCCGGACCCTGCCCCGCGGCCTGGACGTCGAGATCATCCGTGCGGAGACCCTGCGTACCCTCGACCGGCTCGCCACCGGGCACCACCGGGTGCACGTCACCTCGTACGCGTACACCCATCCGGACCTGTTCCGGGTGCTCGGGGTGACCCTCACCCCGGACCGTTCGGCGCTGCGCCTGACCCTCGACACCGAGCAGGACTGGGCGCTGGTGAGCGCCGTCGCCGACCACTTCGGCGACGTCAGCGTGCCGCTGGCCAAGCTCGCCGACTGGCTCGACGGGCAACCCCGGCTGCGCGCGCTCAACGCCGACGTACGCCAGAAGCGGCTGGAGGAGTCCTGAGCACGCTACGGGTCGGGCTGCGCTGCGACGCCGGGCCGCGGCGCGGCGTCGGGCACCTCGTCCGCTGCCTGGCGCTCGCCGAGGAGTTCCTGGCCCGGGGCGCCCATGTCGCGGTGTTCGGCACTGTGGAGCGACTCGGCTGGGCCACCGCCGAACTGGCCGCGCGCGGCATCGACAGGCACCCCGGCCCCGAGTCGCCGGCCGACCTGGTCGAGACGGCCCGACGACACGACCTCGACGTGGTGGTCCTCGACTCCTACGAACTGGACCCGGACGGCGCGGGCGCCCTGCGCGCGGCCGGCGTGTTCACCCTCGCCGTGATCGACGGGGACAGCCGGGGGCAGGACGCCGACCTCTACCTCGACCAGAACTTCGGAGCGCAGCTTCCGGCGCTGCCCGGGCGACTGCTCGCCGGCAGCGGGTACGCCCTGCTGCGCGACTCGGTAGTGACCGCCCGCCCGACGGCGCCCCGACCCGCCACGGCGGTCAGCAGGCCCCGGGTGCTTGCCTTCTTCGGCGGCACCGACGCGGTCGGCGCGGCCCCGGTGCTGACCCGGGTGCTGCTGGCCACCGGACACCCGATGGACCTGACGGTCGTCGTCGGCCGACCCGAGATCGAGGCCGAGCTGGAGACCATCACCCCCGGGCGGGGACAGATCGTCCGTCCCGTCCCGCCCACCGGCTCGCTGCCGGCCCTGATCACCGAGGCGGACCTGGTGGTCAGCGCCGCCGGCACCTCCACCTGGGAACTGTGCTGCCTCGGTGCGCCCGCCGCGCTGGTCTGCGTCGTCGACAACCAACGCGAGTCGTACACCCGGGTGGTGCGGCACGGCCTGGCCGCCGGCCTCGGCGAACTCGCGGACCTGACCGGCGTCGGGGTGCCCGGGCGGGCCGCCCGCGCGACGGCGGCGCGGACCCTCAACGGGCTGCTCGGCTCGCCGCAGCGTCGCGCGGCGCTGGCCGCGCGGGCGTGGTCCACTGTGGATGGCCGAGGCCGGGCGCGCGTCGTGGACGCGGTGTTCGACGCCGTACGCCCGGCCTCCGTCGCGGGCTGACGACGCGCGTTCTCCCGCTTATGATCCGTCGACCAGGCGAACGGGGAACGCACGTGATCAGAGCTGTCTTTTTCGACGTCGGCGGGACGATCCTCGACGAGTCCCGCGAGTTCGCGGCCTGGGCGGACTGGTTCGGCGTTCCACGGCACACGCTCTCGGCGGTCCTCGGCGCCGTGATCGCCCGTGGCCAGGACTACCAGGAGACGTTCCGGACCTTCCGGCCCGACTTCGACCTCGCCACCGAGCTGGAACGTCGCGCCGCCGCCGGCAAACCCGAGTGGTTCGGCGAGGAGGATCTCTACCCCGACGCCCGCGGCTGCCTCACCTCGCTCAAGAAGCAGGGCCTGTTCGTCGGCCTGGCCGGCAACCAACCCGCCCACGCCGAGGCGCTCCTGCACGCCCTCGACCTTCCCGTGGACATGATCGGCACGTCGACCGGGTGGGGCGTGGCGAAACCGGCACCGGCATTCTTCGACCGGGTCGTCGAGGCCGGCGGTGGCGACGCGTCGTCGATCCTGTACGTCGGCGACCGGCCCGACAACGACGTACGCCCGGCCGTCGAGGCCGGCATGCAGACGTGCCTGATCCGGCGCGGCCCCTGGGGGCACATCCTCGACCTGCCGGCCGTGGCCGAGCGGTGCCTGTTCCGCATCGACACGCTTGACGACCTCCCCGACCTGGTGGCGAAGCACAACACGACGGCCACCGCCTAGCACGGGTGTACGAAAGTGCTGCTAGGGTGGCCGCATGACGCAGGCCGCCTACCAGCCGTCGATGCTCGACCTGACCGACGCGGAGCCGACCCTGGGGCCGCTGCCCGGCCCGCTCCGACGGCACCAGCTCAGTCGGGGCGCCTGGGTCGACCACCTTCCCGGCTGGGTGCGCGGGTCCGACGCGGTCCTCGACACCCTGCTGACCGAGGTGCCGTGGCGCGCGGAGCGACGCCACATGTACGACAGCGAGGTCGACGTGCCCCGCCTGCTCTGCTGGTACGGCGCCGACAGTCAGCTCCCGCACCCCGTGCTCACCTCGGCGCGGGCGGCGCTGACCCGGCACTACGCCCCCGAGCTGGGCGAGCCGTTCGTCACCGCCGGCATGTGCCTCTACCGCTCCGGCCGCGACAGCGTCGCCTGGCACGGCGACACCATCGGCCGCTCCGCGCACAGCGACACCATCGTCGCGATCGTCTCGTTCGGGTCACCTCGGCCGCTGCTGCTGCGGCCGCGCGGCGGCGGCGACAGCCTGCGGTTCCCGGTGGGCCACGGCGACCTGATCGTGATGGGCGGCTCCTGCCAGCGCACCTGGGAACATGCCATCCCCAAGACCGCCCGCCCGGTGGGCCCCCGGGTAAGCGTCCAGTTCCGCCCGATAAACGTCGCCTGATCCGCAGCCGGACGAGGAGTTCCCAACGTTGACTGGGGCGGTGGGCGCAGCCGGCGGCCGCCGGTGACCCTCGGTCACCTCCCTGGGGGCGGGCGCGGTCGCCAGCGGTATACCTCAGAGTCATATTCATACCTGTGAGGTATACCGCTCACCAGCACGTCGACACGACGGGCAGTCACAGCGGATGGCAGGCGCCCTTCGCCGCAACCCCAGCACCATCTTGAGTATGGACTCACTCATCTAGAGGAGGCCGGCGAGTTTGTAGAGGACCAGGGAGCCGGCTACCGCGACGTTCAGGCTGTGACCGTGGCCGACCATGGGAATCTCCACCGCCGCGTCCAGATGGTCGAGCGCCTCGGGTGGAATGCCGGTCGCCCCGGGCCGGACGGCCTCGTCAGCCAACTCCACCCCGAGGCCCAGATTCGCGCCGAGCGCCAAGATCCGCGCAATTTCGGGGAAAGTGCTGCTTGCGGCACGCCGGAAGCAGCAACTTCCCCGAAGTTGTGTGGTTCTTGGGGCCGGACGCGCAGGGCGCCCCCCGGACACCCGGGGCGCGCCCGGGGACGGCGCGGTACCCCGAGGTGGGTAGGGGTTAGGGCCTGTTTCATAAGGGCGGTCGAGCCGAGGCGGAGTCCGGGCGGCGATCCGGCAAGGCGCGGTTTCGTTCGGATACCGGTGTTGTATCCGGACGAAACCGCAACGCCGCCGGTCGTCGTCCGGGCCCGCCGCAGGCCGACCAGTCCTTATGAAACAGGCCCTAGTCGCGTTCGATCAGGTGGCCTACCACAGTGGGGCCGAGCATCACGGCGAAGCCGCTGCCGTCGCGCCGGGGATCGGCCGCAGGCAGCTCCACCGGCTCGCCGGTGCCTGTCGCGCCGACCGGGCGCGGCCCCACCCAGGCCACGGCCACGTCGGTCTCGTCCTTGAGGAAACGGTGCGCGCGGACGCCGCCGGTCGCCCGGCCCTTCGCGGGGTACGCCTTGAACGGCGTCACCTTGACCGTCGCCCCGGTGGACGTGACCACCATCGGCTCACCGTGCCCCGCATCGTCGGTGCGTACCGCGCCGAAGAACACCACCCGAGCCCCGGCCGGCAGGTTGATGCCGGCCATGCCACCGCCCTTGAGGCCCTGCGGGCGCACCAACCCGGCGGCGAAACGCAACAGCGACGCCTCCGAGGTGACGAAGGTGAGCATCTCCTCGCCGTCGGTCAGCCAGGTCGCCCCGACCACCTCGTCACCGTCGCGCAGACCGATCACGTCGAACTCGTCGGACCGCACCGGCCACTCCGGCGCGCACACCTTCACCACACCCTGCCGGGTGCCCAGCGCCAGCCCGGGCGAGGAGTCCGCCGCACCGCCGAGCGGCGCCAGACCGACAACTGTCTCCCCCGCCTCCAGCGGCACCAGCTCGGCGGCGGACATGCCACCACGCAGCGACACCGTGCCTGCCTGCTCGGGCAGCACCGGCAGCGGCAGGACGTCGATCTTGAAGGCGCGACCCGCGCTGGTGACCAGCAGCACCCGACCACGGGCGGTGGAGTGCACGATCGCGCGTACCGTGTCGTGCTTGACCCGGCCGTTGCGCCGGCGCCCCTCGGCGCTCTCCTCCGACTCGGCCGCGGTGCGGGCGACGAGCCCGGTCGCGGAGAGGATGACCTGGCACGGATCGTCCGCGACCTCCAGCGGGCCGGCCGGCACGGATGCCGCGAGCACCTCCTTGAGGTCGCCGTCGACAAGGGTCGTCCGCCGTTCGCTGCCGAACTGCTTGACCACGGCCGCCAGCTCGTCGGAGACCAGCTTCTTGAGCACCCGCTCGTCGTCGAGGATCGTGGACAACTCGGTGATCTCGCCGCGCAGTCGCTCCTGCTCGGCCTCCAGCTCGATCCGGTCGTACTTGGTCAACCGACGCAGCGGAGTGTCCAGGATGTAGGTGGCCTGGATGTCGGAGAGGCCGAACTGGCTCATCAGCCCGTCCTTGGCCGCCTGCGCGTCGTCGCTGCCCCTGATCAGGCGCACCACCCGGTCGATGTCCAGCAGGGCGATCAGCAGGCCATCGACCAGGTGCAGTCGCTCCTGACGCTTACGGCGGCGGTACGCGCTGCGCCGGGTGACCACCTCGTACCGGTGGGCCAGGAAGACCTCCAGCAGCGCCTTCAACCCGAGGGTACGGGGCTGCCCGTCGACGAGCACGAGGTTGTTGACGCCGAACGACTGCTCCAACGGGGTCAACCGGTAGAGGTCGGCGAGCAGCGCCTGCGGGTTGACCCCCACCTTGCACTCGACGACCAGCCGGGTGCCGCTCTCCCGGTCGGTGAGGTCCTTGACGTCCGCGATGCCGGTCAGCCGCTTGGTCTTGGTGACCTCGTTGGTGATCGCCGCGATGACCTTCTCCGCGCCGACACCGTAGGGCAACTCGACAACTGTGATCGCCTGGCGGCCCCGGCTGCCCTCGATCGGGCCGATCTCCACCTTGCCGCGCATGCGCACGACGCCGCGCCCCGTCTCGTACGCGCGGCGCACCTCGTCCAGACCGAGCAGCACGCCGCCGGTGGGCAGGTCGGGGCCGGGGACGAACTCCATGAGCCGGTCCAGAGTGGCGTCCGGGTGGTTGATCAGCCAACGGGCCGCGGAGACGACCTCGGCGAGGTTGTGCGGGATCATGTTGGTGGCCATCCCGACCGCGATCCCGGACGCGCCGTTGACAAGCAGGTTAGGGAAGGCCGCCGGCAGCACTGTCGGCTGGGTCAGTGAGCCGTCGTAGTTGGGCTCGACGTCGACGGTGTCCTCGCCCAGCTCACCGACGAGCAGCATGGCCTCGCGCGACATCCGCGCTTCGGTGTAGCGCGAGGCTGCCGGACCATCGTCGGGGCTGCCGAAGTTTCCATGCCCGTCGATGAGCGGCACGTTGAGCGAGAAGTCCTGCGCGAGGCGGACCATCGCGTCGTAGATCGCCGTGTCGCCGTGCGGATGGTACTTACCCATGGTGTCGCCGACAATTCGGGCAGACTTCACGTGCCCACGGTCAGGCCGGTAGCCCTGCTCGTACATGGACCAGAGGATGCGGCGGTGCACGGGCTTGAGGCCGTCGCGGGCGTCGGGCAGCGCGCGGGAGTGGATGACCGAGAACGCGTACTCCAGGTAGGAGTCGGAGACCTCGGTGACCAGCGGGTTGTCGAAGACCCGCGCGCCGGCCTGGTCGAACGAGGAGAGGTCGACCTTGTTTTCCTTGCGGCGTGCCATGACTCAGCTTTCCCCTTGAACGGCAGCGGTGCTCATGCGTCGATCGCATCCCGGTCGACCCGGTCCGCGGAGTCGATGAGCCAGTTGCGGCGCGGCTCGACCTTCTCGCCCATCAGCAGTTCGAGGATGCGCTCGGCGGCGTCGACGTCCTCGATGGTGATGCGGCGGACGGCGCGGGTGGCGGGGTTCATCGTGGTGTCCCACAGCTCGTCGGCGTCCATCTCACCGAGGCCCTTGAAGCGCGGAATGGGCGTGACGATCTGCTTGCCGGCCTTCTCCAGCTTGCGGACCGTCGCCTCCATCTCGGCCTGGGTGTAGGTGTAGACGGTCTGCGGGTTGCGCCCCCTGGTGGTGATCTTGTGCAGGGGTGGCATGGCGGCGTAGAGCCGACCAGCCTCGATCAACGGCCGCATGTACCTGGCGAAGAGGGTGATAAGCAGCGTACGGATGTGGGCGCCGTCCACATCGGCGTCGGCCATGATCAGCACGCGGCCGTAGCGCAGCGCCGCGAGGTCGAACGTCCGCCCCGAGCCGGCCCCGAGCACCTGGACGATTGCCGCGCACTCGGCATTGTCCAGAACCTGCTGGAGGTTGGCCTTCTGCACGTTGAGGATCTTGCCTCGGATCGGCAAGAGCGCCTGATATTCGGACGACCGTGCCATTCTGCTCGTCCCGAGGGCGCTGTCGCCCTCCACGATGAACAGCTCGCTGCGGTCGATGCCTGTCGCCCGGCAGTCGACGAGCTTCGGCGGCATGGACGCGCCCTCCAGGGCGGTCTTGCGCCGGGCAGCGTCCTTCTGCTGCTTCTGGGTGAGCCGCACCCGGGCCGCGTCGACGATCTTCTGCAGGACGACGCGCGCCTCGGCCTTGGTGCGCCGGTCGTCCAGCCAGGCCTTGACGTGCGCGTCGACAAGGGTCTGGATGACCTTGGTGATGCCTGTGGTGGACAGCTCGTCCTTGGTCTGCGAGGTGAACTGCGGCTCGGGGATCCGCACGTGCACCACGGCTGTCATCCCCTCCAGGACGTCGTCCAGGGTGGGCGGCTCCTCCTTGGCCTTGAGCAGGCCGCGGGTGTTGCGGACGGCGTCGGCGAGGGTGCGGACGAGGGCCCGCTCGAAGCCCTTGCGGTGGGTGCCGCCGTGCGCGTTGCGGATGGTGTTGGTGAAGCACTCGACGGTGCGCTCGTAGCCGGTGCCCCACCGGAACGCCACCTCGACCTCGGCGCGGCGCTGCACGTTCGACTGCATGACGCCGTTGGCGTCGGCGGCGTTCTCCCGGTACGTCCCCTCGCCGTTGACCAGCAGCATGCCGGAGACCGGCCGGTCGCCCGCCGGCGCGAGGAACTCGACCATGTCGCTGAGCCCGTCGGGGTAGTGGAACCGCTCCTCGGCGGGGGCCTCGCCGGTCAGGTCGCGCAGCAGGTAGGTCACGCCGGGGACCAGGAACGCGGTGTTGCGCAGCTTCATCCGGACGGCGTCGACGTCGAGCGCCGCGCCGGTCTCGAAGTAGCGGGCGTCGTGCCACCAGCGGATCGAGGTGCCGGTGCGCTGGCCGCGCTTCATCGCGCCGATCACCTGGAGGCCGGGGCCGGCGGTGAAGGGCGCTTCCGGCCCGTCGCCGTCGAAGATCCCCGGGACGCCGTGCCGGAACGACATGGCGTGCACCTTGCCGGCCCGGCGGACGGTCACGTCGAAGCGGCGGGACAGCGCGTTGACCGCCGAGGCGCCGACGCCGTGCAGGCCGCCGGAGGTCTTGTAGCCGGAGCCGCCGAACTTGCCGCCGGCGTGCAGCCGGGTCAGCACCAGCTCGACGCCGGAGATGC
Source organism: Micromonospora lupini (assembly GCF_026342015.1). Lineage (NCBI taxonomy): Bacteria > Bacillati > Actinomycetota > Actinomycetes > Micromonosporales > Micromonosporaceae > Micromonospora > Micromonospora lupini. The sequence continues at coordinate 427,341 of NZ_JAPENL010000003.1, forward strand.
CGGACTTGGCGTGCACGTCGGTGGGGATGCCGCGGCCGTCGTCGTCGACCTGGACAGAGCCGTCGGCGTGCAGGATCACCTCGACTGTGGTGGCGTGACCGGCGACACCCTCGTCGGTGGAGTTGTCGAGGATCTCGTTGACGAGGTGACCCACGCCACGGCTGTCGGTGGAACCGATGTACATGCCGGGCCGCTTGCGGACGGCGTCCAGCCCCTCAAGGTGGGTGAGGTCATCGGCCCCGTACAGGGTGTCAGGCTCTGCGGTCAACTGGTCGTACTCCCCGGTCTCGGCGGTGTGCTGCCCGTCACCGGCGATGTCAGCCGGCGTGGCGCGCCGCAGCGAGCCTAGCCCGAGGCTGAGACAACTCCCGGAGGACCTACGCGACCCGCCGCGCCCGCGCCGCCGGACGTGAGAAACCGAACAACCGAACCGGGGTCTGCACGCGGCCGGCGCGGCCGTGCTCCGGCGTCGTTAACAGCCCTGACCGACCGACAGCCCCGCGCACCAGGGGTGCGTGTCTTTCATCGAACGATTCTGTTACGGGCCATTGACGCCCGTTGCACAGGGGTGATCTGATCGCGCTCTCAGAGAATCTTTCATCTTTCGATGGTTGGGAGCCCCATGCCCAGGTTCCGGCGTACCGCGCTCGCCGCGGCACTCACGATCGTCACGGCAGCCCTGTCGACCGCCGTCGCGCTGCCCGCCCCCGCGACCGCCGCGCTGCCCACCGCCGCAGTGGCGCTCGGCGACAGCTTCATCAGCGGCGAGGGCGCGGGGGCGTACACCCCGGTGGTCGACGCCAACGGGGTCAGCCAGGGCTTCCCCGGCTGGTCGGCGCCGAACAACAACGCGTACTTCTGCCACCGGTCGGCGAACGCCTCGCTCAACCAGGCGGACCTGCCGGGCATCCAGAACCGGTTCAACCTGGCCTGCTCCGGCGGCCAGCCGCGCGACATCGCCACCGCCTCGGCAGCACGGGAGAAGGGCCGTACGGTGACCGCCCAGCTCGACCAGCTGCGCGCCGTCGCGCAGACCCAGGACATCGACCTGGTGCTGATCGGCCTGGGTTCCAACAACAGCTCGTTCACCTTCGGCAGCGTGGCGGAGAAGTGCGCCAACCGGTTCATCGCCGACGCCTGGACGGGCTGGTGGGAGTTCTGGGCGTACCTGAACGGGCCGGTGGAGCAGAAGCCGTGCAGTGACGCCGACCTGGCCACCGCCGCACAGATCAGCGACGCGACCGCGGAGACCACGGTCGCCGTACGCCAGATCCTGACCACCCTCGACCAGGTGGACGCGGACGGCCAGCACCGGGTGGTGTTCCAGGACTACACCAACCCGCTGCCGCTTGACCTGAACCCGGCGTACTACGAGGAGGACGGCCGGGACGACACCCGGGACAAGTTCCGTGACCTCGGCGCCGAGCGGTACGCGGCCGGCTGCCCGATCCACCGGGCCAGCCTCGCCCCCGGGCACCGCTTCTCGCAGGGCCTGGGCGGCATCGTGAAGTCCACCCGGGACACCCTGGCCGCCGAGTTCCCCGCCGACGACCTCGTCTACCTCAACGTGCAGCGGGCCTTCGACGGCGCGCGGCTGTGCGAGTCGACGTCCAGCCCGACCGGCGCGCTGGCCACGCCAATCCGGCTGCAGGACGGCGCGACCGGCACCTTCGTGACCAGCCTCGCCGGCAAGGACAAGATCGCCATTCAGCGGATCGCCAACACCTGCGTCAGCTACTTCCAGACCTGCCAGGAGTCGTGGCACCCGAACGCCACCGGGCACCAGGTGCTCGGCAGGTGCCTCGCCGGCGCCGCCGTCACCGCCTCCCGCGCCGTGTCGTGTGTCCGCGCCGGCGACGGGACGATCTCCGTCTCCTGACCGGTAGCGCCACCGGAGGCCCCGCCACCCCGGCGGGGCCTCCGTCACGTCCGGGCCGCCTCGGCTACCCCTCGGTACGTAGGCTGGGCCGGTGAACGGGGACCCGGAGTACACGCAGGAGTTCGTCGACGTCGACGGCGCTCGCCTCGGCGTGCAGGTCTATCCCGAGCCGGCCGGGCCGCCCGGCGCTCCCGTGGTGGTGATCTGGCCCGCGATGGGCGTCCGCGCCCGCTACTACCGGCCGTTCGCCGCGGCGCTGCGTGCGGCCGGCCTGGCCGTGGTCGTCGCGGACCTGCGGGGCACCGGAGCGAGCACGCCCGCACCGAGCCGCGCCGACCGGCACGGCTACGCCGAGCTGGCCAGCGACATCGGCGCAGTCCTGGCGGCGCTCAAGTCGCGACTGGACGGGCGTACCCGGGTGCTGCTCGGCCACTCCCTCGGCGGGCAGGCAGCGTTGCTGCACCTCGCCCGCCACGGCCGCGACACCGTGGACGCTCTGGCGCTGATCGCGGTGGGCATCCCCTACTGGCGCACCTATCCGGGTCCCCGAGGGCTCGGCGTGCTGCCGTACACCCAGGGCATCGCCGCCACCGCGGCGCTGCTCGGCGTCTGGCCGGGCTGGGGCTTCGGCGGCCGGCAGGCGCGCGGGGTCGTCCGCGACTGGGCACACACCGCGCGTACCGGCCGCTTTCCGCGGCTCGACGGCACGGACACCGAAGCGGCGGTACGCGCGGTGCGCACACCGGTGCTGGCGATCAGCGTGGACGACGACCAGTACACCCCGCACGAGACAATGGATCACCTCTGCGCGAAGCTCACCGCGGCCCCGGTGACCCGCGAGCGCTACACGGTGGTGGAGGCCGGGGCGCCGCTGGACCATTTCACGTGGGTCCGCGCCGGCGCGCCGCTGGCCGGGCGGATCGCCCGTTTCGCCGCCGACCTGCCGCCCCGCTGAGCCGTACCGGGTGCTCGGGGCGGCGCCCGACTCACTCCTCCTGGTCCAGCGGCACCAGCTCGTCGTCGCGTTCCACCTGGATCTGCGCGTGATCCTTGCGCGGCGCGACCTCCGCGGTGTTCCGGTGCGGATCGTTGTCCGGGTGCATGAGCACCGCATCGGTCTTGGGGGTCTTCTCGCGGACCTCGTCCGGCTGCGACATGTCGTTCCCCTCTCCGTAAGCGTCGGGGGGATCTACCCGCCACCGCGCCGACGACTCCTCCCGGCGGGGAAAGCGGACCTCGACGCGCGAATGTCCCGGTCGTGGCGGTGCGGCGGGGATCGGCCGGCGGGCGACGGGGTTAGCCGCTCGGGCGGCGGGTAAGCCGCGTCGCCCGACACGGCGGAAGGGGATCACATGTCCGAACGACACACCGCACTGCGCTCGATGCACGATCTGGGTCTGGCGGCCTGGTTCGGCGGCTCCCTCATGGGTGCCTTCGGCGTCAACGGCGCAGCGGCGAAAATCAACGACTCCACCCAGCGGCTGCCCGTCGCCTCGGCCGGATGGTCGAGGTGGACCCCGGTCAACGCGGCGGCGATCGGCGCGCACCTGGCCGGGGCGGTCGGCGAACTGGTCACGGAGAGTCCTCGGGTGGCGGCCCAGCGCGGAGTGGGCCGGGCCAGCGCCCTCAAGACGGCGCTGACGATCGGCGCGCTCGCGGTCACCGGCTACAGCCGGTTGGTCGGCATGCGGTTGGAGAAGGCAGGCGGCCCGCCGGTGAACGGCGCCACCGAGCCCAACCACCAGACGCCGGCGAGCGTCGCCTCCTCGCAGCGGCAGATGAAGCTGCTCCAGTGGGCGATTCCGGCGTTGACCGGATCGCTCGTCGTGGTCACCGCGTACATGGGTGAGCAGCAGAAGCCCGGGCAGGTGCTGCGCGGGATCCTCAGCCGCACCGGCGGGATGCGCAACGCCCCGATGGGCATCGCCAAGATGGGCATGGGCGTCGGCAAGCGGCAGATGGCCATGGCCGGACGTTGAGCGTCGGGCCGGCCGGCGTCCCGCCGGACCGTCGACGACGGGGCACCGGCCGGCCCTGCGCGCCCGCCACGCCGCACGGCGTTCCGAGCGGGCAGGACCGGCCCGGTGACGGGCAATCCGTCCGTCGGTAGCGGCGGACCGACGAGCGAGGTGGCCATGACGGCACACGAGGGACGCGCCAGTGGCGGCGGTGACCGGCCGGAACCGGAGGCGGTCAACCCGTGGGGCACCGGCGACGGTTTCGACGCCGACGCGCCCTGGGGCGCCGACGACGACTCGCCGATGGACGAGGGCAGCGAGGAGACGGCGGTGCCCGAGGGGCGGCGCGGTGAACGACGCGCGGGCGCTCCGTCCGGCCGCAGCGGTCCGGCCGGTCGACACGGCTTCGGCTCGGTCGAGCCCACCCGCACCACGATGGCCGGGCCTGGCGCGCCACCGGACCCGGCGCCCAGCGGTCGGAGCTTCCCCGACGACGCGGACGTCAACGAGTCGACCCAGGACGCGCTGCGCAGCCGGGGTCGACGCTCCTGATCAGCCGCGCTGCCCGCGTGCCCCGCCCGAACGGGGGGTACGCGGGCAGCAGGCCGTCAGCCGGTCGACCCGGCCCGCGCCGCGACCGTCGCACCGTCGGCCGGTCGACGCGGCCCGGCGGGCGCCCGCGGCTTCGCGAACATCGTCTCGGCGAGCACCTGCGCCAACCGTGTGGCGTCGCGCTGGGCCTGCCCGGCGCAGCAGTTGTTGAACAGCACGTGCAGGTCGTCGACGTCCGCGGCCAGCTCCGCCAGCCGGCCGGCCCAGTCCCGCAACTCCGACTCGTCGTACGCGTAGCGGAACTTGTCCTGCTTGTCGCCGTCACGCCACGCGTCGCTGTGGCCGTGGAAGCGGATGATCGCCGGCTCCGCCGTACGGGTCAGGATCGGCGGCACCGACGACGGATGCCCCTGCGGCATGTCGACGCAGACCAGGGAGAGGTCGTGCGCGCGCAGCAGATCCAGGGTCGCGGCCGTCGCGGCTCCGTCGAACCAGGAGCCGTGCCGCAGCTCCACCGCCACCCGCCACGGCCGGCACCGCTGCGCCAGCTCGACGATGCGGCGTTCGGCGGCGGCGCCGCGCGCCAACCACGGCGGAAACTGCAACAGCACCACACCCAGCTTGCCGGCGGCCGCGATCGGGTCCAGCGCCGCCCGGAAACGGGCCCACAGCTCGTCGTACGCCTGCTCGGGCAGGTCGCGACGGCGGACCCGGCTCGGGCCGGCGGCCGGCCGCAGATCCCGGGGCAGCGCGGCGACAGGCGTCGGGTGACCGGTGAAGAGGCTGAACGCCTTGACGTCGAAGGTGAAGTCGTCAGGCGTCGCGTCGACCCAGCCGTGCGTGGTCTCCGGCACCGGAACGGCGTAGTAGGACGTGTCCACCTCGACAAGCGGGAACCGGCCGGCGTAGAAGGCCAACCGGCCGGCCGGCGTGTTGGCCGAGCGCGGATACCAGCCGGAGCGCAGCAACGTCTGGTCCGCCCAGGACGACGTGCCCACCTTGATCACACCCATGTCGTTCAGTGGACAGTCCCGCGCCCCGATCGGCAACCGCTGACGGCCGGCGGCCTCGTCGTGTCCACCCCGAAGTGTCGGTGCCCGGTCCTAGGCTGACGCTCGATCGGACCTCGACGAAAGGGCACCACATGACCAGCACCGCGCAGCTCACCGGGGAACGGGCCGACCTGCTGCAGACGCTGCGCCGGCACCGGGGTTTCCTCCTGCAGACCGTCGACGGGCTGACCGACGAGCAGGCCGCCGCGCGCAGCACCGTCAGCGAGCTCTGCCCCGGCGGGCTCATCAAGCACGTCGCCGGCACCGAGGAGCGGTGGATGCTGTTCGCCGTGGGTGGCGCGGAGGCGATGCAGCGCGAGGAGATCGACTGGGTCGGTCAGTTCCGGATGGCGCCGGGCGAGACCCTGGCCGGGTTGGTCGAGCGGTTCCGCGCGGTGGCCGACCACACCGACGAGCTGATCGCCACTCTCGACCTGGACGCGGCCCACCCGCTGCCGCAGGCGCCGTGGTTCGAGCCGGGTGCGAGTTGGACGGTCCGTCGGGTGCTGCTGCACCTCATCGCCGAGACGTCCCAGCACGCGGGGCACGCCGACATCCTGCGCGAGGCGATCGACGGGTCGAAGACCATGGGCTGAGCCGCGGCCGGCCCGCGGGCGCTTCGCCTCGTGCCGTCACCACGGTTCCCGCCCCGGGCGCGGATGTGACATCGCCCGCAGGGTCGGCGCTGAGGGACAGAGATGAGCGCCCACCGGATGGACCACGAAACCGTCGAGCGGCTGCTCGGCGGTTTCCCCGTCGACCCGACGAGCGGCACGCGTCCGGTCGTGCTGCTCCTGACGGCGGTGCGCGCCGCGCCGCGCCCCGACGAACTGGCCGGCCTGGGCCTCGCCGTGCAGGGCTTCCGCAGCGCCCAGGCGCACCGCCGACACCCTTCCCCGGCCCAGGTGTTCCCGTCCCTCGATCAGGACGCCGACGGCGCGACGGGCCGGAGCCCCTGACTCAGGATCGCCGTCGGGCCCCCGGCTGGGTGGAGCGGTCACCGGCGTACGCGTCGGTGTGCCCCCAACGGCCGGGGATGTCGAGCAGCTCGACACCGCCGAAGCCGGTGGGCAGGGCCGGATTCACCAGCAGGTCCTCGCCTGTGGGTCGCAGCCCCAGCACGGTGCCCAGCAACATCAGCAGCGCGCCCGAGGACCACGACTGGGGACGACCGGCCGAGGGCAACTGGACCGGATACTTCGTCAGGCCCCGCTCGTAGCCGGCGATCAGCTCCGGCACCGCCCCGCCGAGCGTCTGCGCCATGTCGAAGATGCCTGCCGCGATCCGGGCCGCGTGCGCGTCGAAACGGTAGTGCCGCAGGCCGGCGGCGACAAGCGCGTTGTCCGACGGCCACACCGCCCCCAGGTGCGAGCCCACCGGGTTGTACGGGCGCTGCCCGGCGGCGTACGTCCGCACGCCCCACCCGTTGAACAGCCGCGGCCCGAGCAGGTGCTCGGCGACCGCCTCGGCGCGATCGTCCGCGACGATCCCGCTCCACAGCAGGTGCCCGATGTTGGACGCCAGCGCGTCCACCGGCTCGCCGTACGGGTCCAGCGCCAACGCGTAGTACTCCCGGTGCGGCAGCCAGAAGTCCCTGTTGAACCGCTCCTTGAGCGCCGCCGCCTCCCGATCGAGCCGGTCGGCGTACGCGGGCTCGCCCCAGAACTCGCGGGCCAGCCGGGCGCCGCGCCGCTTCGCGTCGTACGCGTAGCCCTGCAACTCGCAGGTGGCGCGGGGAAGCGCGGGCAGCCGACCGTGCGCGTCGACTATCGCGTCGGTGGAGTCCTTCCAGGACTGGTTCACGATGCCGTGCCGCTCGTTGCGGCGCTGGTAGCGCAGGTAGCCGTCACCGGTCAGATCGCCGTACTCGTCGATCCAGTCCAGCGCCAGCCGTGCCGGGTGGCGCAGCTCGCGAACCAGGTCCGCGTCGCCGGACCACCGCTCGTACTCGTCGAGCAGGACCACGAACAGCGGTGTGGTGTCGGCCGCGCCGTAGTACAGCGCGTTCGGCCGCTCGCCGAACGCGGCCAGCTCGCCGTAGCGCAACTGGACCAGGATCTTGCCCGGCTCCTCGTCGTGGTCGTCGTCGAGCTGGCCACCCTGCAGCAGCGCCAGCATCCGCAGCGTCGCGCGGGCCAGCTCGGGGGTGAACGCCAGGCTCTGCAGGCAGGCGATGATGGCGTCCCGCCCGCACATTCCCATCGCCCACGGCAGGCCGCCGACCGGCACCCGGTCGCTGAGCGCGAGCGGCTGGTATCGCAGCGCCGCCAGGGCGGCCAGAGCGCCCTGGTACGTCTCCTCCAGGCCGTCCCGTTCGGCCACCAACTGCGGGGCCCGGCTCAGCCACGCGGCCAGGTCGTCGCCCATTCCGTCCCGCACGATCTGCTGGTGTGACTCCACTTCGGTGCGCATGTCCCGGTCACCCTCGCCCTGCATGGTCATGCTGACGTGCAGGGTGGTCTCCCACGTCCCCTCGGGCGGGACCCGGATCCGGAACGTGAGCCCCTCCTCGTCGATCTCGGCGGGGGCGGTGCTGCGCACCGTGGTGACGCGGCCGAACCGCTCCCGCTCGTAGCGCAGCACGAGCGCCGCACGGTGGTCGTCGGTCGTGACGTGGACGACCCGCGGTCGGGGCTGTGCGACGTCGGCGATCTCGGCGATGTCGGTGAAGTCCGCGCTCACCTCCATCCGCACGGTGAAGTCGGCGGGCTCCGCCGAGTGGTTGAGCACGGTGATCCGCTCGTGCAGGCAGTCGTGCACCGAGCGGTGGCGGATGATCGACACGTCGGCGTCCACGTAGTGACTCGCCGCGCCCGGCACCAGGAAGAACCGGGTCTCGTAGTACGTCATGTCGTCGCGGGAGAGCGCGTTGAGGCGTTCCCCGTCGATGCTGAGCACCCACCGGGACAGGAAGCGGGTGTCGAACGAGAAGAGACCGACGGGCGCCTGCGGATCGACCTCCATGTCGCCCTGGGCGTCGCTGATCGCGAACACGTTCCCGGCGATCACGTGCACCTGCTCCTGCCTCATCGCGACCCCTCCTGTGTCGCGAGGGCCGCTCGGCCCAGCTCACGGGGATGCCGGGCACCGGCCGGGCCGGGGAAGATCCGGCGCAACAGCATCAGCAGCGCCATGTCGCCGCGCACGGTCAGCTCGTTGCGCAGCAACGCCTCGGCGAGGTGCAACCGGCCGTTGGCGAGCTGGTCGAAGACCGCCCGGTCGGCGCGGACCAGCAGGTCGGCGTCGTCGGCCGACCGGTTCACCCGCACGTGCTGGTCGGCGACTGTCAGGTACCAGTGATCGGTGCAGCCGTCGCCGCGCATGTCCAGGCGCAGCGTCCCGGCGGTGGTCGCGGGCAGGTCGGCGCGCCGGCCCGGGTCGAGGTCCTGCAGGAACCGCGCCGCCGTCGTGCCCATCAGGTCACCTCCCGCATCCCGACAGGATCACCCGGCGCGGGGTGAGCGGAAGTCACCCGATCCGGGTGAACCGGGAGGACGGGGGTTAGGGCCTGATGAGGCCGCGGACGTAGGCGGCCTGCCCGGCGTGTTGCAGGTCGTCGTCGGCGATGCTGACCAGCCGCACGCCGAGGGTGACAGGCGGGTCCCACGACTCGTCGACGACGCGGTCCAGGTCCGCCGGTCGCAGCCCCGCCAGGAACGATCCGGTACGTGCCGCGACCGCCTCGAAGTAGTCGAGAAGCGCCTGTGCGCTCTCCGGCCGCACCTCAGCCACCTGCTCGGGCTTGTGGCCGTAGCCGGTGTTGTCCGGGTCGGCGGTGAGCCCGAACCGCCCCGCCCAGTCCCCGCTCACCCAGACCTGCTCGGTGTCGAGCAGGTCGGCGACGTGGTGGTCCTGGACGCGGGTCAGGTGCCAGACCAGCCACCCGACCGGGTTGGCGCCCTCGCCGGGCGCCCAGCGCAGCTCTTGCGGGGTGAGGCCGTCGACCGCCGCGCGGACGAGGTCGGGCAGCCGGTTGTACGTCTCGGTCAGCAGCTCACTCACGTCCACGGGGCACGCCTCCTGATCTGTTTCGGATCACGGTACCGCCGGACACCGACGGCCAAACCTCGGCCGCTACGGTGATCACGTGGTCGCGGCGCTGGAGTTGTATCTGGACCCGGATGCCACCCGGCGGATCCGGGTGCTGTGGGACGCGCTGGAGGCCGAGGGCGTGCAGAGCATGCGCTCGTTGCTTGAGCAGCGGCACCGTCCGCACATCTCGCTCGCGGTGGCACCCCGCTTCGACCCCGAGCAGGTCGCCGAGGCGCTGCGCGAAACTGTCGTGGCGGCCCCACTGCACCTCGACTTCCAGCACGCCGGGCAGTTCGTCGGACGGGTGCTCTGGCTCGGTCCGACGCCCACACCGGAGTTGCTGGCCCACCAGCGGTTGGTGCACGGTCGGCTCGCCGACGCCGGCATCACCCTGGCCGGGCACTACCAGCCGGGGCGCTGGGTGCCGCACTGCACGCTGTCCATGCGGGTGCCGAACGCGCTGATGGCGACGGCGGTGCGCCGCTGCCTGGAGGTGCTGCCGCTGGCGGCGACAGTTGTCGGCGCGGCGCTCACCGACCACGCCCGCGGCATCGCCCACCCGCTGCCCTAGGCGAGTACGTCCTTACTCAAGACCGGGCTGGGGTTGCGGCGAAGGACGCCGGCCGTCCGCTGTGGCTGCCCGCCGTGTCGATGTGCTGGTGAGCGGTATACCTCAGAGGTATGAATATGACTCTGAGGTATACCGCTCACGACCATATCCGCCCTCAGAGAGGTGACCGACGGTCACCGCCGGCCGCCGGCTGCGCCCACTGCCCCCGGCCGGGTTGGGAATTACTCGTCTAGGCCGCGTCGCGTCGCCGCCGCGAGACCGTCGCCCCGGCCGCCGCGGCGAGCGTGACCGACGCCCCGGCGACAAGCAGCAGGCGCGGGCCCAGTGGGGCGAGCACCCCGGCCAGCCCGGTGCCGAGCGAGGCGGCGGCCACCTTCAGCGCCGCCGTGGACACGAACACCTGTGCCCGTACGTCGTCCGGCGCGTACGCCGACCGGGCGGCCAGGGTGGCCGCGAAGAGCGGCGCGGTCGCCGCCCCGGCCAGCGCGAACGCGGCGACGGCCACCGGGAAGCCGGGCACGGCCGCGCAGAGCGCGACCGCCACCGCGCCGAGCGCCGCCCATCCGACGGTGAGCCGCTCCGGCTCGCCGGTGAGCGGGAACGCCGTGACCAGGAGCGCGGCGACGAGGTTTCCGCCCCCGTAGGCGGCGGCGAGCACCGCGCCGGAGACCGCCTCCCGACCGAGGTCCGCCGCCAGCATGATGGCGAGCACCGAGATCGCCCCACCGGTGAGCGCGCCGACCATGGTGACCCCGGTGACCCGGCGCAGCGGCCCGGGCCCGAGCAGCGCTCGCAGCCCGCCGCGCGCGGCGGGCCGGGCCCGCGCCGGACCGTGCCGTCCGGGGACGCGGGCCGGCAGTGTGCCCACCAGGGCCGCCGCGACCACTGTGGCGGCGGCCAGCCCGAGCAGGGACATCCGGGGTCCGGCCACGGCGGCGAGCACTGCCACGAGGGCCGGGCCGGCGCTGCCGCCCACCCCGTACGTCACCGCGTCCCAGCCCTGACCACGGCGCTGCGCCCGCTCGTCCGGGGCGAGGAGCGCGGCCAGCCGGCTGCTCAGTCCCCCCGTCAGCAGCGGCCCACAGGCACCGGCCACGATCAGCAGGGCGGCAGGCACACCGACCGGCACCCGGCCGAGCAGCAGCGCGGCCAGCGCGACAGCTCCGGCGTACGTGGCGAAGGCGGCGGCCAGCAGGCCCCGACCGTCCGGTGCCCGGTCCAGCGGACGGGCGAGGAACGGTCCCAGCAGGTGCGGTGCGGTCAGGCAGGTGGCCAGCAGACCGCCCAGCAGCGTCGGGCGACTGGCCCCGACCTCCGGCAGGGTGGCCAACAGGACCACGCCCACCGCGGCGCCCGCGTCCGCGCCCCGGGCGAGCGTCGCCGCGACGAGGTAGTGGGGCAACGCTCGGCGCCCGTGAACGACGGGTGCGGCCGCGTCGAGAGATTCACTCACCCGTGCGTCGCTACCCAGTCGGCCGGTCGACACACCATCGAGGCGATATGTCCGGTTTGGCGGGCGACAGTCGGGAAACCGAAAACAGGGGGTGCGGATGCGGCCGGGCGTGGGATGGTTCGACGTGGATGCCGTACCGGTGGCGACCCGCGCAAGCGGGCCGCCCGGCCGGGGGCGCGGGCGCACACCGCGCCGCCCGCGGCGGCTTCGACGAGGAGAGGCAGGGCCCATGCAGGCTCAGCGCAGGCCACCGCGCACGGAGCGGAGCCAGACCAACCACGACCGGACCGGTGGCGGGATGACCGGGGCGGCCACCCCGCTGACCATCTGGGCCGCCGCCGTGCTGCTCGGTCGCATCGGCGCCGGTGACGACGACAGCGAGGACGAGCGGCACATCCTGCGCGGCATCGAGTGAGCCTCGCGCCCCGCTCCTAGAGCCAGCCGCGCCGCTTGAAGACCAGGTAGAGGGTGCCGCAGACCAGCAGCATCAACAGCAGCGCGAACAGGTAGCCGAAGTGCCAGTTCAGCTCCGGCATGTGGACGAAGTTCATCCCGTACACGGTGCCGATGAGCGTGGGGGCGAACAGGATCGCGGCCCACGAGGAGACCTTCTTCAGCTCCTCGTTCTGCGCGTAGCTGGCCGCGGTCAGGCTGCGCATCTCCTCGTTCTGCTGCTGCGAGACGAGGGTGGCGTTGACGGTGAGGATGTTCTGCAGCAGGTGCCGGAAGCCGTCCACCCGCTCCACCACCTGGGTGAGGTGGTCGGTCACGTCGCGCAGGTAGCGGCGCAGCTCCTCGTCGGTGCCGTAGCTGCCGGCGCCGCTGGCCAACGCGTCGAGCATGCCGAGCAGTGGGCGGGCGGCCCGCTGGAACTCGATGACCTCCCGGCTGAGCCCGTAGATGCGCCGGCTGGCGTTCGGGTCGCCGCCGAAGACCTGGGTCTCGATCTCGTCGATGTCGTTCTCCAGGCCGGCGACCACCGGCGCGTACCCGTCGACGACCTGGTCGAGGATCGCGTACAGGACCGCCTCGGGGCCCCGGGCGAGCATCGGCGCGTCGGCCTCCATGCGCCGCCGGACCGCTGCCAGGTCGGGGACTTCGCCGTGGCGGACCGTCACCACGAAGCCGGGCCCGATGAACAGGTGCAGCTCGGAGAACTCCACCTCCTCCCGCAGGTCGTCGTAACGGGCGGCACGCAGCACCACGAAGAGCGTGTGCCCGTACCGCTCCAGCTTGGGTCGCTGGTGGGCGTTGATCGCGTCCTCCACCGCCAGGTCGTGCAGGCGAAACTCGCGCGCCAGCGAGGAGATCTGGTCGATGTCGGGCCGGTACAACCCGATCCAGGCCATCGCGTCGTCCTGCTCCTGCAGGCAGGAGTACGTCTCCGCGAGGCCAGCCGGTGAGGCGAACCGGTGCCCCCGGATGTAGACGGCACTGTCCACCATGCCGCCGCAGGGCGGGGGCGGCTCCGGCGGTGGCGGCCCGCCGACGTGGCTCTCGTGTTCGTCGAGCTGGCGGCCGAAGCCACCACCCGGGCGGAAGCGACGGCCGCCGACCATGACCCGCTCCTTCCCCGGTGACATCCCATCCGGCGGCCTCCCGGCCCGACCGGACGGTTCGGCGCGGGGGCGCCGGAGGCGCTGCATCCCCCCTGCCCCCGGACCGAAACCCTCCGACGGGCCGGCCGACGGGCGGGTTCGGCGTACCCGGGACGGGCGCGCGCGGCGGGGCGGATACTCGCGGTGACCATGGGCGGAGGACGGAGGAAACGCCGGTGCAGGGCGACAGGCGCGGCGGGCGGCTGCGCGGCTGGCTGCTCGACGGCGGTACGGAGCGGGCCGCGCGGCATTCCGGCCCGGGCGGCCGCCCGCCCGAGGATCGGCACCACCCGTGGTGGAAGGTGATGTGCCTGACCGGCGTCGACTACTTCTCGACGCTGGGCTACCAGCCGGGCATCGCGGCGCTGGCCGCCGGGGCGCTGTCGCCGGTGGCGACGCTTGTGCTGGTGCTGGTGACGCTGCTGGGCGCGCTGCCTGTGTATCGGCGGGTGGCGGTGGAGAGCCCGCACGGTGAGGGCTCGATAGCGATGCTCGTACGCCTGCTGAGCTACTGGCCGGGGAAGCTGTTCGTGCTGGTGCTGCTCGGTTTCGCGGCCACCGACTTCATCATCACCATCACCCTCTCGGCGGCGGACGCGACAGCCCACCTCGACGAGAACCCGTTCTGGCCCAGCGGGCTCAAGGGACACGAGGTGCTCCTCACGCTGCTGCTTGTGGCACTGCTGGGCGCGGTGTTCCTCAAGGGATTCGGCGAGGCCATCGGGATCGCGGTCGTCCTGGTCGCTGTCTACCTGGCGCTGAACGCGGTGGTCATCGCCGACGCGCTGTGGCGGGTGGTGACCCACCCGAGCGCGGTCGGGGACTGGACGACAGCCCTGAGCACCGGGCACGGCGATCCCCTGCTGGTGGTCGGGCTGTCCCTGCTGGTGTTCCCGAAGCTGGCGTTGGGCCTGTCCGGTTTCGAGACCGGGGTGGCCGTGATGCCGCACATCCAGGGGGACCGCCAGGACTCGGAGGACCGCCCGCTGGGCCGGATCCGGGGCGCGCGGCGGTTGCTCACGACCGCCGCCGCGACGATGAGCGTCTTCCTGATCACCAGCAGCGTGACCACCACCGTGCTGATCCCACCGGAGGCGTTCCAGCCCGGCGGTCCGGCGAACGGCCGGGCACTGGCCTACCTGGCGCACCAACACCTCGGCGGGGTGTTCGGCACCGTCTACGACCTGTCCACGATCGCGATCCTGTGGTTCGCGGGGGCGTCGGCGATGGCCGGTCTACTCAACCTCGTACCCCGGTATCTGCCGCGTTACGGCATGGCCCCTGCCTGGGCGCGGGCGGTCCGGCCGCTGGTGCTGGTCTTCACCGCGGTGGCGTTCCTGATCACTGTGGTCTTCTCCGCAAGCGTGGACGCGCAGGGCGGGGCGTACGCCACAGGGGTCCTGGTGTTGATCACCTCGGCGGCGACGGCCGTGACCCTCGCGGCGCGGCGACGGCGGCAGCGGGGGCGGACGTGGGCGTTCGGCACCATCGCGCTGATCTTCGTCTACACCACAGTGGCGAACGTCGTGGAACGCCCCGACGGCGTCAAGATCGCCGCCTGTTTCATCGGCGGGATGATCCTGGTGTCGGTGCTGTCCCGGATCATGCGGGCCTACGAGCTGCGGGTCGACCACGTCGAGCTGGACCCGGTCGCCGCCCGGATGATCGACGAGCGCGCCACCCGTCGGATCCGCCTCATCGCGCACGAGCCGCAGCGCCACGACCCGGCCGAGTACCGCGCCAAGCTGGCGCAGACCATGGCGGACAACGAATTCCCCGACGACAGCGACGTCATCTTCGTCGAGGTCCACGTCGGCGACCCGTCGGACTTCGAGACCGACCTGCTGGTGCGCGGCAGCGTGGCGCACGACAGCTACCCGGTGCTCAGCCTGACCGGCTCCTCGGTGCCCACCGCGCTCGCCGCCCTGCTGCTGGAGATCCGCGACCGGAGCCGGCGACGCCCCCACATCTACTTCGACTGGAGCGAGGGCGGCCCGGGTCGCAACATCCTTCGCTACCTGGCGTTCGGGCAGGGCGCCATCGCTTCGGTCACCCGGGAGATCCTGCGTCGCCAGGAGCCCGACCCGCGCCGTCGGCCGCACGTGCACGCCGGTTGACCTGCGGGTCGAACCGTCGCCGACGGTGAGCGTGGTCATAACGGCTGGACGGTTCACCGGTCGGAGCTGCTAGCCTCGGCGCAGGTCATGAGCGCCAGCGCGAAGCCCCGGCTCGCTGGCCGGCAACCCTCCTCCGCGGTGGGGTGCCCCGGGTGAAGACCAGGCACCGACACGACGTCGGCGCAAGCGTGGCCTGGCACCCAGGTCAGCACCAGACCCGGGAGACCGTATGCGCATCCTCAGCCCCACCCCACCGGCAGACGTCGCGGATCTGCGCGCCGGCCGGCTCGCGCCGGCACTGACCCGGCGACGGCACGTGGACATGATGCGAATGTGCAGCGCGGCGTGTCGCCGCCGCACCGCGCACTGACGCGTCCCTCTTCCCACACCCATTTCCAGCGGTACGCCCATCGGGCGCACCGTCGGTGGCGCACGTCCGTGCGCGCCGAGACACCCCTTTCGGAGACACCTGTGCGTTTTCTTCCTGCCCTCACCCGCGTCGCCGCCCTGGGCGCGGCCGCCGTCCTGGCCACCACCGCGCTGACCGCCTGCGGCGACGACGCGTCGACCGACACCGCCGGCAACCCGTACGGCCTGGCGCAGGCGGGCGTGCTGCGCGCCGGCACGCTTACCGACGCCCCGCCGAACGTGTACCTCAAGGACGGCACATTCACCGGATTCGACAACGACCTGCTGACCGCTGTCGCCGGCAAGCTCGGCCTCACTGTCGAGTTCGTCGGCACCGACTTCTCCGCGCTGCTCAGCCAGGTCAACAACCACAAGTTCGACGTCGGCAGCTCCTCGATCACGATCACCGAGGCGCGCAAGAAGACAGTCGACTTCGGCAACGGCTACGACTTCGGCTACTTCGGCCTGGACGTGCCGGCCGGCTCGTCGATCCACGGGTTCGACCAACTCGCCGGCAAGCGGGTAGTCGTGGTGCAGGGCACCGTCCAGGACGACTACGCCACCGGTAAGCAGCTCGACCCGGTGCGGGTGCCCGACTACAACGGCGCGATCAACCAGCTCAAGGCGGGCACCGCCGACGCGTGGATCGCTCCCGCGGAGATCGGCGAGAAGTCGGCCGCCGACAGCAACGGCAAGATCACCGTGGCGGCCAAGCAGCTCAGCCCGGCGCCGACCGCGTACGCCGTGGCCAAGGGCAGCGACAAGCTGCGCGAGGCGCTGAACAAGGGCCTCGACGAGGTGATCGCCGACGGCACCTGGAGCCGGCTGCAGGCCCAGTACTACCCGGGCCGGCCGATCCCGGCGGACTTCACGCCGGGCAGCGGCACCGTGGCGGCGCCGTCCGCGTCCACCGTGCCATCCGCGTCGGCCGCGTCCTGAACCGGTGACGAGCGAGCGGGGCGGTAGGAGAGGCGACAGATGGATCCGTTGAGCACCCTGTGGGAGACCTTCTTCGACGCCGACGCGATGCGCGAGGCGCTGCCCGAGATGCTTACCGTCGGGCTGCCCAACACGCTGATCCTGGCGGTCTCCGCCGCCCTGCTCGGCACGGTGTTCGGCCTGCTGCTGGCCGTGGCCGGCATCTCCCGCAGTCGGTGGCTGCGCTGGCCGGCCCGCGCCTACACCGACGTGTTCCGGGGGCTTCCGGCCGCGGCGACGATCCTCCTGATCGGCGTCGGGCTGGCGCCGCTCGGCATGCGGGTCTGGGGGCCGGACCCGTACCCGCTGGGCATCCTCGCGCTGTCGCTGATCGCGGCGGCGTACATCGGGGAGATCTTCCGCTCCGGCATCCAGTCGGTGGAGGCCGCCCAGTTGGAGGGCGCCCGGGCGCTCGGGTTCTCCTGGGCCGACGCCATGCGGCTGGTGATCATTCCGCAGGGCATCCGGCGGGTGCTGCCCGCCTGGGTCAACCAGCTCATCGCGCTGATCAAGGACTCCAGCCTGGTCTACTTCCTCGGCCTGGTGGCCAGCCAGCGGGAGCTGTTCCGCATCGGGCAGGACTACGCGGCCACCACCGGCAACGAGTCCGCGTTGCTGCTGGCGGGCCTGTTCTACCTGGCGCTGACCGTCCCCCTGACGCACGTCGTGAACGCGATCGACAGGCGGCTGCGGCACGGCCGACCGGCCACCGCGCCGGCCGACGACGAGGACGAGGACGACACCGACCCGGCGCTGGCCGGGGCACCGGAGGGAGACCGGCGATGACCACCAGCACGACCACCACCTCGGTAAGCGTCGAGGCGCGCGACGTCCACCTGGCCTTCGGGCCGAACCGCGTGCTGCGCGGCGTCGACCTGACCGTGCGGCGCGGCGCGACGGCCTGTGTGATCGGGCCGTCCGGGTCGGGCAAGTCCACTCTGCTGCGTACGCTCAACCGGCTCATCGAGCCCGACCGCGGCGACGTGCTGCTGGACGGGCGCAGCGTCCTGCGCGACGACCCGGACGCGCTGCGCCAGCGGGTGGGCATGGTCTTCCAGCAGTTCAACCTGTTCCCGCACCTGAGCGTGCTGCGCAACATCACCCTGGCGCTGCGTCGGCTGCGCAAGCTCGGCGAGGACGAGGCGGTCGCGGTCGCCCGCGCCCAACTGGAGCTGGTGGGGCTCGCCGGAAAGGCCGACGCGCGGCCGACGCAGCTCTCCGGTGGTCAGCAGCAGCGGGTGGCGATCGCCCGGGCGCTGGCGCTGCGGCCCGAGGTGATGCTCTTCGACGAGGCCACCTCGGCGCTCGACCCGGAGCTGGTCAAGGGGGTGCTCGGGGTGATGGCCGACCTGTCCACCGCCGGAATGACAATGGTGGTGGTCACCCACGAGATGGGCTTCGCCCGGCACGTCGCCGACACCGTCGCCTTCATGGACCGGGGTGTGGTGCTGGAGGCCGGCCCACCGGAGAGGATCTTCGAGGGGGCCGAGCATCCCCGGCTCCGCCGCTTCCTCGCACAGGTGCTCTGAGCCGGGCGCTCAGCCCGCCTGGCGGCGCAGGTGCCCGGCGAACGCCTTCAGGTCGCCGAGCAGCTCCAGGATGGCGTTGCGGTACGCGACAGATGCCCACAGGTGCAGCTCCTCGTCGTCCAGCCCGCCGAACGCCACTGACAGCGCCTTGCGTCGGCGCCGGTCGAGCACCCTGTGCGGGCGGGCGAGCAGGTCGCCCTCGCGGCGCAGCGCCTGGAGGTAGGCGGCCACCGCCTCCTGGTAGTGCCGCCCGGCGACCCGCTCCAGCAGGGTGAACTCGAAGACCTGCAACGCCGCCTCGGAATCCCATTACGCGCTGTCACGCACGGGAGCGCTCGCCACGTGCCGGCCCATGGCGTGTCGGGCCTCGTAGAGCAGCAGCACGCCCCGGCCGGTGGTGCTCAGCGGCCGGCGGGGCGCCGGCAGACGCAGCGTGCGCACCGGCGCCGCGGCGGTCAGGTCCACAGCTCCGGCGTACGTCGGCATGCGGTGCGTTCCCGACGCCGGCTCCGGCAGCAGGCAGGCCCGCTCCTGGTAGGGCAGCGGGCCGCCGGTGGGCACGGCGCGCGCCGTCGCGGCGTGCAGCTCGGCCAGGGGCCGGTCGTCCGGGGCCCGGCCCGGCGGCAGGGTGAGCACGAGACCGTTGACGCCGGGCACCGGCACGCCCAGCACGCAGGAGTTGCGCAGGAACGCCCAGGTCGCCGCCGCCTCCCGGATGCCGCTCGCCACCGCCTGCGCGTCGGCCCGCCAGTCCTGGGCGACCCGCAGCCGCTGTTGGAGGTCGGCGGTCGCGGCGCCGTCGTGCGGATACAGCTCACGGACGGCCCGGGGCAGCGACCCGAGGCGCAGCTCCAGCGGGTCACCTGTGGGTGGGGGCACGGCGTGGCGGGGACAGTCGGCGGTGGAGTGCGGGTCACCGTCGACCGCGTGGCAGTCCCCCAGCCAGCTCGCGCCGGGCGGACCCGCCGGCCGGGCGAACGCCAGGTGAGGCAGCCGGCCGGTGCGCAGCACCGTCTCGTACTGGGGTCGGGCGCGACCGGCACGCATGACGTCCAGCGGCAGCATCGGCGCCAGCGCCAGCACCCCCTCGAGGACGACGCAGTGCGGGCAGGCGTCGCGCACCCGGTAGCGGCGCCTGTGGTCCATGCCGGGCTGCTCCCACTGGACCCCGATGACGGCGCCGTCGGACGCCATCAGGTAGAGGAACTCGGTGGCGACACGCTCGCGGGTGACCGCCACCAGCTCGTCGAGGAACTCGCGCTCGGTGACCGCCCGCGGGTCGGCCTCGCTCGCTCCGGCCGTCACGGGCACCCCCTCGCGGACCGAACACATCGACGGAAGCCGAACCGCCTCTCACCGTACCCGCCGAGGACGTGGCCGAACGCCCCGCTCGTACGGGGGGCGGTGTCACCAATCCGTCAGGACCGGACCGGCCGGTCTCGGCGGGTGCTCAGTCGTTGGGTCCCCGCCCCAGCAGCCGGATCTCCTCGTTGTCCAGGGCGGCCTGAAGCTCCTGGAGCACCAGGTCGTCGATCTCCCGGTTGTCGCGCAGCCGGGTCAGCTCCCGCCGCTTGTGTGCGAGGACGCCGAGGCGCAGTCGACGGTCCAGCCGGCGTTCCTCGGCGGTACGCCCACCGGTCTCGTTGAAGTCCGCCAGGTGCCGCTGGTACTCGGCCTGCAGCCGACGTACCGACTCCCCCTCGACGCCGACCTCGGCAGCGACCCGGGGCAGCGCGTCCAGGCCGGCCTGGGTGGCACGCAGGCGTGCCTGCCGGGCCTCGTCGACGCGTTCGGGGTCGCCGGTCAGCGCCGCCCAGCGCACCACGAGCGGCAGGGTGGTGCCCTGCACCAGCATGATCAGGACGATCACCAGCGCGGTGACGAAGATGATCAGGTCGCGTTCGGTCACCGGTGTGCCGGCGGCAGTCATCGTCGGGACGGCAAGCGCGGCGGCGAGCGACACGGCGCCCCGGAAACCGGACCAGCCGGCCACGGTCCCCACCCGCCAGTCGGACGCCGACGGGTCCTGGTCCAGCATCCGGCGGCGCAGCAGCTTCGCCGACTCCGCCGTCAGGTAGACGAACAGCAGCCGGGTGGCGACGACGACCGGGGTGACCACCAGCACGATCGCCAGGGCCCGACCCGGCGAGGTGCTGGAGATGCCCTTCACCGCTCGGGGGATCTGCGTGCCGAGCAGCACGAACAGCCCGCCGTTGATCAGGAACGTGGACAGGTCCCAGAACGCGTACGCCAGCACCCGGGACCGGGCGCGGATCACTCGGGGACCGGCGTAGGCCAGCATCAGGCCGGCGACCACGACGGCCAGCACACCGCTGGCGTGCACCGCGTCGGCGAGCAGGAACGCGGCGAACGGCGTCAGCACGCTCAGCGCCCCCTCCCGCAGCGGGTCGTCGAGCCGCTTGCGGATGAGGACCACGGCGGCGCCCACCAGCAGACCGGCGACCACCCCACCGACGCCGGCCCCGACGAACTCCTCACCGATGCCCAGCACCCCCGGCTTGTCGCTGTGGGTGAGCAGACCCACGGTCACCGCGAAGATCACCAGGGCGCTGCCGTCGTTGATCAGACTCTCCGCGTGCAGGGTGGTGAGCAGCTTCCGGGGCAGGCGCTTGGCCAGGCCGGTGACCGCCGCGGCGTCGGTCGGCGCGAGGACCGCGCCGAGCACCCAGGCTGCCGCCGGGTTCACGCCGAACGCCTGCGCGGTCAGGGACACCGTGACCATGGTGAGCACCACGAGCACCACGGCGAGCAGCCCGATCACCGGCAGGTTGGCCCGGATCTCGCGCAAGCTGATGGTGAGGCTCTCCCGGTAGAGGATCGCGGGCAGGAAGATCAGCAGCACCAGGTCCGGCTCCAGGGTCACCTCGGACAGCGGTGGCACCAGCCCGAGCAGCACCCCGAGCCCGATGAGCAGCACCGGCGGCGCCACCCGGTACCGACCGCCGAGGGTGGTGCCGACCAGGACGGTGACGCCCAGCACCACGATCAGGATGAGCACCTCCACGGCGTACCCCCTCCCTCGATCCCCGGCCGACGACGGACGCCTGTGGTTCCATCTGACCGCACCTCGCCGATCGGTTCCACGGGAACCGGCAAGTCGCCGGGTAGCCCGAGCGCGGCTATGGGGACCAACCGGGGTTGCCGCTCATGATCGACTCTGGACTTACGCCGAAGCAGGCTGCCGAGAAGGTGACCTGGGCAGTCCCGAGCTGCCTGTGCGGTCGAGGCCGAGCAGCGAGATTCCCGATTACCCGCTGGATCCAGGGCTGCCGTACCAATGTGAGTCGACCGACCAAGCGACACGAGCGGACCTGGCCACAGGCCGCTTCTCCGTATCGGTCCTGGTTAGGCCGTGGGCCTTAGCCAGCTAACGGGAGATTCACGCCACTCACGTGGGTTACTTCCAAGTGACCGCACCCGGCACCCTTACTCACGCGTTGAACTGGCCGGACTTGATTCCCTGGACGAAGTCGACCCATTGACCCGCGCTGAACGCCAGCGCCGGCCCCTGCCGGTCCTTGGAGTCTCGAACCTGGGCGGTGTGGTCCGTGTACCGAGCTTCGACGCACGCGCCGTTGCCGCCGCTGCGGGTGCTGGTATGCCACTGGTTATCGAGCGCCTTCATGGCGTCTCCTTGTCACGAAGCTTCTTGATCAATGTGGTCGAGGCCGTGGGTGACAGTGCGGCTGCCCGCAGGTTGCTGAACACTCGTGCGCAGCGGTCGACGTCCTCGCCCTCAGCGTAGAGGTCGCCAGTCAGTCCCTCGATGTAGACCACTCCGGGTCCTTCCTCGAAGCCGAGGATGTGGAAGCTGGACACCATCGAGGCGTAGGCGCCCTCTCGGAACGGGATGACCTGGATGGTGATGTTCCAGCGCTTCTGTGCTTCGAGCAGAGTCACGAGCTGCTCCGCCATGACCTCCGGTCCACCGATCTGCCGGTGGAGTACCGCCTCGTCGATGACCGCAACGAGCTTCAGTTGACCGCCGGTCAGTAGCTTCTGTCGTTCCGTTCGTGCGGCTACTCGCTGGGCCACGCCATCCGGGGTTGGTTGCGACGCGTCGGCGCCGATGATCGCTTGGGCATATTCGGCGGTCTGGAGTAGGCCGGGCACTACAAGCGTTTCGAAGTTGTGGATCTCCGACGCTGCGGATTCCAGGCCGATGTACTGCCGGTAGGAGTTCGGCAGGTCGCCGTACTTTGCCCACCAGCCGCGCTGCTTGCCACTGCGAGCCATGGACAACAACGTCTCCCGCAGCTCGGCATCGGTGACGCTGTAAAGATCAAGCAGCGCGTTGAGTGCGGGCCCCTTCAAGCCGACCCGGCCCTGCTCGATCCGGCGCAAGGTGCTCGGTGAAACCTCGATCAACGCGGCGGCTTGTTCGACGGTCACGCCTGCTTCTTCGCGTGCTCGCTTGAGCTGTGCGCCGAGCTGGAATCGCAGGAACGTCGGGCTCTCCATGGTCGTCATCATGCCCTCAGCTTCCTCACTTTTGTGCGGCCACACGCCGTACGCCATCGACAACCCCAAGGTATTGACCCCTTCAAAATGCGCGCGCAAAATGACGCCGTGAGCCACGTCACGCAAACGCGAGGGAGCGAACATGTCCCGGCATGTGCCCTACGGGGAGTACATCGCGGCAGTAGCCATGACCCTCGCTCGCAGGCATGAGCCCGTCTGGTCGTGGGTCAGGTGGCGCAACGTCTGCAAGTGCGGCAACGAGCTGCCCTGTCGTGCCAGGCACAAGGTCCCGATCAACCGGGGTCACTGGCCAGGTGAGAGCTGATGACAACACACGGACCGGTCCTGCCGCTCTGGCTGTGCGAGGGATGCGACAGGCCGTGGCCCTGTGTCACACGCCGCGCGGAACTGCTGACCGAACACGAGCGGGTGCCGCTGGCGTACTACATGAGCCTGTGCCTGATCTCCGCCGGACAGGACATGAGCTGGGCACCCCGGGATGCGCTCCGCCGCAGGTTCATCGGTTGGTTGCCGTGAGGGTCGGAGACGTCGTGTTCATCGGCCTCGACTGCTCGGTGCAGTTCACGGGGGACCGGTCGCTGATCATGCGGGTGGCGTCCATCGGCGAGGTCGACCCCTACAACGGATGGGTGTGGGTTGCGGGGTACGTCCTCGACGCGCGAGGGACGGCCACGGCCAAGCGTGAGCTGTACGTGATCAAAGCCGGGCTGCGCGTCGCCCCGGCACGAACAGTAGTCAACAAACCGGGGCATAAGGAGCGTGCCCCTCGGCGCGTACGAGCGTAGAAGGCTAGATGAATACTCTCAGGTTTGGTTGGCGGCGCGACCGCGCGCGATGACCACCCGGGCGGTACGGCGATGCTCGGCCGCTTCGGCGTCGCGGCCGAGGGCGGCGGCCAGGTCGGCGAGGTGCCCGGCCACCGGACCGACGGTGAGCACTCCACTGCCGGCGGCCAGCTCGTCCGCGGCTGGTCGGA
Organism: Micromonospora lupini; assembly: GCF_026342015.1. Classification (NCBI taxonomy): domain Bacteria; kingdom Bacillati; phylum Actinomycetota; class Actinomycetes; order Micromonosporales; family Micromonosporaceae; genus Micromonospora; species Micromonospora lupini. The sequence continues at coordinate 450,947 of NZ_JAPENL010000003.1, forward strand.
GCGCGGCGGCGACGTACTCCATGGTGTCCCGGTCGTTTACGGCGAGCGCCGCGCGGGCGGTGAGGCACAGCCGCACCTCCCGCAGCAGGTCGTGCGGCCCGTCCGGCACGGCGTGGAGCGCCGCTCGGGCAGCGCGCCGGTCGCCGTCGACGGCGAGCAGCATGGGGCGGACCCAGGGCTCGTGCGGGCCCCAGTCCAGCCGCGCCCAGTCCTCGTCGTCCGGCCCGGGAATCGGCCTGTCGTCGTGGGCCGGACGATCGTCGACCGCTTCGGCCAGGCGCAGGCCGAGCAGGGCGAGGGGCAGCAGGCCGTGGGCCAGCCCCGGCATGGCGTCGGCGGGCAGCCGGTCGGCAGCAGCCCGGTACGCGTCCGCCGCCGCCTCCCGGTCGCCGTCCAACGCGCGGCGCAGCGCCGCGTACCAGCCGGTGAAGACGCCGACCAGCGGCAGCTCGTAGCGCTGCGCGAGGCGGTCGGCGGCGCGGGCGTGCGCGTCCGCGTCGGCACGTTCGGCCCGCGCGCAGCACGACTGCACCAGGATGAGGTGACCCAGCACCTCGAAGGTCACCAACTGGCGCGCGGTGGCCAGGTCGACAAGCTCCGCGCCGATCCGGGCCCTCTCGGCGGCAAGCCCGACGCTGTCGAACGCGTGCATGAAGCGCGCGTTCAGCGCGAAGGCCAGCAACCCGGGATCCGCGACGGTTCGGGCGACCCGCTCGGCCTCGGCGGCGGCCCGGCGACCTCGGTCACCTGTGGTGCCGCGCAGCTCCAGCGCGAGCGTGCTCAGCAGCCGGCTGCGCTGCGCCGAGCCGGTCGGGCCGAGGCCGGTCAGGGCGTGCTCGGCGGCGCGGACGATCCGCTCGGAGAGCCTGTCGTCGTCGTTGCGGGTCCAGATGGCGGGCACGTCGAACCCGGCCAGCACCTCCGCCGTCAGCCGGGGGTCACCGACCGCCTCGGCGTCGGCGATCGCCTCGGCGCGGTACACCCGCGCCTGCGCCAACCGGCCCGTCACCGCCAAAGCGCGCCCCAGACCGAGCACCGCGCTCAACCGATCGCGTCGCTCGGTCCCCCCGGCCCGGTCGTACGCGTCGACGACCTGCGCCCACAGCCGGGCCGCCTCGTGCGGGTTGCCGTCGCGTTCGGCCTGTTCGGCGGCGGTACGGGCGTATCCCGCGGCCCGGCGGGCGGCGGCCGGCCCGCCGGCGCGCAGCAAGTGGTGGGCGAGCGTGGCGGGATCGACGGGCTGATGCCGCTGCAACGCCTCGGCCACGGCGGCGTGCCAGGCCGCGCGGCGCGGCGCGGACAGGTCGGCGTAGAGCGTGTCGCGGACCAGGATGTGGGTGAACCGTAGCCGCCCGTCCGGCTCCTGCTCGGTCAGGAACCCGGCCTGCAACGCGCGGTCCACGGCGTCCAGCAGCGCCGCCGGGTCGCCGGTCAGCGCGCCGAGCACCTCGGGGTCGACGTCCCGGCCGAGCACCGCCGCCTGCCGCAGCACGGTACGGGTCGCCGCGGGCAGCTGGGCGAGGCGGTGCCGGATGACGTCGCGCACCCCGGGCGGCACTTCCGCCAGTGCCGCCCCGCCCGCGCCGACGTACAGCCGGACCAGCTCCCGGACGAAGAACGGGTTGCCGCCGCTGCGGTGGTGGATCAGCCCGACTGTCGGCGGGTCCAGCTCCGTTGCGGCGAGGGCGCGGGCCAGTTCGCCTGTCGCCTCGGGAGACAGGCCGCCGAGGTACACGCGCACCGGTTCGAGCCCGGCCGAGCGGGCCAGGGCGGCGGTCAGCTCCGGGCTGATCTCGGTGGCCCGGTAGGTGCCCAGGACCAGGACCGGCCCGGTGGCCGGCTGCGGCCCGGTGAGCAGGGCGGTGAGCAGATCGAGCGTGTCGCCGTCGGCGCGGTGCAGGTCGTCGAGGACCAGTAGGAGGGGCGTCCGGTCGGCGGCGGTGGAGACCAACGACGCCACCGCGCGGTGCCGACGGAACCGGGCCACGGCGGGGTCGGCCGCGCCGCCGATCCCGGCCGTCCCGCCACCGTCCACCGGCCCGCCGGGCCCGGCAGGCCCAGAAAGCTCACCCGGCCCGGAAGGCTCCCCGAGCCCGGAAGGCCCGCCAGGCCCGGAAGGCCCGCCGGAGGATCCGGAAAGCCCGTTCGACCCCGCCGGCTCGGTGAGCGTGTCGGTGATCTGGGTCCACGGCCAGGCGGCCGGGGCGCCCTCGTACTCGGGGCTGCGACCCCAGGCCGTGGTCCAGCCCTCGGCGGCGAGTTGCCGGGTCAGCGCCTCGGCCAGGGCGGTCTTGCCGGCCCCCGGATCCCCACTGACCAGGGCGAGCGTGGGCCGACCGGACCCGGTGGCGACCCGGCCGGCGTGCCGCAGCCGCTCCCGCTCCGCGTCCCGCCCGACGAACGGCCGCTGGCGCTCCCGCTCCGCGTCCCGCCCGACGGACGGCCGCTGCGGCACGGGTCGCGACCCGCCGTCGCCAACGGGTCCGGCACGGTCCGGGACGGCCACGGCCGGGGTGAGGGTCAGGTGTGGCGCCTGGGCCAGGATGTCCGCCTCCAGCCGGCGCAGCTCGGGCCCCGGGTCCAGGCCCAGCTCCGCCACCAGGACGTCGCGTGCCTCGCGCAGCGCTGCCAGCGCCTCGCCCTGCCGACCGGCGCGGTACCGGGCCAGCGCGAGCAGCCGCCAGGCGTCCTCCCGCAGCGGATGGCTGGCGAGGTGGGCGGGCAGGTCGGCGGCGGCCTCGTCCGGACGACCCAACGCGAGCAGCGCCTCCGCACGCCGCTCGACGGCGAGCATCCGCGACTCGTCCAAGCGGTTGATCTCCGCAGCGGCCCAGAGGTCGCCCGCGCAGTCCGCGTACGCGGGCCCCCGCCAGAGCCCGAGCGCCTCGTCCAGCACGGTCAGGGCCGGCGCGGGCAGGTTCCCGGTCAGCAGCCGTCCCGCCTCGCCGACGGCCGCCTCGAAGCGGTCGGCATCCACCGTGTCCGGGGCGGCCCGCAGCGCGTACCCCGGGGGTTCGGTGACCAGGAGGCGGGGTGGCTGCCGGGGTGGCCGGTCGGGCTCCAACGCCCGGCGCAGGTCGGCGACGAAGGTACGGATCGCGCCCACCGCGCCGTCCGGCGGCGCCTCCCACAGGTCGTCGACGAGGCGCTCCACAGGCACCACCCGGCCGTGGGCGATCAGCAACCGGGCCAGCACCAGGCGCTGCCGGTGCCCCCGCAGCGGGACCGGACCGCCCGCGGTGGTGGCGGTCACCGGCCCGAGCACGCCGAACGTCACCCCCACCGGTGGCGTCGGTTGCCTGGTCATGGCACCAATCTAGGCGGCCGTGCCGGCCCGCACTGATCCGGCGCTGGCCGTCCGCTGATCACCACCGGGCAGCCTCGATGACGTACGACGGCGACAAGCCAGTTGTCGTCCGGGCGCTGCGCGACCTGCTGCTGCGCTGATCCGAGGATCGGCCGGCTCCCCCGACGCTCAACGGCCGTCCGGGGAGCGCAGCCGGCCGACGAGGTCACGGACGGCCGCCCGGAACGCGGGGTCGGACTCGCCCGGGTGGTGTCCGCGCACCGGTGGCGGTCGACGCTCCCCAGGTGACGGCAGCAGGCTCGTAGGATCGCGCAGCCGCCGGTCGACGCGGCCGGCCGGATCGGCTGCCTCCGGAGGCGGATCGCCGGGCCAGTGCGCGGCGAAGATCCAACCGCCGACCGGGTCGGTGTCCCGCCAGAGGTTGAGCCACCGCCATCCGACCCGCTCCCCCACCTCGCGCAGCACCGTCTCGTCGAGGTACGCCGGGAAGAGCCGGGCGTAGAGGCGGCCCAGCGGGGAGCCGTAGGTGAGCAGCGCGACCCGCCGACGCGCGGTCGGGGGCAGCCGCAGCACCGCGAGGGCCAGCAACGCCGAGCCGTGGCTGTGCCCGCACAGCAGCACCCCTGCGTGCCGCTCGGTCAGGTGGCCGATCCGGTCGGCCAGCTCCGGCACCGCCCGGTCGGCGTAGCTCGGGGGCGCGAACGGGTGAGCGGCCCGGGGCCAGAAGGTGCCCAGGTCCCACAGGATCCCGACGTACCGGCGGAACCACGCCGTCCGGTAGGCGAACACACCGCCCAACACCAACGCGAGGAGCACCGCGGCGAGGAGGGAGGTGCTGACCGCGAGCCCCATCCCGACCGCTCCGGCCGGCAGCCCGATGAACTGCCGCGCCAGCTCGTCCGGCTCTCGCCCGAACTGCCCGAGCAGAATCGTGGCCAGCCCGACCACCGCGAGAGTCGCGTACGTGGCCGCCAGCAGGCCCAGCCACTCGGTGAACCGCGCCCGCGCCACGGTCTTCGTGACCCGCCGCAGCCGTCCGATCGCCTCCGGCGGCGGCGCGGGAAAGTCCCGGGCGGTGATCGCCTCCGCGGCGCGGCGTCGGCGGCCCCGCGACAGGAGGGTCATCGCCCCGCACAGCAGCACCGCAGCGGCCACGTGCAGGAAGAAGGCCAGCAGCGTCCAGCGGTACGGCAGCGGTGGCCCCTCGTCGCCGCGGTAGCCACCGAGCAGGATCCCCGTCCGGTAGACGAGACCGGCGGAGAGCGCGCCGGCCAGACCGACAGCGATGGCGGCGATGAGCGCCGCGCCCAGCCCCCGGGGCAGCGCGGAGCGACCACGGTGCCACAGCACCACGCCGCTGAGCAGCACCAGCAGGACCATCTGGCCGAGCAGGGCGCCGCTCGTGATCCCGTCGTAGCCGGGAAGCCCCGCCGACGTGGGCCAGCCGCGCGTGTCGCGCGCGACGGCCACCAGGGTCGCCACCGTCAGACCCGCCGCCAGCACGCCCACCGCGCGGGCTGTCACCGTGGCGGTGCGGGCGGTCGCGGCCCGGTCGATCAGCCCCGGGGCGGCGAGCAGGCCGACGCCTGCCACCAGGACCGCCGCGCTGAGCGCCAGCAGCAGCGTCGTCCCCGGCGTCGCGCCGCCGCTGCGACGGGCCGTGAGGAGCAGGACGTCGAGGACGGCGAGCGCGGCGGCGACGTGGATCGCCCGCAGCCGCACCACAAGCGGCTCCACCGCCCACAGTGGGTTGCCGGCCGGGCGGGAGCGGCGGGTGCCGAGCAGCCGCAGGACCCCGACGGCGACGATCGGCAGCAGCGCCGACACGGCAAGCCGCTGCCCGACAGGTCGGCCGTCGAGCCCGGCCAGAGTGTCGAAGGGCGCGCGGCAGGCCCCCGCGCCGAGACACCGCCAGGCGAGCAGGTCGAGGGCGACCCCGGCGATGGACACCACGTACACCACCGTGAGGTTGAGCGCGAGGAGCCGGCACAGGACGGTGACCGCGGCGGCGCCGCTGCCGGTGGGCCGCATCCACACCGCCGCGTTGCTGAGCATGAACGGCAGCAGGATGACCATGGCGAGCGTCCGTGCCACAGTCCCGGAGGGCAGATCGCCCCAGCGGTACGCCTCAAGCGTCACCCCGCCCGGGTCGGCGCCGTCCGGCCCGTCGCGACGGTGGAAGCCTCCCCGGGCGTCGCCCGCGACCTGCCGTACCCGCTCCGCGCCCAGGATGACCGAGGGCCGCGCCCCCGACACGCCGTGCACCCGCAACTCCACCACGTCGTCGCGTCGCGGTTGGTCGCCGTGGCGCGGCGCTGCCTGCGACATCGGGACCGCTACGCGAGGAGGTCCGACGCCACGGTCCAGAGCCGCTCGGCGTTGCCCGGATCGACCGCGTACGCCGCGACGCCGCTGTAGTCGGCGGGCCGCTCGGTGACCACCGGCGCCTCGGCGCAGTCCTCGAAGTAGCGACCGCCGACGCCCTCCAGCAGAGGGGACGCGGCGAGCAGCACCGAGGTGGCGGCGCCCTGCTGCGGTGTCTTCTGCCGCTCCTTGGGCGTCCGCAGCCCGCCGGTGTGCTTCTGCAGGCCGGTGGCGATCGCGCCGGGGTTCAGCGCGTTGGTGTGGATGCCCTCGCCGGACCAGCGGCGGTTCGCCTCGACGGCAAGCAGCGCCTCGGCGCTCTTGGACTGCCCGTACGCGAGCAGCGGGTCGTACGGCCGGAACGCGAAGTGCAGGTCGTCGAAGACCACAGGCGAGAAGAGGTTGCCGCTGGAGCTGACCGACACCACCCGGGCGCCGCCGGCCGCGGCGAGCGCGTCGTGCAGGCCGACGGTAAGCGCGAAGTGCCCCATGAAGTTGGTGGCGAACTGCATCTCCCAGCCCTCCGCGGTGCGCTCCAGCTCGGGCAGCGCCATGATCCCGGCGTTGTTGACCAGGATGTGCAGTGGCTGGTCCCAGCCGGCGACGAATCGGTGTACCGAATCCTGGTCGGCCAGGTCCAGCTCGCGGGCCGTGACCCGGTCCGCGCCGATGCTTGCCGCGATGTCGGCGGCGGCCTGCTCACCCGCGCTGACCCGACGTACCGCGAGCACCACCTCGGCCCCGGCGGCGGCCAGCGCGCGGGCGGTCTCGACGCCGATGCCGGCGGCGCCTCCGGTGATGATGGCCCGCCTACCGCTCAGGTCGACTCCGGCGAGGACCTCGTCGGCGGTCGAGGCGAAACCGAATGGCGTCCTGATTCGCTCAGTCATCTCTAGCCCCTGTCTCGAGCACGCTTCCTGCCAAACACTGTCACCCGGGCATCGCCCGTTATCCGGGTTCCTGGTTTTCCTGGTAGTGGCAGGACCAGGCTGGGCGGGGCCGGGCGGCCTCCTACGATGGGCGGGTGAGCACGGCCGGCCCGCTGGGCGAATTCCTGCGCGCCCGGCGCGACCTGATCGGCCCCTCCGACGTCGGGCTGCCCGCACACGGCAGGCGGCGGGTGCCCGGCCTGCGCCGCGAGGAACTGGCCCTGCTGGCCGGCATCAGCGCCGACTACTACCTGCGGCTGGAGCAGGGCCGCGACCGGCACCCGTCGGGGCAGGTGCTCGACGCGCTGGCCCGGGCGCTGCTGCTCGACGCGGAGACCGCGGCGCACCTGCGTCGCCTCGGCGGCCAGGCACCCGCCGGCCGGCAGGTACGACGCCCGGAGCGGGTCCCGGTGGGCATTCGACAGTTGGTCGGTTCGTGGGCGCGGACACCCGCGTTCGTCCACGGCCGGCACCTGGACGTGCTCTTCGCCAACCCGATGGCGACCGCGCTGGCGCCGATCTACCGGGTCGGGGTGAACCTGCTGCGCGCGGTCTTCCTGGACCCGAGCGTGCCGGCGCTCTACCCGGCCGCGGAGGCGGTCGCGGCCAACGCGGTGGCCGGCCTGCGGGCCCAGGTCGGCGTCGAGGTGGATGATCCCCGGCTCACCGAGCTTGTCGAGGAGTTGTCCGCCGGCAGCGAGCGGTTCCGGCGGTTGTGGGCCCGGCACGACGTCGCCGTCCGCGCGGGCGGTGGGCTACGGGTGTTCCGGCATCCGGTCGTGGGCGAGCTGGAGCTGCGCTACGAGAAGCTGACGATCAACGGTACGAGTCAGTCAGTGGTCGTCTATCACGCCGAGCCGGGCAGCCCGTCCGACCGCGCGCTCGCCCGGCTGGATGCGGCCGTTTCAACGCCCGACACGAACAAAGACCACTAAAATCCCCTATAGCGACATGGAGGAGGAGCCTGTGGCGAACAATTCCGGCGACGCCCCCAGCGTCAAGCGCACCGAACTGCAGCGTCATCAGGCCTCCGTGCCGGGTCGCCTGATCGTGCAGACGCTCTTCGAGATACCGGTCGGGCTCGCGTCGGGACGGCACAGCCACCCGGGCGAGGAGGTGGGCTTCCTCATCCACGGCACTGTCGACATGGAGTTCGACGACCGGCCGACGCTCACCATCCACGCCGGTGAGCCGTTCCTGATCCCACCCCGGACCATCCACAACGCCCGCAACGTCACCGACGACACCACCACGATGATGCTCTCGACGTACTTCGTCGAGGCCGACGAGCCGCTGGTGACGCAGTACCCCTGACCTGGGTTCGGCCTACCGGGTGGCCGCCCGCTCGGCGACCACCACCGAGATGCCGTCGAGGACGCGTTGCAGGCCGAACTCGAACGCGTACTCCGGGCCGTACGCCCCGCCGTGCTGCTGACCGGCCGCGGTGCCGACCCGGGACGCGGTCGGGTAGCTGTCGGCCGTCAGGAACGTCTCCAGCCAGGGCGCGTGCGACTGCCACCACTGGCCGTCGGTCATGCCTGTCTCCCGCTCCAGGTCGACCACCTCGGACGCGGCGCGCGCGGAACTCTTCACGTGCCCGAGGACGAGGGTGAGCACCGCGTCCATCTCGACGTCGGTGAGCCCGATGTCGGCGACCGCGCCGAGTTCGTGGTCGTACTTGGCCACCAGGTGCGGGCCGAGCACCGGGCGGGTCGTCTCGGCTCGCAGCATCCAGCGGTGGCGCTGGTAGAGCGCCAGGTTGTCGCGGGCGATCCGCTCCAGCCGGGCCCGCCAGTCCCCCTCGACGGCCGAACGCGGCATCTCGCCGTACGCGGTGTCGACCATGACGTCGACGAGCTCGGACTTGCCCGGCACGTACGTGTAGACGGACATGGTGCCGACACCCAACGCCTCACCGACCCGGCGCATGGTCAACGCGTCGAGGCCCTCGGCGTCGGCGATGTCGATCGCCGCGCGGACGATCCGGTCGACGCTGAGCCCCTGCCCGGCGCTGCGGCTGGTCGGCTCCCGGGTGCGCCAGAGGATGGCCAGGCTGCGGGCCGGATCCGCTGTCGCCTTGCGCTCACTCGCCATGGTGCGGCCATCCTAACAACGCGGTCGTACGCCGTACGTCGGCCGCCGGTCCGGCCTGATCACACCTCCTCGCGGTCGTCGGACAGCGCCGGCCCGGCGGCGGCCGGCACGAGATGGCGTACCTCCGTGTCGCCGTCGGTAAGCTCCCGCGCCCGCGCCTCGGCCTCGCGGTCCTCGCCCGTCAACCGGCCGCCGTGCTGGCGCAGGTGCTCGTCCCAGGACGGCACCAGGTACACCTCGACGAACCGGTCCGTCGTCTCGGCGGGCCGGAACAGCCCCCAGCGCATCGCCCCGGTGCGCTGCCGGGCGCCGCGCACCACGTCCATGGCCGCCAGGAACGGTTCCGTCCGCTCCGGCCGGACCGTGTACTGCACCGTCACCAGCACCGGCCCCACGCCCGGGTCCGGCTCGTGCGCCAGGTGCAGTTGCGGCCAGTAGGCCGACGGTTCGCGGTTCACCGACCGCAGGTCCGGCAGCGGCCAGATCCGGCTCGTCACGGTACCGAGGAACATCAGCGCCGCCGCCGCGAGGTAGGCGAGAACCAGCCCACCCATCTCGGCCACCAGACCCCACGCGAGGGCGCCGACGGCCTGCCCGCCGGCGAAACACACCTGATAGACGGCCAGCCCCCGGGCCCGTACCCAGCTCGGCAGGAAGAGCTGCATCTCGGCGTTGACGTTGGCCAGCACCGTCACCCAGGCCATCCCCGCCGGCAGCAGGGCGAGGAGCACCAGCGGCACCACCCGTACCGTGCCGAGCACCACCAGCGCGACCGTGAACAGCGCGCCGGCGATCAGCAGGAGCTGATTGGCCGACAGCCGGGTACGGATCACGGCCAGCAGCACACCGCCCGCGATGGCGCCCACTCCGAGCGCGGCCAGCAGCAGCCCGTACCCGCCGGAGCCCAGCCCCAGCCGCCGTGCCGCCACCAGCGGCAGCAGCGCCCACAGCGCGCTGGCCGGGATCACGAAGACCAACGCGCGGCGCAGCAGCCGGCGCACGATCGGCGAGTGGCGTACGTAGCGGCTACCGGCCCGCAGCGCGGCGGTGAACCGCTCGGGCACCTCGACGGCGCGGGCGGTGCCCGGCCGCCAGAGCCACAGCGCGTACGCGAAGACGGCGAACGCCACCGCGTTGAGCCCGAAGACCGGGGCGACGCCGATCCGGGCGATCAGCACACCGGCCACCGCGGGCCCCACCGCCCGCGCCACGTTCACGCTTATCGAGCCGAGCGCGGACGCCGACCGCAACTGCTCCTGCGGCACCAGCTCCGGGATCACCGCCGACCAGGCCGGCAGGGTGAGCGCCTGCCCGACCCCGAACGCGAAGGTGAGGGTGAGCAGCAGGGCCGGCGGCATCCGGTCGGTCAGGGTGAGCAGTGTCAACGCCACCGCGACCGCCACCAGGAACAACTGCACCGCGATCAGCAGGTGCCGGCGGTCGAAGTTGTCGGCCAGCACCCCGGCGGGCAGCGCCAGCAGCAGCACCGGCAGCAGGCTGGCGGTCTGCACCAGCGCGACGAGCGTGGAGGCGTTGGAGTGGTGGATCAGCAGCCACTGCGCCCCGACGGTCTGCATCCAGGTGCCGATGTTGGCGGCGAGCAGGGCCAGCCAGAGATTGCGGTAGACGGCGCCGCGCAGCGGCGCCCACGCGGAGGCCGGCCGGTCCCCCGATCCGGCTGCCGCCGTCACCACCGCCCGTCCGCGCGCAACACGCGCTCGCCGGAGACGTAGAGGTCGTCGGGTTGCAGCAGCAGCAGCCGGACGACCTCGGCGGCGACCTGCTCGGGCAGGGCGTACACCTCGTCGAGGAACTCGGCGCCGACGCGTTCCTGCAGGCGGGTCGGCATCGGCCCGGGATGCAACTGCATCACCTTGACCCGGTTGCTGTGCTGCGCCTGGGCCAGCGACTCGACCAGGCTGCTGCCGTAGCTCTTGGTCGCCCGGTAGATCGGGATGCCCGGCCGGGGAGCCGCCAGCGCCATCGCGCCGATGTACACCACGTTCCCGTAGCCCTGCCGGTGCAGATGCTCAAGCGCCTCCCGCAGCAGGAAGGTCGTACCCAGGACGTTGATCTCCACGGCCCGGCGGATGTGCTCCACGGACAGGTCTCCGAGGTCGCCGCCCGCCCACATCGACGCGCACGCCGCCACCCCGTCGACGGTGCCGTAGCGCCCCACCACCTCGGCGAACGCGTCCCGGACCTGCTCGTAGGAGGAGACGTCGCAGACCGCGCCGCCGCACCCCAGCTCGTCGGTGGTCGCGGCGACCTCGGCCGGCTCGTTGCCGAACACCACGACCTGGTGCTCGTCGACAAGCAGTCGGGCCACCGCGAGACCCAGCCCGCTGGTACCGCCCACCACCACGAAGGTTCTGGCACCCATGTCTCTCCAGCCGCCGACACCACCAGCTCACGCGGAACGCGTGACGGCGCGTTCTTCCCCTTTCCCGACCCCGCACACCCGCCCGGCCGGTAGTGCTGGGCATACCCCGGAAAGGGGATCTGGACGGCTGGGGCGGCTCCTGGCCGGCGATTAGCGTCTGCGGCATGACCTCGGAACACCCTTCCCACCTGGCCGCGTCGCTGCGCCGCCGCGGCTGGCTGCTCTCCGCCTGGCCCTGGCGCGCGCTGGCGTACCTGGTCAGCACCGTGCCGATCGCCGGCGTGCTCACCGTCGGGCTGCTCGTCGTCGGCGCGCCCCTGCTGCCAGTCGTCAGCACGCTCCGGCGGCAGGGCCGACCGCCGAGCATCGCGCTGATGCTGTTCCTGATCACCGGCAGCATCATCCTGGTGGCGTTGGCCCCGATCGTGAGCTTCGCGGTGGGCGTCGTCGAGCGGTGGCGGGTCCGGCTCGTCGACAACCGTCCGCTGCCCTCGTCGCCGTGGCCGGGCCTGGCCGCCCGCTACCGCAGCGCCGCTACCTGGCGGGAGGTCGCGTACCTGTTCTGGCTTGGCGGTTTCGTGCCTGTCGCGTACTGGGTGTTCCTGGTGCTGGTGCTGCTCGACGTCGGGATGGTCACCAGCCCCTGGCTGGCCGGGGACAGCGAACCGGTCGTGATCTGGCAGCCGATCGAGAGCACCGGCGAAGCCGTCCCGTACGCGATCGTGGGAGTGCTCCTCCTCCCGGTGCTCTGCTACGGGGTGGGGCTGCTCGCCGCCGGCCAGGCCGCCGTGGCCCGGTGGGCGCTGACCTCGCCTGTCGACGCGGCCGCGCTGCGCGAGGTCGCACGCTCCCGCACCCGGCTGGTCGGCGCGTACGAGGCGGAACGGCGCCGCATCGAGCGGGACCTGCACGACGGGGCGCAGCCCCGGCTGACCAGCCTCACCCTCCAGCTCGGTCTGGCCCGGCTGGACGTGCCCGAGGACTCCCCCGCCGCCCGGCCCCTCGCCGTGGCGCACGACCAGGCGCGCGGGCTGATGGTGATGTTGCGGCAGTTGGTGCACGGCATCCGGCCGCAGACCCTCACCGACCTCGGACTCGCCGGCGCGGTACGCGAGCTGGCCGACGCCGCTCCCGTCGCGGTCACCGTGCACGCCGACATCGAGAGCGCGCTGCCGGAGATCGTCGACACCACCGCGTACTTCGTGGTGTCCGAGGCGTTGAGCAACGTGGCCCGGCACGCCGGGGCGACACGTGCCGAGGTGCGCCTGTCCCGGGTCGGCGGCGACCTCGTGGTCGAGGTGTCCGACGACGGGCGCGGCGGCGCAGACCCGGCCCGGGGCACCGGCCTGACCGGTCTCGCCGACCGGGTCGCCGCCGCCGACGGACGGCTGTTGCTGTCCAGCCCGCCCGGCGGGCCTACCCTGGTCCGGGTGGAGCTGCCATGTCGCCGCTGACCCGGGTGGTGCTCGCCGAGGACGAGGTGCTGCTGCGCGAGGGCCTGGTCGCGCTGCTGACCCGCTTCGACTTCACTGTGTGCGCCGCCGTCGGCTCCGCGCCGGACCTGCTGGAGGCGGCCCGCGCACATGAGCCCGATCTGGTGCTTACCGACATCCGGATGCCGCCCGGTCGGCGCGACGACGGGCTGCGCGCGGCAGTCGCGCTGCGCGCCGAGCGGCCCGGCCTGCCGGTGGTCGTGCTCAGCCAGTTCGTGCAGACGGGGTACGCGGCGGCGCTGCTTGACAGCGGCGACGGCCAGCGGGTCGGCTACCTGCTCAAGGACCGGGTGGCCGAGGTGACCGAGTTCGTCGACACTCTGCGCCGGGTCACCGCCGGCGGCACCGCCATCGACCCGGACGTGGTACGGCAACTGCTGCACCGCCCCCGCGATCCGCTCGCCGCGCTCTCCGCCCGGGAACGGGAGGTGCTGGCGCTGCTGGCCGAGGGTCGCTCCAACGCCTCGATCGCCGCCCGGCTGCACGTCACCGAGGCCGCCGTCGGCAAGCACGTCGGCAACATCCTGCTGAAGCTCGACCTGCCGCCCAGCGACGACACCAACCGCCGGGTGCTCGCCGTGCTCACCTATCTGCGCGCCGACCCGGTGGGCTGACCAGCGCCGGGCCCGGATCGGGCCCTGCGGCGCGCGGCGTAGATTCGAGCACCGGCACCGCCGCCGGTCCAGGGCGCGGGCCAGGAGATGGGAGTACGGCATGGCGGAGGCGCTGCGGGTTGGTCTGCTGGGGTACGGGCTGGCGGGCCGGGTGTTCCACGCGCCGCTGATCGCCGCGACACCCGGGCTGCGGCTGGACGCCATCGTGACCCGCGATCCGCAGCGTCGCGAGCAGGCGCACAAGCACTTCCCGGACGCCCGCCTGGTCGACGACGCCGACGAGCTGTGGCGTACCCCGGAAGCCTTGGACCTGGTGGTGGTCGCGACGCCGAACCGGCAGCACGTGCCGATGGCGCGGGCGGCGCTGGCCGCCGGCCTGCCTGTCGTCGTCGACAAGCCCCTGGCCCCCACCGCCGCCGACGCCCGGGCGTTGGTCGAGGAGGCCGACCGTCTCCGGGTGCCGCTGACGGTGTTCCAGAACCGCCGCTGGGACGGCGACTTCCTGACCGCCCGCGGGCTCGTGGAGCGGGGCGAGCTGGGGCGGGTGCTGCGCTTCGAGTCCCGGTTCGAGCGGTTCCGCCCGGCGATCAAGCCGGGCTGGCGGGAGCTTGCCGGGCCGGAGGAGGCCGGTGGCGCACTGTTCGACCTGGGCGCGCACCTCATCGACCAGGCCGTGCAGCTCTTCGGCGCGGTCGAGCGGGTCTACGCCGAGGTCGACCGCCGCCGCGCGGGCGCCGAGGTCGACGACGACGCGTTCGTGGCGTTGACCCACGCCAACGGCGTGCACTCGCACCTGTGGATGGGTGCGGTGACCGCTCAGCTCGGGCCGCGGCTGCGGGTGCTCGGCGACCGGGCCGGCTACACGACCTACGGGCTGGACGTGCAGGAGGCGGCGCTGCACGACGGCGGTCGCCCGGACCAGCCCGGCTGGGGCGAGGTGCCGCCGGAGCGGTACGGCCTGCTCGGCGTCGACGGCGACCTGCGCCCGACGCCGACCGTGCCCGGGGCGTACCAGAGCTTCTACGCCCAGGTGGCGGCGGCGCTGCGCGACGGCACGCCGCTGCCGGTGGACCCGCGCGACTCGGTCGCCACCGTCGAGCTGATCGAGCTGGCGCACCGCTCGGCGGCCGAGGGCGTGGTGCTGCCGGTCCCGACCGCCTGACCGCGCAGGCCGACGGCGCAGCAGATGGGTTGCGGGAGTCCCGGCGGGATGCCCTGGTCTGCCCGCGAGGCCGTGGGCATGGTGAGCCCGGAGGCGCTCGGCGAGAGTCGTGCGCTGGATGGGTAGTCGACGGTTGCTAGTGCGAATCGTCTCTGCCCTGTCGCGGCCAGGCGAGAGTCTCATCCTCGATCTGGCCGATCGTGTTCTCGATCCATGCGGCGTCGTTGCGGAGCCTGTCGAGGTAGTAGTGCGCTTCAATCATGTGCAGGTGGAGAGCGTCCGATTGGTCGAGGATGTCGCCTACTCGCTCCTGTTCGGTTCGGATGCGATCCAGGCGAGCCTGGAGCATGTCAATCGCCTCGTTCGGACCCAGGATGCCGATGTAGGCCAGCGCCGTCATGAACGTGGTGTCGCCGGAGAGGGCGCTGCTCCGGAGTCCCGTGGTCACGCGCTCTGCTAGTGCCTCACGCCCTGCCTCCGTGGTGGACAGGACAGGTGGATCCTGCTGTTCGGCCGCTTCCACCCAGCCCGCCCGGCTCAGGGTGTTCAGCAGTGTGTAGATCGTGGCGCTTCGCACCCGCAGGTACTCGTACCGGTGGCGAAGCTCGGAGAACACCCCGTATGGGTGGCGGGGCTGTTCGACGAGCAGGCCGAGGATCGGAAGCACGAGGGGGTTGACGAGCGCGTTCGTGGGCACGGCCACAGGCTACCCGAACTTGACCGTATACGGCTATCCGGCCTACTGTGGTGACCGTATACGGCTACCAGGGAGTTGCTTGTGATTTTTGGAGTCTGGCCTGGCGTTGTGGACGCCGACCTCGTCGACTTTCGCCCGTTGGAGTGCCCTCCCGAAGATCCGGAGCGAGCGGTCCGGGCGATCGAGGAGTTGCAGGGCGATGCGCCCTACTTTCTGATCCGCTGCTACAGACACTTCGGCCGGCAGGCCGGTGACCGCGGCCACGCGGCTGAGACACCCAGCGATCCGGGCAGGTACGTCGGCCAAGGCAGGCGGATCGACCTCGTCGCCTGCTATCAGAGCCCAGCGCCAGACCCCGACGGGTTCGCGTCATTCGTTCGCCAGGCAGTCCGAGACGTCGCAACGTGGGGCGGTGGCAACGTTCAGGTTGGCGAAGAACCCGACATGCCCGCCCCGCAAGATGGCGGCTCTCCGGGCTGTCTCGATGCGATCGCCGCCGGAGTGGCCGCTGCTCTCGATGAGCGCACGCGCCTGAACGCTCCGGTGCGGGTCGGCGTGAACTCCGCGGGGATGGCCGATCCTCAGTTCTGGCGACAGATGGCCGAAGCTCTGGGTCCAGATCGCCTCCGCGCACTGGACTACATCGGCCTCGACGCCTTCCCCGACGTGTTCCGCCGCATCCCCGAGGAACAGCTCCCCGGAGCGGTCATCTTCCTCGTGGAGGCGTTCCGGCGGGTCACCGCAGAGGCAGGAGTGCCCGAGCGGACTCCCATCCACATCACCGAGACAGGGTGGCCCACCGACGACGAACGCGATGAAGCCACCCAGGCCCGCGTCCTCTCCACCGTGGCCAGGACGATCCTCGACTCCGACCTCGGCGTCACCACATATGAGTTTTTCGGCCTCCGCGACGGCCTGACAAACGGGACCTGGAAGAACCGGTTCGGCCTGCTCCACGACGACTACACGCCCAAACCCGCGTTCCACACCATCCGAGACCTCATCGCCACCCATCGGCGCCGCGCGGACGACCGCCGCGAGGACCAACTCCAGCGCGCCGTTGTTCGAGCCGGTTGAAGCAGCGTTCCACGACGTGGCGTTTGCGGTAGACCTGCTTGTCGAAGGCCGGGGGTCGCCCGCCGGCGCTGCCTTTGGCGGCGCGGCGGGCGACCTGGTCGCTGCGTTCGGGGATGACGTGTCGGATGTTGCGCGACGGCCGCCGTCGGCTCGCGCCCGGCGACTCGTCCCGTGCGTTGACGACGGAGGCCGCGATCACCGATGCTCGTCCCCGGCGGTCACGGGGAGGGTGCATGGCGTTGCTGGATATCGTCGTCACGACTGTCGGCGGCGCGCTCTCGGCGACCGTCGGGGTCTTCGTCGGCGGGGTGCTCACCCGCCAGGCACAGGACCGACACTGGTTGCGGGACCGGCAACTCGTGGCCTACCAGGACCTCCTGCGTGAGTACGCCACCTTCTCGATGATCATGCGGCGCGCTCACCTGGCGCGTACGGGCTGGGACTATGACTGGGCAGTGTGGAGCGCCGCACTGATGTCGGCCAGCCTCGTCGCCCCGAACCCGGTCGCCACCGAGATCGACAGGTTCGGCCACGCGGTGCAGCGATTCCTGGATGTCGCCGCCGGGGTGGACACGACGACAGCACCACTTTCGCAGGAAGAGTTCGAGCAGGCGATGGCGGCACCGGCCCGAGCGCAACTGGCCTTGGTCAACGCGATGCGCCGATCCGTCGGACGGCATCAGGGGCCGCTGTCGACGTCGTTGGGCGGAGCGCACGGCCGCCGGCCGCACCGCAAGCAGCAGGACTGACCTGCTCCAACAGTCGTCGCCGTCGCCGGTGTCGTGATCGGCAGGACACGCCCTGGCCGCCGGGGTCCTTTGTGGTGCCAGAAAAACAGTGGAGCGGCACCGCGCCGCGCCGTTACCGTGCTGCCGAACTGTCGTCTAGGCGAGGACGTGCCGTTGTACACCCTGTGAGACCTCCCGAGCGCTGATTCGCGCGTCGCGCCTGTGCGCCGCGCTCCTTTTTGCTGCGGACTTCTCACTGGAACCGGTGTACCTCTGTGCTCATCAACTGGGCCGTCGTGCCCACCTGCCTGCCCATAATCCGCCGCCGTTGCCATGTGTGCGCGTCCGCACACTTCCGGCCGAGCGGCAGATTCCGCGTCAACGCCAACCACAAGCTCATCGACATCTGGCTCCTCGCGCTCTGCACCGGATGCGGTGACACGGTGAAGCTCGAGGTCCTGGAGCGGACGACCGTGCGCTCCATCCCAGCTGAGCTGCTCGACCGGCTGCACGACAACGACAGTCGCCTGATCGCCGAGCTGCTTCAGGATCCGATCGTGCAGCGTCGCAATCGATTCGTCCTGGACTGGGACAACGCCTGGCGTCTCGACACCAACGGATCGGCGCACCTGGACCGCGACATCGTCGAGGTCGCGGTGCGCTTCGCGGCGCGCATCCCCGTCCGGCCCGCACGACTGATCGCAGCGGGTTTCGGCCTGTCACGAGCCGAGGTCGACAGGATGAGTGAGGAGGGGAAGCTCGTGTCGACAGTGCGCCTGAGCGGCAAGCTGTCCGGCGACTTCACCTTCACGTTCAAGCCCTGAGTTTCCTCGGGTCCACGGGCCTGGCCGGCGTTGTTTCGCCGGGCAGGCCCGTTGGCGCGCCCTGCCGATCTTGGTAGCCGAGCGGCCCGGCCGTAAGGTGCTCGCCATGATCGAGGAGGCGGCATGCCGTTGACGAATCCGTGGCTGGCCGGCCCCACGCCGACTGGACGACTCGATCGCGAACGGCTTGAGGAGCGCATTCTCCACCTGCTGTCGTCGCAGAACATGTGCGTGCTCGCGACCACGGGTCCGGACGGTCCGCTGGCCACCCCGGTGCGGTACTACTCGCTCGACTTCACTGTGCTGTTCACGGCCGCGCCCCGTTCGCCGAAGATGCGCAACATCGCTGCCGATCCACGGGTGTCCGTCGGGATCTTCGCGCCGCTGGTCGGGCTGGCCAGCAGCCGCGGGGCTCAGGTGTTCGGCGCCGCCCGGGTGCTCGACCCGGGACATCCGGACCGTGCGCACTACTGGGAGGCGTTCCGATGGGAGAACGAGCACGCCGAGCGGGGGCGACCGCTGTCCGAGCCACCCGAGGACACCCTGGTGGTCGTTGAGGCGGAGCGGATCGTCTACACCGAGCACTGGCTGCGACGTGAAGGTTTGGCGCCCCGCCAGTTCTGGCGTCGCTGAGGCGCCTCTTCCGGCGATCACCCTGCCTGGTCGCTGTCCTGCTCGGAAGGGGCCTCGTCCGGCGTCCGGGCGTCGTCGTCGGTCAGGGCGTCGTCCGACGGGCTGGCGAGGTCGGCGAGCCGGCGCTCGGCCTCCCGGACCTCCTCGGCGAGCCTCGGGTTCTCCTCGTCGGGAGCCTGCGACATGGGCGACCTCCATCGGGCGCGGACCACCCCCGCGTACCCGGCCTGCCGCGGGGAACACGGGGATGCGCGGACCAGCCCTCGATCAGGTGATGGGAAACAGGTCCAGGAGTCCTCTCCGACCTACTATTCAGCACGTGATCAAAGGAGGCGGTCGGTTGACCTCAGAGCGCACTGTCGCCAGGCGCCGGGAGGACCGCTGGCGGCGGAAGGTGAACACCGGGCGGGCCGGGGCGCACCGGGCGGGGAGCCCAGGAGCGTTGCCGGCCCGGCCCGGTGCCGGATCAGCGCTGCTTCAGCTCGCGCCAGGATGGGTGGGTGCCGCGCCAGGCGTCGGCGAGGATGGCCGCCGAGGCCCGGCTTGGGCACTGCTGCACCCGCTCACGACCCGACGCCCCACCGATCTGGGCGCGGACCTCCCAACCCTGCCCGTCAGTACGGATGTACACGTCCCGGCGCCCGCGCGGGGTCGTGTCACCGTTCCACCAGTGTTCCTCCACCTTCATTCGCCGACCGTAACGCAATTTTCGTGCTGGGGGTACGGCGCAGGTGAGCATGAACCGCCGTGATAGCCGCAATTCCGACACAGTTCCACCTGTGCGGGCGACGGGGAGGAACCGCATCGGCGATTCCTCCCCGTCCTGAGCGATGAATCAGGCCGACGTCACATACCGCTGAGGACGCCCGCCAAAGTGCTGGCCAACTTGTCCTGCCCGGAGGGGCTGGGATGCGGCGATCCTCCCTCTGCGGTGACCTGAATGTCACCCGGAGTGAACGGAGGCGCAAACGCCACCCGGACGGCCGGGTCGAACGGGACGCCGAGCTGGATGGCCCAGTTGAGGTCGCTGATCACACCCCGTACGGTGCCCACCCAGAGCGGATCGATGAGCGGTTGCAGCGTCGACACCGGCGCCGAGGGCAGGTAGGACTGCAATCCGGTCGGCAGCAGCGACTTGAGCTTGGCCCAGCCGTACTGGCCGACGTCGAGGTTCGCCGGGGTGATGTCGTAGTACAGCATCCACACCACCTTGTCCGCACCGGCGCCCAGCAGCGAGTTGACGATTGTGGTGGCGTCGGCCGTGATGCCTGCGTACTGGGCCGGGCCGTCGTAGCGCGGCACCCCGATGTTGATGTAGTAGTCCTCGCCGACCGGCAGGTCGAGCCAGAAGTTGCAACCACCGCCGTTGGTGACGATGCCCTGTTTGCCGCCCACGGCCGCCCACTCGAAGCGGAACACGCCGTACGGGTCCAGCGCCTCGGCCGCGAACTCCAGGCCCCGGCACATGCCGAGCCGGGTCAGGACTGTGGTCCAGTTGGTGTTGTTCACTCCGCCGGTGGTGGCGTGGTACGCGTTGTGCCCGTCCGCCTTGGCCTTGGCGATACGAGCGGTGGCGAGGCCGAGCGGGCTGGCCACCCGACCCCAGCCGTTGCCGCACGCGTCGGGACCGGCGCGACCGAAGATGATGTCGCCGGTGCCGTACCCGGTGCGCGCGTAGTTGTCGTAGTCGACGATGCTGCCGTCCATGTCGAAGTAGCGGCGGCCGTAGCTGTAGACGCCGTTGTTGCCGGGCATGCCGCGGTCGTCGAAGGAGGTCATCGGGCAGCCGGGGCCCACGCCGAAGCCGAACTGGTGGTGCGAGGAGCTGATCGAGTCCCCGGTGAGGGTCAGGACCGTGTCGTCCTCGACGGTCTGCACCTCGCGGCAGCGGATGCGGTCCTTGTTCGCGTCCACCAGGGTGGGGTTGCCGTTGACCTGCGGGCAGCCGGTCGGCGGCGGGGGTGGCGGCGGAGGCGTCCCGGTGGGCCCGGTCGGCGGGTCGGTCGGGTCGGTCGGGTCGTCGGTGGGCGATGACGAGCCGCTGGGCGAGGCGCTGCCCGAGGGGGACGAGCTTCCCGACGGCGACGCGCTGCCCGATGGCGACGCGCTGCCCGACGGGGAGGAACTGCCCGACGGAGACGCGCTGCCCGACGGGGAGGAACTGCCCGACGGAGACGCGCTGCCCGACGGAGACGCGCTGCCCGACGGGGACGCGCTGCCCGACGGAGACGCGCTCCCCGACGGGGAGGAACTGCCCGACGGAGACGCGCTGCCCGACGGGGACGCGCTGCCCGACGGCGACGCGCTCCCGGAGGGGGATGCGCTGCCCGAGGGGCAGGGCGAGCCGGTGGGCGACGCCGACGCGGAGGGCGAACCGCTTGGCGATGCCGTCGAGGTGGGTGCGGTCGCGGTCGCGGCGGGGGCCCGCTGCGCGACCGGCTCAGCCGTCACCGGCGGCCGGGTCTGGCGGGTCGGCGTGGCCGACGTCGAGGCCGACGGCGAATCCGTCGGGTCCGGGCAGTCGGCGGCGGCCGCCGCGTTCTGGGTGCGGATCTGTGCGAGCCGCGCCTCGACCTCCACCGGAAGTTTTCCGCCCGGCTTCACGCAGGGATCGAGCAGCCAGGTGGTGCCCTCCAGCTCACGGGTGCAGGGCGGCGCGTCGTACGACACCGCCGCTGGCGCGGCGCTCACCGGGGTGGTCGAGGCGCCGCCGGCGGCCGGGGCGACGACCGCGGTGACAGTGGCCACCGCCACCGCCATCCCGGCGGCGAACAGAACATTGTGGACGTGGAACGACCTGGTGGGTCGCCGTCCTGGCGGTCCGCTTGGATCCAGTTGGCTCATGCCGTCCTCCAGGGACTGAGTGCACCGGTAGGTGTGTTACCGCACGGTAGGGAGGCGCGCGGTAACCCGGTAGATCAGTCGCCCTTACCTACTGTCGAGGCTGGATCGCTCGCGGTGACCTGTCTCCCGTACGTCCGGCCGGTCGTGGCCGAGCACCACGGCGAGTTCCCGGCGGTTGCGGACGCCAAGCTTGGTGAAGACGCGGGCCAGGTTGTTGTTGACGGTGTTGACCGACAGTCCCAGCCGGTCAGCGATGCTGCGGCTGGACAGGGCCACCGCGAGAAGCGCGACATCCCGCTCGCGGCGGGTGAGCGTCGCCTGCTCCGCACCCGGAGCGGTCGCGGCCAGCAGTGGTGTGCGTACGCCCTGGCAGGCCTGGGCCAGCGTCGCGGCGCGCTGCGCCACCGCCAGGCGAGGTCGACCACGGCGGGCGTACGCCCGGGCGGCGGCGCCCAGCGCCTCGGCGGCGAGCAGGGTGTGGCCGCGGGCGACGAGGTCGTCCACTGCTGCCTCCAGGGTCGGCCCGTCGTCGCGGAGCAGACCGTCGGCCGCGCCGGCGAGGGTCGACGCCAACCCGCCGAGCAGGTCGCCGAGGGCTGTCAGCCGGTCCCGCACCGGCTCGGGGGCGCCCAGCCGCGCGCACTCGTAGAGCGCCACCGCCTCGATGGTGGGCTGCTCGCTGCCCCGGGCCAGGTCGGCGGCGTGCCGGGCGGTCCGGATGGCAGCGGTGAGATCGCCCTCGGCCACCTGCACCCAGGCGCGGTTCAGCTCCACCCAGGGGTGGAAGATCCGGTTCGCGGTCCGCTCCCGCGCGTCCGCCGCGGCCAGCCAGCGGCGGGCATCGGGCAGGTCACCGGCCAGGGCCCGGACGCCCGCGAGCTCGGCCCAGTACGTCCGCACCAGGTGGTACTGGTCGTTCTCCTCGACCAGGGCGACGGCCTCGCGCAGGTCGGCCTCGGCGCCGTCGAGCCGCCCCTGGGACTTGGCGATGATCCCCCGGAACCCGGCCCACACGGCGACCATCCCCCGCGCGTCGCTGGCCACCGCCGCGCGGTAGCCCTCGTCGGCCAGCTCGACGGCCCCGGACAGCTCGCCGGCGGCGTACCGGGCGTAGCAGAGCCCCAGCCCGACCTGCGCCTCGTTCCACGGCAGATGCTCCGGCTCGGCGGCGAGCACCGCCCGGCCGCGCTGGGCCAACTCCGCCGCGAGGTCGAGCCGGCCGAGCATCCCGGCGGCCGAGGCGGCGCCCATGGTCGCCCAGCTGGCCGCGCGTACGCCGGTGTCGGCCCTGGCCAGGACGGCCTGGCCCACCGCCAGCGCCGCCTCGCACCGGCCGTCGTAGAACAGCACCCACGACCGGGTGGCCTCGGCCAGGTCGTGCCCGGGTGAGCCGGCCGGCACCATCCGCAACGTCTCGTGCGCCTCGTCGATCCGGTCCAGGCCCCAGTAGAGCAGCCCGGCCCGGGTGATCGCCCACATGGCGAGGCGTTTGCTGCCCGGCGGCGGCGCCGGCGGCAACATGTCGAACGCCTCCTGGCTGCGCGCCTGGTACTGCAGCACCCGGGCCAGCAGCCACTGCGCCTCCCAGCCCTGCCCGGCGTCGTACGCCGTGCGGGCCAGCCGCTCGGCCAGGTCGATGTCGAACCGGTCGATGGCCTGCCGCGCGGCGGCCAGCGCGATACCGGGATGCCGGACGCTGCCCGAACGCAGTTGCCACACGCCGGCGACCAGCGCGTCGTCGCGGCGGCGCAGCGGCATGCTCGCCAGCACGTCGGCGAGCTGCCCGAACACGGTGCGGGACCGGCTGGCGGGCATGCTGGCGCGCAACGCCTCGCCGTAGAGCGGATGGGCCATGCGCAGCGCCGTCCGTGCGCCGGAGCGCTCGGCGACCACCATGCCGCTGCGCTCGGCGGCCTCGATGGCGGCCGGGTCGACGAACCGTTCCAGCAGGGCGAGGGAGAGCGGTTCACCGCAGGCGACCACCTCCAACACCTGACGGGCGGCCGGTTCCAGGGCGCGCTGCCGGGCACTGACCAGCTCGGCCAGGCGAGGGCTGCCCGACGCGGTGCCGCGCCAACGCCAGACGCCCCGCGACTCCCGCAACCCGCCGGTGTCCAGCGCGTCGGCCAGCAGCTCGCGCAGCAGCAGCGGGTTGCCGTCGGCGAGCTGGCGCAGGCGGCGGCGGCTGAGCGCGTCGAGCGGGCCCGGCGCCGCCTCGTCGAGCAGGTGGTCCACGGCGGTGGCGGGCAGGGGACGCACCTCCAGCCGCCGGCCGGAGCCGGTCCACAGCGAGGTGAGGGCGTCGGAGAGTGGTTCGCCCGCGCGGACCGTCGCCACCGCCACCGCCAGGCCGTGCACGGCGAGTTGGTGCAGCAGCCCGGCCGAGGGGTCGTCGAGCAGGTGCGCGTCGTCGATACCGATCATGACGGGGCGGCCGGCGCTGCGGCGGGCGAAGTCGCGCTCCACCGTGACGACCAGGCTCATCGGGTCGGCGCGCGGTCGATTGGGGGCGGGAATGAGGTGGGAGACCGCGCCGAACGGGATGGAGCGGGCCGCGCCGGTCGCGGAGACCCAGTGGCACTCCACGCCGTCCTCGGCGGCCCGCGCCAGCGCCTCACGCAGCAGCCGTGTCTTGCCCACCCCGGCGTCGCCGACCAGCACCAGGCCGGGCGCCCGCGCCGACACGACGTCCTCGATGGTCTTCAGCTCGTCGTCGCGGCCGACGAGTGTCCATTCGCCACGTCCCGACATGCCGACCCTCACCTCGCCCTCGGGGCAGCCCTGCCGTCCACCCTATGGGCAGTCCCGGCAGTTCCGCTCGACAGCTGTCGATGGCCGGCCCGGGCTACCGGGCTGCGGCGTTCACCCCGCAGTGGTGAGCAGGTAGTCGTCGGCCTCGGGGCTCCACCGCAGGTCGAGTATGCCTGCGGTGGCGGCGGCCTTGCAGAACTGGAGGAAGCTGCGGTAGCCGAGCTTCTTCTCGCTGAAGTCGGGGCGGGCCCGGCGCACCTGGTTCTTCAGCCCGGACAACGCCACCGGGTTGCCGCTGCTGCCCAGGTCCGCGACGACGCCCCGGAGCAGGCCGAACGCCACCTCCCGGTCGCCGTGCTCGGGCAGGGACACCTCGGGGTCGCCCTTCGCGGGCCCCTCGGCCAGCTCGATCACGTTGCGCTCGCCGAGGTGGCGCAGCAGCTCGCCAAAGGTGCGGAAGCCGTAGTCGGACTCGCTGAACGTCGGATCCTTGCGCAGGAGGGTGCGCTTGAGCCGGGAGGCGGTGACCTCACCGTTGGCGCTGCCCTGCAACCCGGCAACCGTCTGGGCGACCTGCACGGCGAGCGCGTCCACGTCGCGGCCGGGCTCCTCCCCCGCCGGCCGGCGGTCCACCTCCGGCTCGGGCTCGTGCTCCCGCTCCGGCTCGGGCGGGCGCTGGTCCGGGCCGGCCTGGCGGGTGGTGGGACGAGCGCGCCGACCGCGCGGCGGCGGGATGTCGACGCCCTCCAGCCGGTCGTAGTAGAGGAACTCGTCGCACGCCGGCGGCAGCAGCGCCGACGTGGACCCCTCGACGCCGACACCGATGACCCGCTTGTTCAGCTCGCGGAGCTTGTGGACCAGGGGCGTGAAGTCGCTGTCGCCGCTGCAGATGACGAATGTGGAGATGTAGTCGCGCTCGAACGCCAGCTCGATCGCGTCCACTGCCATCTTGATGTCGGCGGCGTTCTTACGGGACGCGCCCATGCGCTGGGGGATCTCGATGAGCTCGACGTGGGACCGGGTGAGCATCCGGCGGTCCTCGTCGAAGTACGACCAGTCGGCGTACGCCCGGCGCACCACGACCCGTCCGCGCTCGGCCAGCGCGTCGGCGATCGGCCGAAAGTCGAAGGCCGCGCCGCCACGGTGGTCGCGGGCTCCCAACGCCAGGTTCTCGTAGTCGAGGAAAAGGGCGATCCGGTCTTCTTGATCCACGCGGCCCAGCGTACGCCGGGCGTGGGCCGTCGGGGCGCAGGCGACGCGCGACACCTCAACTCGCCGATCGTCCATTTCTTGCGACCTTGCAGTCGCCTCTTTTCGTAGTTCGATTGTCGTCTTGCAGCGGGCTGTTCGGTGCTGCATCATGCAGATCAATGTCGGGCGCCGGGGGCGCCGGGCGGACCTCCACCACCATCCACCCAGGAGGGTCACAGATGTTTCGCAGCATTCTGCCGCCACGGGGACGCCCCGGCCGGCCGGCCACAGCGGCGCTCGCGCTCGCGACCGGTCTCGCCGTGCTCGCCGCCGCGCCCGCCGTCGCCGTCGCCGGTCCGTCCGCGTCCGACACCGCGCGGCCGGTGGTCACCCGCGCCGCCCTCGACCCGGCGCTGGTCGCCGGACGCGGCGCCGACGTCGACTTCCTCGAACAGGAGGCCGAGAACGCCCGGACCACAGGCGAGGTCATCGGCCCCGACCGGGCCGCCTACACGCTTCCCGCCGAGGCGTCGGGCCGCCGGGCCGTCCGGCTGACCCCCGGCGAGTACGTGGAATTCGTCCTGCCCAGCGCGGCCAACGGGATCACCGTGCGGTACAGCATCCCGGACGCGCCCACCGGCGGCGGGATCACCGCGCCCCTGCGGGTGGCCGTCAACGGCACGCACCTCCGCACCATGACGCTGACCTCGCAGTACTCGTGGCTCTACAACCAGTACCCGTTCACCAACGACCCGCAGGCCGGGCTGCTGCACCCGGACTGGTGGATCACCGAGTGCCGGTGCGTGCCGTCGGCCACCACGCCGTCCCCGAGCATCGACAAGCCGTTCCGGCCCACCCACTTCTACGACGAACAGCGGCTCCTGCTCGGACGCACCTACCGGGCCGGTGACAAGGTCCGGCTCACCGCGCCGGCCGGCAGCGCCGCCGCGTGGACGGTCATCGACCTGCTCGACTCCGAACTGGTCGCACCGCCGCGCGTACGGCTGCTCGCGGCGAACGTGCTGGCCTTCGGCGCCGACCCCACCGGCCGGCGGGACTCCGCCGACGCCCTGGACCGGGCCATCGCCTTCGCCAGGCGTACCCACCTGAAGGTCTACGTTCCGCCGGGCACCTACCAGGTCAACCGGCACATCATCGTCGACGACGTGACAATCGAGGGCGCCGGCAACTGGTACACGACCTTCAAGGGCCGCGAGGTCGCCCTGCCGACGCCCGCGCCGGACGGCTCGGTGCACACAGGCGTCGGCTTCTACGGCCGTGACGCCGCCGACGGTGGCAGCCGCAACGTGCACCTCTCCGGCTTCGCCATCGAGGGCGACGTGCGGGAGCGCATCGACACCGACCAGGTCAACGCGGTCGGCGGGGCGATGACCGACTCCACGATCGACGGGCTGCACCTGCGGCACACCAAGGCCGGCCTGTGGTTCGACGGGCCGATGCGCAACGTCCGGGTCACCAACACCATCGTCGTCGACCAGATCGCCGACGCGCTCAACTTCCACACCGGCGTGACCGACTCCCTCGTGGCGCACACCTTCGTCCGCAACACCGGCGACGACGGCCTGGCGATGTGGTCGGAGAAGACCGCAAACGCGCGCAACACGTTCGACCACAACACCGTGCAGTCACCGACCCTGGCCAACGGCATCGCCATCTACGGCGGCACCGACACCACCGTCTCGCACAACCTCGTCGCCGACCCGGTCCGCGAGGGCAGCGGTCTGCACGCCGGCGCCCGCTTCGGCGCGGAGCCGTTCGCCGGGCACCTGCGGTTCACCGAGAACACCACAGCCCGCGCCGGCACGTACGAGCTGAACTGGAACATCGGGCTCGGCGCCATCTGGATGTTCGCACTGGACCGCAGCATCGACGCGAACGTCGAGGTGACCGGCGACGCGTACCTGGACAGCACCTACAACGCGATCATGCTGGTCAGCGACTGGCCGGTGAAGGACCTCTACTCGATCAGCAACGTGCGCTTCCGCGACATCCGGGTCGACGGCACCGGCACCTCGGTGCTCAGCGCCCGCTCCGCCGGGTCGGCCTCGTTCGCCAACGTGGACGCCCGCAACGTGGGAGCGGTAGGCGTCAACAACTGCGGATCGTTCCACTTCACCCCGGCCGGGTCGGAGTTCACACTGACCGACCTGGGCGGCAACGACGGCGGCTGGCTCGCCCCGTGGCTGCTGCCCAACACGATCACCTGCGACGACCGACCGCCGGTGGCACCGCCACCGCCTCCGGCCCAGTGGTGAACGCGGTGGGCGGCCCGACCGGTCGGGCCGCCCACCGCCGTCAGAGCCTGCGGACGTACGCCAGCGGCAGGGGCGTCGGCTGCCCTTCCCAGGCGCCGCTCAGGGTGGCGCCGCGCGCCTCCACCGCCCCGGCGACCGGCCGGCGGACCACGACCAGCTCCACCGCGTCGGTGACGATGACCGTGTCGACCTCGTCGACGACCTGCCGGACGGCGTCGACCGCCGGCACGGCCCCGCCGTCGCCGCTGACCTCGATCGTCACCGTCGGCGGTCGCACCTCGCGCCTGCCGTCGACCTCGAAGTACTGCTCCGCCTGACCCGGGCCGGCCAGGATGGCGTGGGTCAACGCCGCCGCGTAGACCGGGTCGGCGCAGGCGTCGTACACCCAGCGACGGCCGAGCGCCGAGTGTTCGGTCGTGCCGACCAGCCACTCGTCGGCGTCGGCGAGGGGCGCGGCGCGGTAGGTGAGCGGAACCTGGTGGACCGGCCCGTCGGGGGCGGCGACCAGGATGGTCTCGATGCCGACCTCGCCGGCCGGGTCGTCGAAGCGGTACGCGCCCCGGCTCACCGCCTCGACGTCGGCCGGCCCCTGCCACCACTGTCGGCCGGGCAGCCAGGTCGTCAGCAGTTCGAGCTTCGTGGGGCGCAGCGTCGCCCGGTGCAGCAGTGCCATACCGAAGAGCCTAGTCAGAGCCCCGCGCACGGGTTGCCGCCCACCGTGCAGCCCTCCGGTTCCCGGGCCTTCGGCCGGCTGTCACGGACGTCGAACCGGATCGTCCGCGTCCCGCCGGCAGGCACCGCCAGGCCGCTGAAGGTGATCGCCTGCCCGTCCTGTCGCCAGTCCGCCCCCTCGACGTCGTCGACGCTGCTGCCCTCCGCGAGGGTCACCACCACTACCCACTGGTCGGCGGGCGCGGTGCCCGGGTTGTCGACCACCACCTCCCCCGTGTAGCCGAACAGCCGGCTGGAGTCGGTGTCGTAGCGCGCCGCCAGCGGCGATGGGGGCGGCGGCGGCGCCGCTGTGGACGTACGCGACGGCTTCGCGGAAGGGGTGCGGCTCGGACGGGCGGTGGTGGTCGGCGTGGCGCTGCGCGACGGCCGCGCCGACGGTGTCGCCTTCGGTGCGGCGGTCGGCGCGGCCGCCGCCATGCTCGGCGACTGTGTCGTCGGCGTCGGGGACGGGCTCGGCGCGGCGGCGGAGGGGCCCGGTTCGCCGGACAGCGTCAGCCACGCCACAAGCCCCGCCACGAGCACGACCGCGGCCAACCCCGCGACCGCCGCACGCCGACGACGCCGGGCCCGCGCCGGGCCGGCCGCGCCGAGCACCGGCAGCTCGGTCGTCATCCCGGCCTCGCCGCGCCGCAGGTCGACCTGCTGGAACGCGAGCCAGTCGAGAATCGCCGGCAGGCGTACGGTCAACGCCTGCCGGAGCTGCTGCTCGCGTGACTCGTGCTGCTCCTCCGACCAGGAGCCGTGCGTCGGGACCTCCCGCACGGTCAACCGGCTGCCCTGCTTGGTGGCGGCGACGGCGCAGGTCAGCTCGGTGAGCCGACCGGCCTCGTCGCAGCGCAGCGACAGCAGCTCCGGCACCCGCCGCTCGGTCACCTCGACCTCGACGTCGGCGTCGAAGCCGGGCAGGCCGGCCGTGTGCAGCAGCAGCCGGTCCGGCACACCCTCCACCATGTCCGCCTCGGCGAACCAGCGGCCGAGCAGCTCCCGGTCCGTCAGTGCGAGCCAGACCCGGTCGGGCGGGTGGGACAGGTCGACGTACGCGCCGATCTCGATCACGGCGAGACTCTAACGGGTACCGCGTCCGGCGCGTTCCGCCCGCCCGAGCCGACGACCGGTGGCCCGGTCAGCCCCAGCGGGTCGCCCGCTGCGCCGCCGCCGCCAGCGCGACCCGGGCGTCGGCGCTGACCTCGACGACCAGCTCGGCCGCCGGCACGTCCCGGGCGAGACGGTGCGCCTGCCCGGCCCACAGATTGGCCACCGAGGCGTCGCCGTCGCGCCGGGCGGCGGCGAGCAGCGGGCGGGTCAGGTGCAGCACCTGCGGGTAGCCGGCCGGCGCCGCCGCGTCATGGGCGCGCAGGAAGTCGTTGACCACGCCACGGGCCCGCTTGCCGGTGAACGCCCGGGTCAACGCCGTCGGCGCGGCACTGGCCACCGCCTGCCGGTGCAGGGGCGAGCTGCCCGCCTCCGGGCAGCGCAGGAACATGGTGCCGAGTTGGGCGGCCTGCGCCCCGGCGGCCAGCGCCGCCGCCAGGGCGGGGCCGTCGGCGATACCACCGGCGGCCACCAGCGGCCTGTCACACCGCGCGGCGGCCAACCGGAGCAGCGGCAACAGCGCGTAGTCGTCGTCGTCCGGGATCCCGCCCCGGTGGCCACCGGCCTCGGTGCCCTGCACCACGACGGCGTCCACACCCAGGTCGGCGGCGGCCGTGGCGCCGGCCGGGCCGGTGACCGTGGCCCACACCTCGGTGCCGCGCCCCCGCAGGGCAGTCACCACGGCCCGGTCGGGCAGCCCGAACGCGAAGGACACCACGGGGACCGGGTCCGCGAGAAGCGCGGCCAGCTTCTCCGGGTACGCGTCGTCGCCGCCCACCGGCTCGCCCAACCGCACACCGAGGCGGTCGGCCTGCGGGGCGAGCCGCCGCGCGTACGCCCGGATGGCCTCCTCGTCGACGGTGCCGTCGCCGGGCAGGAAGACGTTGACCCCGAACGGCCGCTCGGTACGCGCGCGCACCTCGGCGATGTCCGCGACCAACCGCGCGGTGTCGATCATGCCGGCGGCCAGGAATCCCAGCCCGCCGACGGCGGAGACTGCCGACACGAGGGCCGGGGTGGACGGACCACCGGCCATCGGGGCGGCGACGATCGGGTGGCGCAGCTCGGACAGCACGGACATCCACCAATCCTGCCGCACGGCGCCGACGCCTCGGCCTGCCGTCGGTCAGCGCCGGTCGGTGTGTCGCCGCCACAGCACCCCGGCCACGGCGAGGAGCGCCAGCAGCGTCCCGGCGCCGGCGGCCAGCGGCCAGGTCCGACCGGCCCCGATGCCGGCCGTCTGTGCCGCCGGGTGGGCCGCCGGGGGCGACGGTGGGGCCGCAGTGCTGGACTCCGCCGGGTGCGGGGCGGGGGCCGTCGTCGCCGTCGCGGCGGGATACCGCAGGATCGTCGGGCGGCTGCCGGCCGGTTGGTCGGCGGACTCGGAGACGGTGAGCAGGGACCGGCCGTCGCGGCTGTAGGTGATCGACTCGCCCTGTGGCTCGTCGGGCAGCGGCGTGACCCGCGGGGTGCCACTTGTCAACGCGGCGACCACGTCGCCGCCGGCCACGTCGTACTCGAACGCGTCGGCGTAGCTGCGCAGCACCACCCGACTGCCGTCCGGGGCGTTCGCGGCACCGGTGACGACGGCCCGCCCGAGGAACGAGAACGGATTGCTCGTGGTGGTGGACGGAAGGACCACCTTGCCGACGGAGACCAGCGGTGTCGTGGCCCCCGGCTTCAGCGCGGTGGCCGGCGCGTACAGGACGACGGTGCCGCTGCCGCCCTTCGTGACGATCAACGGTTGGCCGGCCGCGTCGAGCAGCAGCGCCTCGGCGTCGTGCGGATTGTCCGGGTACGTCATCCGGTACAGCACCGGCCGATCCGCCCCCGGGGCGAGCCGCCAGAGCCCGATGGTCTCGCGGTTGCGGTCGTTGTCACCGGTGTCGGCCACCCAGATGGTGCCGTCCCGGCCGAGGGCCAGGTCCTCGGTGTCACGCGGCCGGGAGGGGTAGCTGACCGTTCGCGTCACCGCGCAGCGCCGGTCGAGGAAGAAGATCCGGAGGCGGGCCTCGTCGTCGGCGCCGTCGTTGACCACGACGTACCCGTCGTCGGTGGCGACCATCCCGGAGATCTCGGTGAGCCGGTCGTCGCGGACCTGGCACACCTGTGCCCCCGCCGACGCCACGGCGGCGGCCGCCGAGGCCGGTGACTGCACCGTGGCCAGCGGCGTCGCGCCGGCCACGAGAGCGGCAAGCGTCGCTGCCGCGCGGACGTGCCGCCCCCGGGTCACCCAGCCGCGTACCCGCATCGCCCGCCTCCTCGCCGCGGCCGTGGCCCGGCCGTCCCGCCCATCCTGGCCGATCGCGACCAGCGGCGACGACCATCCGCGCGGACCCGACGACATCCGCGCCGCCGACCCGGCGTGCGGTGGACCGGCGTCGAGCCCGCGGCCCCCGCCGCGCATGTTGCGCTGAAGGGTTCTCGGGGGCCGGCACCGCCACCGGATCTGTCGTACCCGTGGTCCATGATCGTGTCGTCGTAGCGCCGCCGGCATCGGCCGGCGTGCGTACCACCCTGGATTCTTGTCGATGTGGGAGGCCGTGACGTGACGAACGCCGACGGAGCCGACTGGCGGCGGCGCAGCGTGGTGGCGGTGATGCCGCCCGCCCGCCCGCGCAAGCTGGCCAAGGTGCCCTTCGTCGAGCTTGCCAACGGACGGTTGCAGGGCGTGGTCTCCAGCGGGTCGGACGTCGAGCGGGTCTACGTCTCGTCGGTCGCCGCCGGCACCCACGCCTACCAGTGCAGCACCAACAACAACAGGCCGTGCGGCGGCCTGCGCGGGATGCCGTGCAAGCACCTGCACGCGCTCGCCGACGAGGCGGTCCTCCAGTACGGCGTCGACCGGGTGGCCCGCTACCTGCGGGTCGACGTCGGCGACGGGCTGGCCGACGGCGCCGAGCTGCTGGCCCGACTCGACGGCCAGCCCGAGCCGGCCTCGGCGGCGGTGGTGTTCAGTCGCTTCCTGCGCCACCTCTCCTACCTGGAGCTGCCCGTCAGCACTGTCGCGCTGCCCGAGCTGCACTGGTTCCCGGCCACCGGGGCGGGCCGCTGATGCGCGGCGCCCAGGTCGCGCGCCTGCACACGGTTCCGGCCGGCTTGAGCGACGCGCTCGACGTGGTCGCCGGCTTCGACGACGCCCTCGCCGACGGCTTCGGTCGGATCGGCGAGCGCGGCGGCGCGGCGCTCGCCGCGCTCGCCGACGCGCTGGCCGGCACGCCACTGGCGGGGCCGGTGACCGCCGCTGTCGACGCGGTCACCGCCGGATCGGCCGACCCGGAGCACCTCGCCGCGCTGGCCGGGGCACGCTCGGCGCTGCTCGGCGCGGCACACGACGCCCTGCTCGGGCAGTTCGACGAGGCGTCGGGCCGCCCCAGGTCGCCGTGGACGACGCCGACCGCCGGGCCCTCCGATGCGCCGCCCGCGCTCGCCGGAGCACGGGCCTGGTGGCACGAGGTGGCGGTCACCGGCTGGCGTGGCGTCGACCACGAGCTGCTCTCCGCCGCCGCCGGGGTGGTCGAGGCCTGCCTGGCCGTGCCGGAGCTGCGCCGGATCGCGGTGCTGCTCGACGGCCTCGCCGCGGAGCTGCGGGCGTGCGTGCCGGTCGCCACCATGGCGCAGGTGCCAGCCCGTCGCTGGGCCGACCTGTGGGCCCGCGGCGTCCTGCTCACCCAGGGCACACCGCCGACCGGCGAGGCATCGACGGTCTCCGGGCGGCTGTTGCCGCTCGGCGTGGACGTGCACAGCCACGACACCGCCGTGCAGGTCCAGGTGCACGCCGTCCTGGAGCCGGCGGACGGCGGGCCGGCGCTGCTGGTCCGTACGGGGGTCGCCGCCGCGAAGGTCGACACGATAGTCGGTCCGGCGATCTGGCGGCTGCTGTCGGCACACCCGCTGCTGCTCACCGCGCTGGCCGAACGGCGGGCGCTGACAGTGACCGATCTGCCGCTGCGCGGTGGCGACCTGGGCTGGGTCGACGACCGGGTCCAGCTCGACGAGCCGGCCGACCCGTTCGCCACCGCCCGGGTGCTGCTGCCGGTCGCGAGCAGCGTCGCGAGCGACCCACTCGACAGGCACCCGACGGGCATCGCCGAGCCGGTGCTCGTCGAGGGTGCCGCGGTCCGCGACGAGGACGGCACGCTCCGCGTCGAGGTGGACGGCGAACGGGTCGCCCTGGCCGTCGACCGGCTGCCGGCCGCCGGCCCGCTGACCGCCGACCTGGTCGCCGCCGCGTCGGCCTGCCTGGGTCTCCTGCGCTGGGACGACGGCCGCTGGCTGCTCCAGCCGCTGGGGGTGCGGGCCACCGTCAAGCGGCGGACGGTGCAGGCGCACAACGGCGACTGGGCGTGCGGCGTCACCGATCCGAAGACCGCCAAGGAGGAGGCCCGGGCGGGCGACGCCGTGGCCGTGCTGCGCGAGCGCGCGGGACGGTTGCTGCGCCGATGACCGCGCCGATCCCCACCGGCGGGTTCGCCGACGCCAACCGCCGCCAGGTCCTCTACTGGCGGCTGCTGTCCCGCCTCTTCGACCGCGACGAGCAGCCCGGCCTGGAGTCGGCGAGTGTCGCGGTGGTCGACGACCTCGGGCTGCCCGCCGCCCTGTTGGACCCGTCGGTCTCGGTGGACACCATCGTGCAGCGCTTCCCAGGGCTCGCGGCAGAGCTACGCGGCCTGCTCACCTCCGCCGAAGCCCGGCCGACCGACGGCCGGCCGCACGCCGCCGAGCCGGACACCGGCGAGCCAGATGGCGACGGGTCGGATGGCGACGAACCGCACGCCGCCGATTCGGGTCGCGCCGAGCCGGGTGTCGGCGAGGCGCACGCCGCCGAGCCGGGTGGCACCGGACCGGACGAGCCGGCGGGCACCGGGCCCGACGGGCGGGCGGGCGACGATTCGGCCTACCGGCCGGGTGCGGCCGAGGTGCGCCGGGCGGCGCTGGTGTCGAAGGTGCTGCTGAACGTGTTCGCCACCGGATCCGGTCCGGTCAGCGCCACCCAGCTGGCCCGCTGGCAGTCCGACGCCGGCTGGTTCGAGCAGGCCCTCGGCTGCGAGCCCGGTGAGCTGCGCCGCCAGGGCGGCGGGCTGGGCGGCACCCTCGCCGGGCTGGAGGGCGACCTGGTCCGGCGGATGCACCTGCGGGAGGTGCTGGCCGACCCCGCGCTGGCCAGCCAGCTGACCCCGAGCATGTCGCTGATCGAGCAGTTGCTGCGCGACAAGGCCAACCTGTCCGGTGTGGCGCTTGCCAACGCGAAGGCGCTGATCCGGCGCTTCGTCGACGAGGTCGCCGAGGTGCTCCGGACGCAGGTGCAACAGACAAGCGTCGGCACGCTGGACCGGTCGGTGCCGCCCAAGCGGGTGTTCCGCAACCTTGACCTCGACCGGACCATCTGGCAGAACCTGACCAACTGGAGCCCGGACGACGAGCGGCTCTACGTCGACCGCCTCTACTACCGGCACACCGCCCGGCGTACGACGCCGTCCCGGCTCATCGTCGTTGTCGACCAGTCCGGCTCGATGGTCGACGCGATGGTCAACTGCACGATCCTCGCCTCGATCTTCGCCGGGCTGCCGAAGGTCGACGTGCATCTCGTCGCGTACGACACCCGGGCACTGGACCTCACGCCGTGGGTGCACGACCCGTTCGAGGTGCTGCTGCGTACCCAGTTGGGTGGCGGCACCGACGGCACGGCGGCGCTGGCGCTGGCCCGGCCCAAGATCGCCGAGCCGAAGAACACGGTGCTGGTGTGGATCTCCGACTTCTACGAGGTCAACCACCAGGCGGTCTTCGAGGGGCTCCAGGCCGTCCACCGTTCCGGCGTCAAGGTCATTCCGGTCGGCTCGGTCAGCAGCTCCGGCCAGCAGAGCGTCAACCCCTGGTTCCGGCAACGCTTGAAGGACCAGGGCACCCCGGTCATCTCCGGTCACATCCGCAAGCTCGTCGTCGAGCTGAAGAACTTCCTCACCTAGGAGAGCAACCCCTCATGTCCGAGATGCTGCGCGCCCCTGCCGAGGTCACGTACGCCGACGAGCTGGACTTCCTGGAGTCGGTCGACACCGGCCCGAAGCCGTTCTCGTGGCGTCTGAGCCCGCGCATGGTCCGGCTGTTCGTCCTCGGCTCGGAGCGGGCCGACGGCCTGTCCCGGGAGATCCCGCAGAAGTGGTTCGGCGACCGCAGCTTCGTCGAACGGGCCATCGTCACCCTCGCCTCGGACCGGGGCCTGCTGCTGATCGGCGATCCCGGCACCGGCAAGAGCTGGCTGGCCGAGCTGCTGGCCGCCGCGATCTGCCGCAACTCGACACTTGTCGTGCAGGGCACGGCGGGCACGACCGAGGACCACATCAAGTACTCGTGGAACGTCTCCATGGTGATCGCCAAGGGTCAGTCCCGGGAGTCGATGATCCCATCGCCGATCATGACGGCGATGGAACGTGGGGTGGTCGGGCGTTTCGAGGAGCTGACCCGCTCCACGAGCGACGTGCAGGACGCCCTGATCTCGATCCTGTCCGAGAAGTACGTCGCCATCCCCGAGCTGGACCAGGACAACATCGTCTTCGCCCAACCCGGTTTCTCGATCATCGCGACAGCCAACAGCCGGGACCGGGGCGTCAACGACCTCTCCTCGGCACTCAAGCGGCGGTTCAACTTCGTGCGGATTCCGGTGGTGACCAACAAGCGCAGCGAGGCGGAGATCGTCCGGTTCCGCACCGAGGAGCTGCTGCGCCGGCACCACATCGAGCTGGACGTGCCGCCCACCCTCCTGGACATCCTGTTGCAGAGCTTCGCCGACCTGCGTGCCGGCGCCGCCGCCGCGACAAGCGACGACGAGAAGTTGGAGTCGGCGCTGTCCACCGCCGAGCAGATCGGTGTGCTGGAGGACGCGATCCTGCACAGCCAGTTCTTCGGCGACCGTACGCTGCGCGCGGCGACGCTCGCCGGATCGCTTGTCGGGTCGCTGGCCCGGCGCAGCCCGGAGGACCTGGCGATCCTCAACAAGTACCTGCACGGCGTGGTGGAGCCGCGGGCCCGCAAGGACGACGACGGGTGGGCGGGCTTCCTCGACGGCGGTCGTCAGGCGATCGCGTCCCTGTCGTGACCGCGTCCACAGTCGCCGGCCCGTTCGGCGCGCTCCGCGGGCAGCTGACCGACGCGGCTGCCGCGTTCACGGGCTCCGCCGACGCGCTCGGCGCGATCCTCGCCGGCATCGTCGACGACGTCGACCGGGCGCTCGGCGAACGGCTGGAGATCTTCCCGGTCTGCCACCACTCACCGGCCTCCGCGCTGGCCATGGTGCGCCGGCTGCGGGCCAAGCAGCCCCGGGTGATCTACCTGGAGCTGTGCGAAGATCTTCAGCCGTTGCTCGGGGAGCTGCGCAACTGCCGTCTGCCCGTCGCGGTGCAGGCGTTCGCCTCGGAGCTGTCCGGCTTTCCCGCCGACTGGGGGCCGCTCAGCGTCGTCGCGCCGGTCACCGAGGCGTCGGCGGAATACCAGGCCATCGCGTACGCGCTGGAGACCCCAGGCGTGGAGCTGGTGCTCGTCGACCGCTCCACCGACCACGTCTTCCAGTGGTCGCCGCGCGACCAGCAGACAGCTGGGAGCGGCGCCGCCGAACCGGCCGACGAGGGCGGTGCGATCGGGCCGACCGCCACCGGCGAGGAGTCCGGGCTGCACGGCGACGCCGTCGGGGTGGAGATCGGCGACCTGCGGCCCGGGTTCGCGGAGTTGGAGGCGTACCTGCTGCACCACGGCAAGGTGCGGCACTGGTCGGAGTGGTGGGACCAGTACGTGGAACGTCCACTGGCCGACGCCGACCACGACACCTACCGGCAGGTGATGGTGCTGATCGGCAGCCTGTTCCGGCGGCTGCGCCCGACCGGCTCGGATCGGCGGGATCGCGACGAGGACCGCGAGCGGTACATGTGGACGCGGATGCGTCAGCACCTCGCCACCTCCGGCGTCGATCCGGCCGACTGCCTCTACGTCTGCGGCGCGTTCCACGCCGCCAGCCGCGTCGAGCAGTTCGGGCTGGACTCCACAGCCGCCGACTTCGAGATCACGCCGCGCACCGACACCCGCTGGCGGTACGGGCTGATCCCGTCCAGCCACTCCGCTATCGAGGCCCAGTTCGGGCTGGCGCCGGGTTCGGTGTCGATCGCGGCGGCGACCTGGACGAAGGCGGTGAGCCGGCACGGGCTGTCCCCGTACCGGCTGGACGGCCAGCGTTCCGCGACCACCCGGGGGCGGCGGGGCCGGACCACGACGGCGCCCTCCCCCGTCGGGCCGGTCAGCGACCGGCTCACCGGCTTCCTCGCCGCGGCGCCCGACCTGGACGGCCTGGACGAGGCGGAGCTGCGCGGCTGGTGCGTGGACATCGTCCGGCTGGCCCGGCGCAACGGATACCTGGCCAGCACCGCCGACGCGATCGCCGTCTTCGAGACCTCGGTCCTGCTGGCCGGCCTGCGCAACCGGGCCCGGCCCACCCCGTACGACTTCGCCGACGCGGCGGTCACCTGCATCGAGAAGGACGTGGTGCCCGGCCGCCGCGACGTCCGGCGGCTCTGCGAGATCCTGCTGGGCGGCGACCGGATCGGTCAGGTCGGCTACGACGCCCTTCCGCCGCTGGCCCGCGACGTGCTCGATCGGCTCCAGCCCCTCGGCCTGGCCCTGGAGAAGCGGACGGTGCAGCGGGCGCTGCTGGATCTGGCCGCCCAGCCGGAACTGGGCCGCTGTTCGGACCTGCTGTGGATCCTGCGGCACCTGCTGCCACCGGCCGCGGTCCGCCCGATCATGGGCGAACGGCGGCTCGGGCACCGCTCGGTCCAGGAGAGCTGGGACCTGGCGCTCGGCCGCCACCAGCGGGCGCTCATCGAGCTGGGCTACGAGGGCGTGACCGTCGAGCAGGTCCTGGAGCAGCGGTTGCGGCGTGCGGTACGCGGCCCCGACGCCACCGCCTCGGGCGCGCTGGCCGCCGTGGAGGACGCCATCCGGCTGCTCGACAGCCCTCGCCTGGTCGACGAGTTGGGGGCGCGTGCGGTGGACCTGCTCGCCGCCGAGCGCACCGTCGACGACGCCCCGGACGTGCTGCGCCGCATCCGGCGCCTGCTGGCCCACTACCGGGCCACCGCGCCGTCCCTTCCGCAGTGGTGCGCGGCGTTCGTGACCACCGGGTACGCGCACTACTGCACCCTGCTGCCGACCGCCGTCGTCGCCGAGGAGACGGGGGTCCGGCAGGTCGGCGCGATGCTCGGCTTCCTGTTCTCGATGGAGGGTCTGGCGCTGTCGCTGGGCTGTGACCGGTCCCAGTTGGAGTTGGCCGTCGGGCAGTCGCACCCGACGGCACCCGCGAAGGTCGCCCTGCTCTGGGCGGGCCGACACCAGCTCGGCCTGCTGCCGCTGGCCGAGCTGCGGGCCCGGTGTGCCGAGCTGCTGGCCAACCCGCTTGTGGTGCCGGCCTTCCCGCAGTATCTGGCCGGGTTCGTGCACGCGCTGGAGCCGGTGCCCGCGCTGGCGCCGTTCGTCGTCGAGACGATGTCCACGGCCTTCGCCCGGCTACCCGACCCGGTGCTGCTGCCGTGGCTGCCGACCCTGATCACGACACTGCGGGACCAGGGGCCGGAGCTGGTCCCGCTGCTGATCCGCGAAGCGGGGCGCACCTTTCCGGAGACGCTGCCGGAGCTGGATTCCTGGGTGCCGCCGTGGGCGGCCTCCCCGCCTGGCCCGGGGGTGGACGACAAGCGCGCCGTCGAAGCGCCACGCCGGCGGGTGGGCGTCCTCCTCGCCGGGCATCCGGAGGCGGTCGACGCGATCGCCGCGCTGCTCGGCCACGACGGCGGCTGGTCACCGGTCGCCGACGCCCCCGCCGCTCCGAGCGGCGCGGCAGCCCTGTTGGCGACGCATCCCGACACGGTCGAGGCCGTGGCCGCCTGGGTGGTGGGGCAGGCGTGAGCGCGACGACGGCGGGTAGGCAGCGGCCCGGCGACATGTCGACGCCCGCCGGGCAGGAGGCTTTCAATGAGCACGTACCGGGATGATCAGGGCGACCCGATTCCCCCTCCGGAGGCGGACGCCGCCGAGCAGCGGCAGGACGCGTTCGACGTCGGCCCACCGGACCGGGTGTCCGGCGACGTCGACCCGGAGGCGTCCGAGGCCGACCTCGCCGAGCAGGGCGCCCTGCCGGCGGGCACGCTCGAGGAGGTCACGTCGCTGCCGGCCGACGCCAACCCGGCGGACGCCCTCGAACAGCGTCAGGAGATCCCCGCGCGCGACGAGGGTCGCCGCACCTGACCGCGCGCCGGTGACACCCCGCCTGAGGAACTCCGCCCGCGACCAGCCGCACCCGACCCGTCGGTCGCGCCCTTGCGCCGTTGGGGACTGCCTGCCGCATACGGCGGTGCCCCCGACCGACGGGTGGGGCCCGTCGCTCAGAACCGGTGGGATTCACCGGGGTCACGGGGTGGGTGGGCGGCCAACGCCTGCTTGACCCAGCCCAAGAACCGGACGTAATGCTCCACCGGGTCGGGTCCGGTCCAGTACAGGTCGGTCAGGTCCCGGCTCGCCTCAGCCAGGCAGTCGGCCATGTCCACCCCGAGCAGCTTCGGCTCGTCCGAGTAGTCGGCCACGAGTTCGACTTTCGCCTGCTCGCACGGCCAAGGGCGCACGCAGGAGGCGCAGAACCAGAACGGCCGGACCGGGGCATGCCGTTGGCCGCTCACTGCTGAACCCCCCGGTAGCGGACCGGCGACCATGGGCCAGGCCAGCGTAGGGCCGTCGACTGGATGTGAATGACCGAGTTGACGGTTCCGAAGATGACGCCAGGTGCTCGTCGGACCCGCTCGAGTCTTTCGGTCATTCGCGCGATGGCGGCCAGCCGGCCCCGGGCGTCGAACAGCCCTCGCCGAGCAACCAGGAGTGACGCCTCAAGCTGGCTCAACCGCTCTACCTCTTGTTCCTGTTCCACTCCAGCCTCCGAGGGTGGTGTCGGATGGGGCACCCGTCGCCGCCGGTCCGCCTCCAGCGGCGACGGGGCGTAATCGGATCTCACCCTGAACGCTTCCCCCTGTCAACCTTAGCGCGCTTACCTGAGCGCGCTCATGTTAACCCGCCAGGGCCGGTCTACCTTCGTTCGCATGGCAAATGGACCGGGCGAACTTGTCGCGGCGGGCGAGGTCCTGACGATGCTCGGGGTGGGCCGCTCACGGTTCCGCCAGATCCAGCAGTCGCCACACTTCCCGGCTCCGTACGCCCGGCTGTCGGTCGGTTCGATCTGGCTCAAGGCTGATGTAGAGAAGTACATCGCCGAACACCGACGCCCCCGCCCGGTGGACGAGGACGAGTAGCCGCGTCCGCCCGTCCCCGTGGTCGCCGTGACACGAAAGAGGCCCGGCCCGGCACTGCACCGTCGCGGAGTTCGTCCGGCTTCTTGTGAATCGGTTGCGAATTGGCAGGCGTGGCCTCCCGGCCTCGCGAAGTCTCACCAAGAGGGAAAACTCGGACGAGTGCGGGGGCTTCCTGGCGTTCGGCCCGCAAGAACGAGCGGCCTCGCTGATCCGCCCCTGCCCGCATTCGACGCTGTTCGGGCGGGACCGACTCGCCCGAAGGGACCTATCGCACCCCCTTGGCGACTGGTCGGAGCTTTGTTGGCGATAGCCGCAAACGCTTGACACCGACCATTGGCGACTGACATCTTGCGAAGCAAGGCGAAGCCTTCCCGTAGGGGACGCGGGATCCATAAGGGATCATTGTGTCTACACGGAGGTACACCCCTCGATGGGCAAGAACGTCGCCACCCGCGTACTGCTGTTGGTCGTCGCCGTACTGGCGGCGAGCCTGGTCGGCATGGCAGTGGGTTGGATCAACTGGGCCACCAAGCAGAGCACGGGTGAGGCCGTCATCGCCGCAGGTGCCGCGTTCGGTGGCGCGCTGGCCGTGGTGATCCTCTCGTATAACTTCGTCATGCGGCGCGA
Organism: Micromonospora lupini; assembly: GCF_026342015.1. Lineage (NCBI taxonomy): Bacteria > Bacillati > Actinomycetota > Actinomycetes > Micromonosporales > Micromonosporaceae > Micromonospora > Micromonospora lupini. The sequence goes on from NZ_JAPENL010000003.1 coordinate 492,098, forward strand.
TGAGTGAGGCCGAGCCGCACACCCCCGCTCTCTGCAGGTAGGGCCTCATTTCGTCGGTCACGTCGGCATCCCGAGCACGGCGTTCGCTGCGTCGACAACGCTCACCCGTTGAAAGTGGAGCGGTCGCGCCCTGGTGGGGCCGCTACCGGCGGCGACGTCACCGGCCGGGTCAGCCGGCGACGACCTGCCACAGCAGGAACGCGTTGAGCGCGACGACCAGGACGGCCACCAGGGCCGCTGCGGCGGTGGTGAGCGGGTGGTTGACGAGGTTGCCCATGAGGTCGCGGCGGCGGGTGAAGGCGACCACCGGGATCAGCGCGAACGGGATGCCGAAGCTGAGAATGACCTGTGACAGCACCAGGGCGCGGGTGGGGTCGAGGCCGATGGCGAGCACTGCCAGCGCGGGCACGAGGGTGACAAGTCGACGCAGCAGCAGCGGGACCCGGCGGCGCAGGAAGCCCTGCATGATCACCTCACCGGCGTAGGTGCCGACGCTCGTGGAGGCGAGCCCGGAGACCAGCAGGGCGACCGCGAACCCGAACGCGGCGGCGGTGCCGATGCTCTGGCCGAGGCCGGCGTGCACCCCCTCCAGGCTGTCGGCGCCCACCGGGCCGCCGCCCCGGAAGCTGGCCGCGGCGATCAGCAGCATGGCGAGGTTGACCGCGCCGGCCGCCGTCAGGGCCAGCAGCACGTCGGTGCGCTGGCCGCGGAAGAGGGTACGACGCTCGGCGTCGTCGGTCGCGGGGATGCGGTCGCAGGTCAGCGCGGAGTGCACGTAGATGACGTGCGGCATGACTGTGGCGCCGAGGATTCCGGCGGCCAGCAGCACGCTGTCGGTGCCCTGGAGCCGTGGCACCAGGCCGGCCATGGCGGATCCCGGATCGGAGCCGGCGGCGAGCAGGTTGCCCGCGAAGGCCAGCACGATGACGCCGAGCAGCACGGTGATGGCGATCTCGAACGCGCGGAACCCGCGCGAGCGCAGCGCGAGCACGACGAACGCGGCGCCGCCGATGATGAGCCCGCCGGGCAGCAGCGGAATGCCGAAGAGGAGGTACAGGGCGACAGCGCCACCGATCACCTCGGCCAGGTCGGTGGCCATCGCGACGAGTTCGGCCTGCACCCACATCATCCGGTTCAGCGGGCGGGGCAGGCGCTCACGACACAGCTCGGGCAGGCTGCGGCCGGTGGCCAGGCCCAGCTTGGCGGTGAGGGTCTGCACCAGCATGGCCATCAGGTTGGCCACGACCACGACCCAGACGAGCAGGTAGCCGTAGCGGGCGCCGGCGGCCGAGTTGGTGGCGAAGTTGCCCGGGTCGACGTACGCGACGGCGGCGACGAACGCCGGACCGAGCAGGATCAGCCGCCCGCGTACCCGACCTCGGGCGCGGGCGACCTGCAACGGCGTCGCCGTCGGCGTCGTGAGTTCGCTGGTGACCATCGAGCACCTCCCCCTCCACACGGATCGCGTGCCCGTTCTCTTCCCGGACTGGTGACCCGTCGGTGCCAATCCCTGGCCCGGGGGTGTCAGGGCGGCCGAGCCGCTTGACAGTCGGCGCGCTCCGCACCAAGCTGTCTATTAGTCCTACTGTCGTAGGACAACAGGAAGGATCATCACGAGTGATCGAGTTCGTGCTGGACAGCCGGTCGAAGGTGAACACCTACATGCAGCTCGTGCAGCAGGTGAAGCAGGCGCTGCGGGTCGGCCTGCTCGCGCCCGGCGACCAGCTGCCGAAGGTCCGGGACGTCGCCCAGTCGCTGGCGATCAACCCGAACACGGTGCTGAAGGCGTACCGGGAGCTGGAGATCGAGGGTCTGGTCGGCGGCCGACCCGGGGTGGGCACGTTCGTCCAGCGCACCCTGGCCGGCGCGTCCCTGCCCAACCAGGCCGAGCTGCGCGACGACCTCGTGGCGTGGCTGCACCGGGCGCAGGCCGCCGGCCTCACGGCCGAGGACGTCGTCGCCCTGGTGGAGACCACGCTGCGCGCCACCCTCACCGACGACACCCAGAAAGAACCCGCGTGAGCGGTACGAGAGGACAGAGGATGGACATGGTCTTGGAGGCCGACCGGCTGGGCAAGCGGTACGGCAGAACGTGGGCGCTACGGGACTGTTCGCTGCACCTGCCGGCGGGCCGGATCGCCGCGCTGGTCGGGCCCAACGGCGCGGGCAAGAGCACGTTGCTGCACCTGGCCGTCGGACTGCTCAAGCCCGACGAGGGCGCGGTGCGGGTGTTCGGCAGGTCGCCGTACGGTGACACGGAAGGGCTTGCCGACATCGGGTTCGTCGCGCAGGACACCCCGCTGTACCGGGACTTCACCGCCGCCGAGCTGGTCGTCGCCGGCGGCAAGCTGAACAGGCGGTGGGACGCCACGCTGGCCCGGACCCGGCTGGCGCAGCTCGGCATACCGCCCGACAAGCCGGTCGGCAAACTCTCCGGCGGGCAACGGGCACAGGTGGCGCTCGCTCTGGCGCTGGCCAAGCAACCCCGGCTGCTGCTGCTCGACGAGCCGGTGGCCAGCCTCGATCCGCTGGCCCGGCGGGAGTTCCTCCAGTCGCTGATGGGCAGCGTCGCGGACTCCGGGACCACGGTTCTGCTCTCCTCGCACCTGCTGGCCGACCTGGAGCGCGTCTGCGACTACCTGATCGTGCTCAACGCCGCCCAGGTGCAGCTCACCGGCTCGGTCGACGACCTGGTGGCGGCACACCGGCAGCTCGTCGGCCCGCGACACGACGGCGGTCCGATCGGCGGCGTCGCGCAGGTGGTCCGGGCCAGCCACACCGACAGGCAGTCCACGCTGCTGGTGCGCACCGACGGGCCGGTCACCGACCCGGCCTGGGCGGTGCGCGACGTCAGCCTGGAGGACGTCGTCCTGGCCTACCTGGCCGACGGCGTCACGCAGACCAGTCACAGCGAGTGGGGAGTGGCGGCATGATCTGGCTGACCTGGCGGCAACACCGCAAGCTGGCGTTCTACACCCTCCTCGGGCTCGCGGTGCTCGCCGCCGTGCTGGTGCCGATCGGCCTGTCGATGCGGCACACGTTCGCCGACCTCGGGCTTGCGGGGTGCTTACGCCCGTCCGCCCTCAGCGAGGCCGCCGCGCAGACCTGCGACGCGAGCCTCCGCCGTTTCAGCGACAGGTACGACAGTCTGAACCTGGTAGCGGTGCTGCTGATCACCCTGCCGGTGCTGGTCGGCCTGTTCTGGGGCGCACCGCTTGTCGCTCGCGAGGTGGAGCAGGGCACGCACCGGTTCGTCTGGACCCAGGGCGTCGGCCGCAACCGCTGGGCGCTTGTGAAGTTCGGGCTGATCGGCGGGGCCGTCGTGCTCCTCGCGGCCTGCTACGGACTCGGCGTGTCGTGGTGGGTCGACCCGCTCACCAAGGCCGCGCACGAGGGCCGACTCGGCGTGATCGTCTTCGACCTGCAGGGCATCGTGCCGATCGGCTACACCCTCTTCGCCGTGGCGCTGGGCATCTTCGCCGGCACCATCTGGAAACGGATGCTGCCCGCCATGGGCATCACCCTGGCCGGGTTCATCGGCGTACGGGCAGCTGTGGAGATGCTGGCCCGACCGCACTACCAGCCCGCCCGCACCCAGACCTTCCCGATCGAGGGGCCCGGGATTCCGGAGGGAGACCGGGGCAACTGGGTGCTCGCCGTCGGAATCCGGAACCCCGACGGGACGATGGTCGCGGAGAACACGCGGATCCAGTGCCCACCGGGTGGCAAGGGCCCGACCGGCCAGGCATGCGGCGCCGAGCTGGGCCTCAAACCGGGCGCGTACAACTGGGAGATGTACCAGCCGGCGGACCGGTTCTGGCTCTTCCAGGGGATCGAGACGGGCATCTTCGTCGCCCTCGCCGTGCTCCTGCTCTACCTCGCCATCCGCCGGGTGCGTCGGATCGCGTAGCCGACGACTGGTGATCGCCGGAGCCACGGGGGCCCCGGCGATCACCCGTCAGCGCAGGCCCTCGGCGGTCAGTGTGAGCCAGGACGCGAGGTCGCGCAGCTCGTCGTGCACGGCTCGGGTCAACTCCGGGGTGAAGGGCACGTCCTCGTGGACGGCGTGCTGACGCACCACGGTCAGCAGGTCGGTCGGCCGAGGGGCGGCCAGCAGTTGCGCCCGCACGGCGATCCGGCGTGCCTGCGCGCGATCGAGCTGATGGGGAACCACGCCGCCGAGCCTAACGGCGCTCACCGACAGGGCCGCGACCTTGCCGAGCCGATGGCCGGCGGCGCAGCGCGGGCTACGCGGGCGCGGTGGCCTCGGGCTGGCCCGCGACGCCGACGTTGAGCGGGTCGGCCAGGAGCTTGTCGAACGCCAGCTCGGCGGCGCCGATCAGAACGGCGTCGCGGCCGAGCGCCGCCGCCCGCAGGCGGAGGTGCTCGCGGGAGGCCGGCAGGGGCATGGCGTCCAGCCGCCGCCGCACCGTGTCCGCACCGGCGATGAAGATGTCGCGCAGCGAGCCACCGAACACCACGGCGTCGGGATTGACCACGTTCACCAGGTTGGCCACGCCGAAGCCGAGCCAGTCGGCGACCTGCTCGACGGCCTGGAGGGCGGCCGGATCGCCGTCCGCCGCCGCGCGCAGCACCTCGGTCACGGCGGCACGGTCGTCGGGGTCGCGCCCGGCGTGCCGCAGCAGCGCGGCTTCACCGATCTCGGTCTCCCAGCAGCCACGTGAGCCGCAGCCGCACGCCCGGCCGTTCGGGTTGACGACCATGTGGCCGACCTTGCCGCTGTGGCCCCGGTGGCCGATCATCAACCGGCCACCGACCACGATGCCGGCGCTGATGCCCAGGTCGCCGTGCAGGTAGATGAGGTCGTCGATACCGGGGGCCACGCCCCGGATGTGCTCGGCCAGGCCCGCGATGTCGGCGAGGTCGCCGGCCACGAACCCCGGGCCGGCGGTGAGTTCGGCTTCGAGCGCCACGCTGAGGCCCTCGTCGACGCCGACGATCCGGAGCCTGCCGTCCGCGTCGCGGGTGGTGTCGGTGACGGCGACCGCGCCGCCGACCAGGAGCGCGTCGGGGGCGACACTTCGTTCCATGTCGCGGACGAGTTCGGCCAGCGGGCCGACGGCGTCGACCGCCGACATGCCACCGGGACGGGCGACCTCGCGCAGGTCGAGGATGCGACCGCCGAGGCCGACCCGCGCCGCGCGCAGGCGGTCAGCGTCGATGCTGAGGGCGTGCGCGTAGACCCGGTCGGAGCGGGGGCTGACCACGAGGGAGGGACGGCCGGCACGCCGGGCGGTGGTCGGCGCCTCCTCCGTGACGAGGCCGCTCGCGGTCAGGTCGGCGGCGAGCGCGCCGATGGTGCTGCGGTTGAGGCCGAGACGGCTGGTCAGCTCGGCCCGGGACGTCGGCCCGTGCAGGTGCACGTAGCGCAGCACGGCGCCGAGGTTCTGCCGCCGGATCTCCTCCTGGCTCGCGCCGGGGACCGGGGGCAGCGGGGATTCGGGGTTACGGCCGGCCCCGGCTGGCCTGGACCGTACGGGTGTCTCCACGGTCAGACCTCCTTAAAGGATCGGTGCCGGGTGGGCGAGGAGGCACGGACGACGATGGGTCCCGGAAGAGGAGATCCGGGACCCATCGGCGTTGCTGCCTACCGTGTGCGTGATTACTTGGTGAGCGGCGCGAGCTTCGGGTCGTTCGCGTACGCCTCGGCCGCGTTCGCCTTGGTGACGGCGACCGGCGGGAGCAGGAACGTGTCGACGACCTTGCTGCCGTTGTTGTACGACTTGGTGTCGTTCACCTGCGGGGTGTTACCGGCCTGGAGAGCCTTGACCATGTTGATGGTCTCCTTCACCAGGTTGCGGGTGTCCTTGTTGATCGTCATGTACTGCTCGCCCTTGACGATCGACTTGACCGACTCCACCTCGGAGTCCTGGCCGGTGACGATCGGGGTCGTCTTGCCGGCGCCCTTGACCGAGGTCAGGATGGCGCGGGCCAGGGTGTCGTTCGGGGAGAGGACGCCGTCCAGCTCCTTGCTGCCGTAGGTCGAGGTCAGCAGCTGGTCCATGCGGGCCTGCGCACCCTCGGCCTTCCAGCCCTGGATGGCGGTCTGCTTGACGTCCTTCTGACCCGAGGCGACGACGACGTTGCCCTTGTCGATCTCCGGCTTGAGCACGCTCATCGCGCCGTCGAAGAAGACACCGGCGTTGTTGTCGTCCGGCGAGCCGGAGAACAGCTCGATGTTGTACGGGCCGTTCGGCTTCTTGGCCTTCATGCCGTCCAGCAGGGCCTGGCCCTGGAGCTGGCCGACCTTGAAGTTGTCGAACGCGACGTAGTAGTCGAGGTCCGGCGTGTTCTTGATCAGACGGTCGTACGCGATGACCTTCACGCCGGCCTGGTGGGCCGCGGCGACCTGGGTCGACAGCTGCGCGGCGTCGGTCGCGCCGATGACGATGACCTTGGCGCCCTTGGTGACCATGGCGGTGATCTGGGCCTGCTGGTCGGCGACAGTGGTCGACGCGCCGGCGTACTGCACGTCACCCTGGAAGCCGGCCTCCTTGAGGCCGTTGGTGAACAGGTCACCGGCGAGAACCCAGTTCTCGGAGGTCTTGGCCGGCAGGGCGACACCGATCAGGGAGTTCGCCGCGAAGCCCTTGGCCTCGCCGCCGGAGCTGCCGGAGTCGCCGTCGCGGCCGGAGCCGCAGCCAGCGAGGGCCAGCATGGCGGCGGCGCCGACAGCGACCACCGACGTGCCGAAGAATTTACGCATGGTGAGGACTTGCCTTTCTGGAAGTGGAACGGGGTGGAGAGGTCGGTGACCGTCAGCCGGACACCGCTGCCTTGGCGGGCTCGCGCTCCGCGTCCGGCGGTGAGGCGGGTGGGACGGAGTCGTCGCGGCGGAACGGCCGCATCAGGCTCCCGATGATGGAGAAGCGCCCCTGGCTCTTGTTGTAGACGTCGATCGCGACGGCCAGCAGCAGGACCAGGCCCTTGATGATCTGGACCTTGTCGGTGCCCACACCTTCGAGCTGGAGGCCGTTGTTGAGCACGGCCATGACGAGACCACCGACGATCGAGCCGCTGATGGTGCCGATGCCGCCGGCGACGGCCGCGCCACCGATGAAGACCGCGGCGATGGCGTCCAGCTCCCAACCGTTGCCGTCCTGCGGACCGGAGGCCGCCGAACGGGCCACGAAGATCATGCCGGCCAGCGCGGCCAGGACGGACATGTTCATCATGACGAAGAAGTTGACCCGCTTGAGCTTCACGCCGGACAGCTCGGCCGCCCGGGCGTTGCCGCCCACCGCGTAGATGTGCCGGCCACCGGCCGTGTTGCGGGTGTAGAAGGAGTACGCGATCACCAGCAGCAGCAGGATGATCCCGGAGATCGGGAAGCTGGTGCCGACTCGACCGCTGGCGAAGCGCAGCGCCGCGAAGGCGATCACGCCGACCATGACGGCCATCCGCAGGACCGAGATCCACATGGGCGCCGGGTCGGCGTCCATGGCCCGACGGGTCTTACGGGCCTGGAGCTCGCGCCACACCACTGCCACCGCGGCGGCCAGGCCGAGCAGCAGCGTCGCGTTGTTGTAGCCGGTGTCCGGCCCGAACTCGGGCAGGAACCCGGAGCCGATGTCCCGGAAGCCCTCCGGCACCGGAATGCTCTGCGCGTTGCCGATGAACTGGTTGCCACCGCGGAAGAGCAGCATGCCGGCCAGGGTGACGATGAACGCCGGCACCCCGATGTAGGCCACCCAGAACCCCTGCCAGGCGCCGATCGCCGCGCCGATGGCGAGGCCGAACACGATGGCGGCGGGCCACGGCAGGTCCCACTCGGTCATCGACTTGGCGACAAGGATGCCGGTGAAGGCCGCCACCGAGCCGACCGACAGGTCGATGTGCCCGGCGACGATCACCATGAGCATGCCGATGGCCAGGATCAGGATGTACGAGTTCTGCTGGAACAGCGCGATCAGATTGTCCGAGCGCAGCGTCAGCCCGTTGGTCCAGATCTGGAAGATCAGGACGATCGCCACCAGGGTGAAGATCATCCCGAACTGGCGCGCGTTGGAGGTCGTACCTCCAAACAGATTCTTCTGAAGGTCCTTGATACGGCTCATCGGGAGGCCAACTTCTTCGTCGAGGTCATCTGCTTCATGAGGTTTTCCGGGGTGGCGTCCGCCCGGGCGATCTCGCCCGTGATGGCGCCTTCGAACACGGTGTAGATGCGGTCGCAGAGCCCGATCAGCTCAGGGAGCTCCGAGGAGATGACGATGACGCCCTTCCCCTGGTCGGCGAGCCGCTGGATGATGCCGTAGATCTCGTACTTGGCGCCCACGTCGATGCCGCGCGTCGGCTCGTCGAGGATCAGCAGGTCCGGGTCGGTGAACATCCACTTGGCCAGGACGACCTTCTGCTGGTTGCCGCCGGAGAGCTTGGAGACGCTCTCGTCGACAGTCGGGGCCTTGGTCCGCAACTCCTTGCGGTACCACTCGGCAGCCTGGTACTCCTCGACCTCGTCCAGGACGCCGCGGTGGGAGATCTTGGACAGCTTGGCGGCCACCGTCGACGACTTGATGTCGTCGAGCAGGTTGAGGCCGATCGCCTTGCGGTCCTCGCTGACGTACGCGAGCCCGTTGTCGATCGCGTCCGCGACCGACTTCAGGACGATCTCCTTGCCGTCCTTGATGATCGTGCCCGACTCGAAGACCCCGTAGGAGCGGCCGAAGATGCTCATCGCGAGTTCCGTGCGGCCGGCGCCCATCAGACCGGCGAAGCCGACGATCTCGCCACGACGCACCACGAAGCTCTCGTTCTTGCAGACCTGGCGCTCGGCGGAGATCGGGTGCCGGACGTTCCAGTCGCGGACCTCGAAGAAGACCTCACCGATCTTCGGAGTGTGGTCCGGGAACCGGCTGCCCAGCTCGCGTCCGACCATGCCCCGCACGATCCGGTCCTCGTCGACCCCGTCCGCCTTGACGTCGAGGGTCTCCACGGTCCGGCCGTCGCGCAGGATGGTGATCTGGTCGGCGATCGCCTCGATCTCGTTCAGCTTGTGCGAGATCATGATCGAGGTGATGCCGCGCGAGCGGAACCCACGCAGCAGGTCCAGCAGGTGCTTGGAGTCCGCCTCGTTCAGCGCCGCCGTCGGCTCGTCCAGGATGAGCAGCTTCACGTCCTTGGCGAACGCCTTGGCGATCTCCACGAGCTGCTGCTTGCCGACACCGATGTCCTTGATCAGGGTGTCCGGGTCCTCCTGGAGACCGACCCGGGCCATCAGGTCCAGCGCCATCCGGTTCGCGGCCTTCCAGTCGATCGCGCCGTGCTTGCGCGGCTCGTTGCCGAGGAAGATGTTCTCGGCGATCGACATGCCCGGGATGAGCGCGAGCTCCTGGTGGATGATCACGATTCCGGCGTTCTCACTGGCCCGGATGTCGGAGAACCTGCTCTCCGACCCCTGGTAGATGATCTGGCCGTCGTAGCTTCCGTACGGGTAGACACCGCTGAGGACCTTCATCAGCGTGGACTTGCCCGCACCATTCTCGCCGCAGATGGCATGGATCTCGCCGGCGCGAACCACCAGGTTGACGTCGGAGAGGGCCTTGACTCCGGGAAACTCCTTGGTGATGGAGCGCATCTCAAGGAGGGTGGGCACGTCGTTCATCGCTCGTACCACCTCGCCAACGTCATCGTTGCCTCCGGAAGGTTGAACCTTCACTTGGTTTTGTTGTTGACGGCAACGTATTGCGGCGAAGAGGCCATCCGCAAGGCGAGAGCCTGTTGAAAATGTAACAATCCGGCAATATAGACGAAGCAGAGTATTCGCCCGTCACAGCCGCCCCCGCGACCCCTCCTGGCACGATCGCCTGTCCGTGGCAACGTTGTCAAATGCGGGATCACGGGATGATCAGCTCCGGTCGCTGCCACCAGGCCCGTCACCAGGCACGATCCGGGACAGCGGGACGAAAGAAAGTCTACCCGCGAGTACGAAACTATCGGCGGATCTTGATCAAGCCGCGATACCAGCACCCCGTCGAGGGCCCGACGACCACCCTCGGCCGCCGGTGTGACCCACGCCTCTCCGAGCCGAACGTATCGACAACTGCCATCTGGTCACGTCCACCACCAGCGGACCGGTCGGCGACCTAACGTCCCTTAAGTGCGGATCGGACCCCACGGGCCCGATGCCCGGGCCGGTCAGCCCATCGAGCGGACCCGGTCGGCCTCGATGACGAGGATGACCCGAACCTGGTCGCGGCCGCCGAACCAGGGGTAGGGCCCGCCGAGGTAGCGCTGGGCCAGCCGCTCGATGTGCGCGGCCGCGCCCTCGGTGCGCCTGTCGACCACCCGACCCCGCACCTCGTGGTAGCGGCCCGGCTTGTCCGGGTCGGAGATCGCCACGGCGACCCGGGGGTCCCGCCGGACGTTGCGCGTCTTCTGGTGGGTCTCCACCGTGTTGATCAGGACGTGCGTGCCGTCGGTGTCCACCCACGTCTGGGTGAGCTGCGGCGAGCCGTCCGGCATCAGCGTCGTCACGTAGCAGGTGCTCGGCGCGCGCAGCAGCGCGAGCAGGTCGTCGGGCAGGTTCACGTGCCAGTCCTTCTTCGGTGGCGTCCAACCCGGTGCTGGTCGCCACCGACAACGGTCGCACGTCGTGATCGAGGGCCCCGGCGGCACCCCCGGCGCGACGTAGCATCGGCGAGGCACGATGTCAGGCGCACCACGTCACCGACCGGATCGGGCACCTTCGACATGACGACCGAGCAGACCGCCGCACCATCGCGTACCGGCGTCGCCATCGTGGCCGACGGCCTGGGCCAGAGTGTCCGAGGTGGACAGCGCATCCTGGACGACATCTCGCTGACCGTCGCGCCGGGCGAGCTGGTCGCGATCATCGGGGTCAGCGGCGCCGGCAAGACCACCCTGCTGGAGACGCTGGCCGGCGTCCGCCGACCGGCGGCGGGCACCCTGGCGTACGACGGCAGCGCCGCGCCCGAAGCGGTCGGCTTCGTCCCGCAGGACGACATCATCCACCGCGAGCTACCGCTGGCGCGCACCCTGCACTACGCGGCGTGGCTGCGCCTGCCCTCCGGGACCGGCTCGGCCGAGGCGTCCCGTCGGGTCGCCGAGGTGCTCGCCGACCTGCGGCTCACCGAGCGGGCCGACGTGCCGGTGGGCCGCCTCAGCGGAGGTGAGCGCAAGCGCGCCAGCATCGCCGTCGAGCTGCTGACCCGACCCGGCGTGTTCTTCCTCGACGAGCCCACCTCCGGGCTGGACCCGGCGATCGCCGTGGAGCTGCTCCGGGTGCTGCGTACCCTCGCCGACGCCGGAACCACAGTCGTGCTCACCACCCACCAGGTCACCGACGTGGACCGTTGCGACCGGGTCGTCGTGCTGACCCGCCAGGGCCGGTTGGCGTACGCCGGCACGCCCGCCGCCGCCCGGGAGTTCTTCGGCCTGCGCTCTCTCGCGGAGGTGCACCTGCGGCTCGACGAGGAGTCCGACCCGGCCGGGTGGCCCGAGCGCTTCGCCGCGTACCGCGACGCGGACCCGTCCGACGCCACTGTCGACCCGGCTGCCGCGGACCCGCCCGCCTCGGGGAACGGCCCGGGAGCGACGGACCACCCGGGCGGGACGGTCGGCCCGGGCGGGACTGGTCGGCGGCGGGTCGGTCGGTTGCGCCAGTGGCTGGTCCTGGCCGGGCGCAACGCGGAGATCGTCGCCCGCAACCGGCTGACGCTGGCGATCCTGCTCGGCTCGCCCCTCATGGTGCTCGGCATGTTCGCGCTGCTGTTCCGCCCCGGCGCCTTCGACCCGGCCGACCCCCGCCCGACCGTCACCGTGATGATCCTGTTCTGGATCGCATTCGGCGGCTTCTTCTTCGGGTTGACCTACGGGCTGCTCCAGATCTGCACGGAGTTGCCGATCCTGCGTCGGGAGCGGCTGGCGGGTGTCCGTCTGCTGCCGTACCTGCTGGCGAAGGTCGCGGTGCTGCTGCCGCTGCTCGCCGTGGTGGACCTGGCCCTGCTCGGGGTGCTGCGCGGCATGGACCGGCTGCCCCCGGTCAACGGCGGCGACTTCGCCGCCCTGTACGCGACCCTGCTGCTCTCCTCGGCGGCCGCGCTCGCGCTCGGCCTGCTCTGCTCGGCGGCCGTCTCCGACGCCGCCCAGGCGACGCTCATGCTGCCGATGCTGTGCTTCCCGCAGGTGCTGTTCGTCGGGGCGATCCTGCCGGTGCCGGCCATGGCGGCCGGCGGGCGGTGGCTCAGCTACGCGATGTCGAACCGGTGGGCGTTCGAGGGGTTGGGGCACATCGCAGGCGTGGAAGGGCTGTGGCGCGACGGCGGCTCACCGCTCGGCCCGCCGCTGCTGCAGACGTACGGCGACAGCTTCTCCCGGCCGGTCTGGGTCGACTGGCTGGTGCTCGGCGGGTTCGTGCTGCTCTTCCTCGCCGCGACCTGGGCGGTGCTGGTGCGCCGGGAGGCCCGTCGTGCGTCCTGAGCAGACCCCGGCGGCCTCCCCGGTGACCCTGCCCGGGTACGCCGGCACCGCCCGGATCGACGAGCTGCGCGCCACCGAGTACCGGCACCTCGACAGGCACGGCCAGGTCTACCTCGACTACGCAGGCAGCGGGGTGACCGCGCAGGCCCAGGTGCGGGCGCACCACGACCGACTGCTGTCCGGCCTCTACGGCAACCCGCACTCGGAGAGCCCCACCAGCGCGGCGGCCGGGTCGCTTGTCGAGTCGACCCGGCGGGCGGTGCTCGACTTCTTCCACGCCGACCCGGCCGAGTACGCGGTGGTCTTCACCCCGAACGCCAGCGGCGCCTGTCGGCTGGTCGGCGAGGCGTACGACTTCGGCCAGGTCGCGCCGTTCGCGTTGACCTGGGACAACCACAACTCGGTAAACGGCATCCGGGAGTACGCCCGGGCGGCCGGCGCCCCGGTGCGGTACGTACCGCTGAGCGGGCCGGAGCTGCGGGTCGCCGAGTCCGACCTGGTCACGGTGCTCGACGCCGAGCGGCGGGGGCCCTCCGGTCGCCGTGGACTGTTCGCGTACCCGGCGCAGAGCAACTTCTCCGGCGTGCAGCACCCGCTGGACTGGGTCGAGCTGGCGCACCGGCACGGCTACGACGTACTGCTCGACGCCGCCGCGTTCGCCGCGACGAACCGGCTGGATCTGCGCTCCGTTCGACCCGACTTCGTCTGCCTGAGCTGGTACAAGCTCTTCGGCTACCCGACTGGCGTCGGCGCGCTGCTGGCCCGCCGCGACGCGCTGGCCCGGCTGCGCCGGCCGTGGTTCGCCGGCGGCACCATCCGCGCGGTGAGCGTGCAGGGCGACTGGCACCGCTCGATGGACGACGAGTCGGCGTTCGAGGACGGCACCCTCAACTTCCTGAGCATCCCGGACGTGGAATTCGGACTGCGGTGGCTCGACTCGATAGGCGTGGACCTCGTGCACACCCGGGTCGGGCTGCTCACCGAGTGGCTGCTGGGCCGCCTGACCACGCTGCGGCACCGCAGCGGCGAACCGTTGGTGCGGGTGTACGGGCCGACGACGGGCGTGGGTCGGGGAGGCACCGTGACGTTCAACGTCCTGCGCCCGGACGGCGCCCCGGTCGACGAGCGGCTCGTCGCGCGCGAGTCCGCCGCGGCCGGCTTCTCGCTGCGGACCGGCTGCTTCTGCAACCCGGGCGCCGGCGAGGGCGCGTTCGAGATCAGCGAGACCTCGTTGCGGCGCGGGCTGCTCGCGCGTGTCGACACGATCGACGAATATCTCGGCGCGCTGCGGTTGCCGACCGGCGGCGCGGTCCGGGTCTCGTTCGGCCTGGCCTCGAACGCCTCCGACGCGGAACGCTTCCTCGCCTTCGTCGAGGCGTCCTACCTCGACCGGGACGTCAGCGCCGCACCGCCGCTGCCTCCCCGCCTGCGCTGCTGACGCGCCCGGGCCCCGCACTGCTGACGCACGCGCCAGACGGCCCGCGCCGCTGACGTGCCAGGGGGCTAGACGGCCTGCGCCACCGATGCCGGGCGGTGCTTGATCTCCTCCATGAACGCGAACCGGGCGGTCAGCTCGGCGAGCGTCAGCCCGGACCGCCAGGCCGAGGCCACCTGGGCGACCTGGACGAGGTCCATGCAGTCGCCGCGTGCGAGAACCTCCTCCGCCGCCCGGATGTCGATCATGAAGTATCGGGCCTGCGAGCCCAGCCCGACGCAGACCACACCCTGCTCGGAGTGCAGCTCGGCGCAGGTGAAGCGGCCGCGCCCCTGCTCGGGGGCCGTCACCCGCCCGACGTCGAGCTGGTGACGGGCAGCGGTCTCGATGAGCGCGGGGGCGAGGCCACCCCGCTCGACCAGGTCCGGGTAGAGGCGCACACCCAACGCCGCCGACGCGTCGCTCATGACTGACTCCCACTTCCTTGTGACAGAGACCAGCAGTACGCAGGTTACGGGGAGGTTTCCTGCGAACCTCGTCATCCTGTCCCGCGTGGACGCTCCACGGCAATAGGAAGGGTCGATTCGACAGCTATCGAGGGGTGTGATCCGCCGGTAACGGACCGTGGCCGCACTGGAAACACTCTTGACAGAAACCCGTTAAATCGACATGCTTCGTTATAGAGAGCGCTCTCTGTCTCTCCGGCGCCGCCACCTCCGCCACCTGCCCGCTGAGGAGCCTCCCGTGTTCACAGCCCGTCCCGCACGCCGCCTGCGGCCCCTCGCCCTCGCGGCGGTCGCCCTCGTCACCACCCTCGCCTCCCTCACCCTCCCGGGCCAGTCCGACCGGGCCGAGGCCGCCATCGGCCCGATCACCTGGCAGGACGAGTTCAATGCCCCGGCCGGCACACCCGTCGACCAGAGCAGATGGCGCTTCGACACCGGCGGTGGCGGCTGGGGCAACAACGAGCGGCAGTACTACACGAACAGCACCAGCAACGCGGTGCACGACGGCCAGGGCAACCTCGTCATCACCGCCCGCCGGGAGAACCCGGCCAACTACCAGTGCCACTACGGTCGCTGCGAGTACACCTCGGCGCGGCTGCTGACGGCGGCGACCTTCACCCAGACGTACGGCCGCTTCGAGGCGCGCATCAAGATCCCGCGCGGCCAGGGCATCTGGCCGGCGTTCTGGATGCTCGGCACCGGCGGCGGATGGCCCGACGCCGGCGAGATCGACGTCATGGAGAACATCGGCCGAGAGCCGAACACCGTCTACGGCACGGTGCACGGGCCCGGCTATTCCGGCGCCGGCGGCATCACCGGCAGCCGGAGCATCGGCAGCCCGCTCGCCGACGGCTTCCACGACTACCGGGTGGACTGGGAGCCGAACGCCATCACCTGGTACCTGGACGGAGTGCAGTACCACCGGGTCGACCCCGCCCGCCTCGGCGGCAACAGGTGGGTGTTCGACCACCCGTTCTTCATGATCCTCAACGTGGCGGTCGGCGGCAACTGGCCCGGCTACCCGGACGGCTCCACCCAGTTCCCCCAGCAAATGCTCGTCGACTACGTCCGGGTGTCGAGCTACACCTCCGGCGGCGGCGACCCGGCGCCCGGCACCACCCGGATCAGGGGGGCGCAGAGCGGGCGCTGCGTCGACATCCCGAGCGCCAACCCGGTCGAGGGAGCCAAGCTGCAGATCTGGGACTGCAACACGACCGCGGCGCAGGCGTGGACGTTCGCCTCCGACGGCACCGTCCGCGCGATGGGCAAGTGCATGGATCCGGCCTGGGCCGGCACCGCCAACGGCACCGAGGTCAACCTGGTGAGCTGCAACGGCAATCCGGCCCAGCGCTTCACCCTCAACAGCGCGGGCGACCTGGTCAACCTCAGCGCCAACAAGTGCGTGGACGTGCGGGACGCCAACCCCAACAACGGCGGCAAGCTGCACCTGTGGGACTGCCTCGGAGCGGCCAACCAGAAGTGGTCCCGCTTCTGACGAGACCGGCACGCGGCGGTGGGCCGTCCGGGCAGAGCCTCGGACGGCCCACCGCCGCGTGCGTATTGGGCAGCCCGATTCGGTCGATGAACCAGGTAGCCGCGTCACGCCCGCTATGTTCGGTTTAATCCGGATACAGCCGTTACGGGAGTGAGCCCATGTCACACCACCTCGATACGCCCCTCGCCGCCCAGGGCGGCCAGCTCTACATCGACGACCTGTACGTCTTCAACGGCGACCGCGCCACGGTGTTCGTCATGGACGTCAACAGCTCGGTGACCAAGGCCGACATCAAGCGCGGCTTCCACGCGGAGGCCCGCTACGAGTTCAAGATCCACTTCAACGGCTCGGACCTGGAGGAGCTGACCTACCGATTCGCCTTCGGCGAGCCGGACGGCAACGCCACGCAGACCCTCGAGCTGTACGAACTCACCGGCGCGGACGCCCGCGACGACGCCGCGATGGGCACTCCCATCGCCCAGGGCAGGACCGGCGAGATGACGACCGGGCAGCGCGTCCGGATCTGGGCGGGCCGGATCACCGACCCGTTCTACATCGACCTCGACGAGCTCGCCACGATCAACGGCGCGGTCAAGAACGGCGCGCGTGTGGACCGCTCGGCGTGGCGGGTCGACCAGGCCAAGAACAGCTTCGCCGGCACCACTGTCGAGTCGATCGTGCTGGAGGTCTCCCACGACGAACCGCTGCTGCGCGAGGGCACCGAGATCGGCGTCTGGTGTCGGACCCTGCTGGCCACCGACGCGGGCGGGTGGCGGCAGATCAACCGCGCGGGCCACCCCATGATGTGGCCCGTCTTCTGGCCGCACGACACCGACTTCTCGGACCCGGCGAACTTCCGACACCCCAGCCAGGACCTCCCCGAGGACGGAGAGGAGATCGCCAAGGCGGTCGCCGGGGTCGTCGCGGCGAACGGCACCGCGCCGGACCCGCAGGCGTACGGCTGGAGCGTCGCCCGGACGCTCTACCCGGACGTGCTGTCGTACACGGTCGGCACGGCCGCCAACTACGGCTTCGCTGTGCACAACGGCCGCACCATGGCCGACAACGCGCCCGAGGTGATGTTCTCCCTGGTCCTCAACACCGGCACCACCTCGGGTCTCACACCCGATGTCACGAAGGCCGCGCGCGCCGACGGCTTCCCGTACGTCGTCCCAGCCTGACGGTCGGGGACGCGACGGAGCAGGCGTCGGCAGCCGCCCTCGCCACCCCGGCGACTCGGAGTCGCGGCGCTCTCCGTAGGACGAAAAGAGCAGTTTCGTCCGTTTTAGGCGTTCGTGCATGCATAACCTTTGTTCCGGGCCCAATGGGGGTTTTCAGGATGAAGGAGACTTGATGCGAAGGAAACTTCTCGCCGCCGGCCTGGCCGGTATCGCCGCAGCCGTGGCCCTCGCCGGGCCAGCCGCCGCGGACACTACGGGCGACACGATCGTGACCCTCACCGTCAACGCCGCCGGCGGTCTCTCGATCACGGTGCCGGCCACGGCGAACATCGGAAACGGCGTGGAGGGCACGACCGTCTCCGGCCAACTGGGTCCGGTCACCGTGCTGGACCAACGGGGGTCGCTCACCCCGAACTGGACCGCCACCGTGGTCTCCACCGACTTCGTCAGCGGCGGTGGCACCTCCGGGGAGACGATCCCGGCCATCAACGTCCTGTATTGGTCGGGCCCCACGACCGGAACGGCCGGCGGCGGTACCTTCACGCCGGGACAGCCGACCGCAGCCCAGGCCGTGATCATCAACGTTCCGCGGACGGCGTTCAGCCACACGGGTGGCACCGGCAACAACTTCGCGAGCTGGAATCCCACGCTGCAGGTGAACATCCCGGATGGCACCGTCGAGGGCACCTACACCGGGACGGTGACACATTCGGTGGTCTGAGCCGCTCGGCCGGCTGGTGCTGCTGGCCTCGGTCGCTCTCGTAGCGGTCGGGGCGTCGGCGGCACCAGCCGTTGCCGCGCGGGAGCAGCGGTACGAACCTGGGGACGATCCCGCCGCGATCAACCTTCGACTGCTGGACATCCCCGCCGCCCGGGCCGAGGATCCCCGCGCCCGGGTCTACATCATCGACCACCTCAAGCCGGGCGCGACGATCAGCCGCCGGGTCGAGGTGCGCAACGATTCCCCGGCGACGCAGAAGATCGAGCTCTACGCCGGGGCGGCCTCGGTCGAGAACGACGGCTTCACCGTGCCCGATGACCGCACCGGCAACGACCTCAGCGGCTGGATCAGACTGAAGACGGCCGCCATCGAGCTCGCCCCGGGCGAACGTGACTCGGTCGCGGTGGAGATCGCCGTCCCGAAGAAGGCGTCCAGGGGCGAGCGGTACGCCGCCATCTGGGCGCAGGTGACAAGCGGGTCGAAGCAGAGCGGCAACGTGGTGCAGGTGCACCGAGTGGGTATCCGCGTCTATCTCGACGTCGGTCCGGGCGGCGAGCCACCGACGGACTTTCGCATCGGTGACCTGGCAGCCGAGCGCGGGATCGGCGAGTTTCCGGTGGTCACCGCGAATGTCACCAACACCGGTGAACGTGCGCTGGACATGACCGGACGCCTGACGATGAGCAAGGGAGCGGTCCAGGCCGGGCCGTTCAAGGTCACCAACGGCCTGACGATCCTGCCCGGCCAGAGCGGCAAGGTCCGCATCGAGGTCAACCAGGCCCTGCCCGCAGGCGTCTGGGACGTACAGGTGCTCCTCGCCAGCGGGCTTGTGGAACGGAAGGCGGAGGGACGGATCACCCTGCCCGTCGCGGCACCGATGGCGGTGGAGGAGTCCCCGAGGGGGGTCTGGCTCGCCTACGCGACAGGCATCGCGGCACTGCTGGTGCTCGTCGTACTGGTCGGCTGGTATCTCGCCCGCCGACAACCGACACGTCTCACGCCGGGTCGCCGGTTGGGTTGACGCGGACTGACCTCGCCGGCGCGGCCGGGGAGGTCAGTCCGCCGAAGGCTGTCAGCCCGCGATGTCCCGCGGGTCGCGGCTGCGCGGGTACGTGTTCTTCTCACCGATCGTGCCGTCCTGCTTCTTGATCACGTGCTCGACGCCCCGGTCGGCCGCCATCTCACGACCCTGCGCCTGCGCATCGGCTTTGGAGTCGTGCGTGCTGCTGGCCCGGTCGTTGCCCTCCGGGCGGTTCTTCCACTGCCCGTCTTCCTGGTACGTGTCGACGTCACCCTTGACCATCGCCCACTCCTCCCCTGCGGCTGAACTGTCAACCGTTCAGTGCCCAGAGTGGTGGTGGGCAAACCGCCGTCCTCAGGAGACGACCGGGCAGTTGTTGCTCGTCCGCCTGACCGTGTACTCGCGATCGTCTGTGGTGATGCCCGACGCCGTACCGTCGAAGTGGGTCTCGACCTTGTCCCAGCCGCGGCGCTGCTCGTAGTGCAGGTGCGGCGCGCCCGAGTCGCCGGTGCTGCCGAGCCGACCGATCTGCTCGCCCTGGGCGACCCGCTGGCCGGCCTTGACCAGCGGCGGTTCGAGCATGTGCAGGTACTGCGTCTCCCACTTCCCGCCGTGGTCGATCTTCACCCAGTAGCCGCCACCGCGACCTCGCGGGCCTTCCGGATTCTCCGGTGTACGTCCACCCAGCGAACCGTTGATGCCCGCCACGGTGACCGTGCCGGCCCCGGAGGCGAGCACCGGGCGCCCCCACGCCTCGCCCTCGATGGGAAACAGATCGACGTCGAAGTCGTCATGGCCGGGGTACGTGCCGAGCTGCCACGTCTCGCCACAGGAGACGGGGAGCTGGAACAGCGGACGGGGACCTGCCGGCCGCAGCAACGGCACGACGACCACGGCCACGCCGACGACTGCCGCCGTCACGACGAGCGCGAGGAGAACGGGGATCGCCCGGCTGCGGGTGCGGCGGTGGCTGGGGGCTGTGGTGGGGCGGCCGGTCGTCACCGGCCCGAGCATGGCAGACGCCGGCAACGCCACGACCGCGGGCTGTACCGAGGGGGTGACATTGCAGTTGCATCGCAAAGGAGTTAACGTGGGATGCGATGCAGCTGCATTGTGAAACCGAGACCCGCGAGGACGACGATGACCGACACGAGGACGCCGGTCCGGGCGACCGCTGGGGCGCTGCTGCGCCGGGCGGCCGTGGCCGAGGCCACGATGTGGCGCAGCCTCTACGTGTGGACGCGGCGCCGCCCACTGCCGTTGGGGCCTGGCGACGAGCCGTTCGGCTACCTCGGCGTGGTCAAGCCGATCCTCGGCATCTTCATCGGCCTGTCGGTCGTCGAGATCCCGATCTTCGACCTGATCGTCACCCACGTGGTGCCGTGGCGACCGGCCCGCTGGATCGTGCTCGGCCTCGGCGTCTGGGGCCTGCTCTGGATGGTCGGCCTCCTCGCCAACATGACCATCCACCCACACGTCGTGGGTGACAACGGGCTGCGGGTGCGGGTCAACTCGGGCATCGACATCTGGATCCCGTGGACGGACGTCGAGGCGCTGCGCAAGCGCCACCGCTCACTGCCCTCAAGCAGGTCCATCCAGGTGAAGAGGGAGGGTGACCGTCGCGTCCTGCACCTCTCGGTCGGCAGTCAGACAAGCGTCGACGTCCTGCTGCGCCGGCCGACGGCCTTCGACCTGCCCTCGGGCCGGTCCGAGCCGATGGACGAGCTGAGGCTGTACGCGGACGACCCCGACGGACTGCTGCGCAGCGCCCGGGGCACACCCACCGGCGACACCACCACCCGTCACCAGGGCCGCACGTCGGCGGGGCCTGCCGACCGCCCACTGTGAAACGATCGAGGTCATGCCCAAGAAGGTCGATCACCAGCAGCGACGCACCCTCATCGCGGACGCGTTGATGCGGGTCGCCGCGGACCAGGGCCTGGAGGCGGTCAGCCTCCGCCACGTGGCCGGCGCGGCCGGCGTGTCCGCCGGGATGGTCCAGCACTACTTCCGCACCAAGGACGAGATGATGGCGTTCGCGTTGAGCGTGGTCCGCGAGCGCAGCCAGGCCCGGGTCACCGAGGCGGTGGCGGGACTGGGCGAGAATCCCTCCCCCCGGCTGCTGCTGCGCACGATGATCGCCGCGCTCCTGCCGCTCGACGAGCACACCCGCGACGACGGTCGGGTGGCGCTCGCGTTCCTCGCGTACACGGCGGTGCGCCCGTCGGCAGCGCCTGGTCTGCGCGAGGAAACGGCCCAGCTCACCGCTTTCATCGCCGGCGTGCTGCCGGACGGCCGTGGCGACGCCGCCGCCACCGGACTGCTGGCGCTGATGGAGGGGTTGGGCGTTCACCTGCTCGGTGGGCAGTACACCGCCGAGCAGGCGTTGACCGCCCTTGACGCCCATCTCGACCTGCTCTTCGGCGACCCCCTGGGCGGCTGACGGCGTACCGACGGGGATTGTGTGCCCACGTCCGGGCGTGGCACTCTGCCGGACGCCGGTAGCGGAGGGGGCGCGTGCAGATGCTGACAGTCGACGGCATGTCCATCGGTTACGGTGACGGTCCGGTCGTCCTGCGGGACGTCTCGGTGACGGTCCGACCGGGTCGGGTCCTGGCGGTGACCGGGGCGTCGGGCGCGGGCAAGACGACCCTGCTCCACGCCATGGCCGGGTTGCTGCGGCCACGCGACGGCGTGGTGAACGTCGACGGGCAGCCGCTGCGCGACCGTGATCACGCGGTGGAGCACCGCATCGTCCTCGTTCCGCAGGACAACGGCCTGGCCCCGATCCTCACCGCGGCCGAGAACCTGCAGGTGGCGCTCGTCGCTGACGGCGTGGCGGCACCGCAGGCGCGGCGGCAGACCGCGACGGCGCTGGATCAGCTCGGCCTCGCCACCCAGGCCGACCAACTGGTCGAGGAACTGTCCGGCGGTCAGCAGCAACGGACGGCCATCGCCCGCGGCCTCGCGCTGCGCGGCGGCGTGCTGCTGGCCGACGAGGTGACAAGCGAGCTGGACGCGGGCAACCGGCAACGAGTGCTGAATCTGCTGCACGACGAGGCGCGGCGCGGGGCGGCCGTCGTCTTCGCCACCCACGATCCGGAGGTGGCCGCCGCCTGCGAGGCGGAGCTGCACCTCGTCGAGGGGCGCGCCGAGGTCGTCCGCGACTGAGGCTGCCCCGGTCACGGGCCGATCTCGGTCCGTCGACAGGGACAGTGGGTGAGGTGGCCGATCGATAGCGTCACATCCGATGCTGGCGATCATCTGGGGAGCGCTCGCGGCCCGCCGGGCACAGGCCCTGGCGGTGCTGCTGCTCGCGGTGCTCGCCAGCGCCGCCGCCGCGGCCGCGCCGAGCTACGTTGCGGCGGCCGGCCAGGCCGTGGCGAGAAACGAGCTGGCCACGGCCGCGCCCACCGACAGTCAACTGCGTCTCGTCGAGTCCACCGACTCCCCGGGAATGCCCGGTGATCCGTCCCGGACCATCTTCGGGAAAGACGTCAGCCGAATCGCGCCGGCCGGTTTCGAGGTGGTGTTCGGCGCGCATAGCGGTGGCGTGGCGACCGGTCGGGCCGGGACGGTGACCTCGAACCTGGTCTTCCGGTCGGGGGTCTGCGAGCGGGTCTCCGTGGCGGGCGCGTGTCCCCGCGTCACCGCCAAGCGGCAACCACCCGAGGTGATGGTCAGCACCCACACCGCGGCACGTCTCGGTGTCGCCCCGGGTGGCCAGTTCACCTTCGGCGCGGTGCCGGTGCGGGTCGCCGGCGTCTACCGGCCCCTCGACGTGACCGACCCGTTCTGGGTGGGCGCGGAGTTCATCCGGCCGCCGGCGGCGGGTGTGGCGACCACGGCGGAGCCCGGCAGCGCCGAGGACGCCGTCTTCACCGCCGAGTCCTCGCCCCTCGTCGACGAGCAGACCATCGCGCATCGGGCGACGGCGGACCTCTACCTCACCGAGCGCGTGCTGGACAACCACTCCGTGCGGGACCTCCAGTCGATGGTGGCGGTGCTGGCACGCGAATCCAGCCTTCGGGGCTTCGGTTCCGGCACCTCCCTGTCGCCCTTCTTCGACCGGGTCGCGCTCCAACGTGGGCAACTGGCCGACGGTGTGGCGCTGGGCGCCGGGCTGCTCGTCCTGCTCAGCTGGCTGGTGCTCTTCGTGTCGGTCAGCTCGGGCGCCGACGAACGCCGGCCGGAGCAGGGCCTGCTGCTGTTGCGCGGCGTACAACGCCGACGACTGTGGGCGCTGGCGATCGGCGAGTACGCCGTGCCCGTGCTGGTGGCGATCCCCCTCGGCTGCCTCGGCGGCATCGCCGCCGCCCGACTGCTCGCCGCGCACACCCTGCCGACACAGGCAGACGTCACGGTGGACGCGACGGTGGTCGGCTACGCCGCCGTCGGGGCGCTCGGCGCGCTCGTCGCGGTGCTGCTGGCCCAGGCCCGGACGATGTCCGCGCCCGTCGTCGACCTGCTGCGCCGGGTTCCGGCGCGGGCACGGCGGTGGCGGGCGACAGTCGGCGACATGGTCGCCGTCGCCGTCGCCGTGGCCGCTGTGGTGCAGTTGCGCTCCGGCGGCTCCCCCAGCGGGCTGGCCCTGGTGGCGCCGGTCGTCGGCGCCCTGGCCGCCGGTCTCCTGCTGGCCCGGATCGCCATGCTCGGCGGGGCGGTGGTGGGCGCGGCGCTGCTGGCACGGGGCCGGACGGCCTCCGGTCTCGCCCTCGTGCAGGTGGCCCGGCAGCCCCGGTTCCGACCCCTGATCGCGCTGCTCACGGTGGCCGTCGCGATGCTCGCCTTCACCGCGGCGACGAGCGAGGTCGCGTCGGCCGCCTACGCCGATCGGGCGACAATCGAGGTCGGTGCGCCCCGGGTCGTCGAGGTCGACGCGACGTCGCGCTCCCATCTGCTGAACGCCGTCCGGGCCGTCGATCCCGAGGGCCGCTTCGCGATGGCCGCGGTGGTGACCAACGCCGCCTCCGAGGCCGACACGCCGGTCCTCGCCGTGGACTCCGGCCGGCTGGCGACGGTGACAGTGCCACGGTCGTTCTACGGCGCCTCCCTGGCGGACGTCGAGCGCGCGATCCGGCCCGATCCGCCAGGCGAGCCGCTGGACCTGCGGGGCCGACTGCTCACCGTGCTCGCCACCGCCGACTTCGACAAGGCCGCCTTCGGCGGGAACCGCGTCCGCCTCGTCGTCACCGTCGCCAGCAGCAACGGCACCAGAGTGGTGGTCGCGCACCAGGACGTCCAGCCCGGCCACGACGAATACCGTTTCCCGGTCCCCGAGTGCGCGCAGACCTGTCGGCTGGTCAAGATCGAGATCGTCGCGGAGGTCGTCCCGCAGCCGCTTGTGGTGCGCTTCGACAAGCTCCTCATCGGCGACGGCGACACCGACGGCGATGGCGACTTCGACGGCAACCGGGTGCGACTCACCGGCGCGCAGTTCGCCGAGTTGGAGCGCTGGCGGCAGACCGACCCGAACTCCAGCTTCCTCTCCTCCGGTGAAGGAAAGGACGCGGGGCTCGTCATCGACATCCCGGACGGCCGACGGGCCAGGCCGGCGGGAATCAGCGTGGCCGACTCGCCGTCCCCGCTACCCGGCTGGTTGACCCGCTCGAAGGGGCAGAGACTCGGCTCCGCCCACCGATACGAGGCGATCGACGGAACGCCTGGCGAGGTGCGGGTCATGGGTCTGGCCGACCGCCTGCCGCGCCTCGGCGGGTCCGGTGTGGTCGTCGACCTGGAGTACGCCGACCGGCTCGCCGTCGCCGGCCAGAACGGCACCAAGGAGGTGTGGCTGACGCGTACCGCGCCGGCCGACGTCCTCGACAGGCTCCGCGCCCAGGGGCTGGTCGTCAAGCACGACCGGACGATCACCGCCGTACGCGACGACTACGACCGACAGGGCGCGGCGATCGCGTTGCGCTTCAACCTGTTCGCCGCCCTGGCCGGGGTGCTGATCGGGGCGGCCGGGCTGGTCGCGCTGGCGGCAGCCGAGCAGCGTAACCGGGTGGCCATGCTTGTGGCGCTGCGGCGGCAGGGCCTGCCACCGCGGGCGGTGCGTGGCGGCTACGGCTGGCCGGTCGCGGTCGCCACCGCGTCGGGCGGCATCGCCACAGTGGTGATCTGGCTGCTCACCCGCGACGGGCAGCGCCTGTTCAGCCGCGGCCGGTCACCGCTCCCGCTGCCCGAATGGCCGGACGTCGGCCGCCTGCTCCTGTTCGTGGCGCCCACGGTCGCGCTCTTCGCCCTGACCGCGGCGGTGCTGGCGCGGATCGTCGCCGCCTCGATTCGCCGCCGGACCGGCCGATGACCGCCGAGACCGCGGGTGTCGCGGTCACCTGCCACCGCCTGATCCACATCTACTCCACCGGGACCGGCGACGTCGTCGCGCTCTCCGGGGTGGACCTGGAGATCGCCGCAGGTGAGATGGTGGCCCTGGTCGGTCCGTCCGGCTCGGGCAAGTCCACTCTGGTGTCCATCCTGGGTGGCCTCCTGCAGCCCAGCGCCGGCCGCGTGTACGTGGGTGACCACGAGCTGTCCCGCCTCTCCTCCTCCGGCCTGGCCGCCCTGCGCGGGGCCACTGTCGGCACCGTCTTGCAGGGCGCCGAGCGCAACCTGCTGCCGTACGTGTCGGTGTCGCGCAACATCTGGTTGGCGCAGCGACCGGCGGCACGCCTCGCCGGGCGGCGGCTCGACCCGCCGGAGGCGATCCTGGATCTCGTCGGTCTCGCCGGAGCGGGCAAGCGGCGGGTGGCCGATCTGTCGCCGGGTCAGCGGCAGCGGGCGGC
Source organism: Micromonospora lupini (assembly GCF_026342015.1). Classification (NCBI taxonomy): domain Bacteria; kingdom Bacillati; phylum Actinomycetota; class Actinomycetes; order Micromonosporales; family Micromonosporaceae; genus Micromonospora; species Micromonospora lupini. The sequence goes on from NZ_JAPENL010000003.1 coordinate 517,701, forward strand.
GCTGGCACAGGGGCTCGCCGCCGGGCCCGGCCTGCTCCTGGTCGACGAGCCCACCAGTCAGCTCGACGCGTCCGGCCGCGACGAGGTGCTCGCGGCGCTGGCGACCATCAACGCCGAGCGGGGCACCACGGTGGTCGTGGTGACCCACGACGCTGAGGTGGGCGCCCGACTGGGTCGGGCCGTCACCATCCGCGACGGTCGGGTCGGCGCCGAGGGGCGCGACGGCCGCGACTTCGCAGTGGTGGCCGGGGACGGCACCATCCAGTTGCCGCCGGAGACGCTTGCGGCCTTCCCGGCCGGGACACTGTTCGAGGTCGACCACTCCGACGACACGGTCACCCTCCGCGCGACGACAAGTCCGTCGTCCGCCCGGGACGACGGCGCGACGACGGGCAGCGGCCAGCCCGACCACGGCGGCTGACCCCGCTCGGCCCACGGGCCGCGCCTCGACGTCGAGACGCGGCCCTTCCCATCGGTGCGGTTCAGCCCGCCGGTACGACGGCGGCCCGCGCCTTGCGCCGGCGCAGCTCGTCGGCGGTCATCAGCCAGGTGGAGTTCGTCGCCCCGAGACCGAGGAGCACCTGGTCGAAGGCGTTGCCGTCGTTGTCGTCGGTGTAGCAGAGACTCACCTCGCCCCACGGGGACGCGGCGACGGCCAGGTTCTCCTGCCGACCGGTGGTGGTCTGGCTGAGCGCCTGGGCGGGCAGCCGACCGGTGGCCGTGCCGTCCGGGTTGAGGCCGCGTGCCCAGACGTCCGGGTTGGCGCCGGACACCGTCCAGCCCACCACGACGTTGTCCTCGTCGTCGATGCCGACACCGGGCGCGACGGCCCCGGTTCCGGTGGACACCTGGACCTCGCCGTGCCGGGCGACACCGGCGGCGGTGAAGGAGCGCTCCCAGACGCCCCGGGTGCCTGTGTGGTCCGATTCCCACCCGACGGTGAAGTCACCGGCGAAGGTCGCGGCGACCGACGCCCGCTGCTGCTGCCCGCCGCTCTGGGCGTTGGCGGTGCGCCGGGACAGCACCACCGCGCCGTTCGACCGGGCGAGCCGGGTCAGACCGATGTTGTACGAGCCGTTGGCGTCGGCGTCCTCGTCCCAGACCACAAGCGCCTCGCCGGAGGCGGACACCGCCACGTCGGGGCGGTGGTGCGAGCCGGTCGTCTGCGAGGCCGTCACCTCGTACGCCTTGGTGGTGGCGGCGGTGAAGCCGGCGGCCTTGACGGTCGCCGGAGCGGTTCCCTGCACGTCCTCCCAGGCGACTGTGAAGCCGACGCCGGCGGTGGTCGGCGCGCCGTCGGGGTCGACGGCCACCTTCGGCCAGATCTGCTGCCCGGCGTCGCTGGCGTTTGCCTGCCCCGAGCCGAGGATCGCGCCGGCCGGGGACACCACCCGGTACTGGATGTTGTAGACGCCGTTGCCGTCGCCGTCGGCGGCCCAGACGACCACGGCGTTGCCCCGGTCGTCGAGCCCGACGTCGGGGCTGATGTGCCGCCAGGCGGCTCCGCTGGTGCCACCGGTGGAGAGCTTCAGCTCGTAGCCGGGTGTGCCGTCGCGGAACAGGCGCAGGTAGATCTCGGTGTGGGTGTCGTCCTCGGGCGCGGTGCTGTCCCGGTCGTCCTCCCACACCACAGCTACCTGACCGTTGCGGTTCATGGCGATGGCGGGAAGGTCCTGGTCACCTGTCGCCACGCTGTTGGCGGTGGTCCAGGTGACCGCCTCGGCGGTCATGGCGGTCGGGGCCGGCGCCACGACTGTCGGGGCCAGCAGGGACGCGGCGAGCAGTGTCGTGAGTGCGGTCATGGGGTGCTCCTTCTACCCGGCCTGCAGGCCGGGCTGGCCGTCGAGGATGACGAACGAGCGCACCGTCGACGCGGGCGCGTCGTGCTCGGTCACCGTGTTGACCGCCCGGAAGTCCGCGCGGACCTGGCTGCGACCGATCGTGGTACGGACGTAGCCGCGCCGGTCGGAGTAGAACTTGAGGTGCGGGTTGGTGGCCGCGTTCGGGATTGTCGTGCTGCCGGTGCCGTTGCCGGTCGAGGTGATCGAGGTGCAGACCAGCTCGGTGCCGATCGTCGCCGACGACGGGTTGGCGTAGTCGGCCTTCAGCTCGTTGGCCCAGGACTTGTGCACGTCCCCGGTGAGCACGAGCGGGTTGCGCACCGCGCGCTGCTGCCAGCCGGTCTGGATGCGGCTGCGCGACGCCCGGTAGCCGTCCCAGGCGTCCATGCTCGCCGCCCCGCTCGCCTCGTACTGGCGGGCGAAGAACACCTGCTGACCGAGGATGTCCCAGGTGCCGTAGTGCTGCGCCAGACCGTCCAGCAGCCAGGCCTCCTGGGTCGCGCCGGTCAGCGACCGGGAGGCCAGGTCCGCGTCCGCGCAGACCTTCCAGCCGTCACCGCACGCCTGGTCGTCGCGGAACTGCCGGGTGTCGAGCATGTGGAAGGTGGCGAGCTGCCCCCACCGGACGCGGCGGTACAGCGGGATGCTGTTGCCGCTCGGCGCGGAGGCAGGCCGCAGCGGCATGTTCTCGTAGTAGGCCCGGTACGCGGCGGTGCGCCGGGCGGTCCACTGGGCCGCCGTCAGCGTCGGGCTGCTGTCGGCCCGGACCATGTTCGCGTAGTTGTTCTCCACCTCGTGGTCGTCCGGCACGACAAGCCAGGGCGCTGCCGCGTGCGCCGCCTGCAGGTCCGGGTCGGACTTGTAGAGGGCGTACCGGCGGCGGTAGTCGGCAAGCGACACGATCTCGTTACCCACGTGCTGCCGCACCGTGGAGCTGCCGACGCCGCCCTCGTAGATGTAGTCGCCGAGGTGCAGGATCAGCCCAGGGTTCTCCTCGGCCATCCGCCGGTACGCGGTGTAGTAGCCGGCCTCGTAGTGGGCGCAGGACGCGAAGGCCATCACCAGGTCGCGGCCGAAGGTGCCCGGGGCCGGCGCGGTGCGGGTCCGTCCCACCGGGGAGATCTGCCCCTGCGCCCGGAACCGGTAGTAGTAGTCGGAGTCGGCGGCGAGGCCGCCCGCGACGACGTGTACCGAGTGGGCGTCGGCATAGCGCGCGACCACCGAGCCGGACGCGACGAGCGACGAGAAACGGTCGGTCGTCGACACCTGCCACTCGACAGTCACGTCGGCGTTGGCCATGCCGCCCTGCCCGTCGGCGTTGAGCGGCGAGGGCGCCAGGCGGGTCCACAGGACCACGCTGTCGGACGCCGGGTCACCGGACGCCACACCGAGTTTGAAGGGGTACGGCACCGCGGCGCGGGCACCCTGCCAGGGTGTCACCGCGGCGCCGGCGGCAGCGAGTCCACTGAGGACGAAGATGCGACGGCTCAGCCTTGTCATGGTCCATACCTTCGGGGCCGTCGATGAACGGCGAAGGCTGCGGCGCGGAAGCCGACATGACGGGACGTTGACCGTGGCAAGGCGGTCAGGTGTACCGGGCCGCCAGAGGTCGCCGACGGGTCGTCAGGTAAGCGGCGACGGCGACTCGGCGCCGGGGATCAGCAGTTTCGGCGCCCCGGAGCCGTCGGCCGGGACGCTGAAGACGTCGGGCCGCCCGTCGCTCTGGCGCAGCGTGTAGGCAAGCGTGGCGTCGTCGAGCCAGGCGGCCTGATCGTCGACGCTTGTGGTCTCCGCCGTCGCGGTGACCCGCCCGGATGCCAGGTCGAGGACCGACAGCCGCCAGCCCCTCGTCGGGTCGGCGTCGATCGCCTCCTTGAAGGCGATCCGGGTGCCGTCGGGCGACAGGGACGGGCACTCCACGTTCGTCCGCATCGTCTCGACGGTCCGGGCGGCCATGTCGCCGCGGACGAGGTACCGCCGGCCGCCGGTGGCCATGGTCGCGTAGAAGTGGTTGTCGTCGGCGGTGAAGGTGACGCCCCAGTAGTTGACGTCGGGGCTGCGGTAGCCGCGACCGTCGCGCGTGATGGCGAACTCCTCGAGCGACGTCACGGTGGCGCCGCTGACGGTGTCGAGGATCCCGGTGCGGGTGGAGAAGCCGCTCGCCGTGTAGGAGTCTCCCCCGACGAACGTCGTCCAGGAGACCATCCGGCCCGAGGCCGAGACCCGGGCCCGGTTGGGCAGGCCGGGCACGCTGAGCGTCCGCTTCTGGCGCAGCGCCGCGTCGAGCACCACGACCTGGTACGACCACGCGGTCACAGGCTTCAGGCAGACGCCGGTGCCGGCGGCCGCGTACACCCGTAGGCATTCCAGACCCGAGACGGTACGCGGCCCGCCGGGATCGGCTGTCGCGACGCTTGAGACGTACCTGTCGGTGATGGCCAGCAGGCGCGGGCCCGGCGCCAGTGTGACCGCCTGGTCCCCGACGGCGGCCGGCGGCGGGGTCCGGGCCGGCTCGGCGGCGATGGCGGCGTAGCCGGCCGCCACGCTCGCCAACAGCACCGCGCTCGCGGCCACCACGCCGAGCTTCGCCCGGGTCGACATCACGGTCATGGGGACACCCTCCGGGAGTGCGGGCGGGACGGGGCGGCCAGCAGAAGCACTGTCACGACGAGGACGCCGACGACGACCACGGCCGCCGCCCGGACCGCGGTCTGCGGCCCCCACGCCTGCCAGGCCAGACCGAAAACGACCGAGGAGACGAGGTACGCCAGCGCCTGCCCGGTCTGGACCAGTGCGATCCCGGTGGTCCGTAGCCGCGGCGGCAGCACCGGTCCGGCGAGCGCGATGAGCACGCCGTCGGTGGCGGCGTAGAACGTGCCGTACAGCGCCAACGTCAGCGCGAGCGCAGGCCATCCGTGCACCGGGCCGGACAGCAGCAGGTACGTCACGCCGAGGGCCACATAGCCGCCCACCACGACCGGCAGCCGCCCGATCCGGTCGGCGAGGACGCCGAGTGGGGCGGCGAGCAGCAGGTAGGCCAGGCTGGTGCCGACCGCCAGCAGCGGGAACCACCGCAGACCGAGGTCCTCTCGGCGCTGGAGCACCAGGTAGACGAAGCCGTCGCCGATGGTGGCCAGCCCGAGCATCGTCGCGGCCAGCAGCAGCCGACGGGCGGGCCGGCTGCGCAGCAGGCCGAACGCCTCGCGGACGGAGACCCGAGGCTCGTCCGGGTCGGCGGTCGGGTCGCTGGTCGGCCCGGTGGTCGGCCCGGTGGTCGGCTGTTCGCGGACGAACAGCACGAGCACGACGACGGCCAGGGCGGCGACGCAGAAGCTGGTGACGAAGACCGCGTCGTACGACTGCCCGACGACCAGCAGGACGGCGAACGCGGCGAGTGGCCCGAGGAACGCGCCGACGCTGTCCATCGCCCGGTGCACCCCGAACGCCCGACCCAGGGCCTCGGGAGGGGTGGAGAGCGTGATGAGCGCGTCGCGGGGCGCGCTGCGCACACCCTTGCCGAGCCGGTCGACGGCGACGACGGCGCCGATCGCGGGCACCGACCGGCCGGCGAGCAGCAGGCCGAGCTTGGCGACGGCCGAGAGCGCGTAGCCGACGCCGGCGACCAGTTTGCGCCGCCGGAACCGGTCGGCGACGAAGCCCCCGACGACCCGCAGCAACGCGGTGGCGCCTGTGTGGACCCCGTCGAGCACGCCGAAGGCCACCGGGCTGAGTTGCAGACCCAGCACCAGGTAGAGCGGCAGGACGGCGGCGACCATCTCGGCCGAGATGTCGGTGATCAGGCTGACCGTGCCGAGCGCGACCACGTTGCCGCTGACCAGCGCGAGCCGCTGGCGTCGTGGCCCGGCGTCGGGCGGGTCGGCGCCCGGCCGGGAGACGGTCGACAGGTACACGCGCATCTCCTCTGCTCGGTGGGCGACGGTCAGCCATCGTGACGATCCGATCGCGGGCTGCACAAGGGACCGTGCGGGGCGGACAGGCGTGCGGTGGGTGAACATCTGACAAACATCCAGATGTTTCGCTGTCCGAGCGTACTGTTCATCTGGCGGCAGTCCGCCGGTTCATCGACCTTCCTACATTCCTTGCGCTTTCCACCCGCAACGAAGGGGTCCTGGATGGACATTCGAATCGCCCGCCCGCCGGTCACGATCGGGACTGTCGCGGTGCTCGTCGCCGCCACCGCCGCCGTCGTCCTGACCGGCTCGGGCGCGGCCTCCGCGGCGAGCGTGACGTTCACGCCGGTCGCCGACACCTACGTCCAGAGCGACACGGCGTCCACCAACTACGGCACGTCCACGCAGGTCGTGGTCGACAACTCGCCAGCGCGGCGGATGTTCCTGCGCTTCACGGTGAGCGGCGTCAGCAGCACCGTGACCAGCGCCAAACTGCGGCTGCGCACGATCAGCGGCAACAGCGGCAGCGACGCCGGCGGCACGTTCCGGACGATGTCCAACACGACCTGGTCGGAGACCGGCACGACCTGGAGCAACCAGCCGACCATCGACGGGGCCACCCTCGGGTCACTGGGCGCGGTGGCCGGCAACACCTGGTACGAGGTCGACGTCACCTCCGCGGTCACCGGCAACGGGACGTACAGCTTCGGCGCGACCTCCGCGAGCGGCGACGGCGCCTACTACGACACGCGGGAGAGCGGAGGCGACGCCCCGCAGCTGGTGGTCACGACCGGCACCACGACACCGCCGTCGGGCGACCCGGTCCTCGTCGGGGCCGGTGACATCGCCACCTCCGGCTCCGGTGACACCGCCACCGCCGCCCTGCTCGACGGCATCTCCGGCACCGTCTTCACGACCGGCGACAACGTCTACGACAGCGGCACCGCGTCCCAGTTCGCCAGCTACTACGAGCCCACCTGGGGCCGGCACAAGGCGCGCACCCGACCGTCACCGGGCAACCACGACTACAACACGTCCGGCGCCACCGGCTACTACAACTACTTCGGCACGTCCGCCGGACCGAGCGGTCGCGGGTACTACTCCTTCGACCTCGGCAACTGGCACATCGTGTCGCTGAACTCGAACGTCAGCATGTCGTCCGGGTCGACGCAGGAGCAGTGGCTACGCGCCGACCTGGCGGCCAGCAGCAAGCCGTGCACGCTTGCGTACTGGCACCACCCGCTGTTCACGTCCAGCTCCGACCACGCGCCGTCGACGTCGACGCGCCCGCTGTACCAGGCGCTCTACGACTACAACGCCGACGTCGTGGTCTGGGGCCACAACCACGTGTACGAGCGGTTCGGCCCGATGAACCCGGCCGGCGGCTACGACGCCAGCCGGGGGATGCGCAGCTTCGTAGCCGGAATGGGCGGTGCCGACCACTACGGCTTCGGCACCATCCAGCCCAACAGCGAGGCCCGCAACAGCTCGGCGTTCGGGGTCCTGAAGTTCACCCTGCACTCCGGCAGCTACGACTGGCAGTTCGTGCCGGTCGCCGGGCAGACCTACAACGACAGCGGCACCGGCGCCTGCCACTGAGCGCGTGATCCCGCCGCACCGGCAGCGGTGCGGCGGGACCACACCTCGCGGCGGCGCACCCGACACCACAGCACCGAGTCGCCGTCACTCGCACCGCCCGCGCGACACCGGCACCGCCGGACGCCCCGCACGGCCGAACGACGTGTGCCCCTGCCCGTGGGACGGGGAGGGGCACACGTTCGCGCTGTCGTCGTGTCAGCGGGCCGTGCCGGCGCGGCGCTTGTTGTAGACGTCGAACGCGACGGCGACGAGCAGGACGAGGCCCTTCACCACCGACTGCGTCGACTGGTCGATGCCCATCAGCTGCATGCCGTTGCTCATCACCGCCATGATCAGACCACCGACCATCGCGCCGACCACGGTGCCCACGCCACCGGTGACCGCGGCGCCACCGATGAACGCCGCGGCGATCGCGTCCAGCTCGAACATGTTGCCGGCCGCGGGCTGCGCCCCGTTGGACCGCGACGAGTAGATGACGCCCGCCACCGCCGCGAGGAAGCCCATGTTGACGAACATCCAGAAGTTGACCGTGCGGACCTTGACACCCGACAGCGCCGCCGCCGAGAGGTTGCCGCCGATCGCGTAGACCTGACGGCCGAAGACCGTACGCCTGGTGAGCAGGCCGTAGACCAGCACCAGGACGGCCAGGATGATCAGCACGATCGGCAGTCCTCGGGCGTGCGCCAACTGCCAGGCGAAGTACATGAGGACCGCGCCCACCAGGACGACCCGGGCGACGAACAGCGGGAACGACTCGACCGGCTGCTGGTAGCGGATGCGCGCCAGGCGGGTGCGGAAGCCGCTCACCGCGTACCCGGCCACGGCGAGCGCGCCGATGAGCAGCGTGAACGCGTCGAAGCCCTGACCGCCGAGCAGCCCGTTGAGGAAGCCCGCAGCGACCTTCTGGTATTCGGCCGGGAAGGGCGACAGGGAGATGTTGTCGAGCACCTGCAGGGTGAGGCCCCGGAAGAGCAGCATGCCGGCGAGGGTCACGATGAAGGCCGGGATGCCGGCGTACGCCACCCAGAAGCCGTGCCACGCGCCGACCGCGACGCCTACGACAAGCGCGGCCACGACGCCGATCCACCAGGGGTGACCCTGCTGGATCACCAGGACGGCGGAGACCGCGCCGGTGAGGGCGACGACCGACCCCACCGACAGGTCGATGTGCCCGCCGATGATGAGGATGACCATCCCGATCGCGAGCACCAGGATGTACGAGTACTGAAGGACGATGTTGGTGATGTTGCCGGGACTCAGCAACACCCCGTCGGTCAGGAGCGCGAAGAGCGCGACGATGACGACCAGGGCGACGTAGATCCCGCTCTGCCGAAGGTTGTTCAACACCAGCGCCCGCAGGTCGCTCGTCCCACTGTGCAGGGCGACGGCGGGTGTGCTGTCCGGGGGCGTCGGGCGCTCCGTCGAAGGGGTTTTGATGCTTGTCATCCGACGAGCTCCTTGTCCTTGGTCATCAGCTCCATGAGGCTTTCCTGGGTCGCCTCGCCCACCGGCTTCTCGCCGGTGATCCGGCCCGCGGCGAGGGTGTAGATGCGGTCGCACATGCCGAGCAGCTCCGGCAGCTCGGACGAGATCACGATCACCGCCTTACCTGCGGCCACCAGCCGGTTGATGATCGTGTAGATCTCGTACTTGGCGCCGACGTCGATGCCCCGGGTGGGCTCGTCCAGGATCAGCACATCCGGGTCGGTGAACAACCACTTCGACAGCACGACCTTCTGCTGGTTGCCCCCGGAGAGCTTGCCGACCACCGCCATGACGCTCGGCGTGCGGATGTTCATCTCCTTGCGGCTGGCCTCGGCAACCTTGATCTCCTCGTTGCCGTTCACCCAGCCCAGGCGGGCCAGGCGGTCCAGGGCCGCGGCCGAGACGTTGCGCCGGACGTCGTCGATGAGGTTGAGGCCGTAGCGCTTGCGGTCCTCGGTGACGTACGCGATGCCGTTGTCGATGGCCTCCGCGACCGTACGGGCGTTGACCTCCCGGCCGTGCACGAAGAGCTTGCCGCTGATGTCACGGCCGTAGGAGCGGCCGAACACGCTCATCGCCAGCTCCGTCCGGCCGGCGCCCATCAGCCCCGCGATGCCGACGACCTCACCGGCACGCACCGACACGCTGACGCCCTCGACGACCATCCGCTCCTGGGTCGGGTGCCGCACCGACCAGTCCTCGATCCGCAGCACCTCCTCCCCGGGCGACGAGACGCGATCGGGGTAGAAGCTCTCGATGTCGCGACCGACCATGCCGCGGATGATGCGCTGCTGATTCACGTCGTCGGCGCGCATGTCCAGGGTCTCCACGGTGCGACCGTCGCGGATGACAGTGGTCGAGTCGGCGATCGCGGTGATCTCGTTGAGCTTGTGCGAGATCATGATGCAGGTGATGCCCTGCTCCTTGAGCTGTCGCAGCAGGCCGAGCAGGTGCGCCGAGTCGACGTCGTTGAGAGCGGCGGTCGGCTCGTCCAGGATGAGCAGGCGCACCTTCTTCGACAGCGCCTTGGCGATCTCCACCAGCTGCTGTTTGCCGACGCCGAGCTGGATGACCGGGGTCACCGGGTTCTCGTGCAGCCCGACCGACGCCAGCAGCTCGGCCGCCTCGGCGTTTGCCTTGTTCCAGTCGATGAGCCCGCCACGGCCACGCCGCTCGTTGCCGAGGAAGAGATTTTCGGCGATCGACAGGTAGGGCACCAGGGCGAGTTCCTGGTGGATGATGACGATGCCGTTGGCCTCGCTGTCCCGGATGCCCCGGAACTGCATCGGCTTACCGTCGAAGAGGATCTCCCCGTCGTACGAGCCGGAGGGGTGGACGCCGGACAGCACCTTCATCAGGGTGGACTTGCCGGCGCCGTTCTCACCGCAGATGGCGTGGATCTCCCCCCGGCGCACCGCGAGGCTGACGTCCTCCAGCGCGGTCACCCCGGGGAAGGTCTTCGTGATACCACGCATCTCGAGGATGGTGTCGTCCATGGTCACTGTCCTCTGTCGGGTGTGGACGCGGTCCGTCACGGCGTCGGGCTCGGCGGAGGACCGCCGAGCCCGACGGGGTGACTTACTTCTTGGCCTGACCGGCGGCGACCTCTTCCGCCGTCCAGTAGCCCGAGTCGATCAGCGTAGCCTTGATGTCGTCCTTGTAGACGGTCGCGATCGGCAGCAGGTACGCCGGAACGACCTTGACGCCGTTGTTGTACGTCTTCGTGTCGTTCGCCTGCGGCTCCTTCTTCTGCAGGAAGGCCTCGGCGGCGTTCACGGCCTGGTCGGCCAGCAGGCGGGTGTCCTTGAAGACTGTCGAGTTCTGCACGCCGTCGTTGATCAGCTTGATCGAGGCGATCTCCGCGTCCTGACCGGTCACGACGGGCAGCTTCTTGGCGCCGCTGCCGTAGCCGGCGTTCTGCAGGGCGGTGATGATGCCCCGGGAGATGCCGTCGTACGGCGACAGCACGCCGTCGACCTTCGAACCGTCGTTGTAGCTGGAGGTGAGCAGGTTCTCCATCCGCTTCTGCGCGGTCTCCTGCTGCCACCGCAGGGTCGCCACCTGCTCGGGGGTCGTCTGCTTGGACTTCACCTTCAGCGTGCCGGCGTCGACGAACGGCTTCAGCGTGTCCATCGCGCCGCCGAAGAAGTACTGCGTGTTGTTGTCGTCGAGCGAGCCGGCGAACAGCTCGATGTTGAACGGCCCCTTGGCGGTGCCCTTCGAGCCGTCCTTGTTCAGCAGGCCGAGACCGACGAGCAGCGCGGTGCCCTGGGCTACGCCGACCTTGTAGTTGTCGAAGCTGACGTAGAAGTCGACGTCCTTGCTGCCGCGGATCAGCCGGTCGTACGAGATGACCGGGATCTTCGCGGCCGCGGCGGCCTGCAGCTGGCTGCTGAGCGCGGTGCCGTCGATCGCCGCGATGACCAGGACGTCGGCGCCCTGGGTGATCATCTGGTCGACCTGCTGCGACTGCGTGGGGATGTCGTCGCCCGCGTACTGCAGGTCGACCTTGTAGCCCTTCGCCTCCAGCTTGGACTTCACCGCGTTGCCGTCGGCGATCCACCGCTCGGAGGTCTGCGTCGGCATCGAGACGCCGATCGTCAGGTCCCCCGGCTTCTTGTCACCGGTGTCGCCGCCGCTGCCGGCACCTCCACCACTGCACGCCGCCAGGCTCAGCGCCAGCGCCGCACTACCGAGAGCAACCAGGAATTTCCTGCTCACGGGCTTCTCCTCTCCCGATTCCCCCCGCTGACCGCCGGGGCCACCTGTCACCTTTCGGGTAGTGTTAGCGCTCACATAGTGCACGTCAACACTTGATCCGAAATACCGGTGTCACGGTCTCGTAACGGAGGCCTCGCCACCGACACGACCTCGCCAAACCCCGGTCGGCGGTCGATCGACGGCCACCATTACGTACTCGGGATCGGCGGGCGCGGAGACGCACGCCGGGGCACGCGACGGCGGAACCGACGACGAGGCCCGCCGCGTGGTTGATCGAGGCAGGGCGGCCGGGACGGCTGAGCGGCCAGCCCGCGGCGGAGTGCGGCACCAGCGCCGTCAGTGGCGCGGCGGGGCGACGCTGTCGCGGGAGACCAGGGTCGGGGCGATGGTCTGCCGCAGGGCGCCCCCACCGATGCCCGACTCGATCTGGGTCAGCAACATCTGCAGGCTCGCCCGGGCCACCGCGTCGAAGTCCGGCCGCACGGTGGTCAGCGGCGGAATGAAGTACGCGGCCTCCGGCACGTCGTCGAAACCCACGACGCTGATCTCGGCCGGCACCCGCCGCCCGAATTCGTGCAACGCCCGCAGCACGCCCAGCGCGAGGTGGTCGTTGGCCGTGAAGATCGCGGTCACCTCCGGCATCCGGGCGAGCATCTGCCCGCACCGGTAGCCCGACACCGCCGACCAGTCCCCGTGCATCAGCGGCGGTGGGTCGATGCCCACGCCCAGCAGCGCCGCCCGCCAGCCCTCGATCCGACCGGCGCTGTCGAACCAGTCGGACGGCCCCGAGACGTGCCAGACGGTTTGGTGCCCCGCGTCCAGGAGATGCTGGGTCGCCTCCCGCGCGCCAGCCACCTGGTCGACTGTCACCAACGGCACCGGCCGCTGCGGATCGCCGTCGACAGTCACCAGTGGGACGTCCTGCGGCAGCCGCTCCAGGGCCTCGCCGGCCGACTCGACAGGCGCGATGACGACGATGCCGGCCACCCGGTGCGCCAGGTGCCGCTCGACGGCAGCCGAGATGGACCGGTGGTCGAGGTTGCGGACGCTTCCCACGCTGACCGCGAAGCCCTCCTCCGCGGCCGTCTGCTCCAGGGCGGCCAACAGCGACGCCGGGCCGTAGAGGGTCGTGTTCTGTGCCACCACACCGATGACCTGGGACCGGCCGGTCACCAGTGCGCGCGCGGCGCCGTTCGGACGGTAGCCGAGTTCGGCGATCGCCGCCCGCACCCGCAACCGGGTCTGCTCACGCACGTTGGGGTGCCCGTTGAGCACCCGCGACACCGTCTGGTGGGAGACACCGGCCAGACGAGCGACGTCTGTCATCGCGGGACCGTGGACGGCCATTTCACTCCCCCCGCCTGCAACCCGACCCGCGGCCCGTCGACGTTGACTGGAGCGGCCCGGCCCGACCCCCTCGCTCAGCCACCACGCCGGTGCTGAATCGCAGGTGACCAGCGCTGGATCGCCGACAGTCTACGCCAGGCACCGCCTCGAATACGGCACGGCTGAGCGTGAACGACACGGCGTGTGCCAGGTCGGACGGCAGGCACCCCGTGCCACGCGTACCGCCCGCCCTCGACCCGAGCCGCCACAGCGGACCGCCGCCCCGCTCCGCGCTCCTGGACAGAGCGTGGAACAGGGCGGCGGCGGGCCGGAGGTGACGACGCGGACACCTTCCGTGGCAGGAGGGATGGCCCGTTCGCGTCACCGGCAGATTACTGTCGTGTGACCGGGGTCACGGTGTCGTCAGGTCGAATTGGCGCACGGTGACCGCGCCACCGAGGGCCTGCGTGGCGTGGTTGAAGATGGCGAACCGGTAGCCCATGAAGAACTGCCAGTTGTTCGCCAGGGTCAGGGCGTTGCCGAACGAGGTGAAGTTGACCCCGTCGGTGCTGTACGAGAAGCGGGCCTGCCGACCGGACCCGGGTCTGATGTCGGCGTTGGCCCGCAACCAGATCCGGCCACCGGAGACGGCGGTGCTCGCCACCTCGCTGCCGGTGCTTGTGGTGTTCCAGCTGCCGTCCATCGTGAGCCCGTTCTGCATGACCAGACGGGTGGATCCGTTGTCCCGCCGGACACCGATCCAGGCGGACGAGTTGCGCAACACCGCCAGGCCGGTGCGATCACCGTCGCGCATCGTGGAGTAGTCCAACTCGATGGTGGCGGTCGAGGTGGGGCCCTGGATCCGGTGGGTGAGCGTGTTGCGCGCCTTGTACAGGTCGCTGGTGACCGTCGCGGTCTGCAGGTTCAGCCCGTTGTTGACCGACCACTTGCTGTTGTCGGGGTTGTGGTTCCACTCCCACTGCGGGCCGAGGGTGGTGCCGGCGAACGTGTCGGTGCCGGTGAGCGGCTTGACCGCCCGCGGCGGCGTGGGCAGGTTCGGCTTCGGGTACGTGGTGCCCCACGTGCCGTTCACCGTCTGCAGCACGGGCCAGCCGTCGCTGGTCCAGGTGATCGGGGCCATGGCGGGCATCCGACCACCGGGGTACGCGTCGACGAAGGACATGTAGTACCACTCGCCGTTCTGGGTCTGCACCAGTCCGCCCTGGTGCGGCACGCCGCCACCGGAGATCGGGCCGGGCAGGTTGAGCAGCACCTGACGCTGCTCGTACGGGCCGAACGGGCCGTTCGTCGACTTCAGCACGTACTGGCCGTTGGCCGGCCGGGTGAGCCAGATGTAGTAGGCGCCGTTGCGCTTGTAGAAGCGCGAGCCCTCAAGCGTCCCGATGCTCGACGGGGTCGAGTAGACCTGCTGGTTGCGGACCTGGGTCTTCCCGTCGGCCGAGAGCTGCGCGACGCTGATGTTGCTGTTGCCGTACGCGACGTACATCGTGTCGTTGTCGTCGATGAGCATGCCGGCGTCGTAGTAGCAGTTGGGGATGGTGGTGAGCTTGCTCCACGTGCTGTCGACTGCCGACGCGGTGTAGATGTGGGTCTGCGCGAAGTCGATGCACCCGGCCCAGTAGTACGTCTTGTTGCTCGGCCGGTAGTTCAGGGTCGAGGCCCAGATCCCGTCGACGTACGCGTTACCGCCGCTCATGTCGTACTTCGACCCGAAGTCCAACCGGGGTACGGAGTGCCCGGCGTACTCCCAGTTCACCAGGTCGTACGAGCGCAGCACGGGCGCGCCCGGCGAGTAGTGCATGGTGGACGCCGACATGTAGTAGACGTTGTCCACCCGGATGATGTCGACGTCGGCGAAGTCCTGCCAGACCACCGGGTTCGAGTACGTGCCGTTCGACGGGGGCGGCGTGGTGGGCGGCGGCGTGGTGGGCGGTGGCGTCGTCGGGTCGGTCCCGCCGTCGACGCGGACGAGTTGCCACTGCTGGTTGGTGCCGTTCCAGTCGTCGTACTGCACGATGTTGCCACCATCGGCGGTCGAGGCGCCCTGCACCTCCATCGCCTTGTTGCTGTTGCGGTTGATCAACCGCACGTACCCGCTGTCCGAGTCGGTCAACCGGAACTGCTGGTTGGTCCCGTTGTTGTCCGACCACTGCACGATCGCCCCGCCGTTGGCCGTCGAACGGCCGGACACATCCAGCACCTTGCCCGACAACCTCGACTTGATCCGGTAGTAACCACTCCCGGAGTCCACGAACTGCCACTGCTGCTGGTTACCGTTGTTACGCGTCCACTGCGTGATCCGCGCACCGTCGTTCGTGGCCAGGTTGTACACGTCCACGGCCTTGCCACTGTTGCGGTTCACCAACACGTACCAGGCACTCGTGTCGACCGTGGCCGCTGACGCGGGCGACGAGGCGACGGCCGCCGCCGCGCCACCGACCACAAGCACCATCGCGGCGACGGCGAGCCTCGACAGCCACCCGCGCCGTCCTGGCGCACCCCGGGGAACCCGACCGATGGAAAGCATGATCCTCCTCTGCTGACGCGAACCGTGCGGTCTGGGTCGGCGTCCGCGGCACCGGGCGGGGCACCGAGCTGACCACGCCCGGCCATGTGATCGCTAACACCGATCGCCCGACCGTCGCGGTGACGAGGTGCCGAAACCGCGGGGTAGGACGCGCGCGCGGCCGGACCAGCCAACGACATCGACCATCTTGGCTATAGACTGTGAGCGATAACATGCTGTTAGTCAAGGCGTAACACGATCGCCTCGTGGTCCTGCTGGCGCACACGCGAACGGGTGGCCCACCCCGCCCGCAGGCAGGGATGGACCACCCGTTTCCCGTACGATCCGACCGCGCGGGTCAGAAACCGCGGGCCAGCCGGTAGTAGGCCTGGTTCCAGCGGATCTCGTCGGCGAAGCGACGCGGCTCGGTGTCGGCGTCGATGACGACGAGTTCGGTCCGGCTCATCTCGGCCAGGTCGTGCAGCTCCTCGGTGCCCACCGCCTGCGACAGCACGGTGTGGTGCGGGGCGCCGGCGGTGATCCACGCCTCGGCCGAGACCGGCAGGTCCGGTCGCGGCCGCCAGACGGCACGGGCGACAGGCAACCGGCGCAGCGGCTGCGGCGGAGCCACCACGTCGATCTCGTTGGCCACCAGCCGGAAGCGCTCCCCCATGTCCGCCAACCCCAGCACCACGGCCGGACCGGGCGCGGCGTCGAACACCAGCCGGACCGGGTCCTCCCGGCCACCGATACTCAAGGGGTGGATCTCCACGTTGGGCACGTCGGAGGCGATGGTCGGGCAGACCTCAAGCATGTGGGCCCCCAGCACCAGCTCCTGACCCGGGGTGAGGTCGTAGGTGTAGTCCTCCATGAACGACGTGCCGCCCTCGACCCCCACCGACATCGCCTTGAGGGTGTGGACCAGCACGGACGTCTTCCAGTCGCCCTCGCCACCGAAGCCGTAGCCGTCGGCCATCAGCCGCTGCACGGCGATGCCGGGCAGCTGACGCAGGCCACCGAGGTCCTCGAAGTTCGTCGTGAACGCCCGGAACCCGCCGGTGTCCAGGAACGAACGCATGCCCAGCTCCAGGCGGGCCGCGTAGCGCAGCGAGTCGTGCCGCTCGCCCCCGGGAAGCAGCTCGTCGCCGACGCGGTAGGTGTCGCCGTACTCCTTGACCAGCTCGTCCACGTCGGCGTCGGCGACCTCGCCGACCACCTGGACCAGGTCGTTGACGCCGTAGGTGTTCACCGACACCCCGAAGCGCAGCTCCGCCTCGACCTTGTCGCCCTCGGTCACCGCGACGTCGCGCATGTTGTCACCGAAGCGGGCCAGCCGCAGCGACCGCATCGCCGACCAGCCCAGCGCGGCGCGGGCCCACGCGCCGATCCGAGTGGTCACCCGCGGGTCACTGACGTGCCCGGCGACCGTCTTGCGGGCCACCCCGAGGCGGGTCTGGATGTACCCGAACTCACGGTCGCCGTGGGCGGCCTGGTTCAGGTTCATGAAGTCCATGTCGATGTCGTTCCACGGCAGCAGGACGTTCGCCTGGGTGTGCAGGTGCAGCAGCGGCGTCTGCAACGCGTCCAGACCGGAGATCCACATCTTCGCCGGCGAGAACGTGTGCATCCAGGCGATGACCCCGACGGCACCCTGGGCGGCGGCGTCCCGGCAGACCTGCAGGATCTCACCGCTGTTGGTCAGGACGGGCTTCCAGACCACCCGGGCGGGAATCTGCGGCGAGTCGTCGAGCGCGGCCGCGATCTGGCGGGACTGCTCGGCGACCTGCCGGAGCGTCTCCTCGCCGTACATGCCTTGGCTGCCGGTGAGGAACCAGATCTCGGGTTGGGTTTGTGGTGCCATGGGGTTGCCTTCCGCGAGAGGAACTGTCACTTGTAACGGATTCCGATGAGGCGCTGCAGGAGGATGAACGCGAAGAGCAGACCGCCGATCACGATCTTGGTCCACCAGGAGTTGAGGCTCCCGTCGAAGGTGATGAGGGTCTGGATCACACCCAGCACCAGCACGCCCAGCACCGTGCCGAAGACGTAACCCGAGCCACCGGTGAGCACGGTGCCTCCGATCACGACCGCGGCGATGACGTCCAACTCCATACCCACGGCGATCAGCGGCGCGCCCGAGAGGGTATAGAAGGACAGCAGGATGCCACCGATCGCGGAGCACAGGCCGCTGATCGTGTAGACGGCGATCCGGGTCCGCCCCAACGGCAGGCCCATCAGCAGCGCCGACTGCGGGTTGCCGCCGACTGCGTGCACGTTGCGGCCCAACCGGGTGTACGCCAGCACGTACGCCGCGACGAGCACCACCGCGAAGGCGATCAACACGCTGATCGAGACGAAGTTGCCCTGGGGATCCCCGATCCGCTCCTGCGACATCCTGGTCCAGAACCCGTCGGTGATCGGGATGGACGAGCCGGAGATGAACGTGCACATCCCGCGGGCGAAGAACATCCCGGCGAGCGTGACGATGAACGGCTGGATGTCGAAGAAGTGGATGGCGCACCCCATCAACAGGCCGAGCGTCGGGCCGATGAGCAGGGCGATGACGAGCACGAGCGCCGCGGGCAGGCCCTTCTGCAACAGGTCCGCCGACACCATCGCCGTCATGGCGACCACGGACCCCACCGACAGGTCGATGCCACCGGTGAGGATCACGAAGGTCATCCCCACCGCGACGACGAGCAGGAAGCCGTTGTCGATGAAGACGTTGAAGATGACCTGCACGTTCGAGAACGCCGTGTACTGGGACACGCCGATGCCGTACATCACCAGGAGCAGGGCGAGCGTGGCAAGCACCGGCACCTGCCGCCGGGGCAGCCGGATCCGGGTGCGGCGGGGGGCGGTGAGCGATCCGGTGGTCATGCCGGCACCTGCTCCTTCGGCTTGTCGGCGACGGGGCGCGGTGGCGGGGCGCTTCTCCTGCGCCGGCTGAACTTGGCGCGGAAGGCCGGCGCCTGGATGAGGCAGACGGCGATGACGACTACCGCCTTGAACAGCAGCGAGGTCTGCGGCGAGATGTTCATGGCGTACACCGTGGTGGTCAGGGTCTGGATGATCAGCGCGCCGAGGATGGTGCCGCTCAGGAAGAACCGGCCGCCGGCGAGGGACGTGCCGCCGATGACGACCGCGAGGATCGCGTCCAATTCGACCCAGAGGCCGACGGCGTTGCCGTCGGCGCTGGAGACGTTCGCCGTCATCATGAAGCCGGCGACCGCCGCGCAGACGGCGCTGACGACGTACGCGAGGAAGATGACCCGACCGGAGCGGATGCCGGCGAGTCGGCTCGCCTCGGCGTTGCCGCCCACCGACTCGATGATCATGCCGAGCGCGGTGCGGCGGGTGAACGCGGCG
Organism: Micromonospora lupini; assembly: GCF_026342015.1. NCBI lineage: Bacteria > Bacillati > Actinomycetota > Actinomycetes > Micromonosporales > Micromonosporaceae > Micromonospora > Micromonospora lupini. Next base: position 536,480 of record NZ_JAPENL010000003.1, read on the forward strand.
ACGAGCAGTGCCGCGGCGAGGGCGATGAAGATCGCCAGCGGCAGGGTCAACAGGTGACCCAACCCGATCGACCGGAACGGCCCGGAGTTGATGGTGATGATCTGACCCTGGGTGATGAGCTGGGCGAGACCGCGGCCGGCCACCATCAGGATCAGGGTGGCGATGATCGGTTGGATCCCGATGACGGCCACCAGCACCCCGTTCCAGACGCCCAGCACGAGCGCGACCCCCAACGCCATCGCGAGGGCGGTCAGCACCACTGTGAGGCTGTTCTGGTCGGGCTGCTTGCTGATGTACATGCAGGCCATCGCGCCGCTGATCGCGCAGACCGAGCCGACCGACAGGTCGATGCCACCGGTCGAGATGACCAGGGTCATGCCCAGCGCGACGAGGATCAACGGCGCGCTCAACCGCAGGATGTCGATGGGCGAGCCGTACAGGTGCCCGTCCTTGAGCTCGATGGACAGGAACCCGGGCCGGTAGATGGTGTTCGCGGCGAGCATGACGACAAGCACGGCGACGGGCCAGAACAGCCGGTGACCGATCATCGTCCGATAGCGGCCCTTCGTGTCGTTCATCGGTCCACCTCCTCCCGGTGAGATCCACTCGCGATCGTCTGCATGATGCGCTCGGCGTCGAGGCTCTCGTCGTTGGCGAGCTGCGCGACCATCTGCCGGTCGCGCATCACCGCCACCTTGTGGCTGAGGCGCAGCACCTCCTCCAGCTCGGCGGAGATGAACAGCACCGCCATCCCGCCGTCGGACAACTGCGTCACGAGCCGCTGGATCTCGGTCTTCGCGCCGATGTCGATGCCCCGGGTCGGCTCGTCCAGGATCAGCAGCCGCGGCTCGGTGATCAGCCACCGGGCCAGGAGCACCTTCTGCTGGTTGCCGCCGGAGAGGTTGCGGACCGGCACCTCCGGGTCCGCCGGACGGATGTTGAGGGCCTTGACGTACTTGTCGACCAGCTCGTCCTGCCGGCGGCGCGGGATGGGCCGCAGCCAGCCGCGGGCGGCCTGCATGGCGAGGATGATGTTCTCGCGGACCGACAGTTCGGGAACGATGCCCTCGGCGCGGCGGTTCTCCGAGCAGAAGCCGACGCCCTGGTCGATGGCCTGCGCGGGGGTACGCAGACTGCTCGACGTGCCGTCGATGGCGACCTGCCCGCCGTCGGCCCGGTCGGCGCCGAAGAACAGCCGCGCCACCTCGGTACGCCCGGAGCCCAGCAGACCGGCCAGGCCGACCACCTCGCCGGCGTGGATGGTGAGGCTGAACGGCGCGACCGCGCCCGCCCGCCCGAGGTTCGACACCGCCACCAGGGGGGTGCCCTCCTCCAGCTCGCCCAGGTCCCGCCGGGAGTGCTCCTCGATTCCCTCGAGGACGTCGAGTTCCTTGCCGATCATCTTCTCGACGAGGCCGAGCTGGGGCAGCTCGGCGGTCATGTACTCACCGACGAGCCCGCCGTTACGCAGCACCGTGATGCGGTTGGCGATCTCGTAGACCTGGTCGAGGAAGTGGGTCACGAACAGGATCGCGATGCCCTCGTCGCGCAGTTGCCGCATGATGCGGAACAGTTGCGCTACCTCTCCCGCGTCGAGGCTGGAAGTCGGCTCGTCCAGGATCAGCACCCGGGCCTGGATGTCGATCGCACGGGCGATCGCGACCATCTGCTGGATCGCGAGGGAGTACGAGCCCAGCGGCGCGCTGACGTCGAGGTCGAGGTCGAGGCGGGTCAGGAGCGCGCGGGCGCGTCGGCGGACCTCACCCCAGCGGACGGCGCCGAGGAGCCGCGGCTCGCGTCCGATGAAGATGTTCTCCGCCACCGAGAGGTTGGTGCAGAGATTGACCTCCTGGTAGACGGTGCTCACCCCGGCGGCCGTCGCCTGCATCGGCCCGCTGAAGGACACCGGCTCACCGTCGAGGGTGATCGTGCCCTCGTCGGTGTCGTAGACGCCTGTCAGCACCTTGATCAGGGTCGACTTGCCGGCGCCGTTCTCGCCCATCAGGGCGTGCACCTCGCCGGGGAAGAGCCGGAAGTTGACGTTGTGGAGTGCACGCACCCCGGGAAAGGACTTGCTGATCCCGGTCATCGTCAGGACCGGACGGCTATCCGTCATCCCATCAGACCTCTTCTGGGGGTTGTCGACGCGGAAGGGCCGCTGCGCTCCCACCGCGCCCGCCCGGCCGCCCCGGGGGGAGGCTCGGGCGGGCGTGGCGCGGGTCGTCGCGGGTCGTGCCCGGTCCGTTCGGGTTTATGGGGCGACGCGGCGGGGCCGCCACGCGAGCGCGGCGACCCCCCTGCGTCGATCAGTACTTGCGGGTGGGCAGAGCCTCCTTGGCCTGCTCGGTCGTGAAGGTGGTCTCCTGGGTCTCGATCCGAGGCGGCACCGTCTCGCCCGCCTTGACCTTCTTGGCCAGGTCCATCAGCTGCGGGCCGAGCAGCGGGCTGCACTCCGCGATGAAGTTGAACTTCCCGTCGGCGAGGGCCTGCATGCCGTCCTTGACCGCGTCGACGGTGATGATGGTGATGTCCTTGCCGGGCACCTTGCCGGCCGCGGTGATGGCCTCGAGCGCGCCCAGACCCATGTCGTCGTTGTGCGCGAAGAGCACGTCGATCTTCGGGTTGGCCTTGAGGAACTGCTCCATGACCTGCTTGCCGCCCGCCCGGGTGAAGTCACCCGGCTGGGAAGCGATGATCTTCAGGTTCGGGTTGGCGGCGATCGCCTCGCCGAAGCCCTTCTTGCGGTCGTTGGCCGGAGCGGCGCCCGTGTTGCCCTGCAGCTCGACGATGTTCACCGGGCCGGTCGCGCCCTTCTTCTGCTCGACCAGCCACTCACCGGCGAGCCGGCCCTCCTTGACGAAGTCCGAGCCGAGGAACGTCTTGTACAGGCTCTTGTCGGCCGAGTCGACCGAACGGTCGGTCAGGATGACCGGAATGCCGGCGTCCTTGGCCTCCTTGAGCACGGTGTCCCACCCGGACTCCACCACCGGCGAGAAGGCGATGACGTCGACCTTCTGCTGGATGTAGTTGCGGATCGCCTTGATCTGGTTTTCCTGCTTCTGCTGCGCGTCGTCGAACTTCAGCTCGATGCCTGCCGCGGCGGCGGACTCCTTGATCGAGGTGGTGTTCGCGGTACGCCACCCGCTCTCCGCACCGACCTGGGAGAAGCCCATCGTGATCTTGCCGTCGTCCTTGGACCCGCCGCCGCCGGTGTCGCTGTTGCCGCAGGCCGCCACGCCGCCGACGAGCAGCACGCTGGCGAGGACCGCGACAGCGCGCCACGGAGCGGACTGCGTTCGCATCTTTCCCATCAGTTCTCCTTGGCTGGGTGTGGTGGGACCGCGCGAGCCGCCGACGTGCGAAGGGTGGCGTACGCGGGTGGTGCGTGCTGGTGCGTCGGTGGAGCAGACCGGCGGGCCCGGATGGCCGATGGAGACGGTCAGGGACCTGCCGGTGCGACTGTTTGTTGGCCGTAGACGTTCTGGTATCGGTGGTAGAGGGCGTCGATGTCGGCAGGCGCGATCGGCACCGGCTGCCCGAGGGTCCGCGCCAGGTACGAGGTGCGGGCCACGTCCTCACACATGACCGCGGCCTTGACCGCCGCCCGGGCGTCCCGGCCGATGGTGAAGACGCCGTGGTTGCGCATCAGCACCGCGGGTGAGCGGTGCCCGGCGAGCGTGGCGACGATCCCCTTGCCGATGTCGTCGCCGCCGATCAGTGCGAACGGGCCCAGCGGGATCTCCCCACCGAACTCGTCGGCCTGCGCCGTGAGGTGGCAGGGGATCGCCTCTCCGCAGGCGGCCCAGGCGCTGGCGTACGAGCTGTGCGTGTGCACGACCCCACCGACCTCGGGCATGGCCCGGTAGACGTAGGCGTGGGCGGCCGTGTCGCTGGACGGGGCGAGGTCGCCCTCGACGAGGACACCGTCGAGGTCGCAGACCACCATGGTGTCGGCCGTGAGGTCGTCGTAGCCCACACCGCTCGGCTTGATCACCATGAGGTCCTGGCCGGGAACCCGCGCGGAGACGTTGCCGGACGTCCAGGCGACCAGGTTGTAGCGGGTCAGCTCGGTGTGCAGCCGGGCGACGGTCTCGCGCAGCTCGCCGATCTGTCGACGTGTCTCCGCGTTCATGCGACGACCTCCAGCGGGGCCTCGTACGTGGCAGCGGCGGCCTCGACCGCCGCGTTGCGGATCGCCCGCAGGCGGAGCATGACGTCGTTGCCGCCCCGACCGAAGTGGTCGTGCAGGGCCCGGTACTCGGCGTACAGGGCGTCGTAGGCGCGCGCCCGGTCGGGATCCGGCGTGTAGACGGCCTCGTGCACACGCCCCATCGCCTGCGACGCCTCGTGGATCGACGGGTACGCCCCGGCCGCGACGGCGGCGTGGATCGCCGATCCGAGCGCCGGCCCCTGCGCGGACGCGATGATGTTCAGCGGTCGCCTGGTCACATCGGCGTAGATCTGCATCAGCAGCTTGTTGTTGGTGAGACCGCCGGCGATCACCAGGTCGTTCACCGGCACACCCGCCTCGACGAACGCGTCGATGATCATCCTGGTGCCGTACGCCGTGGACTCCAGCAGCGCACGGTAGATGTCCTGCGGCCGGGTGGCCAGGGTCATCCCGACGATCATCCCGCTGAGGTCGTGGTTGACAAGCAGCGAGCGGTTGCCGTTCCACCAGTCCAGGGCGATCAGGCCGTGCGCGCCGACCGGCTGGCCGGCGGCCAGTTCGGTGAGGCGTTCGTGCGAGTCGAGCCCGGCGGGGACGCCGTGCTCGACGAACCAGCCGAAGATGTCGCCGACGCCGCTCTGCCCGGCCTCGTAGCCCCAGGCGCCGGGGCTGATGCCGCCGTCCACGACACCGCACATGCCGGCCACCTCGGCGACCTCCGCGCCGTTGACGACGTGGCAGGTCGAGGTGCCCATGATGGCGACCAGCCGACCGGGCTCCACCGCCTGCGCGGACGCCGCGGTGACGTGCGCGTCGACGTTGCCGACGGCCACCGCGATCCCCGCCGGCAGGCCGGTCCAGGCCGAGGCGTCTGCGGTGAGCGTGCCGGCGCGGGCGCCGAGGGGCAGCAGCGGCCCGTCGAGCTTGGCCACGAAGTCGCCGAAGTCGGGGTTGAGCGCGGTCAGGAAGCTCTCGGACGGGTACTGCCCGTCCTGCAGGATGCCCTTGTAGCCGGCGGTGCAGACGTTACGGGTCTCGGTGCCGCTGAGCTGCCAGACGATCCAGTCGGCGGCCTCGATGAACCGCTCGGCCCGGTGGTAGATCTCCGGGTCCTCCTCGAGGATCTGCAGACCCTTGGCGTACTGCCACTCGGCGGAGATCTTGCCGCCGTACCGGCCGATCCACGGCTCCGCCCGCTCGTGGGCGAGCGCGTTGATCCGGTCGGCGTGCGGCTGGGCGGCGTGGTGCTTCCACAGCTTGACCCAGGAGTGCGGCCTGTCGCGCAGCTCGGGATCCTCGCAGAGCGGGGTGCCGTGGGCGTCGGTCGGCAACACGGTGCAGGCGGTGAAGTCGATGCCGATGCCCACCACCGCTGCGGGGTCCACCCCGGCGGCGGACACCGCCGCCGGAACGGCGTGGCGCAGCACGTCGCGGTAGTCGTCCGGGTTCTGCAGAGCCCAGTCCGGGGGCAGCGATCGACCTCCCGGCAGCGTCTCGCTGATGACCCCGTCGCCGTACTCGTGCACCGCGGTCCCCAGCTCGGCACCGTCGGACACCCGGACCACGAGGGCCCGCCCGGAGAGAGTGCCGAAATCGACACCCACGACGTAGCTTTCGGCAGCTCCGTCCACACGCTCCATGTTCACCTCCACCGTTAACGGGGATAGTGTTAACGCTCACATCCAGCGCCGTCAAGACATCTAGCTGCAACAGCTCCGTAACGGAACGCGGGGGGCGCGCCGGCTCGGGCGGGTCGAGTCGGGCGCTTCCCTATCGCACTGGCGCAAAGTCCGCGATTCCGACTCGCCCCTTTGCTGGCGGCGCGCCGGAGGGCTGACATCGCACCGACTGACGCCCGGCGCCTCCCGGCCGGCGGTCGGTCCCGCACCGCTCGACTGTCCGGGTGACGGCAGTACCGTGCCCGCCCTCTGCGGCGCCGGTCCGAACGCGACTGTCGACCCATCGGTGGCGATGTCAGCGATAACATCGCCGCGACCGCCGCCCGCCCATGATCAGATCTATGCCGTACGCCACGGCCGCCGCCGAGCCCATGAGCGCGTACTCCGGCCGCCGACAGACCCCTCACGCGCCCGATCCGCGCGGCGTGTTATCGATAACATTCGACGTTTCCGGGGATCCCGGAGGCACCGATCCGACCGGGCCCGCATCGCTCGATGTCGATCAATCGCGGTCGCCGCTCGCGGAGAAGCGACGACAGCCGGGGTCGGTCTCGCCCACGGTGGTCCAGCGTGATCGACCCCGGGTCGGCGATGTGGCGGTGTCCCGTCGTCGGGACACCGCCACGTCAGCGACATCGAGTCGATCACGCCCCCGGCCCGGCCCCCCGCGGGCCGGGCCGGGGGCCGGTCGGGTCAGGCGGTGCGGCCGCGGTTGTAGAGCGCCTTGGCCCAGAGGAAGCAGGTCACCGTGATGACGGCGCACCAGCCGACCGCGAGGAGCCCGTTGACGCCGATCCCGGTGCCGAACAGCAGGCCCCGGAGGGTCTCCATGACCGGCGTGAAGGGTTGGTAGTCGGCGAACAGGCGCACCGGCGTCGGCATGGAGTCGGTGGGGACGAACCCGCTGCCGAGAAACGGCAGGAGCACCAGCGGCATCGGCAGGTTGCTTGCCGTCTCGACGCTCTTCGAGACCAGGCCGAGGGCGACCGACAGCCAGGTGACCGCGAAGGTGATCATGGTGAGGACGCCTGTCGCGGCGAGCCACTCGACGGCACTGGCGGTCGGACGGAACCCGACGAGGAGCGCCACACCGGTGACGGCCGCGAGGCTGAGCATCGACTGGAGCACGCTGCCCACGACATGGCCGGTGAGAACCGACGGCCGGAAGATCGCCATCGTACGGAAACGGGCGATGATGCCCTCGGCCATGTCCATGGCGACCGAGATCGCGGTGCCCTGCGCCGCGCTGGCCACCGTGATGAGCAGGATGCCGGGGGTGACGTAGTTGGCGTAGTCGGCACGGTCGCCGGAGGGTCCGAGGCCGGCGCCGAGCGTGCCGCCGAAGACGTAGACGAAGAGCAGCAGCAGGATGACAGGTATGCCGATGAGCATGAGGGTCAGCGACGGATAGCGCCGCATGTGCAGAAGGTTGCGCCGCAGCATGGTGTTCGAGTCGCGCAGGGCGAAGGTGAGGGTGCTCATCGCGCGGAAGCCCTTTCCTGACCGGACCGACCGGCCCGGGTGTCTGGTTGGTCGACTCGACCGTCGGGTTGGCCGGTGAGGGCGAGGAAGACGTCGTCGAGGTCGGGGGTGTGCACGGCGAGGCCGGCCACGGTGATCGCATCGCGGTCGAGGTGGTCGAGGACGGATCGCAGCGAACCGACCCCGCCGTCGCTGGGCACCTGAAGGGTGAGCGCGGTGTCGTCCCGGGTGGCCGCCGCGAACGTACGGGCCGCCGAGTCGAGCCCCTCCTGGTCGGCGAACCGCAACACCACGTGGCCGCCCGGGATGAGCCGCTTGAGCTCGTGCGGGGTGCCCTCGGCGATCAGCCGGCCGTGGTCGAGGAACGCGACGCGGTCGGCGAGCTGGTCGGCCTCCTCCAGGTACTGCGTCGTCAGCAGGATGGTGACGCCCTCGGCGGCGAGAGCCCGGATGATGTGCCACATGGCGCGGCGACTGCGCGGGTCGAGGCCTGTCGTCGGCTCGTCGAGGAAAATGACGCGGGGGTCGCCGACCAGGGTCATCGCGAGGTCGAGCCGGCGACGCATGCCGCCGGAGTACGTCGCGGCCGGCTTGTCCGCCGCCTCGGAGAGGTCGAACTGCTCGATCAGGTCGGCGATCCGTCGTCGGCCAGTCGCCCTGTCCAGGTGCCACAGGTCGGCCATCAGGTTCAGGTTCTCCCGACCGGTCAGCAGGTTGTCCACGGCGGAGAACTGGCCGGTGACGCCGATCAGCTCCCGTACGGCGTCGGGCTCGCGGGTCACGTCGTGGCCGAGGACGCGGGCGTGGCCGCCGTCGGCGCGGAGCAGGGTGGAGAGGATCTGCACGGTGGTGGTCTTGCCCGCGCCGTTGGGGCCGAGCAGCGCGAAGATCGTTCCCTCGGTGATCATCAGGTCGATGCCGTCGAGCACGACCTTGGCACCATAGGACTTCCGCAGGTCCGTGGTCACGATCGCGGGTTTCCTGCTGCTGGTCATGGTCTCCTCATTCGTGGTGGGGGGTCGTGGCCGATCAGGCACGGCGGATCGTGATGTCGCCGAAGGAGGTGTTCGCGCGGATCTCGACCGTCTCGTCGGTCTCGGCCGGGCTGTCGGCCGACTCGAGCGCGTTGTGCACGCGCCCGTGCCGGGAGCTGACGTCGAGCCAGGCGGCGGTGCCCCGTCGGACCCCGACCTCGATCGCGCCGTACGAGGTGTGCGACTCGACCGACCCGCGCACGACCTCGCCCAGCCGGACGTTGCCGTACGCGGTGCGTGCCGCCACCGAGGCCATCGGCGCGTCGACGGTGATGTCGCCGTAGGCGGTGTTGATCCGGACGTCGCCGCCGCTGCGGCCGATCCAGCAGTCGCCGGAGGAGTTCTTGATCTCCGCGGTGCCGTCTACCGCGCCGAGGCGCACCTTTCCGGAGGACGCCTTCACCCGGGCCGATCCGGTGACACGCTCCACCGCGACCTCGCCGTGGCTGCTGTCGATCTCCAGCGGCCCGGTCTCCTCGAGCCGGATCCCGCTGCCGGTCTTGATGCGGCACTCACCGAGCCGCCCCTCGCCGCGGAACGCCGCCCACGCCGCCTCCGCATGCAGCCGCGTTCCGCTCGGCACCTCGATGAGGACGTCGACCGACGGCCCCGAGCCGAAGCCGTACCGGCGCCAGCTCTTCGGCACCCTGATCCGCAGGAGCCCGGCGGCGTACTCGACTGTGGTCTGCTCCGCGGCGCTCACGTCGGCCTTGCTCGACGGGTCGCGGGGCCGCACCTGCACGACCGTGTCGGTGCGCTCGGTCGCGGCGATCCAGGCGTCCCCGACGGGCAGCTCGACCTGGACGGAAATCGGTTCTGGTGTCTCGAAAACAGGCATGGTGGTCTCCCGGAAGGTGCGTGGCGAAGGCGAACGGGGTGGGGAAGGGCGCGGCGGTCAGCGCGCCCAGCCGGTGACGTGCTGGCCGGACCGCGGCGGCTCGGGCCGGCGCGGTGGCTGGCGTTCCGTGCCGCCGGCGGCGACGGCGGCGGCGACGGCCCGCACCAGCCAGGCGTTGACGGACAGCCCGGCCCGGCTGGCGGCCCCGTCGACGCTTGCCTTGAGATGGTCGGGGAGGCGGAGGTTGATCCGGGACGTGCCGCCCTCGTCGCCATCGGGCGGCAGCAGCGGCACGGGCGCCGGAGGCGGCTCGCTCACCGCACCCGTGCTGTCCGTCGGCGTGTTCGCGGGCGTCACCACGAAATTGGGCTCGCGCCCGCGCAGCCGGACGTGCACCGACCCGGGGGCGAGATCGCGCGTGATCTCGTCGGCCGCGTCGGACAGCGCCTCGAGCAGCGTGAGGTGGGTCGCCGCTTCCAACTGGGTGAAGAGTCGCTCGGCCAGCAACCGGCCCTCCGGGTCGACACCCTCGGCGGCTACGGCGAACTCGTTGCGCAGGTTCTCGACGTACGGCCTCAAGTCCATGGCACCATCATGGCACCACTTTGGCTCAATATGCAACAGCCAATGGCTCAGAGTGCTGCCACGGCAGTCATCGTCGATCGCCTGCGAAGCGCTCCGGAGCGTCGAACGCGCGGCGGACCAGCCGGTTCGCCACCTCCTGCGTCAGCCCGGTGGCCACCAGCAGATCGCTTACCGTCGTGCGAACCTGCGCCACCACGACGGCACCGGAGAAACCGACCCCCTCCCGGTAGGCGTCACCGGCGGCGCAGACCGCCCGCAGGGCCCGCGCCCGCGCCTCGGTGGGTTCGTGACCGGCGGCGAACTGCCGCTTGAGCACGCGTACGGCCTCGGCGAGGTCGGCGACCGCCCCCGGCAGGGCCTTCGGGACCGGCTCACCGTCCTCGATCACGGTCACCGCGCGGCGGATCAGCGTTCCGGCGTTGCGCATCGCCCGGTCGATCGGCTCCGCCGTCTGCGCGTACCGGCCCACCGGCCCGTGCCGCTCGTGCCAGTGCACAGGCGAGAGCGTGCTGGCCTCCCGGGCGCCCTGGGTCGCCTCGATGAGGGCCCGCAGCTCGTCCTTGTTCTCCCGCAGCTTCGTGCGGGCGGTCAGCGCACGGTCGATGTCGCCGTCGGCCAACGCGCCAGCGGTGGCGTCGAGCTGGGTGCTGAGCAGGTCCAACACCGGCCGCGCGGCCCGGTTGAGCACCCGCAGCGGGCTCAACGGCAGGAGGACGGCGGTGACCACCAGCGCCACCGCTCCCCCGACGAGAGCGTCCACGAAGCGGGGGATCTCCAGGTCCCGCACGGACGGACTCAACGTGGCGATGAGCACCGCAGTCGCCCCGGCCTGGATCACCACCGCCGCGCTGCCGGCGAGGAACAGCGCGACGAGGATCGCCAGCACGACGATCAGGGCGAGTTGCCACCACCCGGTGCCGGTCACCGTGAGCAGCAGGTCGCCGACCAGCACCCCTACGGTGACGCCGAGGATCAGCTCGACGGTGCGGCGCAACCGTTGGCCGACCGACGCGGCGAGGGTCGAGACCGCCGAGATCGGCGCGAACACCGGCTGCGAGACGTGCAGCACCTGGCGCACCACGAACCAGGACAGCGCCGCGGCCAGACCGGCCTGCAGAGCCAGGCCGCCGATGCCCCGTACCCTCCGTGCCCGGTCCCGCAACCCGCCCGACAGGCGGGCGCGGAGCCGGGCGACTGTAGTCGCCGAAGTGGCGTGCGCCCCGGCGCCGGGACGCGCCGGAGCACCCCCGTCCGTACCGGGCCGACCGGCAGCGACCATGGCGGCGGCTACCCCGCCGTACCCCGATCAATCCTGGCCGCCGGGCGCGGCCCCGCGGGAGCGCGCCGCGCCCGGCGTCCGACGGTCGTCGCGCTCAGCGCGCGGAGAGCATCTTCTCGGCGTACGCCCAGAGCCGGTCCGCGGCGACCGGATCGACCGCGTGTGCCGCCACCCCGCCGGTGGCGTCCGGGCCGCCGGGCACCACCTCCGCCTCCTGGTTGTCGACGAAGTACCGGCCGCCGACGCCGTCGAGGAGGGGCGACGCGGCGAGCAGGACTGTGGTCGCCGCCCCCTGGGCCGGCGTCTTGTAGTAGTCCGGCACGACGAGGTTGCCCGCCTCGTCCATCGCGCCGACCGCGCGCATCATGTCGTCGTCGAGGTGGCGCTGCAGGCTGGTGTGGATGTACCCGGGGTTGAGGGCGTTTGCGGTGATCCCGTCCTTCGCCCACCGCCTGGTGATGCCGACCGCGAGCAGGACGTCAGCGGTCTTCGACTGCCCGTACGCCGCCCACGGGTCGTACGGGCGCCGCTCGAACTGGGGGTCCCCGACGTCGAACGGAGCGCCCAGGTGCGCCCCGGAGCTGACCACCACGACCCGGGCCGCCCCGGCGGCGCGCAGGTTGTCGTGCAGACCGACGGCGAGCGCGAAGTGACCAAGGTAGTTGGTCGCGAGCTGGAGTTCCCAGCCCTGCACGGAGAGCTGCCGGGTGGGGAGCGCCATGACGCCGGCGTTGGCGACCAGCGCGTCGAGCGGGCCCCGCCAGGCCGCGACGAAGGCGTCGACCGAGGCGAGATCGGCCAGATCGAGCGCGGCCGACCGAACGACGCCCCGGGTGGCATCGGTGGCGAACTCCTCGACGAGCCCGGCGGCCCGCTGCGGGTCACGGACCGCGACGGTGACCTCGGCGCCGGCGCCGGCCAGGGCGCGAACCGTCTCGACACCGAGGCCGGAGGCCCCGCCGGTGACGATCATCCGTCGCCCGCCGAGGTCCACGCTCTCGAGGATCTCGGCGGCCGTGGTGCGGGAGGTGTACGACGTGGTGAGGCGTGGGTTCGCTGTCATGTCAGCCAGGCTATGAACCCGGCTCTGGACTGCCTATAGTCTGGAGTCCGCAATACTTTCGCGAGCGTCCAGGAGGCGGGCATGGATCCCCTTGAGGACGTCCTGGCGTTGCTCGGCGCGACGAGTCACGTCTCCGCCGGCCTCGTCGCCGGTGGGCGCTGGGCGGTCCGGTTCGACCCACCGGCGGGCGCCAAGTTCAACGCCATCCGGCGCGGCCGCTGCTTCCTGCGTGTCGACGGCGAGCCCGAGCCGATCGGCCTCGCCGAGGGCGACTGCTACCTGCTCACCCGGCCGGTGGCGTACACGCTCTTCAGTGACCCCGACGCCCCGGTCCAGCCGGCGTACCCGATCTTCGCGGCCGCCGCCGACGGCGTGGCGCACGCGGGCGACGGCGACGACATGTTCCTCATCGGCGGCGCGTTCTCCCTGGGGGACCGGGGTCGCAGCCTCCTGCTGGACAGCCTTCCGCCGATCATCCACGTGCCCGCCGACACCCCCGCGGCCGCCACCGTCCGGTGGGCGCTCGACGAGATCGACAGCGAGCTGCGAGAGCCTCAGCTCGGGTCGCGGCTCGTCGCCGAACACCTGGCGCTCGTCCTGCTGATCCAGGTCCTGCGGCTGCACCTGGCCCGCGATCCGCAGCACACGTCCGGCTGGCTGGCCGGGCTCGCCGACCCGGTGGTCGCTCCCGCGCTGCGGGCGATACACGGACGGCCCGCGCAGTCCTGGACGGTGGACGAGATCGCGCGCGCCGCCTCCGTCTCCCGGTCGACGCTCGCCGCCCGCTTCCGGCAGGTCGTCGGCGTAGGCCCGCTGGAGTACCTGACACGTTGGCGGATCGAACTCGCGGCGGACCGCATCCGCCGGGGCTCGGACACCGTCGCGACAATCGCCCTGGCCGTCGGGTACGGCTCGGAGAGCGCGCTCAGCGTCGCCTTCAAACGCGTCACAGGTGTCTCGCCGCGCGCCTACCGCGGACAGCTTGCCGCAAGCACCCGGGCCGGGCAGGCGTCCGGACGTGCCGGTGCGATTGTGAGCGGCCGGGACGGGTAGACCCCGGTCTGCCACGTCGGTGGCGGACCGTCCTCGGCTGGGCAGCCGGCAGCGGACGGCCGGGACGCCTTCGGGGGGATTGCCGATGGATCAGCGCCGTTGAGCGGGCCCGACAGCTCCGGCGACGTCGTGGAGCTGCGGGTGCACGGCGTCTCCGGCGCGAGCGTCGACCAGGTACTCAACCTGGAACAGACGACGCAGGTAGCCGGAGACCGCAGTGGCGGCTTCGTCCGGCTCCGTCCCGGCGGGCCCGACGCCGACGCGCGGGGCGTGACGGTTGAGGCGTACCGCTGGGGTGACCTGCCCTCCGGAAGCGTGGCCCAGACCCTGGCGTTGGTTCTCCTGCTGCCGTTCATGCTGGTAAACGTGGCGATCTGGATGCGCCCGGCGCAGCCGGGCACGGAGGCCGTCGTCAAGTCCCTGTGCCGGCTGCTGGCGCTGACACTTACCGTGCTGTACGTGCTCGCCATCGTCGGCGTCGCCCTCGACCTGGTCGCCTGGCAGTGCCTGACCGCGCCCCGCTGCCTGGCCGGACGGAGCTGGTTGTCCTGGCTGAGCGGGCAGCCGGCCGGGCTGCGGCTGGCGGTGCTCGCCGTGTTCCCGGCCGCCGGGATCGCGCTGATCTGGCGGATCAGCACCCGCCCGGGGAGGTCGTTCGAGGCGTTCCGCGGCCCCGACGAGAACCTCTCCGGGAACCGGCTCGGCACGATCGGCAAGTGGGACGCCGAGCCGCTGGTCGGACGGCTCCGGTCGGTGCACGTCGCGGCGGCGTTCGGGACGCTGAGCCTCGTCCTGCTCGCCGCCCGGGCCGCGAACGGCGCCTCGACCACCACTGTCGCGTTGGCGGTCGCCGCAGGCGTCGTCCTGGCCACCGGCGTGGTGCTGCTCTGCACGCCCCCGCTGATCGACAGGTCTCCCGGCGACCGGCGGCTCGACGCGGTCACCAGCACGCTGCGCACGACCGCGATCGTGCTGACCGCGCTGGTCGTGGCCCACGTGCTGACCAGCTCCGCGCGGTGGCACTCCGAGCGCGACCTGCCCGGCTACGACGCGACCCTGACCTGGCTGTTCGCGCTCCAGACGACACTGCTGGTCGCGCTCGGGGTCGTGCTGCTCTGGCGGCGGGACCGGCGGCGAGGAAGCAGCCCTCTGTTCGGGCTGGGCGCGCTCGTCATCGCCGGCACGGCGATCACCATGGCGGTCGTCTACTCGGCCGAGCTGGTCTACCGGGTGGCGGACTACCTCGACCGCGACATGCCGACCGCGGAGGGCATCGCGACCGGCCCGCCCCGGGCGTACACCTGGGCGCTCTTCGGTTTCCTCCGCACCGTGGTGGTCACCGTTGTCGTCGCCGGTCTGGTCGTCGTGGTCTCCCGTCGGCGGCGCTCGCGAGCGGCGGCGGCGGTCGTCGCGAGCGACTACCCGCACCCCCCGGCGGAGGCCGGGCCGAGGCTGCGACAGGTCCGCAGGGTGATAGCGCGGGCCCGCTTCACCGAGCGACTGGTGCTGCTGGCAGTGGTCTTCGGCTGCCTCGCCGGCATCGGCACCGCCACCACCACCCTCGGTCTGCTGGGCGTCTTTCCGGGCGACGTCGTCGAACGCTACGCCCGCGTGCCGGCCGACGCCGTCACCTTCGGCATCGCGTTCGCCAGCTGGGCGATGGCGGCGGCGCTCCTCGGCCTGCTCCTGGGCGGGATCTTCGCCTACCGGACCGTCCCGTTCCGCAGGCACATCGGCGTCATCTGGGACCTCGGGACCTTCTGGCCCCGGGCCGCCCACCCGTTCGCGCCGCCGTGCTACGCCGAGCGGGCCGTGCCGGAGCTGACCCGGCGCATCACCTACCTGGTCGAACGGGGCGATGCGGTGCTGCTCTCCGGGCACAGCCACGGCTCGGTCCTGCTCGCCGCCACAGTGCTCCAGCTTCCACAGTCGATCGGCAGCCGCGTCGCGCTGCTCACGCACGGCTCACCCCTGCGCCGGCTCTACGCGCGGCTGTTCCCCGCGTACATCGACGACGCGGTGCTGCACGAGATCGGCCGCCAGGTCGGCTGGCGGTGGGTGAACCTGTGGCGCGACACCGACCCGATCGGCGGGCGGATCTTCCCCGGCCACGGGTCCGAGGCGTCGGAGGGCGACCCGGCCGAGGAGGTCGACCGCCGACAGCGCGACCCGCGTGACGTGGTGACGCCACCGGGCGACAGCGTTCCACCGCCCATCCAGGGGCACTGGCCGTGTGAGTCCGACGAACAGTTCGTCGACGCGGTGCGGGACCTGGCGCGACGCCTGCGGCACGATCCAGGCACCACGCCCACGTGAGGATGCGCTACCGCGCCGGCCGTACCGTGGCGGCGTCGACCATCGCCGCTCATGATTGTGGTCGTCCGGCGGCCTGGGTAGCGTGCTCGTCGGGGGCGGCCTGCCGTCGGGAGCAGCCCCGCGCACCTCTGGAGGTCGACGTGGCCGCGGTGTCCCACCCGGTGTTCGCCCGGGTCTACGAGCGGCTCTCTGTCGCCATGGACCGCGCCGGCACCGCCGCGTTCCGCCGTGACCTGGCCGCTGGCCTGACCGGCCGGGTCATCGAGGTCGGCGCCGGCAACGGCCGCATGTTCGCCCACTACCCGCCGACGGTGACCGAGGTCGTCGCGGTGGAGCCGGAGCGACGGCTGCGTGCCGCCGCCGTCCGGGCGGCCCCGGCCGCGCCGGTGCCGGTCACTGTGGTCGACGGCCTGGCCGAGGCGTTGCCCGCCGGGGCGGGTGAATTCGACGCCGCCGTGGTCGCGTTGGTGCTGTGCACAGTGCCCGACCAGGCGGCCGCACTCGCCGAGATCCGCCGCGTGCTGCGCCCCGGCGGGCAACTGCGTTTCTTCGAGCACGTCGCCGCCGAGGAGCCCGGCCGCCTACGCAGGGTCCAGCGGCTGTCCGACGCGACGGTGTGGCCCAGACTGTTCGCCGGCTGCCACACCGGCCGCGACACCACTGCCGCCATCCGGGCGGGCGGGTTCGCCATCGACGAACTGCGTCGCTTCCGGTTCCCGGCCACCAGCTCCAGCCCCTCCTCGCCGTGCGTGCTGGGCCGGGCGACCCGTTTGGAACAGCGGCGGCACTGAGCGTCCGGCCTCTGTGGATGACGCGAATGCGAACCTCGTCCTACCTCACATTTACTCATTATTGTCCCGTTTTGACAACAAATGCCGCTATCTCATGATGTCGTGGTCAACGCACCCGGCCGTGTCACCAGGCCGTTCTGAGCAGGACGCGCCGCGCCTCCTGCGAGTTCAGCACGGAGGTTGATTTGTGACAGCACAACGCATTCGTCGTCTCAGGCGTGCGGTCCTGCCGGCCCTCGGGGCCTCCGTGGCCGTCGCCGTGGCAGCCAGCCTGCTTCTGTTCAGCTCGACCGCCGCCAACGCGGCCGACGCCCCGGTGGGGTTGGGGACGGCAGGCAACTTCTCCGTCCTGGCCGGAGCCGAACCGACAAACACCGGCCCCAGCTTCCTCGCCCAGAGCCTCGGCAGGTTCCCGGGCAGCGCCGCGTCGGGCTTCGGAACGGCGACCATCGGTGGTGAGATCCACCTCGGTGACGCGGCGGCGCTCCAGGCCCAGAGTGATCTGATCACTGCCTACAACGACGCCGCCGGCCGGACCCCGTTCACCAACCTGCCCGCCGAACTCGGAGGCAACACGCTCAACGCGGGCGTCTACCGGATCGGGGCCGCGCAGCTCACCGGAGCACTGACACTCAACGGCCAGGCCAACCCCGCAGCCGTCTTCATCTTCCAGATCGACTCGTCGCTGACGACGGCGTCGAGCAGCAGCGTCGTCCTGATCAACGGAGCGTCGGCCTGCAACGTGTTCTGGCAGGTCGGCAGCTCGGCGACGATCGGCACGAGCACCACATTCATCGGCACCATCATGGCCCAGGCCGCGATCACGATGGCCACGGGCGCGACACTGCAGGGCCGCGCGCTGGCGCGAACCGCCGCCGTCACCCTCGACACCAACACCATCTCCGCACCCGTGTGCGCCGGACCGACCGGTCCGCCCGGACCCACCGGACCAGCCGGACCCACCGGACCAGCCGGACCATCCGGCCCACCCGGCAGCCCTGGCGTCCCCGGCAGCCCCGGAGCACCCGGCAGCCCCGGAGCACCTGGCAGTCCCGGCGCACCCGGCAGCCCCGGAGCACCCGGCAGTCCCGGCGCACCTGGCAGTCCCGGCGCACCAGGCAGCCCCGGAGCACCTGGTAGCCCCGGCGCACCCGGCAGCCCCGGAGCACCAGGCAGCCCCGGCGCACCCGGCAGCCCCGGCGCACCCGGCAGCCCCGGCGCACCCGGCAGCCCCGGCGCACCCGGCAGCCCCGGCGCACCAGGCAGCCCCGGAGCACCAGGCAGCCCCGGAGCACCAGGCAGCCCCGGAGCACCAGGCAGCCCCGGAGCACCTGGTAGTCCCGGAGCGCCTGGCGCACCCGGCAGCCCTGGCGCGCGCGGAGCGCCCGGCGCACCCGGCAGCCCAGGGGCACCCGGCAGCCCAGGAGCACCCGGCGCACCCGGCAGCCCTGGGGCACCTGGCGCCCCCGGTAGTCCAGGAGCACCTGGCGCACCCGGCGGATCGGGCAGGAACATCCTTCCGGTCACCGGCAGCGGCGTGGTGCCCGCAATGACGAGCATGGGAAGTGTGCTGGTCGCCCTGGGCGGGCTCGCGCTCTTCCTCGCCCGACGTCGACGGTCACGGACCTCCTGATCGACGGGCCCGGCCGGTGTGACCTGCCGGCCGGGCCCCGATCGATGTCGGTTCGTACGGGAGCCGGCGCGGCGATCGGTGGCAGCTCAGCAGGGCGATGCGCGGCGTGTCGAGTCGCTCAGCTGCCACCGATCAAGGATGCGGGCGCGGAGTCGGCTCCGGCTGGCCGTCGGGGTGCCGCCACGGGCCGGCCGGGCGACGGCGGTCGGGTCCAGTCATCGGGTTGGCAGGCCCGCCAGCCAGTCGTCCAGGGCCGCCGGGTTCGCGAACAGCAGCACCGGTGGCCCGGCCGGATCGGCGTGCCAGGCCCGCATCCGCCGCCGTGCCCGGCCGAACGCGCCGACGTGCCAGAGCAGGATCGAGTCCCCGGACAGCACACTGCCGAGGGACTCGCGGTTCCCGTTGCAGATCACCTCGCCGGTGCCCAGGCGGCGCAGCGTACGGCGGAGCAACCGCCAGAACGAGCGCCACCGCGGGTAGTCCAGGGCAACCACCAGGTCGGCGCGCGCAAGCGGCACGTCCCGCCAGCCGTGGTACGCGCCGTCGATGATCCAGGTGTCCCGGCGGCAGATCTCCTCGATCCGGCGGCGCTGCTCGGCGACCGGCACCTCGACCCACCCCGGCAACCACAACAGGTCGTCCACCGGATACCACGGCAACCCGAGGCGCTGCGCCAACCGCGCGGCGAGAGTGGACTTGCCGGCGCCGTACACCCCGTAGATCAGGATGCGACGCGGTGCGGTCATCGCGGCAGCGTACGCCCGCGGGCCACTGCGTAGTCGGGCGGACCGAGCTACGTAGTGACTGCGGACGATCGGTGGCCGGCCGGCCGCTGCAATTGACACATGACAAGCAACGAGGCCGCGAAGGCCAGCAACCCGGACAGCGCCGAGGCGATCGCCCGGCCCACCACGACACCGATCACGCCGCAGCAGCGGACCGACGACGCGCCGGACCGGGCGGACATCGCCGCGCCGGCGCCACCGCCGCTGCGGGCGCCCGAGCAGGCCCGCCAGGCGGAGCAGGCGCAACGCGCCGAGGGGCCGCCCGCCACGGCGGCGCCGGTCGCCAAGGGTGACGCCCAGGCGGCACCTGCCACACCGACGCCTGGGCCGCCGACGACAATCACCGCCGACACCGTCGCCGCCCGGGCCGTCGTGCTCGACGGCGCCGACAACGCCCTGGTGCTCACCAACTTCACGACCCGCGCGTACACGATCGGGATGAACGGCGGCACGAGCACCATCAGCCTGGCGAACGACAAGCGCGCGTACACGACGATCCTGGACGGGCAGAACGGCAACCTGTGGGCGGCCAACAACGTCAACAGCCGTAGCCTCAGCGCCAACCAGGTCGACCTGGACGGCCCGAACAACCACATCAAGTTCTGCCACAGCAAGACCCGCACCTACACCGTCGGCATCGACGGCGAGCACAGCTCGATGTCCTTCGCCCACCCCGACACGCGGCAGTACAAGCTGCTGCTCAACGGCACGACAGGTGACCTGTGGGCGGCCAACAACCTGAACAGCCCAAGCGTCACGGCGACAAACATGTCCGCGACGAACGCGGTCAGCTCCAAGATCGTCGCGGCGAACCAGGTCGATCTGGACGGCACGAACAACCACATCAAGTTCTGCCACAGCAAGACCCGCACCTACACCGTCGGGATCAGCGGCGACCAGAGCTCGATGTCCTTCGCCAACCCGGACACCCGGGCGTACACGGTGGTCATCGACGGTGTGCACGGCGACATCTCGCTCAGCAACGCCGACCTGGCCGAGGAGTTCGACGTCGCGGCCGGCCACCTGCACTCGGCGATCCCGGGCGCGGTGCTGGTCATCGGCGAGACCGGCGCGTTGGAACTGGCCGACAAGCCGTACGACAGCGCGGTGGCAGGCGTGGTCTCCGGAGCCGGCAGCTTCGCCCCGGCGATGGTGCTGGACCGGCGTCCGGACAGCGACACGCGTCGGCCGCTGGCCCTGGCCGGCAAGGTCTACTGCCTGGTCGACGCGACGCACGGCGCGGTGCGCCCCGGTGACCTGCTGACCACCTCTCCCACCCGGGGGCACGCCATGCGGGTGGCCGACCCGCTCAAGGCGGTCGGGGCGATCCTGGGCAAGGCGCTGGGTCCGCTGCCGACCGGTCGGGCGCTGGTGCCGATCCTGGTGACCACGTCATGACCAGCCTGCGTCAGGCGGCCGGGAAGTATCTCCGGTTCGAGGCGCCGATGACGGTGCGGGAGGTCGGCGGCGAGATCGGCCATCCCACCGGGTCCAGCCGACGGCTGCTTGTGCAACTGGACCAGACGTCGAGCGAGTGGTTCTCCGGCAGCCTGTTGCCCTCAAGCGTGAAGGGCAGCGCGTGGCTGCGGTTGTTCAGCGACGGCCACTACATGTTCGAGGGTCACGTGCACGAGAACGGCGCGGTCTCGCACAGTTGGTCGTTCGTGGCCACGCCGGCCTTCGTGGACGCCGACGGCAACGCCTTCGTCTTCTCCGCCAGCGGCAAGGTGTCGGACAACAGCAGCAGTGACGACTTCGCCGAGCTGGGCCAGGATCCACGGATCGGGCAGTACTGGGACCAGCTCAACACCGCCACTGTGAACTTCCGGCTCAGCGTGACGATGAACGTCGGGCAGCTCATCGGCAACATTCTGAAGTGGATTCCGCTTGTCATCGTGGGTGCGGTGGTCGCCGGGTGGGTAGCGTTCCTCGGCCAGCCGGGCAAGGTCCACTCCTACCGGGACGAGAACGGCACCATCCACATGTGGAAGTCGAGGGAGTGACGGCATGACGAGCGTCCGCACTGCCGCCGCCCAGTACCTCGACATCCGGGCGCCGCTGACCCTGCGCCACGTCGGCGCACAGGTCGGGCAACCGGGCGGTTCGACCCGGACGGCGATGGACCGGCTGGAGCAGGAGTGGAGCCACACGTTCTCCGGAAGCCTGCTGCCGTCAAGCGTCAAGGGCACGGCGTGGCTCCGAATGGCGAGCGACGGCCACTATTGGTTCCAGGGGCACGTGCACGAGAACGGTCTCCTCAGCCACAGCTGGAGTTTCGCCGCCGGACCGAACGTGGTGGACCAGAACAAGAACGTGTTCGTGGCCATCGCGAGCGGCCGGGTCACCGACGACCACAGCAGCGACGACTTCAGCATCACCGGCCAGGAGCCGCGCATCGCCGAGTTGTGGGAGCAGATCCGGTACGCGCCTGTCAGCTTCCGGCTCGACGTCACTGCCAACTTCGCCGAGTTGGCCAAGAAGGTGGGCATGGGGATCCTGACCGCGCTGGGCATCAGCGTCCTGGCGGGCACGATCAACGTCCTCGGCGCCAAGGGTGCGGAGTGCCACGAGGACTCCAACGGGCGGGTCACCTGCTACACGAAGAACTCCTAGCGTCCGCACCGACGGCCGGCGGCCGTGGCGCACGGTGCGCCACGGCCGCCGCGTGGTCAGCCGACCGGCCGCAACGCGTCGGACAGGTCCCGTCGCGAGGTCACCGCCAGCTTGCGGTACGCCCGGCCCAGATGTGTCTGCACGGTACGCACCGACAGCACCAACTGGTCGGCGATCTCCCGGTCGGACAGGCCCCGGGCGGCGAAGCCGGCGATCTGGGTCTCACGCGCGGTCAGCCCCGCCACAGTCGCCGGGTTCCCGTGCACCGCCGCGCCCAGGCGGGCACGCAGGTCGACGGCGAGCCGGACGCTGTCGGTGGTGACGGCCTGCCGGCCGAGTTCGTCGGCGACCTTCAACGCCTCGCCCGTCATGTTCAGGTCCACGAGGCGGTGGGCGTGTTCGAGCATCACTGTCGGGTTGCGGCCCGCCAACGCGATCACCGCCCGCCCGGCGGCGACGAGCCGCTCGGCGTCCACGTACCCGATGGCCTCGGCGATACGGCCCGCGTAACGCGCGGGACCGGCGACCGGGTCCAGGTGTGCGGCGTAGATGAGGTAGCCCAGCTCCACAAGCCAGCAGCCGGAGGCGTGGGCGACGACGATCGCCTCGTTCATCAGCTGTCCCGCCCGCACCCGACGGCCGGCCGCCGCGGCGATCGCGGCAAGCGCCCACGGCCGCAGTCCCGGTACGAGCGCGACCGCGTCGACGGGATGGTCCCGCAGCACCGCCTCGGCCTCGTCCGGACGGCCGTCCTCGGCCAGGGTGACGGCGAGCCAGCCGGTGGCTTCGGAGCGGAACATCCCGGTGCCGCCGGCCTGCTGTGCGACCGCGTCCCGGAGCCGGCTGATGGCTCCCGCCCGGTCGCCACTGACCCGCTGGGCGTACCCGTCGAAGAGGGGCCAGGCGGTGTGCGACAGACCGGAGACGAGCGGGTCCGGCGGCAACGGCCAGCGGCCGGCGGCCGGGTCTGTGACCGGACCGGTCGGAATGGGCTGCCGCCACAGCTCGGCCAACGCCAGCGCCGCCCCGGCCATGCCCCGGACCTGCGGCAACGCCGACGAGCCGGACCGCTCGACCGCGGCGACCACCGCACGGCCCACACGTACCGCCTCCTCGGTGCGGCCGGTCAGCACCAGCGCGGCGACCGACGCCAGGGTGACCCGCAGGTGCGCGCCGCGGGGCAGCGACTCCCCTAACAGATCCCGTGCGCGGTGCAGCGCCCGCCCGGCCTCGCCGCTGAACAACTGGACGACAACCCCGACCGCGGCAAGCTCCGCCCGCCCGGCCAGGTCACCGGCCGCCTCGGCGTCCGCGCGCAGTCGCCGCAGATCGTCGTACGCCTGCCGTGGCTCGCGCCCGACCCAGGTGCGGTGTCCGGCCAGCGCCGTTCCCACAGTCACCCGGGCGGCCCGGTCGCCGACCGCCTCGGCGTCCCGCTCGGCGGCCCGCAGTGTCTCGTACGCCTCGACGGCGCGGCCCTGCTCGACGAGGGCGGCGCTGAGCGCGACCGCCGCCGAGGCTCCGCCGCCCTCCTGCCAGGCACGCCGGGCCAGTTGTTCCGAGGCGGCCGGGTCGGCGTACAGGCAGAGGCTGGCCGACCTGACCAGCTCCGGCGGGCCGATCGGTTGCCCGGCGTGCACCGCCCAGAGGGCGCTTGCCATCTCGTGTGTGCCGTGCAGGGTCGTCTGCCGTGTGCTGGTCAGCAGCGCGGCGGACACGCGCCGACGCCGCGCGGGCGACATCCGCCGACGAACCGCGGCGCCGAGCATCGGATCACGCAACCGCACCAGGATCTGCTGCCCGCGCTCCTCGCTGCGGACCATGCCGAGCTGTTCGAGATCGGCGAGCAGTTCCGGCGACGCGGCGGCCTCCACGACGGACAGCGGCAGCGGCCCACCCAGCGCCAGCGCGGCCAGCGCCTCCTCGCCGGTGCGGCCGATTCCCTCCAGTTCCCGGTCGAGCAGGTCGGCCACCTGCGCCGGCACCGCCAGGACGGCACGCCAGCGCCACTGGTCGGTGTCGCGCACCAGCGAACCGACCTCCCGCCCGTGGTCGATCAACGCCACCGCGAGATGCGGCAGTCCGCCCGTCCACTGCCACAGCAGCTGGGTGGTGGATCGACTGACCGGGCCTGCCAACAGCTCCTCGGCAAGCGCGCCGACCTCGGCCTCGGCCAGGGCGGGCACCATCAGCCGCGGCAGTCCCGCGTCCTTCCACAGCGCGACGACCGCGTCCGGGGCCGAAACCCCCGACCGGACGGTGACCACGGCGCGGACGGCACGGGCCTGGACGAGACCGAGCAGCACGCCTGCGGACGGCCCGTCGAGCAGATGGGCGTCGTCGATGACCAGGACCGGGGTACGGGTGGCGCCGCACCGCTGCGCCAGGCTGGCCCGCACGGTGCTGTGCACGAGGGCCGGGTGCAGGGCGGGGTGGCCGCCGGCGAGGAGTTGACCGAGCGCGCCGAAGGGCACCGCCTTGCTCGCCTCGGTGGCGGTGATCCACACGGCGGCGAAGAGCCGGGGCGTCAGGTCGGCGACGACAGCCCGGGCGAGGGCGGTGCGGCCGACCCCCGCCGGACCGATGAGGACGGCGCCGTCGGCCCGCACCAGCGCGGTGCGGGCCTCCGCGAGCAGGCCGTCACGCCCCGTCAGCATTCCCGGATGATGACCCGCCCCCTCGCCCGCGGACCATCATCCATCCGACACATGTCACTCGGCGGCAATCGTGCCTGGCCAGCCGCTTCCGTGCGGCCGGACAGGCGTGGGCCCCGGTCGATAATCGGTTGCCACAGCCGACGGGCGTCGCCAGAGTGGTGCCCATGACGTACTGACGGACACCACCTGAGCACCGCGCCGAGGCCGTTTCGCCGAGCCGACCGGCGCCGTATTGCCGTCCGTCCCTTTCGCTTGAACGAGAAGTGAGCGTCGTTGTCTGAGCACCACTCCCCTCGGGAGTCCCTGTTCCCGTCCGCCCCGGCCACCGTCGCCGTGTTCGCGTCCCCCTCCAGTTGGATCGAGTCCGCAGCCCTGGACCAGTGTCGGCGGGTCGCCGCCCTCGACGGCATGATCCACGTTGCCGGCATGCCGGACCTGCACCCGGGCAAGGGCGCCCCGATCGGCGCGGCCATGGCGTCGACCGTGCTGTACCCGTTCCTGGTGGGCTCCGACATCGGCTGCGGTATCGCGGTGTTCCCCATTCGACTCCGGCGCGTCGTACCCGAGCGGCTGGCTGCCCGGTTCCCCGACCTCGACCGCGCGCTCGACCCGGAGCGGGACGCCGACGACAGGGCCTGGGCCGTCGTCGCGGGCGACGTTCCCGCCGGTCATCTGGACGGTCTCGGCACGGTCGGCCGGGGCAACCACTTCGTCGAGCTGGCACGCGTGGACACCGTCTTCGCACCGGACCACGCGCACCGGCTCGGGCTGAGCACCGGTGACCTCGTCCTCGTCGTGCACAGCGGCTCGCGGGGCCTGGGCGAGCGGATCCTGCGGACGCACACCGAGGCGCACGGGGCGGGCCCCGCCGCGGATCCGGCCGACTACCTGGCCCGGCACGACGAGGCGGTGCGCTGGGGCTCGCTCAACCGACGGCTGCTTGCCGCCCGGGTCGCGTACGCCCTGGGGGCCGAGCCGACCGAGCCTGTCGTCGACCAGTGCCACAACCTGGTCGAGGTACGCGACGGCGTCTACCTGCACCGCAAGGGGGCGGCGCCCGGCGACGGCCGCGACGTGCTCGTCGCCGGCACGCGGGGCACCGCGTCGTACCTCGTGGCCGCCCATTCCGGGGCGGACGCCAACCACTCGGTGGCGCACGGCGCGGGCCGCAAGATGTCCCGCGCCGACGCGTTGCACCGGGGCCGGGCCAAGCACACGGTCGAGGAGCTGCGGCGTACGCCTGTGGGTTCCCTGGTGGTCTGCGGCGACCGCCAGTTGCTCTTCGAGGAGGCGCCCACGGCGTACAAGCGGATCGAGCAGGTGATCGGCGATCTCGTCGAGCACCGGCTCGCCACGCCTGTGGCCACCACGATCCCCCTGGTCACCTACAAGACGCCGGACGCGGGAAACGCATCGCGGTCGGATCGGCGCGACAAGCCCCGCGGGCGGGGTCGGTCGTGAGCGCGCAGCTGCTGCTGTCCGCCGGCCGTGGCCCGCGGGAGTGCGCCTGGGCGCTCGCCCAACTCCTGCGCCGCCTTGAGGACGACGCCACCCGGCGGGGCGTAACGGTCCAGCGGGTCCACGTGGTGCCCGGTGACCGGCCCGGCACCTACCGGTCGGCGCTGATCCGGATGTCCGGCGCCGACGTCGAGGCGTTCGCCACCTCCTGGACGGGCACGCTCTGCTGGCAGGCGCCCAGCCCCTACCGGACGAGCGCCGGTCGGAAGAACTGGTACGTGACAGCTCAGCCGCCGCCCAGCGACGCGCCGACGACGACGTTCGCCGAGGCCGACGTCGACGTCGTCGGGTGCCGCACCGGCGGTCCCGGCGGCCAGCACCGCAACAAGGCCAGCACTGCGGTACGCGCCACCCACCGCCCCTCGGGTCTCGTCGTGGTGGT
Organism: Micromonospora lupini; assembly: GCF_026342015.1. Taxonomy (NCBI): domain Bacteria; kingdom Bacillati; phylum Actinomycetota; class Actinomycetes; order Micromonosporales; family Micromonosporaceae; genus Micromonospora; species Micromonospora lupini. The sequence continues at coordinate 562,359 of NZ_JAPENL010000003.1, forward strand.
GGACGACGAACGGCAGTTCAGCCTCAACCGGCGCATCGCCCTGCACCTGCTACGGCAGCGTGTCGAGCGCGGCGACGAGGCGGCCCGCCGCGCGGTCACCACCGCCCGCCGGCGTATCCACGACGACCTCGTGCGGGGCGACCCGACCCGCACCGAACGCCCGGAACCAGCGGCCGCGCCGAGCCGGCGGCGGCGTGGACGGCCAGCCTCCGGCCGCTGAAGGGTCCGGTCGGTCGCTGAGGACATCCGGTCGCTGAGAGTCCGGTCGCTCGGTGCTGGGAGGTCCGGTCGCCGGGTGCTGGGGCGCCCGGTCGCCGGGTGCGCGCCGGGTCGTCGGCGCGAGGGGTTGCGGGCGCGTCGAGCGACGCCGTATGTTAGCGATCACATCGATAGAGTCTGATGGAATGCGCGCCCCTGCGGAGCCGTCGCAGCAGGTCGGCCGAGCCGCGGCACGGGCGCCGGTCACCGCCGCCCCACCCCACCGCCGCTCCGCCCCACCGCCGCCCCACCCCACCCCGTCCCGCCGCAGAAAGGCCACCGCCGTGCCTCTGACCCGACGCGCGTTCACCCTGGGCGCACTGTCCACCGCTGCCGCCGCCACCGGCGCGCTGACCCTCCCCCGCACGGCCCTCGCCGCGCCGAACACCTGTTACGCGATGGCCTACTTCACCGAGTCGCCGCAGGCTCTGGGCGCGGACTACGGCCTGCACCTCGCCGTCAGCCGCGACGGTCTCAACTGGACCCCGCTGAACCAGAACAACCCAGTCGTCACGCCGACCGCCGGCCAGCTGGGCCTGCGGGACCCGTTCGTGTTCCGCAGGACCGACGGCACCTTCGTGGTACTGGCCACGGACCTCAAGGGCACCAACTGGAACCAGACCAGCCAGTACCTGCACGTCTGGGACTCGACCGACCTGACCAGCTTCACCGGCTACCGGCGGATCCGGATGCACACCCTGAACACCCACACGTGGGCGCCCACCGCCTTCTGGGACGCCGCCCGCGGGCAGTACGCCATCGTCTACTCGGCGAACAACGGCCAGGACGTGTTCCTGGTCAACTACACGAGCGACTTCCGGACGGTCAGCTCGCCGCAGGTGTTCTTCAGCCCGGGTTTCGGCGTCCTCGACGGCGATGTCGTGGTGGACGGCGGCACCACCTACCTCTACTACAAGAACCTCGCCAACGGGAACCTCTACGGCGCCCGGTCCAGCACCGGCACGCCGAACAGCTTCACCACGTACACCTCCGGGCTCCTCCAGGGCAGCGGCATCGAGGCGCCGCTGCTGGTCAAGGCGGTCGACGGCAGCGGCTGGCGCCTGTGGGGCGACTCGTACAGCCCGATCAACAACGACTTCTACGCCTGGTCGACCACAGCCATCGGGGGCAACTCCTGGACGCCGCTGAACCAGCGCGACTACACCCCACCGCTGAACGCGAAGCACGGGTCGATGACCGGGATCACCGACGCGGAGTACAACGGCCTCGTCTCGCGGTGGGGAACGCCGAACTGGGTCCGGCTGAAGTCCTCCAACCTGCCCGACCGTTACGTGCGGCACTACAACTACGTGGCCCGCGTCGACACGTACCCGTTCGACCCGTACCAGGATCAGCTCTGGCGGATGGTTTCCGGTCTCGCCGACTCCGCCGGGGTGTCGTTCGAGTCGGTGAACAAGCCCGGCTACTTCCTGCGTCACTACAACTACGAGGTCCGGCTGGAGGTCAACGACAACAGCTCCGTGTTCCGCGCCGACGCGACCTTCTACCGCACCGCCGGCCTGGCCGACGCCGCGTGGACGTCGTTCCGCTCCTACAACTTCCCGACCCGCTACCTGCGACACGCCAACTACCTGCTGCGCATCGACCCGCTGAGCGCCGGTTCCAGCGCCGCCGAGCGGCAGGACGCCACCTTCCGGATCACCTCGTAGGCGCGGGCTCAGACCTCCAGGACCGCGTCGGCGAACGCCCGGGGCGCCTCCTGGGGCAGGTTGTGCCCGATGCCGCCGCCGACGGTCCGGTGCTCGTACCGGCCGGCGAACTGCTTACCGTAGACACTGGGATCCAGGTGGGGCGCGCCGTTGGCGTCCCCCTCCAGGCTGATGCTGGGCACCGTGATCGTCGGCTTGGCGGCCAGGCGCTTCTCCACCTCGTCGTACTGCGGTTCGCCCTCGGCGAGGGCCAGCCGCCAGCGATAGTTGTGGATCACGACGTCGACGTGGTCGGGGTTGTCGAACGCGGCGGCGCTGCGCTCGAAGGTCGCGTCGTCGAACGTCCACCGCGGCGACGCGGTCTGCCAGATCAGCCGGGCGAAGTCGCGGCGGTTCTTGTCGTACCCCTGCCGCCCGCGCTCGGTGGCGAAGTAGTACTGGTACCACCAGGAGAACTCGGCCTTCGGCGGCAGCGGCGTCCGGCCCGATTCCTGGCCGTCGATCAGATAGCCGCTGACCGACACCAGACCCCGGCAGCGCTCCGGCCACAGGGCGGCCACGACATCGGCCGTACGCGCGCCCCAGTCGAACCCGGCCAGCTTCGCGCTGTCGATGTCCAGGGCGTCCATGAGTGCGACGAGGTCGAGCCCCAGGGCCGCCGGTTCGCCGTTGCGCAGGGCGTCGTCGGACCGGAACCTCGTCGTGCCGAAACCCCGCAGGTACGGCACGACGACCCGGTGGCCTGCGCCGGTGAGCAGCGGCACGACGTCGGCGAAGCTGTGGATGTCGTACGGCCAGCCGTGCAGGAGGATCACCGGGGCGCCGTCGGCCGGGCCGGCGTCCACGTATCCGACGTTCAGGACCCCGGCGTCGATCTGTCGCACGTCATCGAACAATGCCATGGAACGGGTCCCCCTCTTCGCCTGATCTCCGCTGTCGCCATGCGGCCCCGGACCACCGGCCCAGCCCCGAAAGCGTAGGGAGCCGCGAGCCGCCCGACAGCGGGTTGCGCAAGAACGGCAGTGCTGTCGGGCGAATGGCTAGAATGCGTCCCCGAACAGGACACTCGCCGTGCGTGCGCGACCCTGGTCGTAGGGTGATGGCATGGCTGAGCGATCCCTGACCCTGATGGCGGTGCACGCCCACCCCGACGACGAGGCGACGAGCACAGGTGGCGTCCTTGCCCGGTATGCCGCCGAAGGCGTCACGACGGTCCTCGTGACCTGCACCGACGGGCGGTGCGGCGACGGCCCCGGCGGGGTCAAGCCCGGCGAGCCCGGCCACGACCCGGCCGCCGTCGTGGCGATGCGTCAGACCGAGCTGGAGGCCAGCTGCGCGACGTTGAAGGTCACCCACCTGGAGACTCTGGGCTACGCCGACTCGGGGATGATGGGGTGGTCGACGAACGACCAGCCCGGCTCCTTCTGGACGACGCCTGTGGCAGAGGCCGCGGACCGGCTCGCCGACCTCATCCGCCGCTACCGGCCGGACGTCATCGTCACCTACGACGAGAACGGCTTCTACGGCCACCCGGACCACATCCAGGCGCACCGCATCACCATGGCCGCCGTCGCGCAGACCGACGTCCCCGCGAAGGTCTACTGGACCACCGTGCCGCGGACGGCGTTCACCGAGTTCGGCCGGATCATGAAGGAGCTGGGCGTCGAGTGGGCCGAGCCGGACCCGTCGTCCGGCGAGCCCGAGCTGGGGCTGCCCGACGACGAGATCACCACCTGGGTCGACACGCGGAGCTACGGCGCGCAGAAGTTCGAGGCGCTTGCCGCGCACGCCAGCCAGACCGAGAACATCTTCTTCCTCCAGCTGGGCCAGGAGCGGTTCACCGAGCTGATGGGCAGGGAGACCTTCGTCCGGGTGCGGGACACCACCGACGCGCCGGTGCCCGAGGACGACCTCTTCGCCGGCCTGCGCTGACTGCGCGTACCCACGCCCGACGGCGGGACCGCTACCGTTGCCGGGTGCGGGTGGTGGTGGCGGAGGACCTGGTGTTGTTGCGGGACGGGTTGATCCGGCTGTTGGAGGCCCACGGCTTCGAGGTGGTCGCCGCCGTGGGCAGCGGGCCGGACCTGCTCACCGAACTCGTCGCGCGGCGCCCCGACGTGGCAGTCGTCGACGTGCGGCTGCCGCCGACGTACACCGATGAGGGTCTGCGGGCCGCGCTCGCGGCGCGGGCCGAGGTGCCGGGGCTGCCGGTGCTGGTGCTCTCGCAGTACGTGGAGCGGCTGTACGCGCGGGAGCTGCTCGCCGACGGTCACGGCGGGATCGGCTACCTGCTCAAGGACCGGGTGTCCGACCTCGGCGAGTTCGTCGCCGCGGTCCGAAGGGTCGCCGCCGGCGGCACCGCGCTCGACCCGACAGTGGTGGCGAAGCTGCTCGACAGCCGGACGCGGGTGCTGCCCCTGGACCGGTTGACGCCCCGCGAGCGGGAGGTGCTCGGGCAGATGGCGCAGGGCCGGTCCAACGCGGCGATCGGCGCGGCCCTGTTCATCACGGAGAAGGCCGTCGCGAAGCACACCAACAGCATCTTCGCCAAGCTCGGGCTGCAGTCGTCCGAGGACGACAACAGGCGCGTCCTCGCCGTCCTCGCCTACCTCGACGCATAGGGGTACTGGTACCACCACGGGAGGGGTTCCAGGCTCCTCGAAACGGGTCTCGTCGGCGACGAGCCTGAGGACATGACCGCAACCACAAGCACGAGGGCCCTCCACGCGGGCCCCGTTCCCCGGGCCGACCGCGCTCTCGCTCCCGACCTCGCCCGCGGCGTCATGCTGCTCTTCATCGCGCTCGCGAACGCCGCGAACGCCGCGTTCGCCGGCCAGCCCGGCCTGGACGGCACGCCGCACGGCGCGCAGCGCGTCGTCAACGCCGTCCTGGCGATGGTCGTCGACAGCCGCGCCTACCCGGTCTTCGCCGTCATGTTCGGGTACGGCCTCGTGCAGATCGCCCGGCGCCACGGCGACGGCGCACGGCGGATCCTGCTGCGGCGCAACGCCGCCCTGATCGTCTTCGGCCTGTTCCACGCGGCGCTGCTGTACTTCGGGGACTTCCTCGGCGCGTACGGCATCGTCGGTATCGCCGCCACCCTGCTGTTGCTGCGTCGCGGCGACCGGTTCCACCGCGTCGTGCTGTGGCTGTGGGGCATCCAGACCGCGTACGCCGTGGTCCTGGCGGTGACCGCGCTCGTCGGCGCGCGCGGCGGCGACGCCGTCCTCACCAACACGCCGAACCCGTCGCTCGCCGCCTCGTCGTACGGCCAGTCCGTCCTCGACCGCCTCGCCGAGTGGCCGGTGCACACGGCCACCGTGCTCCCGTTCATCGTCATCGTGTGGTTGGGCATCTGGGCGGGCCGGCGACGCGTCCTGGAGAACCCCGCCGCGCACCGCACGCTGCTGCGCCGCGTCACTGTCGGCTGCCTCGGCATCTCCGTCGTCGGCGCGCTCCCCTACACGCTCGTCGCCGCTGGCGCCGTGCACGTCGACGCCGCTACGGTCGAGGCGATGGCACTGGTCCACGCGGTGAGCGGCGAGTACGGCGGGCCCGGCTACGTGGCGTTGTTCGGCCTGCTGGCACTGCGCCTCGACCGCGCCCGTCGCGGTCGTACCCTGTTCGCCCCGGTGGTCGCGCTCGGGCAACGGTCGCTGAGCGGATACCTGTCGCAGTCCGCGGTGTGGCTGGTCCTGTTCGCGCCGTTCGCGCTGCATCTGGACGGCACGTACGCCGCCGCCGGCGCGGCGCTCGTCACCTGGCTGGTCTCGCTGGCCGTCGCCTGGGCTCTGAGCGTCACGGGTCACCGGGGGCCGGCGGAGACGCTGCTGCGACGCGTCACCTACCGCACCGCCCGCCGATGACCGCCATCACCCGCAGGACCGTGGCCGGGACGCTCTGCGTCGCGGCCACTGTCGCGTGGCTGGTCACCGGCCGCGGCGTGTTCTGGCCCCGATGGGTGTACTTCGCCGTCGGGATCGTCCTGCTCGGCCGGTTCCTGCTGCGGCGGGCCCTGCGGGTGCCACCGGGCCGGCGTCTGTGGCTCGCCCTCGACGCCGCCGCCTGCACCCTGATCGGGTGCGCCGACCTCAGCGTCTGGGTGCTCACCGGCGGCGGCTACTTCTGGCCGTTCTGGACGCTGCTCGGCATGGCGACGATCGTGGGGCTGCACGCCTGGGTGGTCAGCCGCCCTCCCGGCGCCCGGGAGCGGGAACTCACCGAGCGGATCGCCACGCTCACCCGCTCCCGCCGCAGCGCCGTGGACCAGCAGGCGGCCGAGCTGAAACGGATCGAGCGCGACCTGCACGACGGGGCCCAGGCCCGCCTGGTGTCCCTGGCGCTGACCCTCGGCCTGGCCGGGGAGCTGCTGCGCCGCGACATCGACGGCGCCGCGCAGCTGCTGGCGGAGGCCCGCGCCACGGCGACCGCCGCCCTCGACGACCTTCGCACCGTCACCCAGAGCATCCACCCGGCGGTCCTCGCCGACCGCGGCCTCGGTGACGCCGTTCGCGCCCTGGCGCTCGACCTCGCCGTGCCCGTCACCGTCGCCGGCGACCCGCCCGCGCAGCTCCCACCGGCGGTGCAGACGGCGGCGTACTTCGCGGTGGCCGAAGCCCTGGCCAACGTGGCGAAACACAGCGGCGCCACCGCGGCGTGCGTGACCTTCGACGACCTGGTCGGCGACCTGCTACGGATCCACGTCGACGACAACGGCTGCGGCGGCGCCGACCCGAGCCGCGGCACCGGCCTGCGCGGCATCATCGGCCGACTCGACGCCATCGACGCCCGCCTGACGCTGGACAGCCCGGTCGGCGGCCCGACCCGGGCCACGGTCACGATCCCGATCGAGTCAGGATGACCCGGAGACGTTGGACACCGGCCACGGCGGCGCTCGTCAGGACGTCGCGGCCGACTGCCCGCTGCGGCTGTCCGGCCGTACGCCCTGGCCGGGGCGGCTGGTCAGCACCCGGGGGCCGACCTCGGTGACCGCGACCGTGTGCTCCGAGTGGGCCGTGCGCGAGCCGTCAGCGGACCGGATCGTCCACCCGTCCTGGTCAAATTTGATCTTGCCGGTGCTGCGACAGAACCACGGCTCGATCGCGAGCGTCAGGCCGGGCTTGAGCGTCATCCCCCGCCCGGGTCGGCCGCTGTTGGGCACGTGTGGCGCCTCGTGCATGGTCCGGCCGATGCCGTGGCCGCCGAACTCGTCGTTGACCTGGTAGCCGTAGCGACGGGCGACCTCGCCGATGGCGGCGGAGATGTCGCCGAGCTGGTTGCCCGGCCGCGCGGCGTCGACGCCGGCCGCCAGCGCGACCTCGGTGGCCTCGATCAGCTTCAGGTCGGCCGGGCTGGGGGTGCCGACGATGACGGACAGCGCGGAGTCGGCGGCCCAGCCGTCGATTCCGACGGCCATGTCGATGCTCAGCAGGTCACCGTCGCGCAGGACGTAGTCGTGCGGCAGACCGTGCAGCACCGCGTCGTTGACCGAGAGGCACAGCACGTTGCGGAACGGGCCACGACCGAACGACGGCGTGTAGTCCCAGTAGCAGGACTCGGCGCCCCGCTCCCTGATCCGGCGGCGGGCGTGGTGCTCCAGGTCAAGTAGGTTGACCCCGACGGCCGCCACCGCACGCAGTTCGGCCAGCAGCTCGCCGACGAACTGGCCTGTCACGGCCATTCGATCGACTTCCGCAGCGGTCTTAAGCTCGATCACGATCAGCCCTCTCATCTCCGGTGCGGTATATTTATACCACGTCGGGCAGGGGGGGTCGGCGGGTCGACATTGCCGCCCCGTGCCGGCGCATCTATCCTGCTCACATGGTTCGCCCACCCCTCACACCGGAACAGATCGCCGCGGGGCAACGCCTCGGGGCGGCGCTTCGGGTCGCCCGGGGCGGCCGCAGCCTCGTCGAGGTGGCGCTGGCGGCCGGCATGTCACCGGAGACGCTGCGCAAGATAGAGGTGGGCCGGCTTCCGGCACCCGCGTTCGGCACCGTGGTCTGCCTCAGCGAGGTCCTCGGCGTCGCGCTCAGCGACCTGGCCGAGGTGTGGCTGGCCGACTCGCGCGTCCGTGAGGCGTCCTGAGCGCTCGGTCGACGCCGCTGGGTAGCCTTCAGCCCATGATTTTCATTACCGCGAAGTTCCGGGTGCTGCCCGAGCACGCCGACCAGTGGCCGCAGATCGCCGCCGCGTTCACCGAGGCGACCCGCGCCGAGCCCGGCTGCCTGTGGTTCGACTGGTCCCGCAGCGTCGACGACTCGACCGAGTACGTCCTGGTCGAGGCCTTCCGTGACAACGAGGCAGGCGCGGCACACGTCCAGTCTGCCCACTTCCGCGCCGCGCAGGAGACGCTGCCGCCGCACCTGGCCGAGACGCCGCGCATCGTCAACTCCACAGTCGAGCAGCAGGACTGGTCGCTGCTCGGCGAGATGGCCGTACCCGAGGCCCACTGACCGCAGGCCGACGCCGGCCGGGCCACTCCCTGCCGGATCCGCTCGGCAATCCTCGCCGACCCGGGCCGGACGCCCAGGATGGCGACCCCGGATCAGCCACCCGGTCGGTCGTGGTCCACAACACGATCCCTGGTGGTCAGCAGGCGATGGCGAGCGACAACGCGGCCTTCGTGCAGTACAACGCGGCCTCGCCGAGCGGCTCGACGCGCTGCTGCCCACCGTGAAGGCGGGGCGTCATCGACATCGTCTCCCAGCACTGGCCACTCTGACCTGTACCGTGAGCAGAGCTGACCGGCCCGGCCGCGCCGAGGGCGCCCGCGCCGGTGCGAGGCGCTGCCGGGAGGTGGGCACACCATGAGCGACGGATCACTCGACCTGGATCCCGAGGGTCTCCGGCAGGTCGCCTTCGACGTCGACACCGTCGCGCACCGGCTCGGCGCGGTCGAGTCCCCCGCCGATGAGAATCCGCCGGCCCCCATCGTGGCCTGGCTCGACGAGTTGCCCCGACTCGCCGGTGAGCTGCACCAGTTCGCCGATGTCATCCGTACCGTCGCGGGTTCGGTCTCCGTCACGGAGGGCGAGATATGGGCCCGATTCGCTCGCAGTGGCGACGGATGACGACGGACGGCACGGTGGCCTTTCCCTACTCGCGGTTGGTGGCCGTGCCACCTCCGGGCCACGCCGACCAGGGCGAGCGGTGGACGCGGGCGGCGCAGGTGGTCGGTGAGGCCGCCGACGAGCTGCGCCGGCTGCATCGCCTGCTTCCCGGCCACTGGCAGGCCGGTTCCGGCCAGCAGGAGACCGACGAGGTCCTCCGCCGCCTGGTCCGCCAGCTCGACGAGGCGTACGACGCCTACACCCGGATCGCCGCCGCGGTTGCGGGCCGAGAGCGCGACCTCGCGCAGGCGCGTCGGCTCGCCCTGGAGGCGGTGGCCGAAGCGCGCCTCGCGGGGCTCGTGGTCACCCCGGCCGGGGAGGTCGTACCGCCGTCGGGTGCGGTGACCCCGCCGATGGCGGTACGCGCGACGGCGGGCCGGCTGACCGCCCGGATCGTCGATGCGACGGCGCGGGCGGAGGCCGCCGAGCAGCGCGCCGCCGAGGACCTCGCGGGACTTCCTCTGCCGCACCCGAGGTGAGTCTGTCCGGTGGTCAGCCCGGATCGACCCACGCCGTCTGGATGAGCTGCTGGCCGTCGCGGCGGCGCACGAGCGTGCCGCGACCCGCCGGCTGCGGACTCGGCCGCAGACTGCCCAGGACGGCACCCTCCTCCCGGTGACCGGACATCAGCAGGCCCGGCGAGTCGAGTTCGCGCAGGCGTTGCAGAACCGGCTCGTAGAGCGCGCGGGCGACGCCGCCGACCCGGCGCGTGACGATCAGGTGCAGGCCGATGTCGCCGGCCTGGGGCAGCAGGTCGAGCAGAGCGCTCACCGGGTTGCTGCCGCCCGAGGCGACCAGGTCGTAGTCGTCGATCAGGATGTAGAGGTCCGGACCCACCCACCAGCTCCGGTCGCGCAACTGGGCGGTGGTCACCTCGGGACCGGGCAGGCGATTCTGCAGAGCGCCGCGGATGGACATCATGCTCTGGCTGAACACCTGGTTGGACGCGACGTAGTCGAGCAGGTGCTCCCCCTCCACCGCACCCAACAGGCTGCGTCGGTAGTCGGCGATCACCAGTCGGGCCTGGTTCGGCGTGTACCGCTCGACGATGCCCTGGGCGATCAGCCGCAACAGGTTGCTCTTGCCGCACTCGGCGTCCCCGAATACCGACAGGTGCGGTTCGACGGCGAAGTCGAGGTGGACCGGCGCGAGCGCGGACTCGTTGACCCCGATGGGCAGACCCGGTGTGGCTCGGTCGACGACCTTGGCCAGCTCGGCCACTGTCAGCTTCTTCGGCAGCAGACGTACCTTCGGCGCCGGAGGGCCCGGCCAGCTCACCGCCACCAGCCGCGCCAGCGTTATCGACGCCTCGCTCAGGTCCTCGGTGTCGTGCAGACCGTCGATGCGGGACAGCGCGCTGAGGAAGTGCAGTTTGTCGCGCGTCAGACCACGACCGGGGGCGCCGACCGGGACGTTCTGCGCGGCGCGCCTGTCGATCTCCGACTCGGCCGCGTCGCCGAGCCGCAGCTCCAGTTTGGTGCCGAGAAGATCCCGCATGGTGATCCGGACCTCCGCCCAGCGCACGGCGGTGACGACCAGGTGGATGCCGAAACCCAGCCCTCGACCGGCCAGGTTGGTGATGGTCTGTTCCAGCTCCTCGTACTCCTGGCGCAGGGTGTTCCAGCCGTCGACGACCAGGAAGATGTCGCCGAACGGGTCGTCGGAAAACTCGCCGGCCGCCCGCCGACGCCTGTAGTCGGCCATCGAGTCGACGCCCTGCCGCGCGAACCGGGTCTCCCGGTCGTCGAGGGCGGCGACCACCTCGGCCACCGTTCGGCGGACCCGCTCGGTGTCCCGACGAACGGCCACCCCCGCCACGTGCGGCAGCCCCTCCAGGCTGCGCAGCGCGCCACCGCCGAAGTCCAGGCAGAAGAACTGCACCTCGCGTGGGGTGTGGGTGAGCGCCAGCGAGGCGATAAGCGAGCGCAGCAGGGTGCTCTTGCCGCTGAGCAGGGCACCCACGATCACCACGTTGCCGCCCGACCCCCCGAGGTCCACCATCATCGGGTCGCGGCGCTGCTCGTACGGGCGGTCCACGACGCCGACCGGGACGGTGAGCCCACCCCGGCCGGTCCAGTCGGCGGTGCACAGCCCGAAGCGCGGGTGCACGCTCAGGGGTGGCAGCAGCGAATCCAGGCTCGGTGGCTCCGCCAACGGCGGCAGCCAGACCTGGTGCGCCGGGCGGCCACGGCCATGCAGCCGCTCCACCAGCAGGTCGAGCACCGTCCTGCCGGCGATGGCCTCCGCCACCGCGGAGCCCGGCTCGGCCTCGTCGTGGCCTGGCGTTCGTGACACGTACGCCGCCCGGAAGCGCACCATCGCGGAGTTGCCTGTCTTCAGGTAGCCGTGACCCGGCGCGTTCGGCAGCTCGTACGCGTACGGCACACCGAGCACGATCCGGCTCTCCACCGCCGAGAAGGTCCGCAGACCGATCCGGTACGACAGGTGGTTGTCCAGACCGCGCAGCTTGCCCTCCTCCAGGCGCTGCGAGGCCAGCAACAGGTGCACGCCGAGCGACCGACCCACCCGGCCGATCATCACGAAAAGGTCGATGAAGTCAGGCTTCGCGGCCAGCAACTCGCTGAACTCGTCACAGATGATCAACAGGCTCGGCATCGGGGCCAACGGCTCGCCGGCCGCCCGGGCCTTCTCGTACTCGAAGCGGGAGACGTAGTTGCCGGCCCCGCGCAACAGCTCCTGCCGGCGCACCATCTCGCCGGCGAGCGCGTCGCGCATGCGGTCGACCAACGGCAGCTCGTCGGCCAGGTTGGTGATCACCGCGCTGGTGTGCGGCAACGCGTCCAGCGAGGCGAACGTGGCGCCGCCCTTGAAGTCCACAAGGACGAAGTTCAACTCCTCCGACGAGTGGCGTGCCGCAAGCGCGGCGACGATCGTCCGCAGCAGCTCGCTCTTGCCGGAGCCGGTCGCGCCGATGACCAGGCCGTGCGGACCCACCCCCGCCTGGGCCGACTCCTTCAGATCGAGCAGGACCGGTTTCCCGTCCAACTCGAAACCGATGGGGACCTGAAGGTGCTGCTCCGGGCCCGTGGACGCGGCGGGGCCGGCGAAGGCCACAAGTGCCGGGTAGTCGGCGAGGCCGAGGACCTCCAGCGCCTCGTCCCGGGACTCGCGGGTGCCACGACGAGCCCCCTGGGGCGGGGACACCGGCGGTAGGCCCCACGCCTGGGCGATCATGGAGATCATCGGTGTCGCGCCGTCGATGACGGGAACGCCGAACTCCGAGCTGAGGTCGGGGTCGACCTCGGTCACGGTCAGCTCGGGAAGGGCGATGCGGAAGGTGCGCCGCCCCTGGATGGCCCAGCCGGGCATCGACAGCGGCAGGCGGGCGGCATGGTCCGGGTCGACCATCGACTCCTGCGGCTCCGACAGGCGGGTCTCGATCCGCAACTGCGGTAACTCGATCAGCTCCTGCGGGATGGACCGCCAACTGCGCTCGACCACGGCGAGGTGGAACCCGTACCCCAGTCCCTTGTTCGCCAGCTCGATGACGCGCGCGGTGAAGTCGGGTTGCAGCGCGACGAAGTCCTGCCAACGGTCCACGACGAGGAAGATGTCCGGCTGGGGGCCGGCGTTCAGGCTGCCGCGCCGCGCCCGGAGGCTTGCCGGTGACTCCAGCTCGTGCTCACGGAACAGGCGCTTGCGCCGCAGCACGTCGTCCTCGAGCTGGCCGAGCAGCGTGCCCAGCTCGACCACCTCGTCGTCACCCAGGACCGTCTCGACGTGGGGTAGCCGCCGCATCGGCCCGAGCCAGTTGCCGCCGGACTCGAGGCAGTGGAAGACGACCTCGTCGGTGGAGTGGGTGAGCGCGAGCCCGCCGATGATCGTGCGTAGCAGGGTGGTCTTTCCCGTTCCCGGACGTCCCACGATCAGCAGGTGCCCCTCCGACGAGGCGAGATCGAGCGAGACGGGTTCCCCGGCCGGTTGGTCGATGCGGTGGTTGAGACCGACAGGCACCTTGAGCGGCCCGCGCTGACGCCACTCGACCGCGCACAGCTTCACGTCCTCCCGCGCCTGCAACGGGCCCAGCAGATCGCCGAGACGCGGGTCGCGCGGATCCCGTGGATCCCGCTGGCGGTGGTGGCCGTCCCGGGACAACGCGATGTGCACCTCGCTGCTCGCCCGGCCGAACTGACACGGAGACTGTTCGGAAGTCCGTTTCGGCAACTCCAGATGCACGTACTGCCAGAGATCCTCGGGGGTGATCCGACCGCGGCCGGTCAGGTCGGCGGCACCGGTGCTCAGCCCCTCGATGATCGTCTCGGTGAAGGCGGATCGTTGCCGGGGCGTGGCGGCCGTGGCCGGCTGGCCGTCGCCGGCACGCTCGACGGCGTTTGTCGCGGTGATGACGTAGCGGCCGTCGCCGGTCTTCAGCTCCCCGTCGAGGTTGAGATCCGCGGGTGACTTGGCCTGGTCGAAGGCGCCGCTGTAGCAGCAGTCGAGCAGGATGACCGAGCTGGCCGCCTCGGACTCGTCGAGCAGCTCGTGGACGAAGGACGCGGAGATCGACGTCGACGACAGGCAGTCGACCTCGGTGTTGGCGACCGCCAGGTAGAGCCGGCCCCGCCTGCCGCGACGGATCCCGTGCCCGGAGAAGTAGAGCAGGATCAAATCCTCCGGCCCGGCGCTGCGCAGCATCGTCTCCATCGTGCGCTCCACCGAGCTCTTCGACTCGTTCTCCAGCAGCACCGTGCGGTCGAAGGCCCCGATGTTGGCGTCGGCCAGCAGACTCTGCAGGTCGCGGGCCTCTTCGCGGGGCGCGTAGAGGTCCGCCAGCGAGTCGTCGATGTAGCGGTCGTTGGCGATGAGCAGAGCCAGGCGCTGGCCCACCGCCTACGCCCGGACATCGCCCGGGCGCTGACCCGGGACGATCGCGGCCTGGTCCGGCTCGGGCGAGGCGAGAGCCGGGTCGGATCGGTGCGGCGCCTCGATCACCCGCGCCAGCTCGACGAGGAGGGGGTCGTCGATCCGGGTGCTTCCCGTGATCACCACCTCGACCTCGCCGCTGCGCACCGTGATCGACCGTGCCCTGGTCCGCTCGGTGTACGCGACGGCGATCTGGACGATCGCGCGCATCGTGGTGGCCGAGAAGAGACCGCCCACCACAAGCATTCCCAGCTCCCACGCCTCGGGTGACTTCCCCGGGCCGGGGACGGGCGCCGTGGCGGAAGCGACGCGCAGCCTGGGAAGGGCCCGCAGATCCTCGGCGAACCCCTGGGTGAGGGCGTCGAGCCGTTCGGGGGTCAGCGGAAGCTCGGGTTCCACGACAATCGTCAGCTCCACCGTCGCCACCCCTTCCGGCACCTGTTCGCTCACTCTCCACATTCAACACCAGGCACGCACCTGACTCGGCCCCTCGAACAGCCGGATCCCCCGGGGCCGACCGACCCGGACGGCACCCTCCGGTCGGCGTCGACGCCAACGGCCGGCCGCCGGCGCGGAGCGCCGAGCGCCGCCGACCAGGAAGCAGAGCGGGCAATACGCCGATGGACATCTATAGACATGTCATCCTGTTAACGCTAACGTTGCCGACGACCGTCGATATCGGAGCGTAATCCGACCGTCACGAAGGGCCTGTCACCGCTGGTCCCGGCTGTGCGGTCGACATCGTTCGCGGCGTGGGGCGGGTGGAGCGTGGCCGGCACGGGACGGCCCGAGATCACCACCGGGCGACCCGCGCCGAGGGCCGGACGATTCCAGGCCACGGCCATCTTCATCGATCACCTCCGCGTCCCCGGGCAGGACCGTGGGCGGTGATCGGCAACCGTAACGCCGCGTGCAGAACCGTCTGGCCCGCCGACCACGCCGTCACCGACTGCGTACCCCGGCGCCGGACGGCCTCGGCGTCGCCGTACGCGGCCGCAGACCGGGCCACGTCCCGCCGTTCCCCCTGCTCAGAGTCCGGGCCCGAGCAGGGGGAACGGGACTGGCTCCGCCACATCGTCAACCGCACCGATGAGGAGAGCACGTGCGAATCAGACACCCCCGGCACCGGCGGTCGGCGCTCGTCGTCGGCGCCGCCACACTCGTGCTCGTCGGCGCCGCCCTCACCCAGACCGGCGCCTCGGCGGCCGCCGCCGGATGCCAGGTCACCTACTCGGTCAGCTCCCAGTGGCAGGGCGGCTTCGGCGCCAACGTCACCGTCACCAACCTGGGCGACGCTGTCAACGGATGGCGCCTGACCTGGAGCTTCGCCGCCGGCCAGACCATCACCCAGCTGTGGAACGGCAGTTTCACCCAGGCGGGCGGCGACGTCGCCGTCACCAATGCCCCCTACAACGCCGGCATTCCCACAAACGGCAGCACGAGCTTCGGCTTCAACGGCAGTTGGACCGGCAGCAACCCCGTACCGGCATCCTTCGCCCTGAACGGCACCACCTGTACGGGAGTAGTGGACCCGACGACGCCGCCGCCCACCACACCGCCGCCCACCACACCCCCGCCGACGACGCCGCCGCCCACCACACCCCCGCCCACCACACCGCCGCCGAGCACGACCCTGCCGTGCGACATCTACACGGCCGGCGGTACGCCCTGCGTCGCGGCGCACAGCACCACCCGCGCCCTGTACGCCTCCTACAACGGCTCGCTCTACCAGG
Organism: Micromonospora lupini; assembly: GCF_026342015.1. NCBI lineage: Bacteria > Bacillati > Actinomycetota > Actinomycetes > Micromonosporales > Micromonosporaceae > Micromonospora > Micromonospora lupini. The sequence goes on from NZ_JAPENL010000003.1 coordinate 578,016, forward strand.
TACGTCGATCCTCGGACAACAGCACCAGGAACATCGGGGTGCTCAGCACCGGAGGACGAGCCAACTCCGCCACCCAGGACAGCTTCTGCGCGAACACCACGTGCGTCATCACGGTCATCTACGACCAGTCCGGGCGCGGCAACAACCTCGGCTACCAGGGCGCGGGGGGCATCGGTGGCGCGGTGCAGCCCGCTGTCGCGACCAGGGAGTCGTTGACTGTCGGCGGCAACAAGGTCTACTCGCTCTACATCAACGGCAACAGCAGCTACTGGCGCGACGGGCACCTGACAGGCATCCCGACCGGGGCCGCGCCGGAGGGCATGTACATGGTGACAAGCGGCACCCACGTCAACAGCGGCTGCTGCTTCGACTACGGCAACAGTGAGACCACCCGTCGGGCCGACGGCCGGGGCACGATGGACGCCATCTACTTCGGCACGAGCTGCTGGTTCGGTGGCTGCTCCGGCAGTGGCCCCTGGGTGCAGGCCGACCTGGAGTGGGGCCTGTTCCCCGGTGGCAGCAGCTCGTGGAACCCCAACCAGCGGCCCTTCACCAGCAAGTTCGTGACGGCGACGTTGAAGAACAACGGCACGACGCGCTTCGCCATCAAGGGCAGCAACGCCCAGTCCGGCAACCTCTACACGCTCTGGGACGGGTCGCTGCCCCCGGGCTACAACCCGATGAGGAAGCAGGGCGCCATCATCCTGGGCAGTGGTGGCGACTGCTGCATCGACAACTCCAACCAGAGTGTCGGCACCTTCTACGAGGGCGCGATGGTGGCGGGCTACCCGTCCGACGCGACCGAGAACGCGGTGCAGGCGAACATCGTCGCCGCCGGCTACCGCTGAGCCTCCGCGGCCACCCCGCCCCGGCGGGTGACGGCCGCGACCAGGTGCGCTACGCCACGTGGCCCGGCTCGGGAGAGATCCCGAGCCGGGCCACTCGTGCGTTCAGGCCGTGCGCCGCGAACGCGCCCCACCCGCCACAGGCGACGGGATCGGGTACGCCCTCAGCTTCGCGTCCACTTCTGGCTGTTGCTGCCGTTGCAGGTGGCGAGGACCACCTGGGTGCCGTTGGCCGTACCGGCCGCGTTCGGCGCGAGGCACAGGCCGGACTGCACCCCGGTGATCGAGCCGTCGGTGTTGACGTTCCACTGCTGGTTGGTGCCCCCGTTGCAGTCCCAGATGATCACCCGGGTGCCCGCGGTGGTCCCGGCGCTCTCGGCGTCCAGGCACTTCGAGCCGTACACCTGGAGTTGTTTGCCGGCGGTCGACGACCACTGCTGGTTGGCGCCCGCGTTGCAGTCCCACAACGCCACCTGGGTGCCGTTGGTCTGCGACTGCGACGGGACGTCCAGGCACCGACCGGCGCCTGTGTTGCGCAGCGCCGCCGTCGTGCCGCCGCCCGAACCGGCGACGACGTTCAGGTTGTCGAACTGCGCGGTCTGGCCCTGGCTGGTCCCGAGACCGACCAGACCCGCGGAGTACGCGGAGTCGGTGGCCGTGCCGACTGTCGCGCCGTCGACGGTGGCCGTGATCGTGCTGCCGGAGAAGCCGAGAGCGAGGGTGTGCCAACGGTTGGTGCCCAGGGCGGCGACGCTGCCACTGCGCAGGGTGGTGAGCTGGTTGCTGGTGCTGTTGCGCAGGATCGACCAGGCCCCGCCGTCGGTGACGCGCAGGAAGTAGGCGTTCTGGGCGCTCACCGGGTCCAGGGTCTGGCTGCCGACACGCCCCTCCAGTTGGACGTAGCCGGACTTCTCCAGCATGACGTCGGCCGAGACGGTGTAGTTGTTCCAGTTCAGGTTGCCGCCGTACGTGCTCGGGTCGGCCAGGGTCTTCCAGGTGATCGGCGCCATCGGGGACGCCTGGCGCAGGCACATGCCCGTCCGTCCGCCGCCGCACGTCGCGGTCTCGAACGCGCCCTGGTTGTCCTGCAGGTACTTCGCCAGCTTGCCGGCCGAATAGCTCTCGAAGGTGTCGCTGTACGGCAGGCCGAGCTGGCCCTGCGACGGGCTGGTGGCGGTGCCCTTGCCGGCGCCGGTCGTGGTGGTGATGGTGTAGATGCGCCCCGGCTGCACGGTGAGCGAGTACGCGCCGCCGGACGGGGTGATGTCGGCGCCGCGCACGAAGTGCTCGGCGGTGTTGGACGAGTTCAGGTTGGTCGACCACACGTGCACCGCCGACGTGGACAGGCCGCCGGTGACGGTGAGGTTCAGCGTCTGCGCGGCGGTCGCGTCCATGGTCTCGATGACGGTGGTGTAGTCGGAGTTGTTGGTCGACTTCAGCGACACGTAGCTGCCGTTGTTGCGGACGCCGCCGATATAGCCGCTGGACGAGTCGAGGTACTTCCAGCCGGGCGCGGTGAACTGGGTGGTGTGCGCCAGGGTCCAGGTGTTCTTGCCGACGGCGTACCAGCCCGACCAGGGCTGGTTGGCGAGCATCAGCCCGACGGTGGCCCAGGGGATGTTCGGGGTTGTCGCGCCGATCAGGTTCCAGTTGATGTACGCGGTCATCTTCCCGTCGAGGTAGCCCCGGTTGATGCCCCGCGCCAGCGGCTTGGCGCCGTCGTTGTAGTCCTGTGAGCCGCCCTCGCTGTTCCAGAGCGTCTCGCCGGTGGCTGTCGCGTTTGCCGACACCGTGCAGGTCGACTGCGCCGCCAGGTAACCGCACGGGTAGTGGCCGCCGATGACGTCGATCGCGTTGCGCAGCGCGGCGTTGTTCACGGCCACGTTCGCCGGGTTCCAACTGCCCGGGTAGTCGTCGCCGAAGATGAGCTTTACGTTGCCGTAGCCGTTGTTGTTGAGCGCGCTGCGCAGGCTGATGGTCCAGTTCGCGTCGTACCTGCGCTCGTTCTGGGCGGCGGTGAGGTAGTCGATCGTCAGGTTGTGCTGGCGGGCGCAGCCCAGCCACGACAGGTGGTAGTCGATCGAGTCCTGGGACATGAAGTTGCCGTTGCCGATCCAACCCGGCGCGCCCCAGGCCAGCCCGACGAGTTTGATGTTGGGATTGCGGGCCTTGGCCTGCTCCATGATCCACCACTCGTAGCCGCGGTCGCAGTTCAGGTCGCCGCGGAAGTGGGAGTGGCTCGGCTCGGATCCGCTTGTGGAGTTGGTGTCGCCGCCGATCTCCACCTTGAGGATCTGCAGGGCGGCGCCGTAGCCGGGCTTGAACAGGTAGTCGAGGATCTGGCCGCGTTGGGGTTCGGGGTAGTCCATCAGCAGCCGGCTGTTGCCGCCGCCGCCGCTGACCGCGCCGACCCCGTCGAACGTACGGCCACCCGACGACCCGTTGATCGTGATCGAGGTGGCGGCCTGCGCGGGTGTCGTGAGCCCGCCCACCACGCCACTGGCGGCCAGCACACTGCCGACGACCAGGAGCGCGAGGGTTGACGAACGGCGGATCAGACGTGTGATTCCTGGCATGTGTGTCTCCTTGGAACGGGTCTGGGCACGGTGGGCCCTGGTCACACAGCGGTGCGGCCGTCTCGGTCCCCCGGTCCCGGTGGCGTCGGGGGTGGCGGGCCGGGTGCGGTCCGCCACCCGGGTCGGGTGTGTCAACTGGCGGTGCAGGTGGGGGTCAGGCCGGTGGCGCTGCCGCTGCCCTGGAAGCCGAACTCGGCGACCTGGCCGGCGGCGAGCCGCCCGTTGTAGTCCACATTCGAGAAGCGCACGGCCCCGGTGCTACCACTCGCCGTGGCGGACCAGGTGTTGGTGACGCTCGCGCCGCTCGGAAGCGTCATGCTCACCGCCCACCCGTTCGTGCCGGCGGAGCCGGCGGTCACCTTCACGGTGGCCACGAACCCGCCGGTCCACGAGTTCAACGACACCGAGGCCGCACACCCGCCCGGAACCGGCGGAGGGGTCGTCGGCGGCGGCGTGGTGGGCGGGGGCGTGGTCGGCGGTGGAGTGCCCTGGAACTGGGCGAAGAACTTCCAGACCTCGCCCTTGGTCCAGGTGGTGATGCCACTCTCGGCGTACGTGCCGTCGACCGGGCCGGGCATGTGGCCGTTGTCGAAGGCAGCCCACTGGACGGGGTATCCGGCGCGGCAGCCGGAGTAGGTGGTGGTGATGTGGCTCCGGCTCCCCGCGGCCGGTTCGCGCGGGCTCTGCGCCGTACACCCGTTGTTGCGGACGAAGGTGTCGCGCAGCGCGCGGCCCTGCGAGATGTTGAGGACGTTGTCGGTGATGCCGTGCAGGCCGAAGTACGCGATGGGCTGCGTGCCGCCGCTGCAGCCGCTGATCTGCGCGCCGCTGAAGACGGCCACGGCGCGGAAGGTGGTGGCGCGGGCACAGGCGAGCGCGTAGCTCATGCCGCCACCCCAGCTGAACCCGAGGGCGAAGCGTTGGGTGGTGTCGACGCAGAGGTCGCCTTCGATGCGGCGGATCATGTCGTCGACGAAGGTGACGTCCTCGCCACCGGAGTTGCCCCACCCGTTGCCGAAGCCCTGGGGTGCGACCAGGATGGCGGTGTCGTTCGACTGCTCGAGTTGGCCGTAGTAGGACCAGGGTCGTCCGCTGGTGCCTCCGGAGTCGACCTCGGTGGCGGTGCCGCCCCGCCAGTGGAACGCGAAGATCAGCCGGTACGGGTTGGTGTTGGTGTAGTTGCTGGGGATCCGCAGGATGTAGCTGCGACTCTTGCCGTTGCTCTGGATCGTCTGCGTACCGCTGCGCAGCGTCGGGGCCTTGCCGCAGCCGGCGGTCGCCGCGGCGGCGCCCACGTCCGCGACGGGGGTGGTGGCGCCGAGGCCGCCGTTGAGCGTGGTCGCGCCCGCCGCCACGACGAGCAGCGCCGCGAGCGCGATGGACCCGGAGGTGAACCGGTGTCTGAACATTGACCACTCCCTCTGTTTCGGTGAGTCAGTCGGTGGTGGGGGTGTCGCGCGGGAAGAGATTGGGACGGGTCATCCGCACGACGAACCACGCGGGCGCGCGACACCCACCGCGCGTGGCCGGCGGCTGCTGACAGGTCTTGATGGAACGTCCGCCTGCCCTGCGGAACGTCGTGATCGCGAGGGTGGAATCGGCTGGCTCGCCCGGTGAGCCATGGACGCCGTTCGCCTCGCATCGACTGTGAGCGATAACATGCCGTTCGTCAAGTCGTAACGAATGACGACTGACAACTCGCCGCAAGAACCGCCGAACGCGCCCAGGCGCGCGTGTGGAGGGCGTTGTTATCGGTAACATGTGGGGCCCGAAAGCCGGTCGCCGCAACGGAACCGGAGCGATGATCCGACCGGGGTGAGCCCGCGCGGCGACGCCAACCGGCGGCAGGCATCATGTCCGGCGTGAACTCAACCCTGGCCGCCCTGCTCGGCTCCGCGATCACCGCCTTCGCATCGCTGTTCGTGGTGTGGGTGCACAGTCGGATCAAGCGGCGGCAGCGGGAGCGGGCCGAGTTGCAGCGGGCGTACATCCTGGTTCTGTCCGGCGCCCTCCGGCTCGCCCACAAGGCCGAGGCGTTGCGGCAGACCAGGTACTGGCGGTCCGGCCTGCCGGAGGCGGGTAACGACCTGCTCGGAGGGCACAAGCCGCTGGGGCCGATGGTGCTGCACGACTGGTTGGCCCGGGACATGGTCACCGTGGAGGCCGCCTGGTCGGAGATCTGGACGCGCGCGGACCAGGACGGCATCGCGCTTGCCAACGGGCTCATGACCGCGTTCAACGCGGTGCTGGCCGCCGCGCTGTTGGCCAGCGGAACGGAGCCGTTCGAGGCGTCCGACGAGATGACGATCGCCAGCCGCCGCCTCGGCGAGGCACGTCGGCAGCTCGCCCTGCACGCCCGCCGGGTCGCCAAGCTGGGCCCACGAGACGTCGACCTGTTCACCGAGCGCGAGTACGGCGTACCGGTGGGCTGAGATCTCGTTCGGCCGTCGCGGTCGGCACCACCACCCGCACCGCCGTGTGCTGACGCCGGAGGAGTCGTCGGCGTGGCGCGCGCGGGGTCGACCAGGTACGTCGGGCGCTGCTGGGCCTGCGTCGACGGCGTGTGGTCGTGATCCGCGAGTGGGGCCCGACCACGTCCTCGACGTCGAAATCTTCGCGCCGCGTTACACCGGCGCCGAAGGCGTGTGGACCGACGAGCAGCACGACTGGATCTCGTACGCCTCGCACGAGGGGACCGTGGCGTTCGGCGGCGTGCTCGCGGCCGGTCTGCGCGGCGCCTGGGCCGACGTCGACGAGTGGCGGTGGCCCGGGTGGCCGGAGCGCCGCACCGAATGAGTCCGTTGTCGTAGCCACGCCCGCCCCGGGCCAGCCGTGGCCCCCTCCCGGTGGGGTCGCTCGGCGGGCGTCGGCAGGACCAGGTGGACGACCCCGAGCATCAGCGCCGCCACCACACCGTCGAGCCAGTAGTGGTTTCCGGTGGCCACGACTACCAGCAGGGTGACGAGCGGGTGGGCCACCCACAGCCACCGGAGGCGACCGCGGGTCACGGCGACGAGCGCGACGGCCACGGCCAGCGCCCACCCGAGGTGCAGGGACGGCATGGCGGCGTACTGGTTGCTGAGGGTGTCCGTATCGGGTGGGCCGTAGACGGTGGGCCCGAACCGGCGGCCGGTGTCCACCAGGCCCGTCAGCGCGGTGAGCCGGGGCGGCGCCAGCGGGACCAGGAGGTGCAGTGCCAGGGCCCCCGCGGTGAGACAGGCGAGCACGCGACGCGTCCACAGGTAGTGCGCCGGGTGCCGCAGGTACAGCCAGACGAGGGTGATCACCGTGGCGGGGAAGTGCACGTACGCGTAGTAGCCGTTGGCCAGGTGCGCCACCAGGCCGTACGCGAGCAGCGGATGCTGGACGGCCGCCTCGTCGGGCAGGTGCAACAGCCGCTCCAGGTGCCAGACCGAGTCGCCGTTGGCCAGCGCGGTCGACACCCGACCGGCCACCGCCATCCGCGCCATCTTGTAGAGGAGGAACAGCGTGGCGACGAGCAGCAGTTCGCGCGCCGCGCGGCGCAGCGGAGCGGCCCGTCGGCCGGGTGCCACCGGCTGCGGCACCGCCAGCTCGGCGATCTCCATAGGCGCCTCGATTCAGTCACGTCGCCGGGTCGGTTGGGCCGCCACCGTCTCCGGACGGTGGCGGCCCGCTGCGGTCCGGACGTTAGCGCCGGTCGGGCGTGCCCTTCGGCGCGGGGTCGACGGAGACCTGGTCGAACGGGGGCGCCCCGTCGACCGCGTCGGCGCCGACAGCTGTCGACGTGGCGGCGTCCGGCAGGTCGAGGCTGGTCCGCAGGGTGACCGGCCTGAGCAGTAGCGCCGCGATGACGCCGACCACCCCGATGGCGGCGGAGATGAGGAAGATGTGTCCGGTGGCGTCACCGTACGCGGCCCGCACAATGTGCTGGATCCCGTCGGGCAGCGCGGCGATGTTGAGGTTGCTGTCGCCCCCGGCGCCGGAGGCCGGGATCCCGGCGGCGGTCAGGTCGCGCGTGATCTGGTCGGTGACCCGGTGGGCGAGGACGGCGCCGAGCACCGAGACACCGATGGTGCCGCCGAGCGACCGGAAGAACGCGACGCTGGCGCTGGCCGCGCCGATGTCCTTGAGGGCCACCGTGTTCTGGACGGCGAGGACGAGGTTCTGCATGGTCATGCCGACGCCGGTGCCGACGATGAACATGCCGATGCCGACCAGGACGAGCGACGTCTCGTGGTCGATGGTGCCGAGCAGCGCGAACCCGGCGACCAGGATGATCGACCCGGCGACGATATACGGCTTGATCCGCCCGGTCCTGGTGATCAGCCGGCCGGCGACGATCGACGAGCCGAGGACACCTGCCATCAACGGGATGGTGAGCAGACCGGCCTCCGTCGGGCTGTAGCCGCGGCCGATCTGGAAGTACTGGCCGAGGAAGACCGCGCCGCCGAACATGGCCATGCCGACGGCGAGGCTGCCGAGGATGGCCAGCGCGGTGGTGTGCTGGCGCACGATGGCGAGCGGAACGACCGGCTCGGCCGCCCGCGACTCCACCCAGACCGCGAGGGCGAGCAGGAGCAGCGCGCCGCCCACCATGGCCACGGTCTGCCAGGAGAGCCACGCGAACGAGCCGTCGACGAAGGAGATCCAGATCAGCAGCACGCTGACGCCTGCGGCGATCAGGCCCGCACCCAGGTAGTCGATCTTGACGTTCTCGCGCCGTAGCGTCGGCAGGTGCAGGGTCGCCTGGAGCAGGATCAGCGCGATGACGGCGACCGGCACGCCGACGAAGAAGCACCAGCGCCAGCCCAGCCAGGACGTGTCGACGATGAGGCCGCCGAGCAGCGGGCCGCCGACGGTCGCGACAGCCATGACGCCGCCGAGGTAGCCGTTGTATCGGCCCCGCTCACGCGGCGGGATCATGGCGGCGATCGCCACCTGGACGAGGGCCTGCAGGCCGCCGACCCCGATGCCCTGGAACGCGCGGGCCGCGATGAGCTGGCCCGCGCTCTGCGAGAAGCCGGCGATGACCGAGCCCAGCAGGAAGACCACGATGGCGACCTGGATCAGGAGCTTCTTGTTGAACAGGTCGGCCAGCTTGCCCCAGATCGGAGTGGTGGCGGTCGCGGTGAGCAGGGTCGCGGTGACGACCCAGGTGTACTGGTTCTGGGAGCCGTTCAACGACCCGATGATCTTGGGCAATGCGGTCGAGACGACAGTGCTGCTCAACATCGCGACGAAGAGCACCAGCAGCAGACCGCTGAGCGCCTCGAGCGTCTGCCGATGGGTCATCGGCTCGGTGCCGGCCGTGGTGGTGGGTGCGCTCATCGCGCGGCCTCCAGCTTGTCGTGGTTTTCCGAGGGCGACGTCGACCAGGGCTGCACGGGTCTCACGAACCCGCGCATTCGCGCTCCTGACTTGGTTGCCTCACGCAAGCATCTACCGATCTTGCTCAGTCGGCAAGTTTGCCCATTGAGAAGCCGGTCACTCGACGTACGCTGAGCGCGATGGACGAGATCACCGGCCTACGGGAGCGCAAGAAGGCGGCCACCCGCCTCGCCCTGCACGAGTCAGCCCTGCGCCTCGCCGCCGAACAGGGCCCGGACGGCGTGACAGTCGAGGCGATCGCCGACGCCGCGAACGTCTCCCGGCGAACATTCTCGAACTACTTCTCCAGTAAGGAGGAGGCGCTCTTCCACGGCGACACGGTGCGCCTGCGCCGGCTGTTGCAGTTGGTCCACGAGCGGCCCGGCAGCGAGACGCCATGGACCGCGCTGAGCCGGGCGGCCGAACAGTTCACCAGGGAATCATCGGATGATCGTGACCACAGCTGGCTGACCCGACGCCGGCAGCTGCGCGGGCACCCCGGCCTGGCCGCGCACCAGGTGGCGGCGTACACCGCGATCGAGCGCGAGCTGGCCGCGGACCTCGCCCACCGGCTCAGCGGCACGGCTGTGGCGCTGCGCTCCCGCCTGCTGACCGCGACGTTCCTGGCCGCCCTGCGCGTCGCCATCCAGCACTGGATCGACCACCCGGGCCACGACCTGCTGGAGATCGTGCGAACCGCGCTCGCCGAGGTCGCTCCCCCGTCGGCCTGATCATCGACGGCGAACGAGTCGACGCGGCGAGCACCTGACGACGAAGGGCCCCGTCGCGCCGGTCACCACCGCGCTGGGCGGTGGGGACCGGCGGACGAGGCCCGCCGTCGATTGATCAGCGGTAACCGGCGCTCACCACGCTGGCCTGCACCGCGTTCTCCGTCGCGTCGGACGGGTAACCGGCGACCATGGCCCCCTCGTAGAACGTGCCGGCGCTCAGGTTCGCGCCGCCGTCGGGCTTGCAGCAGTCACCGCCACTACCCAGGATGATCGCGCCCTGCTTCTTCATCGGGTTGTACCCCGACGGGAGCGAGCCGTCCCACAGCGTGTAGAGGCTGCCGGACTGCGCGTCGCTGCCCTTCATGGCGAAGCGCGACGTGCCGTTGTTCTTGAGCGTCGCCGTGACGAACTTGCTGGTGAACGCCCGCTGGTTCGGGTTCCACGAGCTGCTGCCACCGGGGAACAGACCCCACTCCAGGTCGGCCTGCACCCAGGGGCCGCTGCCGGAGCAACCGCCGAACCAGCACTGCTTGCCGAAGTTGATGGCGTCCATCGCGCCGGCGGCGTCGGCCTTGCGCGTCGTCTCGCTGTTGCCGTAGTCGAAGCAGCAGCCGCTGTTGACGTGGGTCCCGCTTGTCACCATGTACATGCCCTCGGGCGCCGAGCCGGTCGGCACGCCGGTCAGGTGCCCGTCGCGCCAGTAGCTGTTGCCAGGGTTGATGTAGAGCGAGTACGCCTTGGCGCCGCCCACCGTCAGGGACTCCGTGGTCGCGGTCGCCGGCCTGCTCTGCGGCGAGCCCGGAACGACGCTGGACCCCTGGTACCAGAGGTCGTTTCCGCGCCCGGACTGGTCGAAGACGACTGTGATCACGCAGGTCGTGCCGGAGCAGAACGAGTCCTGCGTCGCGGCGTTGGCGGTGCCGCCCGTGCCGGTCAGCCCGATGTTGCGGGTCGTGCTGTCCGACGAGCGTCGGACCTGGTAGAGGTTGCCGGCGTACGTCGCGTAGAGGGCTCGCGTCGTGCTGTGGGCCGCCACGCACGGGGTGCCGCCCGAGGCGTAGATGTCGCACGGGCGCGCGCCGCTCGGCGGCGGGGTGGTCGGCGGAGCGGTGGTCGGCGGGGTGGTCGGCGAGGCCCACTGCTGGTTGGCGCCGCCGTTGCAGGCCCACAGGATCAGCTTGGTGCCGTTGGCGGTGGCCGCGCCGTTGGCATCGAGGCACAGCCCGGACTGCACGCCGGTGATGGTGCCGTTGCTGTTGACGTTCCACTGCTGGTTGTTCTGGCCGTTGCAGTCCCAGATGATCGCCGCGGTGCCGTTCGTGGTGCCGCGGCCGGAGGCGTCCAGGCACTTGTTGCCGTACACCGTGAGCTGCTTGCTCGACGTCCAGGTCCAGGTCTGGCCGGCCGCGCCGTTGCAGTCCCAGAGTTGGGTCTGGGTGCCGTTTGTGGTGCTCGAGTTGGGGACCTCGACGCATCGACCGGACGGGGCGCCGACGATGGTGGTGCTCTGCCCCGCCACGATGGCGGCGGCCGCCATCGGTGCGGTGGCGGCCTCGGCGGCGGACGATCCGGCGCCGGCCGTCGCGCCGACGGTGGCGAGGACGAGGACGCCTGCCAGGGCGCTGGCCAGGACGGCCAGGCGTGGGAGGCGACGTCTCGGGATGGGGTCGCGGGCCAGGCCGGGCCCGGCGGGGGACGGGGTTCGCACGAGGTGGCTCCTCGGAGTCGTGGCAGCGCGTGGATGTGCCGACGCCGCAGGTGGTGGTGGCGGGGCGGCCGGATCGATGCGCAGCAATCGTAGGATCAATTTTCGATGAGTGTCAATGTAAGCCCGCTCGGCGGGAGTCCGGCGGTGGCCGCCCGTGCCGACGGCCACCGCCTGACCTCTTCCGCGCCGCCTACCGCCCCCAGATCCGCCAGGTCTGGTTCAGCGGACTGCCCTGGCCGACCGCGTTGCAGGGCCACTGAAGGACAGTCGCGCGGGCCGCCGTGGAGACGCCGTTGACGTCGACGCACTTGCCGCTGTGCCGGGCGACGAGCTGGTAGTCGTGCGAGTCGTTACCGGAGTAGGTCACCTTCCGGAGGGTGAACTGCTGGTTGAGCCCGTTCTGGCAGGTCCACTGGCCCACGGCGGCGCCGTTGGCTGTGGAGGCGCCGCTGACGTCGAGGCACTTGCCGCTCTGCTGGTTGACAACTGTGTACGTGTTCGCCACTCCGGCGACCGGCTGGAAGTTCCAGAGCTGCTGGGCGCCGCCCTCGCAGTAGAACTGCTGCTGGACGTTGCCGTCGGCGGTGCTCAGGCCAGTGTTGTCCAGGCACTGCTGGGAGTGCTGGGCCACCGCCACCGACTGGAAGCCCGCGTCGGAGGGCGGCAGCAGGGTCACCGTGTACGTGTCGTTCTGGTTCCCGTACGGCAGGTTCACCGTGGCGTTGTTGTTGGACAGGGTGACGACGCTGTTGGAGACCGTGACCGGGCCCTGCACCGCACCGCCGTTGTTGTACGGGATGCGCTGCGTGAGCACCCGCACCTGGTTGTTCTGCACGACGCCACTTGTCGTGTCGAGGCGTTGCAGGTTGACGCTCAGGTTCCCGGTGGTGCGACCGCCACCGACCAGGACCTTCGCCACCCCGCTGGCCTTCGTGGCGTACGCGTCGTAGGACTGGCTGCCGGTCACCGAGACGTTCTGGCCGGTCTGCGAGGCGTAGTAGCGGTAGGCCCACCATTCGCCCTTGGGCTGGTGCTGGCCGGCCGAGTTGCGGGTCAACAGGTTGCCGAGGTCGTTGTGCAGGTTGCCGGCGCTGGCCCAGTTGGCCCGCAGACCGTCAGCGCCGGCCCGCTCCAGACGCGCGATGTACCAGGCGCCGTCGGCCGGGTTCTGCTCGTTCGACGCCCCGTACTCGTTGATCTGGTACGGGCGGGGATGCGGGATGCCGCGCGGGTCGAGGGTGGCGTTGGCCGCGGCGACGTTGGCGACCGGGTCACCGGGCAGCGAGTGCCAACTGATGATGTCCGGCACCGTGTTCGTCGAGCGCACGAAGTCCAGGTACTGGTTCCAGAACGCGTGGTTTGTCGACGGCACGCAGGCGCAGCTCGGCCCGACGATGAGCTGGCTGGGGAACTCCGTCCGGAGGCGCTGGTACGTGCGCCGCCACAGTTCGAGGTACTGCGAGATCGGCCGGTTCCAGAAGATGGTGATGTTGGGTTCGTTCCAGATGTCCCACTGCACCGACAGGCCGGACGCCCGGACGTCGTTGATGACCCGGGTCAGGAAGTTGTCGTAGTCGGTCCAGTTGCCGTTGTCACCGGGGAAGCGGGAGATGCCGGCGCCGTCGGCGCCCCACAGGTCGTGCGGCAGCAGGATGAACTGCCCGCCGAGGGCGACGGTCCGACGTGCCTGGGCGACAGTGGCGTTCCAGCGGCGATCGTAGTTTCCACCGACCCAGCCACTGCCGGGCAGCTGCGCGCCACCGGCGCGCATGTAGCGGAAGTTGACGTCGCGGTAGAAGTGGTCGGGCGGGCCACTGGCGTTCTCGGTCATGCCGTAGATCCAGCCGGCCGCGCGGTAGGTGGGCGTGCCGGTGGTGGTGGAGAAGTTGACACTTATCGACTCGTCGGCGGCCTGGGCCGGGGACGCGGCGACGGTGACGGCGGTGGTTGCGGCGAGCAGGCCGACGACGAGTCGGGCGACGAGCGCGTGGGCTCGCCCCGACCTGCTGCGGGACGGGGTTTTCACGGGCGGCTCCTTGGTGGGGCGCGGGGGACGCTCTCCGGAGGGCTGCGCTTGCGAATCGATTCGCACGGATCGTAGGTCGGGGACTCACTCATGTCAATGAAGTGACGATCGGGTGAAGCCGGTGTTTCCCAGCAGCGCCGCCCGGGCAGCTCAGCCAACCCTTGACCACCGAGCACGGGCGGTCCTATCTTCGTGCGAACCGTTTCGTCGAATCGGTTCGCCTCATGGTCGGACGTGGTCCGGCCCCCGACGGTCAACCCACGACACCCCACCTGACGATCGACTCTAAGTGAGGCAGCACATGACAGGACTCAACCGACGGCGGCGCCTGGCCGCCGTTGCCGTGATAGCGCTCGCCGCGGTGACCGCCGGCGCCTGCTCGTCGTCGTCCGGCGACTCCGACGGTGGCGGCGGCGCCTACCTCGTCTGGGACCCGTATCCGCAGTTCGCCGACGACTCCGACTGGGTCGCCCTGCTCAAGAAGTGCGGAACCTCGGCGGGCGTGACCGTCGAGCGGACCGGCTACGACACCACCGACCTCACCAACAAGGCGCTGCTCGCCGCCCAGCAGGGCAACTCGCCGGACGTGCTGATCGTCGACAATCCGGTCATCTCGACACTGGCCGAGGCCGGCGCGCTCACCACCACCGAAGAGAACAAGCTGGACGTGTCGAGCATGGCGCCGAACCTGCTCGGCGCCGGCCAGAGCGGGGGCAAGACGTACGGGGTGCCGATCGGGGCCAACACCCTGGCGCTCTACTACAACAAGGACCTGCTGACCGCCGCCGGCGTCGACCCGGCCTCGGTCACCGACTGGACGTCCCTGACCGCGGCGCTGACGAAGGTCAAGGCGAAGGGCAAGAAGGGCATCACCTTCTCCGCGATCGGCACCGAGGAGGGCAGCTTCCAGTTCCTGCCCTGGTACTGGGGATCGGGCGCGCAGCTGACCAGCCTGGACTCGCCGCAGGCGGTGTCCGCGCTGACCCTGTGGAAGGACTGGCTCAACCAGGGCCTCGCCCCGAACTCGGTCATCAACAACACCCAGACCACGAGCTGGCAGGAGTTCGCCTCCGGCAACTTCGCGTTCGCCGAGAACGGCACCTGGCAGCTGGCCAACGCGGAGAAGCTCGGCTTCTCGTACGGCACCATCGCCATTCCGGCCAGCGCCGGTGGGCCGGCCCCGGCGCCGACCGGCGGCGAGTTCGTCTCGATCCCGGTGCAGAAGAAGACCGACAGGTACGCGACGTCGCAGAAGCTCGTCACCTGCCTGACCAACGCCGACAATCTGCTCACCACCGACACCACGCTCTCCTACGTCGCGCCCGTCACCGCCGTACAGGACCGGCAGGCGACCGAGAACCCCAAACTCAAGGTCTGGGTGGAGGCCGTCCGGGCGGCGAAGGGCCGCACCGGTGACAACCTCGGCACGAAGTACCCGAAGATCTCCGAGCCCCTGTGGACCGCCGTGCAGGCAGCCCTGAGCGGCGGGAAGTCGCCGCAGGAGGCGCTGACCGCCGCGCAGGCCTCGGCCACGAGCAAGTAAGCGGGCCGAACCGACACGATGACCCCCACGACACGGATTTCCACCACGACGCGAGGCCACGGTGGGGCGGCTGACACCGCCCCACCCGGGCCCCCCGCGCCTCGAACCCGCCGGCCCGGACGCTTGATCGCGTGGGGCTTCCTGGCGCCGACTGTCGTCTACCTGCTGGCCTTCTACGCCTACCCGCTCTACCGCAACGTCGAGCTGAGCCTGCGCGCGTACACCGTCCGCTCGTTCGTGCAGGGCGGCGCACCCTTCGCCGGCCTGGACAACTACCGCACCGTCCTGACCGACCCGGCGTTCCTGCCGACGTTGGCGCACACCCTGATCTTCACCGGCGCGTCGCTCGTCTTCCAGTTCACCATCGGCATGGCCCTGGCTCTCTTCTTCCGCCAGCACTTCCCGCTGTCGGGCACCCTGCGGGCGCTGATCCTCGTACCGTGGCTGCTGCCGCTCATCGTGTCGGCCTCGACCTGGTCGTGGCTGCTCAACAGCGATTCGGGGTTGGTCAACGCCGCGCTGGGCGTCGTCGGGATCGACCCGGTCAACTGGCTCACCTCGCCGACCTGGTCGCTCACCTCGGTGATCATCGCGAACGTCTGGATCGGCATCCCGTTCAACCTGGTGGTGCTCTACAGCGGCCTCCAGGCGATCCCGGTCGAGGTGTACGAGGCGTCCGCGCTCGACGGCGCGAGCGGCTGGCAACGGTTCTGGTCGATCACGTTCCCGCTGCTGCGCCCGGTCTCCGCGATCACGCTGCTGCTGGGGCTGATCTACACGCTGAAGGTCTTCGACATCATCTGGATCATGACCCGGGGCGGCCCGACCGGCTCGTCCGCCACGCTCGCCACCTGGTCGTACCGCCTCGGCTTCGGCAACATGCTGCCGGAGTTCGGTCCGGGCGCGGCCGTCGGCAACCTGCTCATCGTTATGGCCCTGATCGCGGGGCTCGTCTACATCCGGTCCCAGCGGAGGCAGTACCAACGATGATCACGTCACCGCGTCGCGTCTGGTGGAAGACCGGAGTCGGTCTGGTGCTGACCGGGCTGATGCTCTTCCCCGTGTACTGGATGATCAATGTGTCGTTCACCCGGGACCAGGACATGCGGGCCAGTCCGCCGCACCTGTTCCCGACCGACGGCACGCTTGACGGCTACCGGGCCGTCCTCGACCAGCAACTGCCGTACCTCGGCACCAGCTTCCTCGTCGGGCTGGGCACTGTGGCACTGACCGTGGCGCTCGCCGCCCCCGCCGGATACGCGCTGGCGAAGCTGCGGCCACCCGGCGGCCCGGCGCTGAGCTTCCTCCTGCTGATCGCACAGATGATCCCGGGAATCATCATGGCGATGGGCTTCTACGCCATCTACCTCACCCTCGGCGTCCTCAACACGCTGCCGGGTCTGATCCTGGCCGACACGACACTCGCGGTGCCGTTCGCCGTACTGATCTTCACGGCTTTCATGTCCGGCATCCCCGACGAGCTGCTCCAGGCCGCCGTGGTCGACGGCGCGGGACGGCTGCGCACCTTCTGGTCGGTCGTGCTGCCGGTCAGCCGCAACTCGATCGTAACGGTGTCGCTGTTCGCGTTCCTGTGGTCCTGGTCGGACTTCATCTTCGCCTCGACCCTCGCCGGCGGCGGCGACCACCAGCCGATCACCCTCGGCATCTACCACTACATCGGCAACAACAACCAGCAGTGGAACGCCATCATGGCCACCGCTGTCGTCGCCTCCATCCCGGCCGCCGTGCTGCTGGTCCTGGCCCAGCGGTACGTCTCGATGGGCGTGACCGCCGGCGCCGTCAAGGACTGACCACCCGCGGCGGTCGAGGACTGACCACCCGCACCACAGAAAGGCAACCGCCACCCATGACCGTCGCCCCGTCCGGTCCGGAGTTCGGAATCCAGGACATCCCGTTCAGCTACCGAGGATCCTGGCTCAACATCTCCCCGGTGGTCGCCGAGAAGACGTACGCCGACGACCTGCACCTGGTGTCGCACCAGACCGGGCTGCACCCGGTGCTGCGCCTCTCCCCCACGGCCCCCGGCGCCACAGTCGTCGCCACGCCCGCGCTGCTGAGCTGGCATGCCGGTCCCGGCCGGATCGAGGCGGTCTACGACGGACCGGAAACCCTGCGGATCCGGGGCCGGCACCTCGGCCTACGGATCGCCGCCGCCGCCGGCACCCTCACCCCGTTCAGTGGCACCTACCTCTACCTCGACCCGGTCGACGGCTCACACGTGTTCACCTCGTACGAGACCGGACGCCGCTACCGGGTCACTGTGCTCTCCGGCGCGCTGCGCCTCGCCGACGGCGTCGAGGCGCTCGGCGTCGCCGACCGCTTCCTGGACCTCCCCGGCGACCAACCCTGGGAGGTCGCCATCGAGGAGTACGCCACCGCCCGCCGGCCGTTCACCGCCGCCGTCCCCTTCGACCAGGTGTGCCGCGACCGCAGCGCCGAGTTCGCCGCGTTCGTCGACGCCGTCGCGCCGTGGCGCGGCGCGGACACCCCGGCCGCCGAACTGGCCGCGTACGTGCTGTGGTCCGCCACCGTCGCCCCGGCGGGCTTCGTCACCCGGCCCGCCGTCCTGATGTCCAAGCACTGGATGGACAAGGTGTGGAGCTGGGACCACTGCTTCAACGCGATAGCGCTCGCGGCAGGTGAGCCGGAGCTGGCCTGGCACCAGTTCCAGCTGCCCTTCGACCACCAGGACGGCGCGGGAGCCCTGCCCGACTCGGTCACCCACTCGGAGGTCCTGCACAACTACGTCAAGCCCCCCATCCACGGCTGGGCCCTGCGTCACCTGCGCCGACGCCTTCCCCAGCCACCGGACTCCGTGGAGCTCGCGCGGACGTACGACCGGCTGGCCCGCTGGACCGAATTCTGGCTCGACGCGCGTCGCGCGCCAGGCCACGACCTGCCGCACTACCAGCACGGCAACGACAGCGGCTGGGACAACGCGACCACCTTCGACGACGACCGGGTCCTGCAGACCGCCGACCTGGCCGCGTTCCTGGTCTCCCAGCTGCGGTGCCTGGCCGACCTCGCCACCGAGCTGGGCGAACCCGCCGACAGGTGGTCGCGGGAGGCCGACCGGATCCACGCGGCCATGCTCGGGCAGCTGTGGGACGGCGAGCGCTTCACCTCCCGCAGCCCGCACACCGGGCAGCGGCGGACGAGCCGCAGCCTGCTCGACCTGATGCCCGTCGCTCTCGGCGCCGACCTGCCCGCCCCGATCGCCGACGCGCTGGCCCGGGGCGTCGAGACCCACCTCACCACGCACGGGCTGGCCACCGAGCCGACCGACTCGGACCACTACCTCGCCGACGGCTACTGGCGGGGGCCGATCTGGGCACCCTCCACAGTGCTTGTCGAGGACGGGCTGCGGCGGGCCGGGCACACCGGGATCGCCGACGACATCAGCCAGCGTTTCCTCGCGCTGTGCGAGAAGTCCGGTTTCGCGGAGAACTTCGACGCCGAGACCGGCGCCGGGCTGCGGGACCGCGCGTACACCTGGACGGCCAGCAGCTATCTCATCCTCGCGGCCGCCCAGGAGGAGCGCCGAGCCGCGCGGCGGTAGCGACCGGCGCGGGCCCCGACGACCGCCGGGGCCCGCGTCAGCGCGTCCGGACCGGGCCCGTGCTGGACCGCAAGGAGATGGGCGGGCTGTACAGGCGGTGCCGCGGCACACTCTCGGGAGCCGCGATGATCTCCAGCAGCAGCGCCACCGCCTCCGCGCCCATCTCCCGCATGGGCACGTCCGCGGCGGTCAGCGGCGGGCGGAAGTCCTCCGCCCAGTGCTGGGCGGCGACCCCGGTGACGGAGAAGTCGGCAGGCACGGACAGTCCGGCGCCGGTCAGCGCGCGCTGCATCCCGGGCAGCGCCGCCTCGTTGATGGTGGCCACCGCCGTGACTGCCGGATGAGTCACCAGCAACTGCTCCACGCACGCCTCACCGGAGGTCGTGTCATCACCGCAGCAGACGTCCACGCCGCTCAGGCCCCGTTCCACCACCGCCGCCTGGAATCCCGCAAGCGCGCGATGGCTGGGCCCGTAACCCGCCGCCACCAGCTCGGCGGAGCGGTTGACAAGCGCCACGTGCCGGTGCCCCAGGTCGGCCAGGTGGTGCACGCAGCGCGCGATCAGCCCGGCGTAGTCGATGTCGACCCAGCTCATGCCGTGCGCTTCGGCCGTCCGCCCGATCGTGACGAACGGCAGGCCCGTCCTGGCCAGCCGCGTGACCCGGTCGTCCTCCAACCGGATCTCCATGAGGACCACGCCGTCCACCCGACGCCCGCTGACGATCCGCTCGAACGACCGGTCGTGGTCGCCGCCGGACGGGGACAGCAGCACATCCAGGTCGTGGCGGGCGGCGGCCTCGACGACGCTGGCGACGAAGCCCAACTGCATGTCGGTCAACCGCTGGCTCGCCGGTGGGATCACCAGCCCGAGGGTGCGGGTACGCCCCTCCTTCAGTGCGCGGGCACTGGCGTTCGGCCGGTAGTCCAGCTCGTCGATGACCGCCTGGATCCGCCGCCGGGTCGCCTCCGAGACGGTTCGCTTGCCGCTCAGCACGTACGACACGGTGCTGCGGGACACCCCCGCCCGACGGGCGATCTCCCCGATGTTCATACGCCGCCCTCGAATCGTTTCCTGCCCCGACGGGGACGCGCCCAGCTCCGGCCCCGAGCATAAGCGCTCCGCGTCGGCGTCCGAACGCCCCGCCTGACCCGGTCGACCCGCCCGCCCCACCGACCCGACCCGTCCCGCCGGCCCGACCCGACCCGTCCCACCGACCCGACCTGCCCGTCCCGCCGGCCCGATCCGCCCGTCCCACCGACCCGACCCGGTCAGGAATCAAGAAGCGCCCGGCCGGCACCCCGGCCTAGCCTTTTCCCAGGTAGCCGGCACCACGCCGGGCCGGGAAACATCGAGAGGGAGCCCGACATGTCAGCGAAGACCCCGACGACCGAGTCCGACGGCTTCAGCGCCGAGGAGCGCGCCGCGATGAAGGAGCGTGCGGCCGAACTGCGCGCCGAGGGCAAGAAGGGCGCCAAGAAGGCCGACGGGTTGCAGGCGCTCCTCGACCGGATCGCGCAGATGGCGCCCGACGATCGCGCGCTCGCCGAGCGCGTGCACGTCGCGGTGACCGCCGCCGCCCCTGAACTGTCGCCGAAGACCTGGTACGGGATGCCCGCCTACGCGAACGCGGCTGACAAGATCGTCGTCTTCTTCCAGGACTCCGGCAAGTTCAACTACCGCTACTCGACCCTGGGCTTCCAGGACACGGCCAACCTCGACGACGGAGACCTCTGGCCGGTGGCGTACGCGCTGCGGACGTGGAGCCCCGAGGTGGAGAAGAGGGTCATCGAGCTGGTGCGGGCCGCCGTCTCCTGAGCGTCCCCGCGATCGGGTCGCTGGCTGTCGGCGGACCGGGCCGCCGGCGCTTGCGCCCACCGGAGATGATCGACACGTGTCGCTCTGGGAGGTCGTCTCGCGCATCGGCGTACCGCTGATCGTCGTCGTCGGCGCCGCGTTCGTCGCGGTCGGCGCCTTCACCGACCCGCCCGAGTCCTTCTCGTGGCCACGCGGCTGGCAGTGGGCGTGGGCGGGGCTGTGGCTCATGGCCGCCGGCGAAGCGGCGTTCGGCACCGACCGACAGTGGTTCGAGCGGACGTGGAAGGGCGCCGCCGCGCTACTCGTCGCCGTGGCGTGCGCGGTCGCCGTCTGGCGCCACCGTCGGTGGCGACGGCGGGCCGGGCCCACGGGCGGTGAGCCGGGGCGGTAGCCGAGGGTCCGCGACGACGTGTCACGGACGCCAGCCGCCGGCCGGCCCAGCCCGCCACCGGCAGCGGGCCGACGGCGGGCGGGACGGGAGCCGGATCAGGTCGTCGTGCAGGTGATGTCGGTCGGCGGGTTGTTGGCGCCGGTCGTGGAGGCGATGAAGCCGAACGTCGTCGAGCCGCCCGCCGGCAGGGACCCGTTGTAGTCGACGTTCGTCACCCGCACGTTCGCGCCGCTCTGCGTGTGTGCGCCGCTCCAGATCTGGCTGATCACCTGCCCGTTGGGGAAGGTCCAGGAGACGGTCCAGCCGCGGGTCGGCGCCGCGCCCGCGGTCACGGTGACCTCGCCCTGGAAGCCGCCGGACCACGAACTCGTCACCGTGTACGTCGCCCGCGCGCCGGACGGCGAGGGCGTGCTCGTCACTGTCGGTGTCGGGGTCGGCGTCAGGGTCGGCGTCGGGCTCAGGGTCGGGGTGACTGTGGGCGTGGGGGTGTTGCTCAGCGTCGGCGACGGTGTCACGCCGGGCCGCGCGGCGCGGTAGGTGTGCCCGGCGCGGACGGCGAGTTGGACGACGTCCGTGTCCGGTCGGGTGGTGGACGGTGTGCTGTCGTCGGTGGCGTCGACGAGTGTGAAGGAGCCGGTGAAGAGCCGGGCACGCAGCCGTAGCGTGCCGTCCCGGTCGGCCCGGACGCTGATCTCGTCGGCCTGCCCGCTGGTCCAGCGCACGCCGACTGTGTATCCGCCCCGACCGCGCAGGCCCGCTACCTGCCCGGTGGGCCACCCGCTGGGCAGCGCCGGCAGCACGTGCAGCTCGCCTGTGTGGCTGTGCAGCAACATCTCGGCGATTCCTGAGGTGGCGCCGAAGTTGCCGTCGATCTGGAACGGTGGGTGCAGGTCGAACATGTTCGGCGCGAGCCGGTCGGTCCGCACCAGGTCCTTCAGAAGCTTGTGGGCGCGGGTGGCGTCCTCCAGCCGCGCCCAGTAATTGATCTTCCAGGCGAGGGACCAGCCGGTGCCGTCGTCGCCCCGCAGTTCCAGCGTCCGGCGCGCGGCCTCGTACAGCGCCGGGGTGCCGCGCTTGGTGATCTGGTTGCTGGGGTGCAGGCCGTACAGGTGCGAGACGTGTCGGTGGTTCCGCTCGGTCTCGACCCAGTCGGCGAGCCACTCCTGGACGTTGCCCCGGGAGCCGACCTTCGTGGGCGCCAGCCGGTCCCGGGCCGTGCGCACCTGAGAGCGGAACGCGGCGTCGACGCCGAGCACCTCACCGGCCCGGGCCGCCGCGTCGAACAGGTCGCGCAGGATCTGGTTGTCCATGGTGGGGCCTGCGCACACGCTGGCGTTCGAGTGGTGCGGCAGCTCCGGCGAGTTCGACGGGTTCGTGACCAGGTATCCGAGCGTCGGGTGGGCGACCAGGGTGTCGAGGAAGAACTGGGCGGCACCCTTGAGGGCCGGGTAGTTGGTCTGGAGGAAGCCGACGTCGCCGGTGAAGAGGTAGTGCTCCCAGATGAGGGTGGACAGCCAGGCGCCGCCGGTCTGCCACATGCCCCACAAAGCCCCGTCGACCACCGAGGCGCCCCGCCACCCGTCGGTGTTGTGGTGGGTGACCCAGCCACCGGCGCCGTACTGCGCCTGGGCGACGCGCGCACCGGTCACCGTGAGGTCCCGGACCAGGTCGAAGACCGGCAGGAAGCACTCGGCCAGGTTCGTCGTGTCGGCGGGCCAGTAGTTCATCGGCAGGTTGGCGTTGATTGTGTACTTCGAGTCCCACGGCGGGGTCATCGAGTCGTTCCAGATGCCCTGTAGGTTCGCCGGCTGCGTGCCAGGTCGCGAGGAGGAGATCAGCAGGTACCGCCCGAACTGGAACAGCAGGGCGGAGAACTGCGGGTCGTTGGTGCTCGCGTGTTGGGCGATCCGCACGTCGGTCGGCTGGTCGGCGGCGGCCGTACGCCCCAGGTCGATTGTCACCCTGTTGAACAGGGCCTGGTAGTCGGCGAGATGGCGGCTGCGTAGCTGGTCGACGGCGACGGCGCGGGCGGCGTTGAGGCGGGTGCGCGCGATCCCCTGGTAGTCGCCGTTGACGGTGCGGAAGTTGACGTAGCTGGAACCGATCGAGATCAGCACTGTCACGCTCGTGGCGCCGGAGACGCGCAGGGTTCCGCCGGAGCTGCTGACCGTGCCGCCCGTCGCGACGGCGTGGGCCAGGGCGAGGAAGCGCACCGACCCGTTGACGCCCTCCATGGCGCCGGAGATGCCGTCGACGCCGATGGTGGCGGCGTCGGGGCTCGACACAGTCGTCCGCTGCGGGCTGTCGAAGGTGGCGTTGAACGTTATCGAGCTGGCCCGGTCGGCGGTCAGCCGGATCACGATCACCTGGTCGGGCGCGCTGGCGAACATCTCACGCTGGTACCGGACGCCGTTCAGCACGTACGTCGTGGTGACGGTGGCGGTGGTGAGGTCGAGTGTCCGGTTGTACTGGGAGGCGCCGCTGGCGGAGGAGAAGGCGAGCCGGAGGTTGCCCACCGGCTGGTAGGCGAGCTGGCCGCCAGGGTTGCCCATCATCGTCTGGTTGATCAGGTCCTGCGCCTGGGTCCACTGGTCCGCGAAGACCCGCCGCCGGATCTCCGCGAGGTTGGCAGCGCCCCGGGTGTTGGCGGAGTCGTACGGGCCGCCGGCCC